>JAYVQY010000085.1:0-64767 GCA_043776715.1 Cyclobacteriaceae bacterium | reverse complement strand
CAAAACGAAAATCTGTAGTACACAAACTAACACCAGAAAAAACAGAACCTATTAGAACACAGCTACTTCTGACCGGATAGCTGCAAAGTGGGTTAAATGAGGCGGGTAATCAAATCGTATCGATTCGTTTTGGTGGATTTGCCGGGCCCACACCAAACGAAAAATACCTCACCTTCAAAAATGCAGTGCTTCAAGATCCCGAGATAGAAGAGATGACATTGGCAAATCATTTGCCGCGATTGGATTTCTTTGGACCCATCAACATGGTGATGCAGTTCCCCGAAATCAATGAGGATAAACATGAATGGTTCCAGTTAAATGGAGATTATGATTTTCCAAAGACATTTAATCTCAAAATCATTGCCGGCCGCGACTTTGATCCTAAGAATATAGCAGACTCGAGTTCGATTCTATTAAATCAATCCGCAGTGGATGCGCTTCATCTCACCGCGCAGGAGGTGCTTGGAAAAACGGTGATGCGTCCTGACTATGTCATGGGTTACTCAAGAAGAGACACCACTAAAGTTCCAGTAACCGGTTTGGTTATTGGGGTAGTGGAGGATTTTCCGTACCGGTCTATGCACAAGAAAATCGACCCACTCGCCATTTCACCCAAGCCCCATACCGACGACCGGATTATTCACGTTCGTCTGCCTGCAGGAAAGATGGCGGAAAAAATTCAGGTCCTCGAAGCGGCCTGGAAGCAAGTGTTTCCCGGATTCGGATTTGATTACTGGTTCATCAATGAAGAATTCGGCAGGATGTATGAAAATGAAACCAAGGTGGCAGGGCTCACAGAAAATTTTTCGTGGCTTGCAATCCTCATCACTTGTGTTGGATTGTATGGGCTTGCGTCTTTTATGTCACAACAACGCACAAAGGAAATAGGAATTCGTAAAACGATGGGTGCGAGCAACTTTCAGATTTTGTTGTTATTGCTCAGCGTTTTTGGAAAACTATTGTTGATAGCTTGTGCAATCGCCATCCCAATTTCATATTTCCTATCAAGCCAATGGCTGGAAAGTTTCGTGTACCGGACAGACTTATCCCTGCTCGTTTTTGGTAGCACGATTGGATTGATTGTACTCATCACATTGATTACGGTTGGATATGAATCTCTGAAAGCTTCCATGTCCAATCCGGTGAAGGCCTTAAGGCATGAATGAGTAGTTCTAGATTGATCATTGTTGGTTGTTCGATCTTAACTACTCAAGTATTCGCGCTGGTTTTGCGTTGTCGCTGCGAGTAATTTTCTGTTGACTCTGGGACTCAAATTGAATTAGCTAATACTTATATTTTGCTCACATTGGCACGCGTTAGAACACGCGGCGCCATTCCTTCGAACTGGCGCGCCCTTATTTGAGTTAGATAGTAGCAATCCCAAGTTGGAACCTTTGCCTACTGCATTTGTCAACTGCCTACTCCTCCACAACCGTTTCCGCTACCAACTGTTAGCCAAAAAAATCACTCTTTTTTAAAATACTCTTCTTCAAGTTCGCATTCCTGCGGTGAGCATAGTAGATTTATTTCGCGCAATAGTCTGTAAACGAATCATTTATTGAATTGAAAGAGCAAGAGCATCAAGGATTGTACCACCCGAGTTTTGAGAAAGACTCTTGTGGTGTAGGCTTCATCGCCAATATCAAAGCACGGAAGTCACACCAATTGGTGATGGATGCCATTACCATGCTTGAAAGAATGAGCCACCGCGGTGCCTGTGGCTGTGAGGCTAACACAGGCGATGGTGCCGGTATCCTCATCCAGATACCACATGAATTTTTCACCAACGAGTGCAACAAACTCGGCATCAAGCTACCACCCTACGGTCATTATGCTGTTGGGCTGGTCTTTTTTCCACGTGATCCAAAAGCTCGTGAAGAATGTCGCACGGTACTCAATCGGCAGATCAAGAAAATGAAAATGTCTCTATTGGGCTACCGGCTTCTGCCCACCAGAAACAATGAGATTGGGGAAACTGCACTGCGGGCTGAACCTGTCATGGAACAGATTTTTATCAAGCGCCCGGAGTCAATCGCAGACCCTGATAACTTTGAACGCAAACTATTCATCCTCCGCAAATACACCACACGCATCGTTACCGAATCGGTGCAGGGCGTCAATAACCAATTCTATTTTTCTTCTCTTTCTTACAAAACCATCGCCTACAAGGGCATGCTTACCTCAAGGCAACTAAAACATTACTTCGCCGACCTAGAGCACGAAGAAGTGGTTTCTGCCATCGCAGTAATTCATTCCCGCTTTTCTACCAACACCTTTCCTTCGTGGCGATTGGCTCAACCCTTCCGGTTCATTGCTCACAATGGCGAGATCAACACGATCCAGGGAAATATCAATTGGTTAAAATCAAAAGAGGCTTTCTTTTCCTCTGACCATTTCAGTCACGAAGAGCTTGACATGATATTGCCAATCTGTAACCCCGCTCAGTCGGACTCTTCCAATCTTGATAACGTAGTTGAATTGCTCATTCACTCGGGTCGGTCCTTGCCCCATGTGATGATGATGCTCATTCCAGAAGCATGGGATGGTAACGATCAGATGGGCCAGGAGAAAAAAGATTTTTATGAGTACCACGCCAACCTGATGGAACCGTGGGATGGTCCCGCTTCGATCACCTTTACCGATGGTAAAATTGTTGGTGCGACTTTAGATCGAAATGGATTACGCCCTTCGCGTTATGTGGTAACAGACGATGACCGGGTAATCATGGCATCGGAAGTTGGTGTGCTGGACATTGATCCTGCCAAGGTGATCACAAAAGGAAGGTTGCAGCCAGGAAAGATGTTTGTTGTAGACCTGGAGCAGGGGCGCATCATCAGCGACGAAGAGCTGAAAAAAGATATTTGTTCACGCCAGCCATACGGCGAATGGGTTCGTGCCAATAAAGTCAGGTTGTCTGACCTTCCTGAGCCAGGCGGAAGCTTTCATAAGTACGATCCGCGGACGTTTATCAAGCGTCAGATTTCATTCGGTTATACCACCGAAGATGTTCGAGTCGTGCTGGCGCAGATGTGTGAGACTGGAAAAGAGGCCCTTGGCTCCATGGGAAGTGACATACCCTTGGCCATTTTGTCCAATCAGGCACAGCACCTTTCAAGTTATTTCAAACAACTCTTCGCTCAGGTCACCAATCCTCCTATTGACCCAATCCGAGAACGATTGGTCATGTCATTGGTAACGCATGTGGGTGGCTCGCTAAACCTGTTGGAAGAGACTCCCGAACATTGCATTACGTTGGAATTGCCGATACCCATTCTTTCTAACAGTGACCTGGAAAAAATCCGGTACATCGATCACCGTCACTTGCAGACGAAAACAATATACACCTACTTCAAAGCAGGTGGTGCGCCGGGGTCATTGGAAAAGGGATTGAATCGGGTGTGTCAATATGTGACAGATGCTGTGGAAGATGGGTTCACGATCATCATTTTATCCGATCGCAGTTTCGACAGCGGTCATGCACAGATACCTTCGCTTCTTGCCGTGGCAGCGGTTCATCATGATCTCATCCGAAAAGGCCTTCGCGGAAAAGTTGGGTTGTTGGTAGAGGCAGGAGATGTGTGGGAGACTCATCATTATGCAACACTGATTGGCTTTGGTGCGTCAGGCGTGAATCCATATTTAGTGTATCAAACCATCTTCGACATGAAGAAACGTAACCTGCTGCCCGAGGTACTCACCGAAGAGAAAGCTGTTTACAATTATAAAAAAGCAGTGGGTGGCGAGTTGCTCAAGATTATGAGCAAGATGGGGATCAGTACACTTCAGTCATACCACGGAGCGCAGATCTTTGAGGCCCTTGGTATCAGCAGGGAGGTCGTAGATCAATATTTCACCGGCACGGTATCGCGCATTGGCGGACTTACATTGGACGATATTGCGAAAGAAGCCCTCGCGAAGCATCGTCTCGCATTTCCTGAAACTGCACATGAAGCAACCCGATTGGAAGTAGGAGGCGTGTATCAATGGAAACAACGTGGAGAAGCCCACCTCTTCAATCCGCAGACCATTCATCTTCTTCAGCACGCCACAAAGACCAACGATTTCCAGGTTTTTAAAAAATATTCTGCGCTCATCAATGACCAGAGTGAGAAAGCCATCACGCTGAGAAGTCTTCTGAAATTCCGTAAGGGAAGATCAATACCCATCGAGGAAGTGGAACCCATTGAAAATATATTCAAACGGTTCGCTACCGGCGCAATGTCTTTCGGATCCATTTCATATGAAGCACACAGCACACTTGCCGTTGCAATGAATCGGATTGGTGGCAAGAGCAACTGCGGTGAGGGTGGAGAAGACGAAGCACGCTTCCATCGAAAACCAAATGGTGACTGGGAAAATTCTGCCATTAAACAAGTGGCCTCTGGACGATTTGGAGTGACGAGTTATTACCTCTCCAATGCGAAAGAACTCCAGATAAAAATGGCGCAAGGTGCCAAGCCGGGTGAAGGCGGCCAATTGCCAGGTCATAAAGTGGATGATTGGATTGGCCGGGTTCGGCATTCCACGCCGGGCGTTGGTTTGATTTCACCGCCACCGCACCATGATATCTATTCAATCGAAGATCTTGCTCAACTTATTTTCGATTTGAAAAATGCAAATCGTGAAGCACGCATCAGTGTAAAATTAGTTTCTGAAGCAGGTGTCGGCACCATTGCATCAGGTGTTGCAAAAGCGCATGCCGATGTAATTTTGATCTCTGGTCATGATGGAGGCACTGGTGCATCACCGTTGAGCTCGATACGTCATGCGGGGTTGCCCTGGGAACTTGGGCTCGCAGAGGCGCATCAGACATTGGTGAGAAACAAATTACGTGGTCGCGTGGTATTACAAACCGATGGGCAAATCCGCACTGGACGTGATCTGGCCATTGCCGCGATGCTCGGAGCAGAAGAATGGGGAGTGGCTACTGCTGCATTGGTAACGACCGGTTGCATCATGATGCGTAAGTGTCATCTAAATACCTGTCCAGTGGGTGTGGCTACACAAAATAAAGAACTGCGTGCCCTTTTCACCGGCAAGCCGGAATATGTGGTCAACCTATTTACTTTTTTAGCGCAGGAGTTGCGTGAGATCATGGCTGAGCTTGGATTTAGAACCATCAATGAAATGGTTGGACAGAGCAACTACCTCGAACTTAAGGACACAGATGACCGCTGGAAATTCTCAAACCTGGACCTCTCACCTATCTTGTACAAAGAGCCGATCAGTCTTGATACAGCGCTTTTCCGACAAGAAGATCAGGATCATGACATTGAACGCGTACTGGATCGCACGTTGATCAAGAATGCCAAGCCTTATCTCGAAAATCACGAGGCTGTGCAAGGCATATTCTCGATCACGAATGAGGACCGGGCAGTCGGTGCCATGTTGTCGAACGAGATTACTAAGAAGTACACCAATGAAATAAAGGGTAACACAGACGGAGCTGGAATACATTTTAAATTTCACGGTACTGCCGGTCAGAGTTTTGGTGCCTTCGCGGCGAAAGGAATCACCTTTGAGTTGGAGGGCGACACGAATGATTACTTCGGTAAAGGTCTGTCTGGTGCCCGCCTCATTGTATACCCTGATAAACGAATAAAGTATGATCCGGCCCAGAATATTATCATCGGAAATGTGGCACTCTATGGCGCCACCTCCGGCGAGGTATTCATTCGCGGAAGAGCAGGAGAAAGATTTGCGGTCAGGAATTCGGGCGTGAATGCGGTGGTGGAAGGTGTTGGTGATCATGGTTGTGAATACATGACTGGTGGCACGGTGGTTGTGCTAGGTGATACCGGAAGAAATTTTGCTGCTGGCATGAGTGGCGGTGTCGCCTATGTTTTTGACCCTATGAAAACTTTTGCTCAAAATATCAATATGGAAATGGTCTTGATCGATGAGAAGAGTGAAGTGGACGAGGAACTTCTTCGAAGGATGATCATGGAGCACATTACTAACACGGGCAGTGAGGTGGCAGCGCTTATGATCAAAAACTGGGACAAAGTCATTGAGCAGTTTGTAAAAGTCATGCCCGCTGAATACAAGGCGGTCCTAACAAAAAGAAAGGCACAGGAAAAGCAAATGCCTGTGAAGGCATAAGAAATAGAAATTAACTTATGGGTAAGCCAACAGGATTTTTAGATTATTCACGTGACCTTCCGAAGAAGCGGGATGTGAGTGCGCGCATTCATGATTATAAAGAAGTGGAAGGACCAATAGAAGAAACCATCACCGTGAAACAAGCTGCCCGCTGCATGGATTGTGGCACTCCTTTTTGTCATTCAGGTTGTCCGTTGGGAAACAACATTCCTGAGTTTAACGATGCGGCATATCAGCAGAACTGGAAATTGGCGTACGAAATCCTCACGTCGACTAATAACTTCCCTGAGTTTACCGGCCGCATTTGTCCAGCTCCTTGTGAGGCCTCTTGCGTGCTGGCCATCAACAAGCCTGCGGTGGCCATTGAGTACATTGAAAAGTCAATCATTGAAAAGGCCTTTGCGTTGGGTTATGCTGTACCAAAGATTCCCACTTCGCGAACCGGAAAAAAAGTTGCGGTGGTCGGTTCGGGACCAGCCGGTCTTGCCGCCGCTGCCCAATTAAATTATGCAGGACATTTGGTCACCGTGTTTGAGCGCTCTGACGAGATCGGAGGCTTATTGCGCTATGGTATTCCTGACTTCAAACTTGACAAGCATTCTGTCGTACGCAGAATAAATTTGATGAAAGAAGAAGGCATTGCTTTCAAGACCAATGCGAATGTGGGTGTGAATGTCAGCATACAGCTACTGCGTGAAGAGTTTGACGCCATTCTTTTGTGCGGCGGCTCTACCATTCCCCGCGACTTACCAATCCCAGGCAGGAATCTGAAGGGCATCCATTTCGCCATGGATTTTCTTACTCAGCAAAACAGACGTGTAGACGGAAAAAAAGTTACCGTTGAAGAGATTCTTGCCACAGGAAAAAATGTAATCGTGTTGGGTGGTGGTGACACAGGTTCTGATTGTGTGGGCACCTCCAATCGTCACGGGGCCAAATCGGTTACTCAAATTGAAATTTTGAATAAGCCCCCCGATCAACGAAACGACTCCATGCCCTGGCCCCATTGGCCAATGATTTTGAGAACCTCTACCTCACACGAAGAGGGTTGCGAAAGAAAATGGAGCATTGTTACAAAAGAGTTTATCGCAGATGAAGATGGAAAACTTAAAGCTCTTAAAGTGATCGCGGTTGAATGGATCAAATCAGAAAACAGCAAGCCTCCGATTTTAAAAGAAATTCCCGGCACAGAAAAAGTACTCCCATGCGAACTTGTACTGCTTGCCCTTGGATTCCTTTATCCTCAGCAAGAAGGTTTACTGAAACAATTGGGCGTAGAACTTGATGAACGAGGAAATGTTAAGTGCAACCGCTATCAAACTTCTGTGGAGGGTGTCTTTTCTGCTGGTGACATGCGCCGTGGACAATCACTTGTGGTCTGGGCGATCAGCGAGGGAAGGGAAGCTGCCCGAGTTGTGGATGAATCATTGATGGGAGAATCTTCTTTAGAAGCTAAGGAGAAAGGGATCTTGAATTTGGTTTAAAACTACGGCTTACACTGCGCAAACGGTATCCCTCCTGATTTCATCCGGTTGATCTAGGCCAACACGCAAAAGAAGGTCACCTTTTTCAGAATCATTTCTTTTTATCAGTCATCATCAATCATCTGCTTGTGTTGACCTGTTACAAAAGCCTTCTGTGGAGTCAGTACGAATTGCTGGGAGAAATTTCCATAACCATGAATTGAGGTTGTCTTCGATCTCCTTCTTCCAATATCGGGCTCACAATCTCCTTGTGGTGGGAGGCAAATCCTGCTCCAACAATAATTCCCGATCCTTTCCTATTTTTACTACTTATCTCTTCATTTAAGCTTTTGGCTTCATCCTTTCCACTTTAAACTTACCCCACATGAACTACCGCATCGAAAAAGACACCATGGGCGAAGTAAATGTGCCCGCAGATAAATATTGGGGCGCTCAAACCGAACGGTCTCGCAACAACTTCAAGATTGGCCCGGAGGCAAGCATGCCCATGGAAATTATCTATGCGTTTGCCTATCTCAAGAAGGCCGCTGCAATGGCCAACCATGAGCTGGGTGTGCTCGCCGCAGACAAAAAAGATTTGATCGCAAAAGTTTGTGATGAAATTCTGGAGAAGAAATTAGACGATCAGTTTCCCCTGGTGATCTGGCAAACGGGTTCAGGCACACAAAGCAACATGAACGCCAATGAAGTGATCGCTTATCGCGCGCACGTACTTCAGGGTGGCAAACTCACCGATGAGAAGAAAGTGCTTCATCCCAATGATGATGTTAATAAGTCCCAATCTTCTAACGATACTTTTCCAACTGCGATGCACATCGCTGCCTATAAAGAAGTTGTCGAAATCACTTTGCCCGGGATGAAGAAGTTGCGAGACACACTCGCTCAAAAAGTAAAAGATTTCGCTTCTATCGTGAAGACAGGGCGGACGCACTTTATGGATGCAACACCGCTCACTTTGGGGCAGGAGTTTTCCGGATACGTGCAGCAAATTGACAACAGCATGCGCACCATTAAAAATGCTTTGGAAGCAGTGCGCGAATTGGCACTCGGAGGAACAGCGGTGGGCACAGGCCTTAACACACCCAAAGGTTACGATGTATTGGTAGCTAAGAAGATTGCCGAGCTCACGGGTTATCCATTTGTCACGGCACCCAATAAATTCGAAGCACTGGCTGCACATGATGCAATGGTTGAGTTATCAGGCGCATTGAAAAGATCCGCTGTTTCGTTCATGAAAATCGGAAACGATATTCGTATGCTGAGTTCCGGACCGCGCTCAGGCATTGGAGAAATCGTCATCCCAGACAACGAACCTGGCTCTTCTATTATGCCAGGGAAAGTAAACCCAACACAACCTGAAGCTTTGACGATGGTCTGTGCCCAGGTGATAGGAAATGATGTGGCTGTTTCAGTCGGAGGATCGATGGGTCACTTTGAATTGAATGTCTTCAAGCCGGTGATTGCTGCTAACGTGCTCCAATCTGCGCGCCTTATCGGTGACGCATGCGTTTCATTCAATGAAAAATGTGCGTTTGGTATTGAACCAAACTTACCCATCATCAAAAGGCACATGGAAAATTCATTGATGCTGGTCACGGCCCTCAACACGCACATTGGTTATGAAAATGCGGCAAAAATTGCCAAGAAAGCCCATAAAGAAAACAAGACGCTCAGGGAAGCGGCGGTTGAATTAAAGCTGCTTACTTCAGAACAGTTTGATGAGTGGGTGCGGCCTGAAAAGATGGTTTAGGATAGCTCCAAATGCATTTTTTTTGCTGATTTTCACATATATACCTAACCCCCTGATTCTTGCTGATTTAATTCAATAGCTAAAAAAAATATGTGCGCCATCTTGGTGATCCGTTCTCAGAAAATCTGCAGAAAACCTCAGAGTATCAAATTTTGAAGTTTTTTGTACTTTTATACACAAATAACCCCCTTACAATGAAAACTAGACTACTCTTTGTCTGCCTGGCTCTAATTTTTTCCGGCTCGCAGGTTTTCGCCCAGCTCTCCAAGGCTGAGAAAAAAGAATGGAAAAAGAAAGCAAAGGAATATGCTAAAAACCCGGCTAACCTGAAGCAATTCACCGAGGCAAAGCAAACCTCCGATAACACCGCGACGAAGCTAACGGGTGAAATGAAAGAATTGCAATCCAGCATCAGCGACAAGAATACTAAAATCGCTGAGTTGGAAGACCAGATTTCGCGCATGCGGGGAGAACTCACTTCCGCAAAAACAGAACTCGCTCAACTCAGGGCGGCCCCTCCTGTTAACCCGATGGATTTTTCAAAGGGGGTAGTTTTCAAAGTTCAGGTCGGTGCCTTCAAGAACAAAGATCTTTCAAAGTATTTTGACAACAATCCGAACTTTAGCGGGGAGGCTAGCGGTAAAGATGCTACCGATCCTCAACGAATTACAATTGGTATTTTCCGCGATTACTGGGAGGCCGACACATTTAAAAAATATATGCGCGATATGGGTGTCAAAGATGCATGGATCGTTCCTTATAAAGACAGTCAGCGTGTGGATATCAAAGATGTGATGGCAGATGTTACTTTAGACAAGAATGGGGAAGTGAAGAAAGAGAGGGCAGCCCCGAAAAAGTAATCACATAAACAGGACATTTGAAAGCAGTGCCATTCAGCACTGCTTTTTCTATATTCGAAGTTGCCGCCAGAGATTGATCAATAACGTAGTCAGACGGGTTGCTTAATTTTGCCAGATGATTCAAGTCAGTACTGTCATTCTGTTTTTATTGTTTTCCTTAGCGGTGTCGGGACAAACACGGTTGTCCAAACTCAAGATCAAGTCAAAAGAGGTTTATGAGATGAAGGAATCTGATATCCTGGTGGTCGACACTCTGATCATGATGGACTCTTCTAAAATAATTCTCAATAAGCTCAAGTCTGATAATTTCATTCATGCTAAAGTCGCCTTGTTCCACCGTGGTAGTTTGATTGAAGGCAGGGGCGTCCATGGAATAAAGGGGCGAAGTGGTCGCAATGGAACCTCCCCTTCCACCCCGTGCACTGATGGAACTATAGGATTGACTGGAACAGAAGGTACCAGTGGGGGCATGGGTACAAATCTCTCTCTCTATTTTTCTGACGTCCAGTTCAAGGGACCTCTTATCATTGATGTTTCCGGGGGGGATGCTGGGGATGGTGGTAAAGGTGGCGCTGGTGGAGGAGGAGGTCAAGGCACAAGACCATGCAAGGGTGGTGATGGTGGGTCGGGTGGTAAAGGTGCCAATGGTGGCAATGGTGGTAATGGAGGGGCTGTAACTTTCAATGCGGTCCGTATTCCCGAACTGAGATCGATGCTTGGCAGTCAGATCATCATCAGAAACTATGGTGGTAATCAGGGGTTGGGCGGTGACGGAGGTAATGCAGGGTTTTCGGGATTAAGTCCTGTCGGCGATAGTAAAATGGATGGCAAGAGGGGGCGCAAAGGTTTGAAAGGAAAAGATGGCCTACCTGGGAAACCCGGAGCAATAAATTTCCAGGACAAGTAAGATGAATAAACGTTGGCTTAATAAAACAATTCCTGACCAACTGCAGATCGATGCGCTTAGCAAAAGCATTAATATCAACCAGCATCTTTCTGCCATACTAATACAAAGGGGAATAAATACTTTTGAAGAGGCCAGGAAATTCTTTCGTCCCTCTTTGGAGGATTTACATGATCCATTCCTGATGAAGGACATGGCAGTCGCTGTGGAGCGTTTGAAGAGCGCCATTGACCGTGGGGAAAAAATTCTGGTCTATGGTGACTACGATGTGGATGGCACCACTTCAGTGTCTCTCGTGTATAGTTTCCTGAAAAGTTTTTATCCTCATTGCGATTTCTATATCCCTGATCGTTATGCTGAAGGGTATGGCATTTCAAAAGCAGGAATCGTTTGGGCAGAGAAAAATAATTTTTCACTAATCATCGCGCTGGATCTGGGGATCAAGGCAGCGGATATGGTCCTGCTTGCCAATCACAAAGGCATTGACTTCATAATCTGCGATCACCATTTACCCGACCAAAAGATTCCTCAGGCTATTGCAGTGTTGGACCCCAAACAAGCGGACTGCAATTATCCTTTCAAAGAACTCAGTGGTTGTGGCATTGGTTTCAAACTGTTGCAGGCATTTGCCAGAAACCATGCGAATGAAGAAGTCCTCTTTGACTATCTCGATTTGGTGGTTGTGAGCATCGCCTCTGATATTGTTCCGATTAATGGAGAAAACCGGATACTCTCGTATTTCGGTTTAAAGAAATTGAACGACTCCCCCAGGCCGGGATTAAAAGCATTAAAAAAAATTGCAGGCATCAAAAATGAACTTGATATTTCAGGAGTCGTCTTTACACTAGGCCCGCGCATCAATGCCGCTGGACGAGTGGCCCATGCAAAAGGGGCCGTGGAGCTATTAATCGCGCAGACCGAGGAAGAAGCTAATGCTTGCGCTGAAAAAATTAACGTCAAGAATGAGTTGCGCAGGGAGTTCGACGCCAGCATTACAGAAGAAGCTCTTGCCATGATCGCCTCGAATGAAACCCTCCAAAAAGCCAAGACTACCGTGTTATTTAAAAATTCCTGGCATAAAGGAGTCATTGGCATAGTTGCTGCTCGGTGTATTGAACACTATTACCGACCTACTGTGATCCTCACCGAAAGCAATGATAAAATTACCGGCTCCGCCCGTAGTGTGAACGGGTTTGACCTCTATCAGGCCATTGAAAGCTGCGGTGACTTGTTGGAGAAATTCGGTGGTCACAAATACGCAGCGGGGCTTACGATGGACCCGCTTAACCTCGCTGCTTTTCAACAACGTTTCGAGGAAGTTGTAGCCACGACCATTACCAATGAAATGCTCACGCCTTCGATAGAAATTGATTTATCCATTCATTTCGATATCATTACCACCAAATTTATTTCCATCCTCAAACAAATGGCTCCCTTTGGGCCCGATAACCAACGACCGGTATTTGAAACCAAGAATGTTTATGTAATGAATTCCCTTTCCTCTTTCAAAGACCGTCATTTGCGCTTTCTCGCGGGGCAAAAAGATCACGATGCGTTTTTTAATGTTGTCGGATTCGACCAAATTGAGCATTATGATCGATTGATGGGGGGAGCACATTTCAACATGGCTTATACCATTGAGGAAAGTTCCTACAACGGGAATACAAGTGTGCAACTTCGGATCAAAGATTTAAAATTCGCGTAGACAATGATATTAAGAGCTGAAAATCTGCTGAAGAAATATAAAAAAAGAACCGTTGTAAACAACGTGTCGGTACACGTAGAGCAAGGCGAAATTGTTGGTCTGCTGGGTCCTAATGGCGCAGGCAAAACGACCAGCTTTTACATGATTGTGGGACTAATCAAGCCAAACGGTGGCGAAATTTTTCTTGATGATCAGAATATCACTTCACTTCCGATGTACAAGAGAGCCAAACTCGGCATCGGCTATCTCGCCCAGGAAGCATCCATCTTCCGAAGCCTGACCGTGGAAGAAAATATTCTTGCACCTCTTGAAATGAGGGATATGACCAAGCAGGCAAGGAGAGAAAAAGTTGAAAGCCTGTTGGAAGAGTTCAGCCTCTCCCATGTGCGTAAGAGCCTTGGTATGGTACTTTCGGGTGGTGAGCGCCGACGCACGGAAATTGCCCGGGCGCTTGCCGTGGATCCGCATTTTGTTTTATTGGATGAACCATTCGCCGGGGTCGATCCCATTGCTGTGGAGGAAATTCAATCTATTGTATCACGATTGAAAAAGAAAAATATTGGCATTCTCATTACCGACCATAATGTGGATGAAACACTTACCATTACTGATCGAGCTTACTTAATGGTAGAAGGAAAACTATTTAAGCAAGGATCTGCAGAAGACCTTGCCAACGATCCGTTAGTTCGGAAAGTTTATCTCGGCCAAAATTTCCAATTAAAAAAGAAAAGAGAGGAACCAGTGCAGCCAGACATCTCAGCTACAATTTGATCTGCTCCTTATAATTCAGGGGTACTTTGACAGGAATCCCATTGACTCTAACTTTCATACTTCCCACAAAAAGGACTTCATAAGTTTTTCCCCCAAATAAGCTAAGTATCGTATCCAGCAACCCTTCTTTCAAATTGAGTTGAACCTCCAGGGGCACAATGAATTCTGATTTCGCCTTGATCAATGAGCTTAACTGTTGATCCACACGCGCTGCCTTCTTATCATTCACCATCACGTCGATATCAATGCTTTTCAACCGCATCCGGGCAGAACTGGGATTAAAAAAAAGAGCATCGGCAAAAAGTACTGGACCATCTTTTCCCGGCTTGACCTCTTTGATGTTGATGGATCTCAACACCACCTGTTCTTTTGGCACACAACTGCCCATCAGCACGACACAAATTATAAAACAATAAAACCTCATATGAATCAATTTTCAATTATAACTCCAATCATTCAATCCAATCTCCCTAATTTTAGGGTACCATGCCCCCCCTATTCCAGATCCAACTTGAACAAATCGCCAATGGCCTTGCCGAAAAGGGATATGCCATTGTTGATCATTTCTTGACCCCGGGAGAGGTTACCAATATCTTACAAACAGACGAATTCAAGAGCCCCAAGTTACATTTTAAAAAAGCTGGAATAGGAAAACAACATGACAAACAAATAAACGAAGCCATTCGCGGAGATTATATTCAATGGATTGATCCTTCTGTTGCTTCACCTGCCGTTGCACTATACTTAAACCGTCTTAGAGAACTAATTCTTTATGCTAATCAAAGTCTGTTCCTTAGTTTAAAAGGGGCTGAGGTGCACCTGACCATCTATCCTGTTGGAACTTTTTATAAACGTCATCTCGACCAGTTTAAGTCTGACGATCACAGGAAATTGTCTGTCATTTGTTATTTGAATTCGGATTGGGAAAAATCGCATGGAGGTCAATTGCGGATCTACGCTGGAGATGATATAATAGATGTCTTGCCCTACTCCGGCAGATTGGTTTGTTTTCGCAGTGACCAGATTGAACATGAGGTGCTGCCTGCCACTAGAGAACGACTGAGTCTTACCGGTTGGATGGTGGATCGATGAATAACCAGCGGTTGGTGTTGCCCCCGATCGCCGTGCATTATCTATTTATTTGAACAACTTTTCATCCAGTCCCGGCATCAGCTTCATCGCATTCTTGTAATAAATCTTTTTCAGGATATCGTCCGGCAGGCCAATGCCATACATTCGCCAAAACGCGTGGTAGCGCTTGTGATATGGAAAATATTCATCTTCCGTCTCAAGCACACGAAAGTAGGTTTCATATTCTTCTGGCACCCAGCTATCTTTTCCAAAGAGAACACGATCCTGGTATTTTGTGAGGAACGCTTTTGCCGCCCTGGGCTGACGTCCGAGCTCAGCAATCACCGCCCCAATCTCTGTATACATATTTGGAAATTGGTCTAAAAGCCCTCCAAGTTTCTTCAAATCACTTGCATACCAACCCAAATGAGCATTGATGAATTTAGTCTTAGGATGCTTCCGGAAGATATTGTGCTGCTCTTCGATGACGGTCTCCCATTTGACAGTATCCGTATCATGTCGACGACCCGGATGAGTTTTCAATTCAAGCCAACGTTCATTGTCTTTATCGATGGGTTGCCAGAATTGTTTCGGATCAGCTGTATGGATCAGCACCGGAATGCCGAGCGCACCACACTTTGCCCAAACAGGATCTATGCGAGGATCGTCGATCGCAATTACTTTTCCAGACTTATCCTTGCTGAACATACCCAGGCTCTTGTATATCTTCAATCCCTTAGCCCCCCGCTTGACATCATCTTCTAATTGCTTGTTAGTTCGCGCAGACCATTCAGGATTGTCGATATCCGCAAAATCTATGTTCGTGAAAAGTATAAATCTGTTGGGGTAGCGATTCTTTATATTCTCCATGGATTTCTCAAGGTGGTCACCGCTGCTGCGAAAGCCACGGCCACTGAGATTCACCATCACACCCATGTTCAAAGCATCCATCTTTGAAATCAAGTCTTTGAAATCGGAGCTGTTCATGTTTCCCTGATGATTGTGAATGTCAATGAAAGGAAACTTGGATCTCGTCAATCGGTGCTCCTCCACCACAAGGGAGGAGGGAGGATCATAATCCTCAAACTCCATCTTCATGTCCAGCGGCTTCTCCTGGGCCATAGTGGTGATGACGTACAGGATAAAGAGTATCGAAAAAGCCTTTTTCATAAGAGAGTTTCTTTTCACGAAAGAAACGCAAATCATTTGAATGATGTTTGTGGATTTTATTCAAACGGCTCGCAGGGAGTGGTCTTCTTCGCGGTTTTTTGATGTCGCAGCAAAAATACCGTGACCTACAAGCGCAATTTAGCCTTTAAGCGTCCCTCCGCTTCCAAGTCGTTTATCGGTGATGGCCTTTACATTTCATTTGTGGTACGAAGGTCGCGGTACCCGAGACGGGACAGAGAAGACATCCCTGCGAAGACATTGAGGTACCTGATCCGGAGGGGTACCATGACATAAAAATTCTTTTCTAAATTGCTCATCTATTTACCCGTCCATGAAAAGAATTTCACTGCTGTTCCTATTCTTCTTCTTGATAATCGAGACATTTTCCCAGACGCCAGATGCCTTAATTGAGGGGGCCAGAAAAAAAATTGCTGCTAAAGATTATCTCGGAGCCAAAACTGATCTGACAAAGGCTCTGGACATCAATCCTAAGAATAAAACCGCCCTTGACCTGCGCGGACAAGCCCGGGCGGCAATTGAAGATTTTTATGGGGCAGTAAGCGATTATACCGTCGCACTGGAAATTGATTCAACATTTGCAGAAGCGCTCAATCACAGAGGAGCGGCGAAAACAAATTTGGGAGACGATGAAAGTGCACTCAACGATCTGGACAAAGCAATCCGGTTCAATCCAAAATTTACGGACGCTTACACCAACCGCGGCTTTGCAAAATACAACCTCGAAGACCTACAGGGGGCTTACTTCGATTTTTCAAAAGCCCTGGAACTGGGACCTGGTGATGCTGACCGCTACTTTAATCGGGGCGTAGTTAAAGCAGAACTGGGCGAATTTGTAAGTGCCATTGACGATTACTCAAAAGCGTTGGAGCTTGATAAAAATGATCCAAGTCTTTATAACCACCGTGGTGTTGCCTTTTATCAGACTGGAAATTTTGATAAGGCCATTATCGATTACGACCAGGCCATCAAACTCGATCCAAAAGATCCATTGAAATATGAAAACCGTGCATTGGCCAAAAGCACAAAAGAAGATTTCAAAGCTGCATTGGAGGACTATAATAAGTCTATTGAGCTCGACAGCGAAGATCCCGAGACGTTCAACCTTCGGGGAGTCCTGAAACATACGTTGCAGGACTATGAAGGTGCCATTGGCGATTATGGCAAAGCGATTGCTTTGGATGACGCCAACCCTACTTACTTCGACAACCGTGCACTCAGCAAAACCGAAAAAGAGGATTATGCGGGAGCTGTGGAAGACTACGGATACTCAGCCAACCTCTATCCTAACGATCCTGAAACCTACTTGCAGCGTGGATTGGTGAAATTACTGATGAACAATAATTATGATGGGTGTCTCGACTTAAAAAGGGCGGAGGAGTTAGGTTCTACAGAAGCCAAAGGCATCATCAAGAAAAGCTGCAAATAAAAACTACGGAATTCATTGGATGAAAATAGCCATCATCATCAACGGTATTTCGCGAAAAAAGAAAAAGTTTTATAAAGAGATCCTTCCGTACCTGAGCCGACAATTCCATGTTGAGGTTTTTGAGACAAAATATGCTGGACAAGCAGAGTCGCTGGCGACGGCGGCGCTAGCCAATAAATTTTCTATCATCCTTTCTGCTGGAGGAGATGGCACACTTCATCAGGTTATCAATGGAGTACTAATCCATGCGAGTGAAGATAATTTACCTTCCATTGGCCTGATTCCCCTTGGCAGTGGAAATGATTTTGCACGAGCGTGTTCCATCAGTGCTGATTTTGAACAAATCACTCAATTATTAAAAGTCGCACAACCAAAGCTCACTGATGTTGGCAAAATCGCTTGTGCGGATAAAGATGGCAAATCAATTACCCGATACTTTGTCAATGCCTGTAGCATTGGCATGGGGCCAGAGGTCGTAAAAAGAATGGCAAAGCGAAGCCGCCTTTGGGGGCCAGACCTTTCCTACTTCATCAGCATTATCTCGACATTCATTTCGCACCGTCCACAATCTGTTTTCGTCAAAATGCCTCCATACGAATGGCTGGGTAGCGCCCGGGTAGTTGCCATCGCAAATGGGCAATCATTTGGAAGTTCAATTTACATCGCGCCCGATGCCCGCCTCGATGACGGCTTCTTTAATTCATTCATTGCGGGTGAGGTGCCTTTGTGGAAATTCCTTTTGTACCTGCAGACTATCAAGGGTAAAAGGAAAATCAATGACACCATGGTTCACTACCATACAGCGTCGGGGGTTGAACTAAGCGCTAATGAAAGCTGTGCCCTGGAAGCAGACGGAGAGTCTATTGGGTTTCTACCTGCTTCTATTAAAATCCTACCAAAAAAGATCGGTTTTTTACGCTGACGCCTTCTTCAAAACAAGCGTCCCGGCAATGATATCGTGCAAGGCTTGCTTCTTTTCAGTGAAGCCAGCAATAATATAACCGATCAGGCAAGTGAAGTCAGATATAATTTTACAAATATTCCGAACAATGGCTTTTCCAAAATCAAGTTTCCCTCCATTCATATCTGTCACCACAAGGCCCATCGCCATCTTCCCCAGGGTTGCTTGTGAATTGGATGATTCCATAAATGAAAAATAAAGTATACGGATGGTGGTAGCCAATATCCAATAAGTGCCTGCCATTGCTATGATGGCTCCAACCATTTCCACAATATTTTCAGAATCACTCATATCCATCTCTCCCATGTTTCCCAGGAACCCAAGACCCATCACCGCCAATATGGGCACGATGATAAATGATTGGGCAATGCCCAAAATAATCAAGTCAATAACAATCGCCACCAGGCGAGGCCAGAATCCTGCGTAATTATTATTCATCTCTTTTGGGGTTAGGGTTTATGAAATCAAGTTATATAAACGGTTTTGAATGACCCAACGATGCGAAAACATTGTTTATTTTTGATGAAATCAATCTATGCACCCTCCTTTTCAGAAACTGTTTGACGAGATTGAATCTCAACGCAAATCGATTCTTGATGCTCTTCGTCATATGACCGCAGACCAATTGAACAAGGCTCCTGAACCCGGCAAATGGTCCGTTTCACAAATTCTTAGCCATCTGATCACGGCCGAGCGCATGTCCGTGATGTACATGCAGAAGAAAATTCAAGGCGTTGCAGAGTCAGATGATACCGGCTTGTGGGAAGAGATGAAAATAAATGTGCTAAAAATATCCCAGAGATTACCGGGTCTAAAATTCAGTGCACCTCAAAGGGTGGTGGAGAACACGACATTATATAATGACCATGCAACCATCATCCATGAATGGGATCTGGTGAGGGGCGAATTGAAGCTGCTGCTTGAAAAAATCCCTGCTCAATATGTCAACCGGAGAATTTATCGCCACGTACTGGCCGGTTATCTCAATGCCCGGCAAGCGCTCATTTTTTTAAGGGAACATGTAACGCACCATGCCCCTCAAATAAAAAGGTTGATAAACAAGAATTGAACTTCTTATTCTCGTTCCGCTAAAATTTATTCCATGAAGAAAGGTTCATTGTCCATCCTCCTACTTGTTCTTTCATTTGTTGCTTTTGGTCAATCAAAGATTCTATCCCCTGCTGAGTTTTTGGGGTACGAACTGGGCGATCGTTTTACCCTTCACTACCGCGTGGTGGAATACTTCAATCAGGTGGATGAGGCTTCTGCAAATGTAAAAGTGATGCAGTATGGGGAAACTTACGAACATCGTCCTCTCCTATATACCGTTGTTGCCTCCACTGAAAATTTTTCCAATCTGGATCAGATTCGCCTGGACAATTTGAAGCGCGCCGGGATCGTGGATGGAACTCCATCAGGAAATAAGGTGGGCATCGTCTGGCTCAGCTATAATGTTCATGGCAACGAAGCCAATTCGATGGAATCCTCGATGAAAACGCTTTACGAATTGGTGAATCCATCCAATGAGAAAACAAAAGAATTTTTAAAGAATACCATTGTAATTATTGATCCTTGCATCAATCCTGATGGCCGTGATCGCTACGCCAACTTCTACAATCAGCATGGCAACTTTCCGCCAAATCCCAGCAGTGATGCCAAAGAACATCGTGAGCCATGGCCGGGTGGACGGGCAAACCACTATCTCTTTGACCTGAACCGCGACTGGGCGTGGGAAACTCAAATCGAATCACAGTCACGGATAAAAATTTATAACGAGTGGATGCCGCATGTGCATGTAGATTTTCACGAACAAGGCTATAACAATCATTATTACTTCGCCCCTGCCGTTGAACCCTATCACGAAGTGATCAGCAGATGGCAACGCGAGTTCCAGACAATGATCGGCAAGAACAATGCTAAGTATTTTGATGAGCAGGGATGGCTTTACTACACAAAAGAACGGTATGATTTATATTATCCCAGCTATGGCGATACCTACCCAACGTATAGTGGTGCAATCGGAATGACCTATGAACAAGCGGGTGGGGGCATCGGGGGACTAAGCATCACCACGCGCGAAGGCGACCCCCTTACTTTAAAAGATCGACTTACCCATCACTACACGGCGGGCATATCCACCATCGAAATTACTTCGCTCAATGCAGCCAGGGTGGTGGATGAGTTTGAAAAATACTTCAAAGAAAATTTGAACGGCCCGGCAGCACCCTATAAGACTTATGTGCTAAAAGCTGATAATAACACTGATAACCTTAATCAGATAACAAAATGGATGGACAGCCATTTGATTAAATACGGCCATCCTTCTGCAGGAAAACCTGCCCGAGGGTTTGAATATCAAACTCAGACAACGGCTTCTTTTAACTTGTCAACAGAGGATATTGTCGTGAATGTATTTCAACCTAAGTCACGATTTATCACTACCCTATTTGAACCACAATCGAAATTGGCAGATTCAGCTACCTATGATATCACCGCGTGGAATCTCATGTACAATTATAATCTGAAAGCATATGCTCTTAATGAACGGATCAACGTAGCCAGGCCTTATGAACCCAAAGCGGCAGACAATTCTTCACTTGCGTCATCGCCTTATGCATATGTCTTTAAATATGAAAGCCTTAAAGACGTGGAATTCCTGGCTTCTCTTCTACAGAAAAATGTGAAAGTGCGTTCGGCGAGCAAGGCATTTTCTTCAGGTGGTCAAAATTTTGAAGCCGGAACGCTTGTTGTCACAAGACGCAACAACGAGGGTATTGCAGACTTTGATAATGTCGTGCTAACCCTTGCGAAAAATAAAGATCGAAAAATCCATACGGCTACTTCCGGCTTCGTTGATAAGGGGAAAGATTTCGGTTCCGCTGCCGTGAATTTTTTGAAGGCACCAAAAATAGCAATCGTCTTTGGAGAGCAAACTTCATCTCTTAACACAGGGGAGATTTGGCACTTCTTTGAGCAGCAAATTCACTACCCGATCACACAACTTGGCACAGAGTATATTAAGAATACGGATCTCAAAAAGTATGACGTCCTCATCGTCCCGGAAGGAAACTACCGGGTGTTTGACGATTCTCTTTTGGAACAAATTTCTTCCTGGGTTTCAGGTGGGGGAAGGCTCATCGTCATTGCGAATGGGCTTCCTTCGTTTGCCGAAAAGAAAGGCTATGCATTAAAGGCTTATGCAACAGAAGCGGAGAAGACAGAGGCAGAGAAAAAAGAAAAGGAAGCGAAAGAAAAAGACGCTTTGACGCACTATGAAGATGCCGAACGCAAACAATTGAGTAACGCAATATCAGGTGCTATTTATAAAGTGACCCTTGATAAATCACACCCATTGTCTTTCGGATTGAGGGATTCGTACTATACCTTAAAGACCAATGAGCTCCGCTATGGATTCCTGGAAAAGGGCTGGAACGTTGGCATTATAAAAGGGACCGCAAAACCTATTCAGGGTTTTGCAGGACAAATGGTGAACAAGAAAATGAGCAATAGTCTTGTCTTGGGCGTGGAAGAAAAGGGGCTGGGGAACATCGTTTACATAGTCGACAACCCGCTTTTCAGGAGCTTCTGGGAGAGCGGCAAGATGGTGTTTTCCAATGCGGTATTTATGGTGGGCCAATAACGTTGTATTATTTGATCAAGGAACCATTGTTGTATTGAGGATTACGGACCATTCGAAGAACACTACGATTTGATTGAGTGTGCAAAGTTCTTTTCAATATATTTATATACACTTTCTGCAAACCCCCCCCTTATGCAAAAAATCATTCTATGCTTATGCTCCCTCTTTGCTGTAAATGTTTCATTTGGGCAACCAGCTACTGAGATTTATCTTTTTGACCTTTCTATAAAGAAGGATAAAGTATCCATCTCAAATCCCATCAACATTACAAATCATAAGGGCTACGATAACCAACCTTCGTTTCATCCTGAAAAAACAATTATTTATTATTCATCGATCAACGATGACGGTCGCACGGATATCCGCAGCTATGATTATAAAACAAAGCAAACAAAATCGATTACTGAAACCACGGAAAAAGAATACTCTCCAACTGTAACTCCCGATGGACAGTATTTGTCTTGCATCATCCAGCGAGACAATGGTGCTCAAGACCTTGGCAAATACCCTATCGATGGCGGGGAGCCAATTGTCTTGATCGACAATTTGATTGTGGGGTATCATGTATGGGCTGACAACAGCCACCTTGGGCTCTTCATATTGGGTACCCCGAATACATTTCACTATTACCTTCTTCCAATGAAGAAAGATGCCGCCCTTGCAGAGAATATTGGCCGGTCTTTACACAAGATCCCTGGTGAAAGCGCAATTGGTTTTATTCATAAGGCCTCTGAAAAGGAATGGGTGATCAAAAAGCTTCAGACAGAGACCATGCAAATCTCGAATGTAGGAACAACATTAAGTGGTTCAGAGGATTTAACCTGGTTGCCAAGTGGTAAAATTGTAATGAGTGATGGCACCAAATTATTTTATCTACAACCTGATAAGGGTCAAAACTGGAATGCTGTTGAAATAGAATCCGGCTCCAACGTTTTGAAAGGTATCACCCGGCTCGCCTCAAGTAACAATGGAAAAAAATTAGCGGTCGTTGTCACTGAATAGAAATATCAATTGAGACCCTCAACAAGTGCGGTTTTACCGTACGTTGGCATCCGCTATTGAAGCGCTTCAAATAACCGCTCAAAATCTTTTAGATCATTATAGACATTGGGCGCCACCCGCATGGAGTCGCCCCTGAAGGAAACTGAAATTTTTTTATTTTTTATCTTTTCTTTCACAGATTCTATAGAAACATGCTTCGGAAACCTAACGCCAAACAGGTGGGCCCCTCGAGCACTTTCATCTTCTATCCAAAATCCTGTATGTCTCAATTCATCAACAAACAGCTTTGAGATTTTCTGACAATGCTGCTGAATCTTTTGCGGCTGCCAGCGATTGATTTGCTTTAGTGCCTCCAGCATCATTGGCACTAAAATAAAGTTGCTGTGCTCTCCCACTTCATAACGCAATGATCCTGGTTGATAACTGCTTTCGTAGTTGATAAGGGCGGTAAAATTCTCACTGTGCAACCGGTTCATCCAGTTCTCTTCCAGGGGCTTGCCGCCATCAAAAGACTCGCCATAGTAGGCCAGGCCGATTGAATAAGGCCCCATGAGCCATTTGTACCCTCCACATATCAAAGCATCCGGTTGAATGTTTTGAACATCAAAAGGCAATGCTCCTACCGACTGGGTACCGTCAATGATGAGCAGCGAGCCGACATCACGCGTTCGTTTTCTGATTTGCTCAAGATCGAAACGAGTTCCATCTGCCCAATGCACGTGGCCCAGTGCGACAATTTTTGTTTTGCTATCAATGGCTTCAAGGATTCGCTCGTTCCACTTCTTCCCCCTCGACTCCAGGCTTGCAGGCGGTAGAACCGTGATGATAGTAGAATTTGTCTCCTGGGTGAGTCGCTGCCACGGATAGTAATTACTTGGAAATTGTTCTGCCGCCACGATAATCTTATCTCCCGCTTTCAGCTGAACATTTTTTACTACGGTGGCAAGTCCGTATGATACAGATGGAACGATCACGATCCGGTTGGAATCCTTTGAATTTATTAGCCTCGCAAACTCCTCCCTCAATTTCTTCGAATCGGAAAAAAAATCATCGGAAGAAATAGAAAACGGATTGCGCTTCCGTTGCATCCCAACAATGCCTGCTTTCTCCACTGACTTCAGCAAGGGTGACATATAAGCACAGTTCAAATAAGTGACTCCTTTTGGAATGGAGAATTTAGCTCGTTGGTTTTGCATTTCAATAGTTAATGGGAGAAAGTCCAAGGGAATCCCGTAAGTATTGGAATTCATTCTTGTTTTTGCGCCAGTAATCAATCACCAATGTCTTGTCCAGCACCGCCTTTGTTTCACGCTTTTGTCCACGCTCTTCAAACGTTTCTTCCCATCCCAGGATTTTATATGGAAATTGTTTTTGATAATGGATCGTCAAATTTCTTTCCTGATCCGGAATACTGACAGAATAGGAAACCACCTCACTGCTTTCACTTTTGCTCAGAATGGCGTTTAGGGATTTAAGATCAGAATGCTTAAGCCTTGTAAAGAAAAGTCCGGGAATCAATTTCACATTGCCCAAGGGCAAATTTTCCGGGTTCAGGCGAATGAGATTCCAAAGCTCGTCTTCGAGAAGGTTCGATTTCAAAGAAAATCTTTCTTCACCTTCTTTTTCGAAGTAAGAATGTCCAACGAACGAATATTTGTCTCCCCGAAGATTGATTTGAGAGAACACGTGACCGCACCATTCTTGCGAGCTCATTGTAGTTTTCACCGCGTGGGAGGATGGGGCCTGCTCAATGGGAGAAAAAACTGAAAGCATCATCGAATAGGGATAAATCCCCGTTACAAAATTCTTAGTGAAATTCATTTTTAATACACCTAGCTTATCGCTTGGGGCTGAAGCAGGGTCATCAAGCTTTACCTGCTTTTTCCTGGAGAAGTCTTCCGCGACAAAAATAAGGACGGCCTTACCTTCACGGTCTTCTCCGTAACGGGATTGGCTGAGTCTGTAAGAATTCACCTCCGCTTTGCCTGAATACCAATAGGATTTAAATTCTTCTGTCTGGCGGGGCTGTTCACTACCACCGTCTGGGGAAGACGCCGAGCGTGAGCAACCTTGAAATGCAATTATTATCAGGAATGCTGGCAACAATCTTCTCATTTCGATAATGCTGCCAACATCTGGAAAACGACCTTGTTTCGTATGTTTCATTGTTTGCAATGTATAAGAAAAGGTTACCTATTCCAGCAAAGTAAAATAAACACCAGGAATGAATATTTGGGCCATGACAGAAAATTTCAAGGGCATAGAATTTGTGCGCATCTCTTCCTTACCGGAAGATCAAAAACAAAAAATTTGGAAATCTTTCCAGCATGACAAGATCATTAAGATCGTGAAAGACCATGCTTTGCTGAACGATTGTATTTTGTATAACGATTATGTTTCATGGCTTCACCAGCAACAAAATATAGTAACTAAGTCAAATTCCTCAGATTTGCCTTCTTCAATGCCCACCTTTGCGAAACTCGCATTCAAATAGCAGTCATCCTTTACAGCATATACGGGATTCAGGTAAGTTTTCATTAGAGTCTCTAAAGGAAGTTGATTTCAACCTTTCAAAAGCTAATTTCCTTATCCCTTAAGATTCTCTAATTGCATCCGCTGGTTGCTGTTCTCAAGAAGAACTTCAGATTCAAAAATGGTATCGGGAGCGAACCTTGATCAAAGCTTGCTGTCTTCCGGCAAAACCAGCTTACAGCATCTGTAGATAATTGACTATTAGTACATTAGAATCCATCTGATCTTGGTTGAACTCCAGAGATATCCACAAAGAACTGATTGACCAATTGCCTCGTAACCACTTATATATCAAGACGATATAAGGTAACAGTCTCGTAATGTGGACAAAAGCTTGATTTTGTGGATTTCTTTCTAGCCTTCTTTTGGAAGATTTGTAAGTGCCTGAATTTTAGCACTTTTGTCGTCCAGATCAAGAATGCAGATTTTACGTAATTATCACATATCCTGAACCCACCAATGCAAATTCCGTTTGTCAGTTCCATGCGGGCAAGATTACTTTTTACGCTGGTCGTTTTGGGGCCAATGTGCTATGGCCAAAGTGCCGTGCTTGTGAAATTAGAGGGGCTGCAGCAAATTATCCAAAATGAAAAGGAGCAAATTCAGGTAGTTAATTTCTGGGCTACCTGGTGTGGCCCGTGTATAAAAGAGTTGCCGCTGCTTGAAAAGTTAAACGCTGATCGCAACGATGTTCGCGTAAGGTTGGTGAGCATGGACATGGATCTTGATCCTGACCCCGAAAAGGTGAGAAAATTTGTATCCCGGAAAAAAATTCTGTCGCAAGTGCTGATCTTAGATGAGCGAAACCCCAATCTGTGGATTGATAAAGTCGATAAGAATTGGTCAGGTGCATTGCCGGCCACTTTGGTGGTAAACAATAAAACGGGGAAGCGAAAATTTGTTGAAAGAGAATTGCATGAGGGGGAATTAGAAAGCCTGATTGCTGAAGTTCAATAAAAAGGAAAAAAACTTTAATCATTAAATTAATAATTATGAAGCAATTATTTTTCTACCTAATTGTAATGATTGTATTTATTGCTGGTGCTCCCGTTAAAAACGGTTACGAAGTAGGAGATCTGGCGTCCGATTTCAAACTGAAGAATGTGGATGGAAGAATGGTCTCCCTCTCAGACTGGAAAGATGCTAAGGGATTCATTGTGATTTTTGATTGCAACACCTGTCCGTATTCTAAAGCTTATAATGATCGAATTATTGGATTAAATAGTAAATATGCCGGCAAGGGTTACCCTGTCGTCGCCATCAATTCAAATGACGCTTCGGATTCCCCCGGTGATTCGTTCGAAAAGATGGTTGACTATGCCAAAAAGAAAGGATACACTTTTCCTTATCTGATCGATGAAACTCAAACTGTTGCGAGGACTTTTGGTGCCACCAATACGCCCCATGTTTTCGTGCTGAGTCGTTCAGGCAAGGATTTGAAGGTGGCCTATATCGGCACCATTGATGATAACGCTCGCAAAGCCTCTGCGGTAAGCAAGAAGTACGTAGAAGAAGCCGTTGATGCTCTAATGAATGGCAAGGCAGTACCCACCCCAAAGACGAAAGCGATTGGCTGTGGAATCAATTGGAAAAATGCATAGCAATACCGTACATTAATTCATGGAGGTGAGCTAACTCATCCAGCTTTGCTCATACGAATAGTGTAGAAAGAATATCCTCCACAAACTCACGGGAGTTACTAAGGCGTGGCACCTTATTCTGGCCTCCCAACTTTCCACGTCGCTTCATCCAGTTATAAAATGTACCGTCTGGAACACTGTGTATCTTAGGTGCAATCAAAGCCAAGTCATGGAACCGCTTGGCGTCGTAATCAGAGTTGATTCTTCTAAGTGTTTCATCCAAAATCCTTCCAAATTCATCAAGATTATTAGGTTCCTTATGGAATTCAATGATCCATTCGTGACCGCCACGCTTATTTTTTTCAAGATAAATTGGTGCGGCGGTAAAGTTGTTAATAACTGCTTCAGTCATTTCGCAAGCCCTTGTAATTGCCGTCTCGGCATTTTCAATAATTACCTCCTCACCAAAAGCATTAATAAAATGTTTGGTGCGACCTGATATTTTTATGCGATAGGGTGTCTTGCTGGTGAATTTTACCGTGTCACCAATGTTGTACCTCCACAAGCCTGAATTCGTGGTGATGACCATCGCGTAGTTTTTTCCGAGTTCAACTTCACTCAGCGGTATGGCCCTCGGATTTTCATCTTCTGATTCCTCTGTTGGAATAAATTCATAAAAAATACCATAGTCCAGCATGAGCAACAGTTCTTCTGAGTTGCTAAGGTCTTGAATTCCAAAAAACCCTTCGCTTGCTGTGTAGGTCTCCCAGTAGTGCATGCGATCATCGGGGATGAGGGACTTAAATAAATTACGATACGGCGAAAAGGCTACTGCCCCATGGAAAAAGACTTCGAGGTTGGGCCATATTTCATGAATCGGCTTCTTCTCCATTTCCATGATACGCTGCAACAACAATACTGTCCAGGTTGGTACTCCTGCGATGTGAGTGACGTCAACGGCTGCTGTTTCACGTGCGAGTTTTTCAATTTTCTCTTCCCAGTTGCTCATCAATGCAACCTCAAGGCTCGGCGTGCGAATCAGCTGCGCCCACACCGGAAGATTTTGCATAATGACGGCCGATACATCACCATAGTACGATGTAGCGCTCGGATCCAGTTCATTTATCTGATGACTGCCTCCGATGGCCAGGCCACGTCCAGAGAAAATATTTGTTTCAGGATAATTGTTTACATAGATGCAATACAAGTCCTTACCTGCCTTGAAGTGGCACTCCTCCAATGACTCCGATGAAATCGGGATGAACTTGCTTCGGGCATTGGTAGTGCCGGAAGATTTTGAAAACCATTTTATCTCCGTTGGCCAAAGAATATTTTGCTCCCCCTTCATCATCCTCTCGATGTAAGGAAACATCTGCTCATAAGAGTGAACAGGCACTTGCCTTGAAAAGTCATCGTAATTTATGATCTCATCAAAACCATACTTCCTGCCAAACTCAGTAGGCCTGGCCGTGAGTAATAGTCTATTAAATAGTTCGTCCTGGACGTCATGAGGATACTTCATAAAGAGATCCATCTGGTGGATGCGCTTCTTCATGACCCAGGTGAGAATGGAATTAATGAATTGCATATAAGACCGGCAAAAGTAAACGGTGAGGGGCACCCGGCAAAACCGCATACATAAACCAAACAAAATGCTGCTGACATTGATCCTGAGGAGTCGAGATATAGGGAAAGTCTATTCCTTTGATAGACTTTTGTATTTTTGGGGTATGAACATCTTTTTATCTCCCTGGCCATGGTACATCGCAGGTCCGATCATTGGCCTTACAGTACCACTGCTCCTATTGATTGGAAACAAAAGACTTGGCATCTCATCGACCATGCGACAAATTTGCGCCGCTTGTCTGCCGGCGAATATTCCATTGTTCAACTACGATTGGAAAAAAGACGCTTGGAATCTATTATTCGCCGGTGGCGTACTGATCGGTGGCATCATCGGAGGGACCATTCTTGCCAACCCTAACCCGGTGGCAGTCTCTGAAAGTACGACGGCATACTTCAAATCAGTTGGTTTAACCGACTTGACTGGACTCATGCCTGCAGAACTTTATAACTGGTCATCTCTTGCCACCGTGCAGGGATTTGTACTAATGGTTGTTGGCGGTTTTCTGGTTGGCTTCGGCACCCGTTATGCGCAAGGTTGCACGTCTGGTCATGGCATCCTTGGGCTGTCTGCATTGCAATGGCCTTCACTGATAGCAACCGCAAGCTTCTTTATTGGAGGAATACTTTTTAGCCATTTCATTCTTCCCTACATCCTTAGCATATGAAAAACCTAAAATACCTTTTCGTCGGAATTGTTTTTGGACTAGCCCTTACTAAAGGTGAAGCCATTTCGTGGTATCGCATTCAGGAGATGTTCCGCTTCGAAAGCTTTCACATGTTTGGAATTTTTATGACGGCCATTCCTGTTGGAGCGCTCGGGCTTTTTCTTATGAGAAAATCAAAAATGAAAACGTTTGAAGGAGAAATTGTTGAGATGCCAGTAAAAGAATACCATCACGGTGTGGTACTTGGTAGCCTTATCTTTGGATTTGGATGGGCCCTCACCGGAGCGTGCCCAGGACCTCTGTACGCTCAAATCGGATCAGGTTCGCTGGCAACTATTGTCACATTGATAAGCGCGATTGTTGGCACTTGGGTGTACGGGAGGTTTGGAGCGTATTTGCCTTCTTAGAGTTCTTTTAATTCTACATTGAAGCAAGAATTTTGTCTCAATAAGTTCTCCTTAGCGCACCCTTACTCCCTAAAGTATCCCACGCGCGATGGCTCCCTTTAGGCATTCAAGGGTGAGCGAGGCACTTCATCACTTGCGACATGCTAATCTTAGGATAAAGCTAGAAGAACTACGGTTGTTGCATAGGCAGTCCCTTTGCATTCCATAAACGAAGGCCGCCTTCCAACGCTGCGACATTCTTGAATCCCATTTCATTCATCATTTCAAGAGCCTTGCCACTGCGCTTTCCACTGGCACAATAAACGAAATAGATCTTTGAGCGATCCAGGCTGTCAAGGGAATTTTTGAAACCAGGAGCATTATAATCAAGGTGATGAGTTCCGGCTATGTAACCTGTCTGCATTTCCTCGGAAGATCGAACGTCGATGAGCACAATTTCAGGGTTCGCCTTAAGTTGACTGGCAAAACTAGCAGGAGCCAATACTCCACTGGTACTATTCGAGTCACTTGAGTTACAAGCATACGTCGCAAAAAACAAAACAAGAAGAATAATTTTTTTCATAGCCTTTTATTAGAAATTATGTTTCTATTTAAGCGTGGAGGCGATCCCTTCTTTGTAAGAAGTAGCCTGAACATTGAATGCTTTTTCAAACTTCGTGCTGTCGAAGATATAGTCATTCTCAAATTGATACATCATCTCCACAAATTCTCGTAGCACCGGAACGAATAAGCCTAGGAGTCGGACACCAAATTTAGGAAGCGCTTGCAGTTTGTATGGTTTGCCCATGATTTCGCATGCGATACGAACATATTGCTCACCGGTAATTTTTTCTTTGCTCGTCAGCGCATGCCAGGTTTGATTAAAGGCCGTGGGCGTATTCCCCAGCATGGCGACGCTTTTGCCTGCATCAGGAGTATAAGTAAATGTGTGAATTTTCTTTGGATCGCCGATCCATTGCGGGCCCTGATTCGCTTTCAATTTTTGCGTTACCGTTGAATGTGTAAGGCTCAACAAGGCCTCCGGTCCATAAAAATCAGCTCCCCTCACAATCATTCCGCTGATATTCCCCGCTTTGACTTCTTCCAAAAGTTTTGCGGCAATCTTGGCGCGCACTTCGCCTTTTTTACTATTTGGATTGTAGGGCGTTTCTTCTGTCATCGACCCGCTTACTAACCCATAGGAATAAACATTATCAAAAAAAACAAGTTTGCTGTTGTGCTTCTTGCAGGCATCGATCACATTTTGCATTAGTTTTGGCCATTGCTCCTGCCAAACTTTTGTATCGTATTTCAATCCGGCCACCAGATATACAACTTCGCTACCAGCAACTGCCCTCTCCGTCTGCTCATAGTTCATTAGATCAGCCTTTACCAACTCATCCGAGGCATTTATTTTTTTTGGATTTCGGCTTACCTGCCGTATCTGCGGTGTGTACGTGGGTAGGTGTATGGCAAGCCCTTGTGCAATGACTCCGTTCGCTCCGAGAATTGTTTGCATAGTGGTTCTGTAAAAAGGTGAGTATGCTACAATATTAGTGTATGGGAACTGAAATGATCACGCAAGATTGAAAATTGATTCTTACAATTGCTGTTTTAAAATAAATATCCCACCGCTTGCAGGTGTAGGGTGATTATTGAACAATCTTTGCATTTGATTTAATTTGACAAGCTGGTCCATTAAATAGAACTTGATATAAAGCGATGTCCTCCGCGCCAGACCTCCGCCTTCAAACCACGACGCGCCAGATTTTGAGCATTGCAATGCCCATTTCCTTAGCGTTGCTGGTGCCACAAATCAATTTTATCACGAATAATATTTTTCTAAGTGGCTTGGGAGAAAAAGAGCTGGCCTGTGCAGGAATCACGGGTGTCTTCTACCTCATCTTTGCGGTCATTGGCAATGGGTTGAACAATGGATTGCAAGCCCTTATTGCTCGTCGGGCTGGCCAAAATCTACCAAAGGAAATTGGGGAACTTTTTTTTCATGGAGTGTGGGTGGCACTGACCATAGCCGCGATGGGTATCATGATCACCTATGCCATTGCTCCAACGATCCTTCGATCAACGATCCACAACACAGAGATGGCTGATGTCGTGATCCATTTCGTGCTCATCCGCATCTGGGGGCTGCCTTTCCTTTACTTGTATATCATGCGCAATGCGCTCCTGGTGGGTACCAACCAGACTCGCTTCCTTGTTTGGGGAACAATGGCGGAAGCCTTCACAAATATTTTTCTTGACTATGGCTTAATCTATGGTCATTTTGGAATGCCTGCACTCGGCTTTGATGGTGCTGCGTACGCCTCGATCATTGCAGAAGCAACCGGCTTAGCCGTGATCTACTATGTGATCCATATTAAAAAATTACATAAACAATTTGCATTTTTTGAGCAGACCAGGCTTAAGTTCTCAACCTTCAAACTTATTCTTGTCCAATCTTCCCCATTGATCGCACAGTTTGCCATCAGCATCATCACCTGGGAATATTTTTATATCCTGGTGGAGCACCATGGTGCACGTTCTCTGGCCATATCCAACACGATGCGAAATATTTTTGGGATCGCTGGAATTTTTTCATGGTCATTTGCCGCTACTACCAACACCATGGTGAGTAACATCATTGGGCAGGGCAGGCCAGAAGAAGTGTTGCCACTCATCAGGCGTATTGTGAAAATTAGCCTGCTTTCTTCCTCCATCATTGTTGTCCTGCTCAACATATTCCCTTCCATATTTCTTTCCTTTTTCGGACAGGGGGACGAATTTATTTCCGAAGCCATCCCTGTCGTGCGGATTGTTTCTCTGGCATTGATAATGATGTCTTTCGGCGTCGTATGGCTCAACGCTGTGACCGGTTCCGGCAATACCGGAGTAAACCTAATAATAGAGCTCATTACCATCACCCTCTATTGTGTCTATGTTTTTGTTGTGCTCGAGTACCTGAATCTTCCAATTACCTGGGGATGGGTCAGTGAGTGGGTTTACTGGATGAGTATGTTTACCATGGCATACTTCTATATGAAGTCAGGGAGATGGAAAGGAAAACAAATCTGATCTGAACATTTCATTCCATCAGGCGTCCTTTTTTTTAATCCCTTTCACCAACACACCTGAAGCATAGGCACACACTTCACCCTTTTCATTCATCACTTTTACATGACCAAATACGCGGTTGTAAATAATGTGGGTCTGTTCCGCCTCCAATCAAACGGAAGTTGCAATCAACGGTTTGACAAAATGGATGGAAAGATGGTGCGTAGCCGTTAAGCCTTCTTCAAAATACTTTAATCCCAACAGGCCAATGGCGAGATCCACGAGCATGGAGATGATGCCGCCATTTACCGCGTCCCCGGAAATGCCTCCACGATGGATTTCCTCAATTTTCCCAATCATCACAGCCGGATGTTCCAAATCTGAAATGTCGATCGTTGCTCCAATCGATTTGAGCTGCGTAGGTTGATTGAAAAAATCCTGGAATTCCTGAGTCTTCCCTTTCGCAATGAAGTGAAGTACCTGGTGAAGCTTAGAAAGGTCGATTATCGAATCAAAAGAAAATAGTCATAAACAGCCCGCGAAATCTCGGCAATCACGCGCTCGCGCTCTGGAATTTCTTTCTCTGAAGATTTTACAAAAACCGAAATCACCACGTGCCCACCGTCACCAGGAAGGGTGATGATGCCAACATCATTGGTCGTCATTCCGATGGTACCCGTTTTGTGCATCACTTCGGTACCAGGAGGTAGAGAGCCTTTTAATCGGGTTAACCCGGATTCACATCTTCTCATAATATCCAATAGCAACATTTTGCTTCCGGCCTTTAGGATAGGTTGCGTATAAAGTTTTAACAAAAGCGCGGACATGGCTTCCGGCGTAGAAGTATCTTTCAAATCGGAATCAAATTTTTTGGAATACATCTTGGTTTCCTCGGGGAGTAATTTCCTTTCAAGGCTGTCAAATAAGACAGGCGACCATGCAACTGATGGGTTCATATTGACTCCCAACCAGTCTGCAATCAGATAGGATGTAGGCCTATCCACCCGCAGACCCTGGATGCCAAGTCTTTTCATGCAATAATTTACGGATGATGGGCCTCCAGCCAAGCGAAGACAAACATCCGTTGCACTGTTGTCGCTGATGAGTAACATCAATTCCAATAAACTTCTAATCGAGAGCGCCAACCCTGGTTTGACAGCCCCCGGCCAGTTAAATCTATCCCCGATCAATCCGCTGCCGGGATGCAGGTCGCTTTTTTCAATTTCAATAAGTTGATCTAAAGTATATTTTCCGCTGTCTATTTTTGTCAGAAGTTCAAGCGCGATGGGAACTTTGTAAGAACTGGCCATCGGAAAATGGACCTGATCGTTTTGCCATATTCTTTTGCCGCTTTCAACATGAATGGCGTAAAGACCAACAACCCCTCCCGACAAAGAAGAAAGTCGTGTGATTTCCTGAAGGACGCGTTCCTTTGGTAAATCTAAAGGGGCTGGAATCGCTGCTTTCGTTTTCTGAGCGATCGAACTAAGCGAATTTGCGATCAATAAAGCGATCAATAAAAATATTCTTTTCATGTGTGGCACATTTATTCTCAAATAATGACTGGGTGCATTTCAAATTATAACTGTCCTTGTTGAGTCGGGGCTAAGCCTATTCACAACACTGACAGTAACCACGGCCTTAAGGCCGTGGTTATGCAAAAATAGTCTTAATTGGGCTTTAGCCCAGCTAATACAAAAACCCGTTTATATGGTCGCGTATTATTAACTTTGCTTAATTGTTGAATCAGCAAGAAACAATTCGATCTTACTGAAAAGTGATCATACCATCATTTGAAATAAAAGATATGTCCCTTAAAAACAGATTCACAACCGAAGATCTTGACCGCATTAAGGCTGCGGTAAAGCAGGCCGAGGACAAGATATCAGGTGAGATCGTCCCCGTATTTGTTGAGCGCAGCGGCTTTTACACCATTGCGAATTACCGCGGCGGGATGATTGGCGCAGTTTTGGCGTTTGCAATCATTGTGGTAATCGACCGATATGTCTCAGAATTTTCAATCGTTGATCCCCTCTTTATTTTCCTGGTCGTCATTCTTGCGGGATTATTGGGGGCCATCGCCACAAATAGCATCGATTTGCTGAGGAGATTCATGCTCAGCCAGACCAATATGGATCAGGGCACTCGCAAACGTGCCGAAACTGCTTTCCTTGAGGAAGAAGTATTCAATACAAAGCATCGTACCGGCATTATGATCTTCGTATCCTTCTTCGAGCACGAGGTGATCGTGATGGCCGACAGGGGTATCAGCAAAGTGGTCGAACAAAAGGAGTGGGACAAAATGGTGCAAAAAATCATTGAGAAGATCCGGATGGGCAAAGTAGCCGATGGGATAGAAGCAGCCATCCTGCGCTGTGGTGAAATACTTCTTGAAAATGGTTTTGTCAAAGCCCCCGATGACATCAATGAATTGCGCGATGACCTGCGCATCGAAAACTGATTTAATAATAAAAATATCTTTTCCCCTATTACCAGCATCGCATGAACCGCCTGATCATATTTTTTGGATTCATATCCCTCGTCCTCTTTTCACAATACGCTACCGCCCAAAAGGAAATTCCGGAACTCCAGAACTTGCGGGTCCATGATGAAGCCAACATCCTTTCACCACAAGCCGTCAGTTACCTTGAACAGCGACTAAAGAACTTTGAGGATTCTACCACCAATCAGATTGCAATCCTCATCGTGCCTTCTCTGGAAGGAGAGGTTCTTGAATCCTATTCCCTCCGTGTGGCGGAAAAGTGGAAGCTGGGAACAAAAAATAACGACAATGGAGCACTCCTGATCGTTGCCATCCAGGATCATGGAGTACGAATTGAAGTAGGTCAAGGCCTTGAGGGGCCCTTACCGGATGCGATGTGTAGTCGAATCATCCGCAATGAGGTGGCGCCCAATTTCCGCAACGGCAACTACGATGCCGGCATCCTTGCCGCGGTGAGCGCGATCACGCAAGCCATTAAAGGAGAGTACAAGGGAGACGATAGGCCTGTTAGGAAAAGGAATGGCAAAGGCAATGGATATTTAACCATCCTCATTTTACTTATTTTCATTCTCTTCAGATTCTTTTCCAGAAATAATAAAGGTGGTGGTAATGGTTGGTCTGCCGGGGCAGGATTTCTCCTCGGAAGCGCCATGGGCCGTGGTGGATGGGGAGGCGGCGGCGGCGGTGGTGGCTTCTCGGGCGGCGGCGGTAGCTTTGGAGGGGGCGGAAGTAGCGGCAGCTGGTAAATGAGTGCGATTAATTTCCATTCAGCTATTTGTATCAAATCACTTCAATCCTACTTACGCTCACACTATTTTTGCGGCGGCTTAGCCAAGTCAAATAACTTCTGAAATCAGTTCATTCTGAATTAATTACTATGAAGAGAGATAAAATCATTTTCGACCTCATCGATAAAGAAAAACACCGCCAACAAAGTGGCATTGAGCTCATCGCTTCCGAAAATTTTGTTTCTGCCCAAGTAATGAAAGCCCAGGGCACGGTGCTCACAAACAAATACGCTGAAGGACTGCCGGGTAAACGCTACTATGGTGGCTGCGAAGTGGTAGATGAAATTGAACAATTGGCCATCGACCGGGTAAAAGAACTCTTTGGTGCAAGCTGGGCCAATGTGCAACCACACTCCGGCGCCCAGGCGAATGCGGCGGTGATGCTTGCCTGCCTGAAGCCAGGCGACAAAATACTCGGCTTTGACTTGTCGCACGGCGGTCACCTGACGCATGGGTCTTCCGTCAACTTCTCAGGAAAATTATATCAGCCTTCATTTTACGGAGTCGAACAGGAGACTGGGTTGATTGATTTTGATAAGGTGATTGAAATCGCTCAACGCGAAAAACCAAAGATGGTGATCTGCGGAGCTTCGGCTTACAGTCGTGATTGGGACTATAAAAAATTGCGTGCAGCAGCTGATTCGGTTGGGGCATTGTTGCTTGCAGATGTTTCTCATCCGGCTGGACTGATTGCACGAGGTCTCTTGACGGATCCAATGGAGCACTGCCATATCGTGACCACCACCACACATAAAACACTCCGCGGTCCTCGCGGTGGCTTGATCATGATCGGCAAGAATTTTGACAACCCATGGGGACTAAAGACTCCAAAAGGTGAGCTCAGGAAAATTTCATCCATTCTGGATTCAGGTGTTTTCCCTGGAACGCAAGGTGGCCCGCTGGAGCATGTGATCGCCGCAAAAGCTGTCTCCTTTCTGGAGGCGCTGAGTGATGAATACATGGAATACATTGTTCAGGTGGCCCGAAATGCAAAAGCCATGGCCGAGGAATTTTCTAAAAGAGGATATAAAATTATCTCCGGAGGAACTGACAATCACCTGATGCTGATCGACCTTCGGTCCAAAAATCTGACGGGCAAGATCGCTGAAGAAACTTTGATCAAAGCCGACATCACGATCAACAAGAACATGGTCCCTTTTGACACCCAATCGCCGATGGTCACTTCGGGGATGCGCATTGGCACTCCGGCTGTAACAACCCGTGGGATGAAGGAAAAGGATGTTGCAAAGGTAGTTGACTTGATCGATGAGTCGTTGAAAAAACCTGGCGATGATAAACACCAAAAAGCGGTGAAACGCAAGGTGAATGCGTTTATGAAGAAGTTCCCGCTTTACAGTTAAACAGATAAATTTTTTATTCCCGCGGATAACGCAGACTTTCGCAAATATTTTCTGCGAACCATCAGCGGGAAAATTTTTTTATGAGCGAAGAAAAAGAAATGTCCTTTCTGGACCACCTTGAAGAATTACGTTGGCATATTGTCCGCTCTATTTCGGCCATAATGATTTTTATGGTCTTGGCTTTCTTCTTCACACCATGGATCTTTCAGAACATCATATTTGCTCCGGCCCGCATCGACTTCCCGACGTTTAGATGGTTGTGTGATCTGGGTCATTGGACTGGAGCGGTGGATGCCCTTTGTGCAAAACCTTTTCCTTTTAAGATCCAAAGCCGGTACATGACCGGGCAATTTACCATGCAAGTGCTTGCCGCCTTTGTGATTGGTTTTATTGTTGCTTTCCCTTATGTCTTTTGGGAAATCTGGAGGTTTGTAAAGCCCGGGCTGAGGTTAAGCGAGAAGAAAAACTCGAGTGGGGCCGTGTTTGCCGTTTCCTTCCTTTTCTTACTGGGAATTTGCTTTGGATACTTTATCCTTTGCCCCATGATGACGTGGTTTTTTTCTTCCTATTCTATCAGCGATATCATCGTCAACGAATTTGACATCACCTCCTATGTATCAACGTTCATCGCTTTGGTGTTTGGGAGCGGATTACTTTTCCAACTGCCCGTGGTGGTTTACTTTATGACAAAGGTGGGGCTGCTTACTCCTAAGTTCATGCGAACTTACCGGAGACATGCCATCATTGTGATTTTAATTATTGGCGCAATCGTAACGCCTCCCGATCCCTTAAGTCAGGTTCTTATTTCATTGCCATTATTTATGCTTTACGAAATCAGTATCTTCATATCCGCCTATGTTGTGCGACAGAAACGAAAAGAAGAAGAGCAACAGGCAAAGACCGATGAAATGACTGCATGATGTTAAAAATTGCTATCGGCGCCGACCACGCAGGCTTTGATTTAAAGGAGCATTTGAAAAAATGGCTGCAACAAAATGGTCATGCCGTAAAAGATTTTGGCACCTTCAGCAGTGAGTCTGCCGACTATCCTGACTTTGCACATGCTGTATCCCTGGCAGTGGAAAAGAAGGAATTCGACCTGGGCCTCCTCACCTGCGGAAGCGCGAACGGAGTTGCGATCACTGCAAACAAACATCAGGGCATCCGGGCCGCCATTTGTTGGAAAGAAGAACTTGCGGCCACCGCACGGGAACATAATGATGCCAACATTCTTTGCCTGCCCGCCCGGCACATCAGCATTGAACTTGCAGAAAAAATTACCGATCGGTTTTTACATTCAGCCTTCGAAGGTGGACGCCATGCCCGCCGGGTAAGCAAGATCAGCTGTTAGCGTTTCCAATATATTTCGTTCTCCCTTCTATACTTCTTTTCCAACGCAGGAATTCTACTGATCACCGGCCCCATTAAATTTCCAGGGTCAATGATTACATCCGGAGGATCTTCTGAAATGGACTTATTGATTTTAATAATATTCTCGTAGTAGTCGGGGTTCTCAAAATATTTTCGGGAAAGATTCCAGTCAAGGAAATACCCAGCCAATTTGTTCTCTCTAAAAAGTGACATGTCATCTCCCAGAATCATGATCTTCTTCCCTGTTATTTCCTTTTCATACTTTGATGCCGAAGGAAAAAGTGAAGAATATTCCACACCGCTAAGCCGCTCGTAGCGCGATAACCCGTTGATGGTTAATAATCCCATAACAAAAATCCACAACATCGTTTCAGCAATCGATTTTCTTCGAATCAACAACAGGTAGTGGCTTACAAAATAGGCAATTGGTGGAATGAGGGTGAAGAAACTATGAGGTGTAAGGTCTGAGGTAAACCATATTTGAATCATTGAAATGGCGAGCCATAGAAATATTGCCTGGAAAAGCTGCGATTGATATTTCGTAAACCGCGCTTCCCGGGTCAGCATGAAAAGTGAGAATACAAAATAGATCATTGGGACTGTCCCCAAAATAAGAATGGATTTTATGTCAACAAGCCTCTGGCTCATTCCCGAGTAGTTTGCTGCATAGAAATGAATCCAAAGCTCATCGGTCTGTTCATAGCAATAATAAAATGTAATTAGGATTGCGTGCACCAATGAATATCCAAACAACACCAGGCTTATTTTTCGGAAGGATGCTCGTGCAAATACAATTAAAATGAAGATGGCGCCTATCAGGAAAATCGTGTACGAGAAAACAAAGAGAGATGCAATGCCAATAAATACACCCATGTTCAAAACGATCGAATCGCGGTCTACACGAAATTCGATTTCCTTAAAAAGATTATTCAGTCCAAGCAATAAAAGCGTGGCGGCCAACAACTCTGGAGTAACCGCCAACAAGTCAAATGAAAAGAAGCATAAAAATCCAAAGATTAATGAAGGGACATAGCTGCTCTCATTGTATGCTTTGTTATTAATCAATAAGATTCCAAAATAGGAGGCTTGAAAAAATATAATGATGAGTGCCAGAATGTGACGAGCCAAAAGAGACCTGCCAAAGATGAAATTAAGAAACCCATCGAAGAGTGCCATCATGGGTGCAGTCCTGTCAATGATCTCAACATATAGCATTTTGCTACCCACCACCTCTCCCATCACCAAGTCTCTCAATTCCTGAACCGTGATCCCGGGCAAATCGATGAGGACTGGCAGGCTTGCCAGGATGAGAAGCACGAGTAGACTTATTAGTCTGTAAGGGTCATTAATGCGAAAGTACCGAAGCACGAAAAATTAGATTATGCCGCAAATAACTAAAAATAAACAATGATTGGTTCCGGCTTCTCAAACTGCAGTGTAACAACTTGCCAGGGGTTTTCCTCCGCGGACCCACGCAGCGTGCCACCAGCTTCATCCAAAAAACCACTCCATTGCTTGTCGACCTTTTGTATCTTTACAACATGAGTGGAAGTGTACGCCAACAAAAATTCAGTCGACTGATTCAAAAGGAACTGAGCGATATTTTCCAGCGTGACCAACGCGGGTTTTTAGGAAATGCTTTTATTACCCTGATGGATGTCAGGGTGAGTCCGGACCTAAGTGTAGCCAGAGTCTATATCAGCATGGCGTTGGTAAAAGACAAAGTAGCATTGCTTGAAAGACTTGAGCTTCACAAAAAAGAAATCCGCAAAGCCCTGGGCGCTCGAATCCGAAACCAGGCACGCATTGTCCCAGAGCTGGCATTTTTTCTTGATGAGGTAGATGCCAATGCCGAACGGATGGATAACTTGATCAAAAACCTCAACATTCCCCCGGCAGAAGAGCAAGAGAAGACTGATTTATAGGAATGAACCTTCCCTTCTTCATCGCCAGGCGCTATTTTCTTTCTAAGCGGAAGAAAAATTTTATCAACGTTATTTCTATTCTATCGATGGCTGGAGTGGCCTTCGCTACCGCGGCGCTTGTGATCGTACTTTCTGTTTTTAATGGGTTGGGTGTTTTACTCCGTTCCATTTATACATCTTTCGATCCTGAGTTGAAGATTGAATCAGTAAGAGGCAAATCATTCGAAATAAATGATCAACTGCTCTCCTCCATTCATTCTATTAAAGGGGTGCAAACGGTCACTGAAGTCATTGAAGACTATGGATACGTTCGCTACCGTGATGCGGACATGGTGGTCACCATCAAGGGAGTGAGTGATAACTTTCTTGACCAACACAGGCTCGATGGTCACATCACCGAAGGCGAAATAAAGTTGATGAAAGATAGTATTCCCTTTGCCATCATTGGAAGAGGGGTGCGTTACAATTTATCTGCGGAGGTGACCAGTGACGCGTTTGCACTACAAGTCTTCTACATCAAGAACCTGAAAGGAGGATCATTCGATCCATCAAAATTATATTCCCGAAAAGATATACGGCCAGGCTCCGTTTTTTCAATCGAAAAAAATTATGATGAGAACTTTATTTTTGTGCCCCTTGCTTTCGCGAAAGAACTTTTTGACTACGACACGAAGAGGACATCTCTTGAAGTCCAAACTGACGGATCGGATCCGCAGCTTGTACAACAAAACTTACGTCAGACATTAGGAGAAAACTTTTCGGTCCTTACCAATGAGGAGCAACACAAAGACTTGTATCGGTTGGTTAAGATTGAAAAGTTATTTACATTTTTTTCATTGTCGCTCTTGCTGTTGGTGGGATCCATTAATATTTTCTTTTCTCTGATGATGCTAGCCATTGATAAGAAGAAAGACATTAGCATTCTGATGGCCATGGGTGCGCATCCGTCATTTATCAAAAGAATTTTTCTCATGGAAGGCGCAATCATTTCCCTGGTAGGTGCTGGCATTGGCTTACTTTTGGGCGCTATCCTGTGCTACCTGCAAGACAGCGTGGGTCTTGTTGGGATGGGGATGGAAAATGCGATCGTGACACACTATCCAGTGGAGATGAAACTAACCGATTTTCTACTCACCAGCTCGGTCATTGTTACCGTGGCCTTCCTGGTGTCCTTCCGTCCAGCCATTTTAGCCGCTCGATCTTACTCCATTGATCATTTGTGATCTGGGGTTCCCTGAAAAATCCAGAAATATTTAGCTGCGATTGTCTATTTTGCAATTCTGCTTTTTCTGAAATGAGCCAAAATTCTTCATTGTTGGCTCTTTGAACTGGAAAGGCAGCGTTTTTAGCCCAAATTCGCCATGAAAGTTTCGGCAACACAGCCGTTTCAATTGATTTACTCGCTCTTTCAGCACGAGTACCTGGGCTATATTTTCGAGGCTTTCATCGTCCGCATTGATGAAAACGCCAAACTCACCTACCAGCATCAGAATATCTCCGCAAAAAATGCAAGGGAATTTAGCAAGGGGCTCGACGATCGCGACTATGAGCTCATAGAATTGATGGACAGCATGAACCAGGACGCTGTACTTCGCCACTTTTCAAAAAAGATCATGAAGCCGGATGAGTTCTTTGCGAAGGTTTTTAAAAAAGATAAAACTGAGGAAAGGCTTTTGCAGGAGCAGATTGAAGCATACATGGAAAAGCGGCGTGCCGCGGTGCTTGAAAAAATGAAAGGCAAGCGACTTTATGAAATGGGCAATGATGGTGAACCGACGTGGCGAAAACTTGAAGTCATGGAGAAGCGTGCCAGTGTTCAGTTCCATTTTCTCCGCAACGAAGAAAGCACAACCTATTATCCTACCATCACTTTCGATGGAAAGAATGTAGAGATTCCAAATGCAGTGGCGTACATGGTTTGCAAAAGTCCCGCGTGGATGGTGGTGGATGGCAAGCTTTATGGATTTGATAAAGTGGTGGACGGCAAAAAACTCAATCCCTTCCTTACCAAAAAGAACATCGTCATACCCAAAAACCTCGAAGAAAATTATTATAACAATTTCATCGCTTCACTCATCGCAGCGTTCGATGATATTGAAGTAAAGGGATTCGAAATCAACAAGACTGCTTTTGAACCACACCCTCTGCTGACCATATCAGAACTTCCTCCCGCCAATGCGAAGGAGATTGCAACACTTTTCCAGGACCACCCTGAAGATAAACCGAGCAACGACGAGGCGGGAAAAATTGTATTTGACTTATCCTTCAAATATGGGAAACACCGATTTCGTGGCGATGCCTTTGGTGACGTGAATGTAACGGTAGAAAAAAAAGAGAACGATTACGTCTTCCACCGCATTAAAAGAGACATCGCAACAGAAAAGAAATTTGCTCAGACACTTATCAAGTTAGGTCTGCCATTGGCTGGCAATTTTCGAACAGCTGTTGAAAAGGCGCACGCCTTCTCATGGATCAATGAGAACCGTGTCAACTTATTAAATTTTGGCTTCGAGGTCAGTCAGCCTGACAACCGCGATAAAAAATATTTTGTAGGAAAAGCCGTGATTGAGCTCGAGGTGAGAGAGGGCATCGATTGGTTTGACATTCATGCCAAAATCCGTTTTGGTGAATTCGAAATATCATTCAAAGAGCTCCGTAAACTCATCTTGAAGAAGAAAGTCGAATTTAAACTCCCCAATGGCGAGATCGCCATTATCCCGGAGGCCTGGTTGATTAAATATGGTGATTTGTTTGCCCTGAGTGAGACACACGGCGCACACGAAAAGCCCGTACTCCACAAGTACCATTTTAACCTCGTAAAGGAATTGCAGGCAGGAAACCTTGCTAAGGTGCATATCAGCGACAGGCTTCGCAATCTTGAGAGCTTTAGCGGAATTAAGGATTACCCATTGCCCGCCGGCTTCCATGGTCAGTTGAGGCCCTATCAAAAAGCAGGTTACAATTGGCTCAGGTTCCTCAATGAATTTCATCTTGGCGGTTGCCTCGCCGACGATATGGGCCTGGGAAAAACCGTACAAACACTCACCTTGTTGCAAGCGGAAAAAGAAAAAGGAAATGCGGGCACATCGCTCCTCATCATGCCTACTTCACTCATTTACAACTGGGAAATGGAAGCAGCCAAGTTTACTCCAGGATTAAAACTTCTCACCTACACTGGCACCAATAGAAATAAGGACATTGAGCGCTTCAGTCAATATGATGTGGTACTCACCTCCTATGGAATTACCAGGCTCGATATCGAATCGTTGCAAAAATTCTACTTCAACTATATCATTCTGGATGAATCGCAAGTAATCAAAAACCCTACCTCCAACATCGCCAAAGCTGTGTTGCAATTAAAGTCACGTCACAAGTTGACGCTCACCGGTACCCCTTTAGAAAATACGACAATGGACCTTTGGTCGCAAATGACGTTCATCAATCCTGGCTTACTGGGTGGCCAAACTTTCTTCAAGAATGAATATCAGATACCAATAGAAAAACGACAGGACGAAGCGAAAACAAAAAAACTCAATGCCATTATCAAGCCGTTTGTCTTGCGCAGATTAAAATCGCAGGTGGCGACAGACCTTCCAGAAAAAGTTGAAAACATCTATTATACTCATCTTTCCCCTGCTCAGGAAGAAAAGTATGAAGAAGCAAAATCCTACTATCGACATAAGATCCTTGACCTGATCGAAAAAGAAGGTCTCAATAATTCACGCATCACCATTCTTGAAGGGTTAACAAAGTTGCGTCAGATTTCCAATCATCCCCGAATGGTGGACATCCATTACAAAGGAGACTCCGGGAAACTCGATGATCTTTCACACATGATCGAAAACGCATTGCTGGAGGGACACAAACTTTTAATCTTCAGTCAATTCGTAAAACATCTTGAAATTGTCAAAGAGTTTCTCAAATCGAAGAAGATAGATTTTGCTTACCTGGATGGATCAAGTATGGACCGTAAAGATCAGGTTGAAAAATTCAACAAAGACCCTCAGCTTAAAATCTTTCTCATATCCATCAAAGCGGGAGGGCTGGGTCTCAATCTTACAGAAGCGGATTATGTCTTCATCCTTGACCCATGGTGGAACCCGGCCGTTGAGCAACAAGCCATTGACCGGGCGCACCGGATCGGCCAAAAGAAGAAAGTTTTTACGTATAAATTCATCACGCGTAATACGGTGGAAGAGAAAATTCTACAGTTGCAAAAACACAAATTAAAACTATCTGAAAATCTCATCAGTACGGAGGAAAGCATTGTTAAGTCTCTCACCCGGGAAGACATTGAAATGATGCTCAATTAAAACAGAGTACTATAAACATCTCTCATTTTCCTTCCCAATTTTTGAAACATTAATAAAATCAATGGGAATTGATGAATTAGTTTGAGATGTCGCGGTTTTTTGATGTCCCAGCAAAAATACCGCGACCTATAAGCTAATTCATTGCACCAACTGTTGATGCTCTTCAATCTGTTTATTGCATAGCCTTTCATTTCATAGCTAAATTCGAAGCTCGCGGCACCGAGACGGGCCGCGAAGACAGCTACATGATCGGGCCCTATTGCTAATCAACGCACAAGTTTGCCTGCAAGACTTTCTTCGCTACTAAATAGTATAGAATGTCCGAACACAAAAATCAAATCAGAAAGGAGGTATAGAGACCCAAAGTGGTAGGTGAAAAAGCGCACTAAGCAAAAGACAGGCTTTAAGATTAAGCGATTGTTTTAATTACATTTACCGACCATTGCAGAGTGTGCTCATGAAAGATAAAGTTGTCATCATTACGGGTGGGTCTTCGGGTATCGGCAAAGCACTGGGTGAAGCCTTTGGAAAGCAGGGGTCAAAAATTTTAATCACAGGAAGAAAGAAGAATGAACTCGATGAGGCGGTGGAGGAGTTGCATCAAAAAGGAATTAATGTAGTCGGCTGTCAGGCGGATGTTAGTGTGGAAGAAGACAACCGAAGAATGGCATCAGAAGCCGTGCGGATCTTTGGCAGAATTGATATTTTGATCAACAATGCCGGCATCACGATGCGTTCGCTCTTTGAAGAAGTAGATTTGAACGTCGTGAGGAAAGTCATGGATATAAATTTTTACGGTGTCCTGTATGCCACAAAATATTGTCTTCCGGAGATCATAAAAAACAAAGGTTCTGTCATTGGAATCTCAAGCGTTGCCGGTTATCGTGGACTTCCGGGACGCACAGGTTATTCTGCTTCCAAGTTTGCACTCAATGGTTTTCTTGAAGTGTTGCGTACTGAAATGTTGAAAAAGGATGTGCACGTCCTCACTGCTTGTCCAGGATTTACCACTTCCAATATTCGCAAACGGTCGCTGACAAAAGATGGATCCCTTCAGGGGGACTCACCCCGCGATGAGAATAAGATGATGAGCGCTGAGGATTGCGCACAACATATCTACAAGGCTACCGTAAAACGAAAGAATATTATTGTGCTCACCTCTCTGGGCAAGTTCACTGTATTTATGAACAAGTGGTTTCCAGGATACATTGACAAAATTGTGTACAATGTGATGGCGAAAGAGCTGGATAGTCCGCTGAAGTAAATCAGGTCTTGCTTAGAAAAACCAGTTTAATATTGTCGGTCTTCGCGATATTTTTATAAAACGCGACAAATTCTGAATAGGATTCCTTCGGAAACGTTCCACCCCAGACTTTCAGTTTCCTTTTGTATATCAATTTGCCAGCATTGAACGTGTACTGAGTTTCGTACTCTCCGAAACGAGAAGTGATTTTGGTGGGTGGGGGAAGAAACTCAGGATAAAGGCCTTCTTGAAAATGAAAAATAATAGTATCCAGGTGAAGATAGTTTGCGTGAAGAACGATATCATTTCTCCGTAATGCGGTATTCCTAGGCACGAACGAAGACCTATTCATTAAGTTCGGAGAAATAAAAATTCGCTTCCCACTCACCGATGCATATCGATTTAAGGTTAGGTCAAGTTTTACAGACGCGGACGGCACTTTGTCTTTCGCTTCCGTCAATGAAAATGCGTTCACCTTGAAGCTTGGGATATCAATGTTATCTTGAACCCACTTCTCCTGTTCATCCGATTTGTGTCCAAATACGGAGTTCAATCCATTAGTTTCGTACTGAACGCCCATGTATATTGTCGTTACCTGAGCTCTTGCATTACCAGCAATATCCACATCCACTTGAGCGCTCCTCGACTGTTGGTTATGTGCTGCGTTGTATGACGGAGTTCTTACCAGTCTCCCGCCATTTTCGGATATCATCAAACCATATCTGTCGCCAGTGAATGTTCCCATATAACCGAATGGTTTTGTTTGACTGGTGCATTCCATCCATAGTGTGTCTTGCCCGTTGGGAACTGCTACAACCACATGATTAGCCTGATGACTGGGAAAATCCGCCAAGATGTCTGGCTCGCTATCACCAGCCATAATCGTGGTGTAGTAGCCTTTTAGGCCAGCTTCCTTTAACATCGCCACCATGTAATTTGATAACGCCTTGCAATCTCCATAGCCCGTCTGATCAACAACCGAAGCAGGAAAAGGTTGAAGGCCGCCAATTCCCAATTGAATACTGACGTATCGTGTCCTGCTCTGTAAGTACTCGTATATCGCTTTTGCCTTCGCCTCAGTAGTTGTTAACTCTCGGGTCAAGTCTTGTACTTTCAGTTTTGTTATTTCCGGTAGCACATCTCGACCCTTGTTTAACGAGGCGTTCCAGTTTCCAAACTCTTTCCACGTGCTCATGCTGCCAGTATAACCACCATATTGAAACTGAGATGGCGCTGCCTGAATGTTTGGTAGAATCTTTTGAGAATCCGGGGCGAAAGGTTCAAATCTTGACGGTATATAATTTTCAAAGGTCCAGGTAACGGATTCCTTATCAATGGATAAACTCTTCCGAACTGGGATTGGCACCAGAGTCAACCTAAATCTTGGAGCCAATTTTTTAGGATACTCTATTGAATAGACTGCTTTTTGAACAGAGACTTCATCATCAAGATTGAGGCTGTATCCTGGGATGGAATACAAGTAGTCAAATTCAATTTCAAACTCAAATTCGACGGTATAAGGGTAAACCAATTGCGAAAGATCCGCCTTTTTAAGCCGGTCGTCTTCATATAGGCTAAATCCCGAAATTGCACTTTGATCATAAATTTCTTTTTGCTTTAATTTCTTCATTTCATTGCCTGCTCCATCATACACGGTTCCGCTAAAGTGAGATACCTTTGAGTTCTTATCATAATATAAAATTTGGATTGCATAAGCCTTTGCTTTTTCATTCAGTATAGTAACCACATGATGGACTCTCTTGACCGATTTATTGACGGCCAGGATATCAAACTCTATATTATCTTCCCTTATTACAGCGTACATCCCTTGCTTTAGACTATCCGGAATTTCACTTACAGGGTACTTGATTTCACCAGCCATTAACACGGATAGGTGAAGGATTAGAAAACCAGAGATTATGAAAAGCCGACCCATAGCTATTTCCTCTTAATCACAATTTGTTCAGTCTGTTTGGCCAAAACCTGATCATAGAATTCTTTGAGGCCCTGATACTCTTCGGGTTCAAACATGCTTCTATTGATTAGAAAGGTGCTCGTAATATTAATCGTATTACCTGTCATAAAGGAATTATATAAATATCTTGCTGCATTTCCCGGCAATCCTATCACTTTGCTTTTTGGAAGTTCTTCCACAATAAAACCTTCGGGCATTAGGATTTTGACGTAGTAGGTTTTCTCTTTGAGATTTCCAAAATTTATTGGGTATGTACGCTTGTTGGCCTTGAAAGGGTTTTCGTCAATCTGAGATGTGACAAATGGGCTTACATAAATGTTTTCGCCGGCAACCGTGGTATGATCAGCTATGCGTATATCGTAAATTTCCTTAGGTTGCTTTTTAAAGTCCATGACATCTTCAAACTTGACTTCCTCCACTATCCATTGTTTGTCGCGAAGGAAATCCTGAACATAGTTCTTCTCGCCGTCTCTTATATAGTGTTCTCTCATTTTCTGCGCGTCATATCCATCCCTTAGGTATTGCAGTCTACAATTTAGCTCGCCAGTGGGCCCTAACGTGATGTCAACTGTTGTAATCGATCGGTCTTTGGCCTTGGTTGTAATGTCTATCCAACCATGGTTTTTGGCTGAGATTATAAGGCCTTGTCCGTTTAAGCAACGGTCAGGCAAAATATCAAACGGCAGATACTTTTCGGTAGCATCCAACAAGAGCATCTTGCCATCGATTTTCACCGCACAAATCACGTAATTAAACTGGCTTTTCGCAGGAAATTGCTGGCGAATGTATCCGTGATCTCGCGTGCTCAACACGACCAGATCAGTCTCGAATCCTGCCCATCTAAGCATTGAAGCTAACAAAAGATTGATATCGCCTGACGTTCCTCTTCTTCGTTCAAGGATCTTGGTCAAGGGGTTCGCGTAAAAGTCTTCCTCGTCATTATACTCAACATTCTCCTTAATGAAAGCAGAAATCGCGGCAATCCGTTGGCCTTGGTCAGTTATACCCTCAATGATCTGCTCCACCTTAATTTTTATAAAATCAGATCCATTGACAATGTCTCCAAAAGACTCGTGCTTCAGCAAGTCCTCGTTAAACTTGGTCCAGGAACCCATGATCTCTTCTCTGTAGGATGGGTGATTAACGTATGCCAAAGCGAAACTTATTTTGGAGATGTAATCCTCCTGCGTGGTCATAAAAGGTTCTTTCTTAAATGCGGGGACTTGTTTTGATACATAATGGTAAGCAATTACAGGCTGCTGAACATAGTACATTGATTTCTCTTCGTAGTCACTGACTGGAATATATCCCTGGAGGTATTTGGCGTAATCAAAGACTTCAGGAATAATTGCCCAATATTCACTCAATCGGGTTGGAAGAGCATGTTGAAACTCCCAATTTGGAAAGCTTGTGTAGAATTCAGAGGTAACGCGATAAGAGTATTCAATTACTGACCCTTCCTTAGTGCTGGGTACGGTAAATTTTTGTTGATCGAAGTACTTATTGAATTTTTCTGTAAAGATACCATCTTTGGCAAGCTCTGTTTCCACCACTTTACCATTGTCAAGATTGTAAGAGGAAGCTTTGATATTGCTGATTCGCTCTGATCGATCACCAATATGACGAAGCAGGACGGTGATGTTGGCCAGGTCCAGTCCGTCCTTTTTTAGGATTTTTATTCGCGTGTGACGTTCAAACTTCATTTCTACCGCTTCGCCGAAAACTGAAATAAATGCAAGTCCAAAGTCGGCAAGAACAACTCCTATGGCTGAGGAATCTTGATCATAAATGGTCATCCTAAGATCTTGCATCGGAACTTCTCCATACTCAATTGAAGATTTTTGGGCGCGCCCGACATGCGAAAGTGTGATCAAAATCAACAGACAGACCAATCTCATAGGTACTAATTTAACAAATGAAAAATAACAGATTCATTCGAATAGAGCATTAACGATGTAAGTTTACTTGTAAGTCGGCTACTTTCCGCAAATGTCCAAAACCAAAACTCAATTCTTCTGCCAAAGCTGCGGCTATGAAGCGTCCAAGTGGCTTGGAAAATGTCCATCCTGTGGGACCTGGAATTCATTTGTTGAAGAAGTAGTAACAAAAGAGCCTGCTAAAAACGATTGGCGGCAAGAAACGACCCGTTCTAAAACTCCCCAACCCAAGAACCTGGATGAGATAGAATCGAGTACGGAAAACAGGATCATTTCAGGCAATCAGGAACTGGATCGTGTGCTGGGAGGTGGGATCGTACCAGGATCATTGGTTTTGATTGGTGGTGAACCAGGCATCGGTAAGTCAACACTGATGTTACAAGTTGGGTTGACCTTGAAGGATCTCAAGGTGCTCTATGTATCTGGTGAAGAAAGTGAGCAGCAGCTCAAAATGAGGGCCGAGCGACTGGGCATTGCTTCCGGAGCTAAGAATTTTTTTACTCTCACTGAAACGAACACAAAAAATATTTTTCTCGGCATTGAATCGCTCTTGCCACATTTGGTGATCATTGACTCCATCCAAACTTTATTCACTCCGCTGCTTGAAAGTACACCAGGCAGCATCGGTCAAGTGCGACAATGTGCGGGTGAACTGATGAAATTTGCAAAGGAAACGAACACACCAGTTTTTCTGGTGGGGCACATCACCAAAGACGGAGCACTCGCTGGACCCAAAGTACTGGAACATATGGTGGATACAGTGTTACAGTTTGAGGGCGATCAACACCTCGCCTATCGCATCCTTCGAACCACGAAAAATCGCTTTGGATCTACTGCCGAAATTGGAATTTATGAAATGCTGGCAACAGGACTACGCGAAGTAAATAATCCCTCCGAAATTCTCATCTCACAAAAAGACGGGCCCCATACCGGTGCCACCATTGCTGCGACACTGGAAGGCAATCGTCCTTTGCTCATTGAAGTGCAGTCATTGGTAAGTCCAGCTTCCTACGGTACACCACAGCGCACACCAACAGGCTTTGATCAAAAACGATTAAACATGTTGCTGGCCGTATTGGAAAAACGTTGCGGGTTTAGAATGGGAACACAGGATGTGTTTCTCAACATGGCAGGTGGGATCCGGGTAGAAGATCCCGCCATCGATCTTGCCATCTGCATCTCAATCATCTCTTCCATGGAAGAAATTTCAATTTCTGATAAGATATGTTTTGCAGCAGAAATTGGTCTGGGCGGCGAGCTTCGTGCGGTCAATAGAATTGAACAACGGATTTCTGAAGCAGAAAAACTCGGCTTTGAAGAAATCTATGTTTCAAAGTTTAATCAAAAATCAGCTGGCCAACGCAAAATAAAAGTGATTGAGCTTGGCAAACTCACGGACGTTTTTGCGGCGTTATTTGGATGAGGGGTGCCTACTTAATTCTACTCTGCATGATGCCTCCACTAATATTTCCCCTGAAGTCCTCCAGTGTGAATCGCCAGAACGACGGTACCTCTTTCGAAATATCCTTTTTTTACTAATTCAAAAATACCATACATCATTTTCGATGTGTAGACAATGTCCAGCGGAAGATTGAATTCACTTTTCATTTGATTTATAAATGAAACGAGCTCATCCGTTGACTTACCATAACCCCCAAAATGATAATCGGTCATCACCCTCCAGTCATTCGTTTGATGCTCTGAGTGCTTTCTAATTTCTGTTTCCAAAAAGGCTCCTCCTTTCAACGAAGAAAATCCAAGAATTTTTTTCGATTCACCCATACCTTGAATCATTCCTGTAATGGTTCCGCCGGTCCCGACTGGCAAACACAAATAATCAACTTTTATTTCTGAATGAACTGCCTTTGCAAACTCCTCGCAACCCTTGATCGCTAACTCATTGGTTCCCCCCTCGGGTATGAGATAAAAATCTCCAAATTGCCCGTGAAGCTTTTCAATAAAATTCTCATCGGTTTTGTGTCGGTAGTCTTCTCTCGAAACATAGTGAATCACCATTCCTTTTTCTTTTGCAAAAGAAAGCGTGTGATTCAATGGCATCGTCTCCTCTCCACGAATGATCCCAATACTTTTCAAACCCAACTCATGCGCCGCCGCTGCCGTTGCAAAAATGTGATTGGAGTACGCCCCACCAAAAGTCAGAAGTGTATCATGACCAGAATGAACACAGGCTTCAAGGTTATACTTCAACTTCCACCACTTGTTCCCCGATGCGTGAGGGTGGTTAAGATCTTCCCGCTTTACCCATAACCTAATCCCCGCCCCTTCCACTATGGCACTTTTGAGCTCCTGAATGGGCGTTTCCCTATAATCTAGCTGCGCCAATGGTGTTAGTTTATACTAATTTTATTAGTAATATTGAGTGTGGATGAATCTTACTTCAAGGGGCGGGGTGCCCAAATAAAAACGGGAAACAAATTCCTCAAGGCCCAATATGTGACCGATCACATTGAAGGACTTGATGAACCACTCCTTGAAACGCCTGCCACACAAATCTTTATTGAACATCCGAAGAAAGTTATCAATAAGGTAGACAGTCCTGACCTGGGAATGATGTTTTCCATCAATCCATATCAGGGATGTGAACATGGTTGCATTTATTGTTATGCCAGAAACACTCATGAGTATTATGGATTCAGTGCCGGCCTTGACTTTGAGACTAAAATTATCGTCAAGCAAAATGCGCCCCAAGTACTGGAGCAACAATTAATGCGGCGAAACTGGCATGCTGCACCCATCGTGTTCTCGGGCAACACCGATTGCTATCAACCGCAAGAACGCAAATTTGAATTGACCCGCAAGATGCTTCAAGTGATGGCAAAATACAGGCATCCGGTAAGCCTGATCACAAAAAACAGCCTCATCACCCGTGATGTTGATATTCTGAAAGATCTTGCTTCTGACAACTTGGTGCACGTTATGATCTCGGTCACCACACTGGATGAAGACCTGCGCAGAGTCATGGAGCCTCGTACTGCCAGCGCCATAAAAAGGTTGAAGACGATCGAAACATTGGCCAATGCAAATGTTCCAGTTGGAGTGATGAATGCTCCAATCATCCCCGGATTAAACCATCACGAGATACCAAACATTATAAAAGCCGCGGCTGATCACGGAGCTCTCACTGCCGGCATGACGGTGGTAAGGCTCAACGGATCCATCGCAAAATTATTTGAAGACTGGCTTCGCAAGAACTTTCCTGACCGATTTGACAAAGTTTGGAATCAAATCTGTTCACTTCATGGGGGGACAGTGAATGATTCAAATTTTGGAAGGCGCATGGCAGGGGATGGAAATATTGCGGATGTCATTCATCAACTTTTTCGCTCGGCAAAAAAGAAATATCTCGCCGGCCGGGAGGTGCCTCCTTACGATCTTACGAAATTCCGAAAGGGAGGAAACCTGAGTCTCTTCTGATCTTTTGTATATTTGTACTGTGAAACAGAAGTTAGTCATAGCACTGCTCTCCCTTTACCTGATTGCCTCAACTGAGTTTCATCAGGTTTTGAGATTGCCGTTGCTCATTCAACATTATGCTGAACATCATGAACAGGCGAATACCATGACCTTTTGGGAGTTTCTGGTAATGCATTATAAGACAGACGTTGCCCACGATGATCAGGATATGCGCCTTCCTTTCAAAGATTGTCATCACTCCCTCACTGCTCAGGCAATCGCGATGCCACTTCAAAAAATTGCTCTTGCGTCCTGGACCCCCATTCAGAGCGATCGACCTCTTTCTTTTAACCAATCTCAATTTCATTCTTCCTACCTGGAAGAAATTTTTCAGCCGCCCAGGCTTTAAGCCTGTGGGGACCAATCCTCTGTTTCTATTACAGAGCGCATCATCATTATTGTACTAAAATAATTCAGACTGTATTGTCCTTTGGACGCGGAGATCAGCGTATGCAACTACTCCTGTCTTGCGTTCCATAATTTCAGTCGGCCTGAAATCAACTAACAAGAATCTTTTATGCTTGACAGCATTATTTCTTTTTCTATTCGCAATAAACTCATTGTAGTTTTATTCACGTTCGGATTGGTGGGGTGGGGAGCTTACTCCGTTACACAACTTCCTATTGATGCTGTTCCTGACATCACCAACAATCAGGTGATGGTGCTTACGATATCACCTACGTTGGCTGCCCCTGAAATTGAACGTCTCGTCACATTTCCTGTGGAGCAAACCATGGCTACCATTCCAGGCATCACGGAAATACGCTCATTCTCCCGATTTGGCCTTTCCGTTGTCACCATTGTCTTCAATGATCAAACAGATGTTTACTGGGCCCGTCAACAAGTAAGCGAGCGCCTGACCCAGGCTAAAAACTTGATTCCTTCTGGTGTTGGTTCTCCCGAATTAGCTCCCCTCACAACAGGATTGGGAGAGATTTATCAATACATCGTGCGGCCAAAAAAAGGATTTGAGGATAAGTATCATGCAATGGAGTTGCGTACCATTCAGGATTGGATTGTGCGAAGGCAGTTATTGGGTGTGGCCGGTGTAGCCGATGTGGCAAGCTGGGGCGGGGAATTGAAGCAATATGAAATCGCTCTTCAACCGGACCGTTTGCGTAGTACCAATATCACCATTAAGGAAGTCTTCAATGCGCTTCAAAAGAATAATCAAAATACAGGGGGTGCATACATTGAGCAGAAGCCCTATGCATTTTTTATCCGCAGCGAAGGCCTTATACAAACTCAAGAAGACATTCAAAAGATTGTTATTAAGAATAATGACAACGGACTTCCCGTTTTGATTCGGGATGTTGCCACCGTGCGTTTTGGGCACGCCACCCGTTATGGTGCTGTCAGTTACAATGATGCTGGCGAAGTTGCCGGTGCTGTGGTCATGATGCTAAAAAATGCAAACTCGTCGCAAGTGATTGCGAACGTGAAAGAGCGCATTGCACAAATCCAAAAAACATTACCTGAAGGCGTCGAAATCTATCCGTTTCTTGATCGAACCAAGCTGGTGAACAACGCGATTGCAACCGTCACCCGGAATCTTGCCGAAGGAGCTTTGATTGTGGTGTTCGTGTTGGTGCTGTTGCTCGGAAACTTAAGGGCTGGTCTCATTGTGGCCTCTGTAATTCCATTGGCCATGTTGTTTGCCATCAGCATGATGAATTTATTTGGGGTCTCTGGAAACTTAATGAGCCTTGGCGCGATCGATTTTGGTTTAATTGTGGATGGCGCAGTGATTATTGTAGAGGCAACCATGCATCATCTGTCTGTCTCTGGGGCAGTGAAGAGACTCTCTCAAACAGAAATGGATAACGAAGTTCATATGTCCGCAAGCAAAATGATGCGCTCCGCGGCATTCGCCCAAATTATTATTCTTATCGTCTATTTTCCGATTCTCTCGCTGGTAGGAATAGAAGGAAAAATGTTCAGGCCCATGGCACAGACTGTTGGTTTCGCCGTCATCGGGGCCTTGATTTTATCCCTTACCTATGTGCCGATGATTTCTTCGTTCGTTCTGAGCAAGAATCCAACACACAAAAAGAATATTTCCGACAGGTTAATTGAAAAAATACATCGACTTTACCAGCCCGCCATTGAATTCTCCCTCAAGCGAAGGATGATGGTGTTATCAGCCGCGTTTGTCGGACTCGTGCTGAGTGTCATGCTCTTCTTCACGCTCGGAGGAGAGTTCATTCCCATCCTCGACGAAGGTGATTTCGCAGTAGATACACGTGTGATGACTGGAAGCTCGCTATCTCAAAGTGTCGCTGCAACTCAGCAGAGTGCGCGTGTGCTACTCGACAATTTCCCGGAAGTGAAGGAAGTAGTAACCAAGACGGGCACCTCTGAAATACCGACGGACCCCATGTCGGTTGAAGCCAGTGACCTGATGGTGATCCTAAAAGATCATAGTGAATGGACCAGCGCATCCTCGCGAGATGAGCTTGCTGAAAAGATGGCCGCCAAACTTCACGAATCCATGCCGGGCGTTACATATGGGTTTCAACAACCGATTCAAATGAGGTTTAACGAAATGATGACTGGCGCTCGACAGGATGTTGTCATTAAGGTTTACGGCGAAGACTTGAACCATCTTGCAGACTACGCAGACCACATTGGAAAAATTGCCAACACGGTAGAGGGTGCTCAGGATATTTATGTTGAGCCTATTGGTGGCCTTCGCCAGATCGTGGTTCGTTATAACCGGGATGAACTTGCTCGATTTGGTCTCAACATAGAGGACGCCAACCAAACGATGCGCACAGCATTCTCTGGAGAGCCCGCTGGGTTGGTTTTTGAAAATGAAAAACGCTTCGATCTTGTGGTGCGCCTTGCCAGCTCAAGCCGACAAAGTATAGAAGACATTCGAGATCTCTTTATAACATCCTCCAACGGACAAAACATTCCACTGAAGCAGTTGGCGACCATTGACTTCGAAGTAGGTCCCAATCAAATTCAACGCGATGATGCGAAACGCCGAATTGCTATAGGGTTTAACGTGCGAGGACGGGATGTGGAAACCATCGTTAAAGAGATAGAAGAAAAGATTGCTGCCGAGGTAAAGTTTGAACCAGGATATTTTACAAAGTACGGTGGTTCATTTAAGAACCTGGAAGAGGCAAAGCAACGACTTACGGTAGCAGTGCCCTTGGCGCTGGGGTTGATTTTTTTGCTCCTCTTCTTCACATTTAATTCCCTTCGACAAAGCCTTTTGATTTTTACGGCCATCCCCCTCTCCGCCATTGGGGGTGTCATTGCTTTGTGGATAAGAGACATGCCCTTCAGCATTTCTGCCGGCATTGGGTTCATCGCTTTGTTTGGTGTCGCCGTACTCAATGGCATCGTGTTGATTGCTGAATTCAATCGGCTGAATAAACTTGGCAATATTTCACTGAAAGACATTGTACGAAAGGGTACTGAAGTAAGATTGCGGCCCGTACTCATGACAGCGCTTGTTGCCTCGCTGGGATTCTTACCCATGGCCATCTCTAGCGGCTCAGGAGCGGAGGTACAAAGACCACTTGCTACGGTAGTCATTGGGGGCTTGATCACAGCAACACTCCTCACCCTCATCGTACTCCCAATACTCTATACCTATTTTGAAAAAGAAAATGATAATAAAAGTGTCACAAACGATTTGTCAATACAAAATTAATAGGATCATGAAACGATTCACTATCCAAAATCTAGCCATCCTTCTTCTACTCAACACCTCCATGGTCTTCGGCCAAAGGATGAGCCGCGAGCAGGCCGTGCAGGCAGCGCTGCAAAACAACCAGATGATTAAGTCTGCCGAATTCCAGGTGGAGTATTTTAAGCAACTGAAGAAAGCCGGAACAGATATTGGCAAGATGTCGGCTGTTTGGATGCATGGTCAATACAATTCCATCTATCAAGATAACAACCTTACCCTTACCCAGAGTCTTCCTTTCCCGACAGCACTTGGGGCTCAGGTTCGGTTAGGCAAAGAACAAGTGATTGGTTCAGAAAAGAACCTTGTCATGGCTCAGAACACGCTTGTATTTGAAGTTAAGACGGCGTACGAACAATTACTTTATCAGGAAGCACTTAAAAAACTACTTCTTTCTCAGGATAGCCTGTACACCGATTTCGCAAAAGCATCATCCTCGCGTTACAAAGCAGGCGAAAGTAACTTGTTGGAAAAAACTACCGCTGAAACACAATCCCTGGAGGTGAAAAATCTTGTGAGACAAAACGATGCGGACATTCAAATTTCCCAGGCAAAGATTCAGGCCTTGCTAAAAAGTGAAAATCCGGTGGAGGCTGGTGATATCTTGAAAAGGTTAACACCTCCTGATGAGGCAGTCTCTTTTCAAAATAATCCTCAGCTTGATTACTTAAGACAGCAGGTGCTGATCAGCGGCCAGTTCAAAACATTAGAACGCAACAAGATATTGCCAGACTTAATGCTTGGTTATTTTGTTCAAAGCTTAACAGGCATTCAGAACATAAATGGTCAGGATCAGTTCTATCCGCGAAGCTACCGTTTTCAGGGTTTTCAACTTGGCCTTGGTATCCCACTTTGGTTTGCGCCACACATTGCCAGATCAAAAGCAGCAGCATATCAAGAGGAGGCCTCCCGTAAGAACGCTGAATATTATGAAACAACCCTTGGGGGAGCATATTCACAATCCATTAAAGAATTAGAAAAAAGTCAGGCGGGGCTTTATTACTATGAAACGAGCGCATTACAAAACGCTGATTTGATTTTGTCGCAGGCACGCAAGGCCTATCGCGGAGGTGAGATCGGGTACATTGAATACCTGCAGTCACTTAGAAATGCTCTTTCTATCAAGTCAAACTATTTGTTGTCTCTTAATCAGTTCAATCAATCCATTGTCAAGCTCGAATTTCTTCTGGGAATATTTTAAACCATTGAAAACTAAATTCTGAAATGAAAAACTCTATTATATTCGGCATCCTCCTGGTAGCCCTTTCTTCATGCTCCAAAACAACAGAGCAGACACCTGTTGAAAAGACTTCAAAACCTCAAAGCGAAACCTCCGCCACCAATGAAGTTATTTTATCCGATGAGCAATTAAAATCCGTTGGTGCCCAGCTCGGTAGCCTGGAAAAACGGAAGATGAGCAACCAAATAAAAGCCAATGGTATGCTGGATGTGCCTCCCCAAAATTTAGTAACTGTATCCGCACCGTTGGGTGGCTTTGTCAAATACACTGAATTGTTGCAGGGCATGAAGGTGAAAAAAGGGCAAGTACTCATCGTGATGGAGCACCCCGATTACATTCAAATCCAGCAAGACTACCTCGATGGCAAAAGCCAATTGGAGTTTCTGGCGCTGGAGTATAAACGTCAACAGGACCTGGCGACGGACAATGTCAATTCAATGAAAACGCTCCAGCAATCAAAGTCAAACTACTTGAGCACAAAAGCAAAGGTTGAAGGACTGAAAGCAAAATTAAAATTGATCAATATTGATCCTGTTGACATTGAAGCCGGAGAGATTCGAAACACCATTTCCATCATTTCACCCATATCCGGCTTTCTGACTCAGGTGAATATCAACATTGGTGTCCATGTAAATCCCACGGATGTCATGGCAAAAATAGTTGATACCGAACATCTTCATGCGGAGGCGCAGGTTTTTGAAAGGGACATTTCAAAATTGGCGATCGGACAAACCGTTCGCATCACCTTGTCAAACGAAACAAAGGAAAGACTGGCAAAGGTTTATCTCGTTGGAAAAGAAATTACTAAAGAACGTACGGTAAGGGTTCATTGTCATTTAACGGTAGAAGATCCGTCCCTAATTCCAGGCATGTATTTCAGCGCCATTATTGAAACCGATGAGCAGACCTCCGATGTGCTCCCCAATGAGGCAATCGTCAGCTTTGAAGGCAAGGATTTTATTTTCCTTGCCAACCCGTCCGACAATCATCAGTTTAGCATGATTGAAATTGCCAAAGGACGTACGGAGGGAGATTATACTACGGTGATGGTCCCTGAGGCTGCACTCAACAAATCCATTGTCATCAAGGGTACCTATGCGTTGCTTGGCCTTCTGAAAAACAAAGAAGAATAATTTTAAGGAAGAATGAGTAGCTGGCCTGTTAACTTTGAACCATGATCACACTTTTCTCGGCGGCCCTCGTTCTTAGCATTCTTCATGGCATGATTCCAAATCATTGGCTGCCCGTACTTGCCATCAGCAAGAAAGAAAAATGGGATTTGTCAGAGACCACCCGCGTCACCCTGATTGCGGGTCTTGCTCATGCAGCCAGTACTGTATTAATAGGAGTTCTTCTCGCATTCATAGGGGCCAAACTGGCCGTGCTTGTTGAAAGTTTTACTGCCTTTATTGCACCGGGTTTGTTGGTCACGCTGGGACTTTTCTATATCTACCAGCACAGCCAACATCACCATTTTCATATGCATGGCCATCCTGAACAGGTTTCAAACAAGAACAAAATCATCTTCTCCCTGGCGTCTGCCATGTTCTTTTCACCCTGTTTTGAGATTGAAGCTTACTTTCTGGTGGCGGGGGCGCAAGGCTTATGGATGGTGGTGATGCTGGCGGCTCTTTATACAATAGTTACTGTCAGCGGCATGGTCATTTGGGTTAGACTCGCGCATAATGGTTTGCTCAAAATGAACTGGCATTCACTTGAACACAATGCCGGCATTATTACAGGTGTAACCCTTATGATTTCAGGGTTATTAACTTTTTTCCTTCGTTAATGATTCGAGGCTGGTGATGCGTTCTCCTTTCCAGCAGCACACCAAGCCAGATGCAAAGTAACATCATCACCGCCCCTGTTATGAAGGGCAGGTGAAATTCAATTCCATAAATAAATCCGCTTAATCCCATCCCTGCAGCACGAGCCATAGAACCAAAAGATTGATTCACCCCCAATACCTGGCCAACGTCTTTTGGATCCGCTGATTTGGAAAGGAGCGATGTGATGGAGGGAGTCATGCATCCATTCGCCAATGCCATGATTGCAAAGGCCGTCAATTCAATGGGCAGAAACGTTTTGGGCGTCACCCACGGAATCATGACAAGAGAAATGATGAACAAGTACGTTCCATATGTCAGCAGTTTTGTCTCACCGAATTTTTTTACCATACGCCCCACGAGTCCACCCTGTACAATCACCGTGGCAAATCCGATAAACGCAAACATGTTGCCCATTTCAACTTCATTCAATCCTATTTTCTCTCTCCAGAAAAGGGTAACAGAAATCTGCATGATCATAAAGGCCGTAATGAAAATAAAATTAATGAGGAGTAGCTCGCGGATTGAGGGTTTGCGCAATTCTGCAACAATACCGGAGATCACTTTGAAATTAAATCTTACATTCTTTTGTTTTTCTTTCAAGGACTCAGGGAGAAGAAAGTAAGCCATCACCAGATTGATGAGACACAATCCTGCAGCCAGATACCCCACCCAGTCAACCTGGCCTGCAGAGGAAATGCTTTTCATATAGCCACCCGCTGTGGGGCCTATAATGAACCCAAGCCCAAAGGCTGCGCCAATGAGGCCCATCGACTTCGCGCGTTCCTGCGGCGGAGTGATGTCTGCAATATATGCCTGTGCGACAGAGAGATTTGCCGAGCCGATCCCTGAAAGTATGCGCGAAAGAAGCAACAACCATAAGTTCACTGTCTGAGAAAAAAGTAAATAGGCCAATCCCGTGATGAGTACACTTACCAGAATGATCGGTCTACGTCCGAAGCGATCGCTGAGGGAGCCCCAAAAAGGAGCAAACAAAAAATTCATGATCGGGAAGCTCATGGCGATGAGGCCTACCTGGTAGTTGGCTGCACCAAGCTCTTTCGAGAAGATCGGAAGGATGGGAATAATGATCCCAAACCCGAGCATATCGATGAAGATCGTGATGAAGATGATGATGATTGGCTTTTTCATTCCATTGGGCGCGCGAAGATAAAGAGCATTTAGTTACTTTTAATAAACCCTCATGCCTCAATTACCCCGGTTCCATTTAAATGAAGAAGTACAGGAGTTCCTCCTCGCTCATGAGAACGATGATGTCCAAAAACTTTTGCTGAAACAGAAAACCATTCACGGTGTGCCCACTGAATGGATCGCCCAGCAACTTATTGGCAGACGAAAAGCCATGACTAAGCTTGACACATGGTATCGCACAAAGGGAATTGTTTACCCACCTTCTCTCAACCTTGAACAATGCTCTTCAGAAGCCTCGGGAAAATTTAAAGCCACACTTCTTCAAGATATTGCCAACAAAAAAGAATTAAAGTGCGTCGATCTTACCGGTGGATTCGGCATTGACACATACTTCCTAAGCCTGCAGGCACATCATGTAGATTATGTAGAACCGGACGTAGATCTTCTTGAAATTGCCAGGCACAATCATCACCTGCTTGGTGCCGATAACATTTCATATCATCAAACATCTGCGGAAGTGTTCATTCATTCAAACACTCAACACTTTGATTTTGTCTACATCGATCCGTCCCGAAGAAAAGGGCAACAAAAAATTTACCGCCTCACCGACAGTGACCCCGAGATTGTGAAATTGCAGTCGGAAATTCTTCGCATAACGAACCATTTACTTATCAAAACCTCTCCCCTCCTTGACCTCCAGCAAGGGAGTAAGGAACTAATCCATACGCTCCAGATCATTGTTGTTGCCGTGGAGAATGAGTGCCGGGAATTACTGTTTCTCCTTCAGAACAATTATACCGGCACACCGTCAATCCGCGCAATTGATCTTGATAAAAGAGGAGAAATCATAAACCAATCTTCTTTCACTTTTGAAGTTGAGGCTAATGCGGCAGCCGCCTTCTCTTCTCCCCTCACCTATTTATACGAACCCAATGCTGCGATCATGAAAGCCGGAGCATTTAAATGGGTTGCTCAACATTATCATTTATCCAAATTGGCCGTCAGTACACACCTTTACACTTCGGTCGATCAAAAGAAAGATTTCCCTGGTAGGATTTTTAAAGTTTTGGAATTTGCAAAGCCTGACAAGAAATTAAAAGACAGATTTGTCAATGGATATGCCAATATCATAACCCGCAACTACCCTATGAGTGTGGAAGAGGTAAAAAAGAAAACTGCTTTGAAAGAAGGCGGAGAGCAGTATCTCATATGTACGCAGGATGAAAAACAAAAGTTGGTGATGTTGGCAGAACGGGTGAAGTAACCCTATTTTGCTAATTCAACAATGTATTCAGGTGTTGAGGGTTCTCCTTTAAAGAATTCACCTTTTTTACCTTTTGATAAAGCCCAACGATCAATCCACGAAATTCCCCAGTTACCATAGGAGGAAATTTCAGTCTCATATACCTTGTCCTGCAGTGCTTGCTCCATGCTTATGAAATCATAATCATTCTTCCTGAACATACTCACAAGTGGTTCCACGTAATCAGAATTTAGCAGGCTGGCATGCAAAAGCAAAATCTGGCTTATATCCCGTTGGAATAGATTATACGTCTGTCTCTCAAAATATTTCAATTTTAGCTCTATGTATTCAACATAATCATGTCCTATCTTTTTCATTAGACCCCTATCTAGTTTATCGCTAGCTCTGTGATAGGCTAAGGCAAACAAATAATCTTCGTTATCAATGGTGACCGGTGCAATCATGTACCCATGCGCTGTCAGAAAATTCTTGAGCGAATCAGCCCTTTCTCTCGAATTGCCAATATGCAAAAAGGGATGTCTGAAATACTGTAATGACTTACTCCTGCGGTGCAGTATTTCCTTTGTGACAGTCTCGCCTTGCAAAATGTTTTTAGTGAATTCATTGTAAGCGGTCGTATTATAATCAATGTGGGAATAAGTGTGGTTACCCAAATCGAATCCACCATAAACCCAACTTTCAAGAAGTCCAATCTGAAAATGAATCAATCCCGGCTTATTGTATAACTTGGTTTCATTGACAAAGCCAATGGCTGGAATTCTATTTCTTCTTAATGATTCAATCAAATTTCCCATCAGATCTTTTTGAAATGATGAATCTGTCCTTCCATAACTCACTACCGGCAAATCATCGTACGAAAAACAAACCTTTCTGTTTTGGCCAAATGATGTTATTGCAATAAGGATGCAAAGGAGGGCTGAACAGCCTCTCAGATTAGCAAGCCGATCGATGCCCACTTGTACCTTTTGCTCTTGAACATGATCACGAAATATGACCTTTAGATTAACTTTGAAATAGCACCCTGTTTTAGTATCCATGCTGTTCAAAATTAGCGGTTACTACTTTAAAAGAAAATTAAGATAAGCCACTTATGCATACTGAAAACATTCCCTTTCAAACAATACCCTGGGACTCAATTGAAAAAACAATCCATCCTGGCGAAAGTGGTGTTGCTTATTGGCAAACGATTCAGTTTGAAGGTCTGCGCATTCGTCTTGTGGAGTACAGCAAGAACTACGTTGCTGACCATTGGTGTCAATTGGGTCACATTGTTCATTGTCTCGAGGGAGAATTCACAAGCGAATTAGAAAGCGGGAATAATTTCCGCTTATCCAAAGGAATGAGCTATGTGGTTTCAAATGATTTGAGTTCCCATCGCTCCGTCTCAATGGATGGGGTTAAGTTGCTCATCATTGATGGAGACTTTCTGCAACAAAAAAATCCAAGATATTAAATCCATAAACCCCAATCGTCATGAACAAAAATATAGCCATCGGAATCCTGACTTTAGTTTGCGTATTGTCTTTGGGCTTCGGATATATTCAATCCATTGCAGCTGATAGGGCCCGGATTGAATCCGAACTTAATCTTAGGCTTGCAATGGAAGGCCAGAAAGAAGCATCAAGAGTCCAACAAATGGCGAATGTAAATGCCATGGAGGCCAATATCCAACGACAACGGTGTGAGGAACTGATGAAGAATTGCAAAGGAAGAAAATAGAAAAGCCCGGCGATGTGGGCTGTTGCTTTTTCATTTCTACTCCCTCTCCTGGGCAACAGAAATCTTTGCCGTGTTCCATCATCTGATTTTACAAAGAAGATAAAGGTGTCCTGCCTTTTTTTCTAATTGGACTAAAGTCCGTTTTCGGTTTGGTTAATAACCACACACTTAAGGGCACCTCTAAAAACTCACAATTGCATGATTTTTTTTTACCAAACCTTGAAAGGGAAAATCAAAAGGTGATCTTTGGATTATGAAAAATAAAA
>JAYVQY010000084.1:0-64815 GCA_043776715.1 Cyclobacteriaceae bacterium | reverse complement strand
TAGGAGGGTACGGGAGAAAAAATAGAAATATTAGATTTTACCCCAAAAATAATTTGAAATCCTTCATTTTGTTTCAAAAAGCTGCAATGTGGGTTAAGTTGAAAGGGCCTTCTCTTCCGTCCCCGAAACGGTAGACTCTGAGGAGGCATCAATTTGTGATCTATTTTTTTTGGTCTACTGCTTCCAGAACGGAATCGTTAATGGAAAGGGGAACAAGGCCTCACTGCCTTTGAGTTCAATCGTCAAGGAATGCTTTCCTTTGGGTATCTGTTCGATGGGCAAATAGCAAGTAATGCCTAGCTGATTTGACACGTCTCCGGCAACCCAATCTGGATATAATACTGGTTGGGAATCCAGTTTGATATTTACTATTTCTTGAAATGCGTCAGCGTTCTGCCCAATGATGCGGGAATCATATCTCACCTTGTAAGGAATAAAGATTCTGACATAATTGTCTGTTACCAAATCTGCCTGAATGCTGGCGTATGCTATTTTCTTGCCGAGAATTCTATTTTCATAGAAATTATCCATCCATCGTGTGTTGCCGAAAGAGAGATTCAATTTTCTGTCATCCACAATGCTTTGGTAATGCAATGGCCTGGAAACTGAGAAGATGGTGAGAAAAATCGTAATCGCCAGAAAGGCCAATCCACCTGCAAAGGCCTTCCATCGGTTGCTATTGGTAAAAAATACTTGAAACCATGGCCGGTAAATAAATGCTAAGGATAGATAGTTGAAGTAAAGATAGAGAGGCCTATAGATCATATCGATCATTTTGAATCTCCTTAATATACCACCACTCAATAGGTCGAAAAAGAAAACTATAGAAAGTGTGAGGAAAATTAATTCCGAAATGCCAAAGGCTGAGATAAGGAATACGGAGACGCCGCTGATCAAAATAAATCCTGCCACGACAAGAAGAAAGGACAGCGATAAAAAGAACATCTCACCACTGATCCTATCGAGCTTTATGATTTGGTTCAGGAGATCAAATGATTTCGCTTCCTCGAGGTAGTATCCCTGCACTTTTAGTTTGTTGAAATTTATGCCTTGGGGAGATCCGTAATGAAGGCAGACCAACCCGATCCAAAATCCCCGAAGGACCAGATGAGAAAAAAAGCCGATGGTGACACCATTAATTGCTAAGAGCAGAAAAACAAGGATTTCATTGGTACCACTAATCATTCGGATTTCTTTCAACGAGTTGCTGAAGGTTGAAACATAATCCCCCATTTGCAGCAAAGAGAAGATTGCACCACCCGAAATAAGAATTTCCGCTTCCCAGGAATTCTCCTGTAAGCGCTTCAGCCATTTGGGTCTTTCACTTGGGTCTGATGTTATGGAGTCCATGTGTCTAAATACTGGATGTCTGGTTGTGGAAAGATAATGGATTTAGTGTTATCAGCTCCTCAGAGTCCCCAAGACGGTAGACTCAGAGGAGAAGCAGACTCAGATGGGATGCAGCAGTTTTTTCAACATATAATTAAACCTCCAGAGCATCGCCGAGGCCGTGAGCGTCAACCCAATGAGCAAACCTGTCCAGATACCTACGGGACCGAGGGCGGTATGAAAACCAAGCCAGTAACCCAACGGTAAACCAATGATCCAGTATGAAATAAAAATAAGGACTGAAGGAACCTTCACATCTTGTAAGCCGCGCAATGCTCCGATGCATACCACTTGCATCCCATCAGACAATTGAAATAGTCCGGCAATAATAATGAGAGGACCGGCCAGAGCGATCACTGCTGGATCATCAATGTAGAGGTGGGGCAGGAAATTTTTTCCAACAATAAAAGTGACACCCCAGGCGGTCATGAAAGTGAGTGCCATGCCCAGAAGTACGAATGCTACTTTTCGCAAAGCTTTAATATCGGATTTACCAAGTTCATTGCTGACACGAATGGTTGCTGCTGCCGCGAGTCCCGAGGTGGTCATGTAACTGATGGTGGCCAAGTTGATCGCAATCTGATGTGCAGCCAGTGCTGTGGTCCCCATCCAGCCCATCATGACCAATGAAAAATCGAAGGCTGCTACTTCAAAAATAAATTGCAAACCAGCAGGAAGTCCGATGTGAAGCATTTTGCTAAAGAGCGCCTTGGAATATTTTCCAATCGCAAAGCCAGGCCGGTATTGACGGAAACGCGGAGCATAATAAATGACAGCCGCCAGTGAGGCACCCATCACGATGCGGGAAATGAACGTGGCCCATCCGGCACCATTCAAACCAAGCGCCGGTAATCCTGCATGTCCATAAATCAATAAGTAATTCAGTCCGATGTTCACGACATTACAAGCCAGCACAATCACCATCGGAATCCAGGTATTGGAGAGCCCTTCCGAGAATTGCCGGAAGGATTGGAAAATCAGAACTGGAATAATGGAGAAGGTGACAATCTCCAAATATGGAATGGACAACGCTACCACTTCAGCAGGTTGGCCAATATGGTACAGGAGGTATTTACCGAGGAAGACGATCGTCACCAACACCATACTATTAATAATATTGATTACGAGGCCATGTCTGAGCACATCAGCAATGCCAGCAATATCTTTTTCACCATCTGCCGTTGCCACCAAAGGCGTGATGGCATAAGAAACGCCAATGCCAAACAGCAACAACACCGTGAACGCAACATTCGCGAGCCCTGCGGCGGCAAGCTCTTTCGCACCGAGGTGTCCCACCATGACATTATCAGCCACCCCCATCATCACATGGCCCAGTTGGCTAAGCATGACAGGGTAGGCAAGGAGAAAGCTTGTGCGAATGTCGGTGCGGTAGGAGGAGAGGGGGGTCAAGGGGGGGGGGGTGGCTGGTTGCTCGATTCTGGTTGATCACAGTTGGTGAGGGGTTGTGTGGTGTGATTGTAAGGCTTGGAGAAAGTTGTTTAGTTTCTTGCCGAGTATATCTGCTTTCATATGAAGTGATTCGTATAGAGCCAGATCCTTGAGAGAATGAGTTTCATAAAGTGTTTCTAAATGATCAATCGTTTCGTCATTAGAGGACAGAGTATAGATAATGAATTTTATATAGTCTGCTTTATACACCCTTCGTCCATATCCTTCTACGATGGTAGACCGCGTAGTTTTACTCGACTTTCTTATTTGTTGTCCTTCTTCAAAAAATTCAAATTTGGGAAGCCCCATCGTCATTTTATGAATTTCAATACTTTGTTCCCGTGCCAATTTCCAGATATCAAGGTTCTTATAGCTCATGGTTTTCTTCTTTGGTATTTGGCAAAGTAAAAGTCCCACACCTCATCATACCCGAATCAAGCCTCAGGAATCCATGACTAAATTGAACCCACGAACCAGAATCCAGCGACCAGAATCCAGCAACCAGATCAAACCCCCATCATTCTTCCAACTCTCAAAATCCCCATCACGCTAAGGCTGTCAGTGATCTGACCTTCCAATACCATCTTAATGGCTTCTTCGAATGGAAGCTTCCATACCTTCATATCCGCTTCAGTGTCTTCAAGTTCCTTTGTTCCTTCTGTTAGCCCTTGTGCAAGAAAAATAAATCCTTCTTCGTCAGAAACGGAATTGGATAAGTGGGCCCGCTGAATAAGCGTCCAGCGATCTGCGGACAATCCAGTCTCTTCTTTCAGTTCTCTTTTGGCGGAATCGAGGACATTCACCGAAAGTGGCCCGCCGCCTTCTGGTATTTCCCATGACCACTCATTTAATACGTAACGATTTTGACCCACGAGCCATGTATTCATATGATTGTCCAATGGAATGATGCCGATCGCTTTATTTTTAAAGTGGACTTTGCCATAGATGCCTGGCTTCCCTGCCGGATTAATCACCTGGTATTCCGTAAGGTTGATCCAGAAGTTATCATATTTCTCCTCAGAGGAGCGTGTGATCCAGCTCTTTTTGTTTTCGGTGCTCACGTGTATTGAGGGTTAGGGCTTTAAAATTCAAAGATTTGGACAAAAAACAACAATAATAATAATGGAACTTTGAAAAGGGAAATGAAAGGGGGTGGATTTCAACTTGCCCTTCATGGGCTAAAGCCCGATTAGGACTATGTTTGCATCACCACGGCCTTAGGGCTGTGGTTACTATCAGTGTTGCGAGTGGGCTTTAGCCCTGACTCAACAATGAAGACGACTATTTGAAATGCAACCCAAATAAACCCGAACTTAATTCCAAGGAATTGCTCAAATCATCATTCACCATAGATTTGATTGAGGCAGGTTGCGATGAAGTGGGTCGGGGCTGTCTGGCGGGACCTGTGGTGGCTGCTGCTGTGATTCTTCCAAAGAACTATCAACATGAATTGTTAAATGACTCTAAACAACTTTCGAAGGAAGCACGGTTGAGCATTCGGGAAGATATTCTAAGAGATGCGTTGGCCTGGGCGGTGGCTGAGGTGAGCCATACGGAAATCGATGAAATCAATATCCTGAATGCATCGTTTAAGGCGATGCACCTTGCCCTGGATCAACTGACCCTGTCGCCTCAGCTTTTACTTATCGACGGCAACCGCTTCAAACCGTATCGTGATCTGCTTTTTGAATGCATCATCAAGGGAGATGCTGCCTACCTTTCGATTGCTGCGGCATCCGTCCTGGCGAAAACCTATCGCGATGAGCTGATGACAAAATTGTCAATTGAATTTCCGGGATACGGCTGGGATACGAATGTAGGCTATCCCACAGAAGAACACCGGGAAGGAATCGTAAAGCTGGGAATCACCCCTTACCACAGGAGAAGTTTTCAGCTGCTTCCCTCGCAGCTTGAGTTGTTTAATGATGAAATTCAAAGGCGAGATGAAAATGTAAATCTTGAATGCCCAACGCCGAATATCCAACGTTAAAGTCTGACACAGCATTTTGAGTCGGGAATCGGCGTTTAAAATTCAAAATAATTTAGGATTTCAAAAACCTGAACCGCAATGTGCCTTATTTTTCTTTCTCTCAATAATCACCCCGCCTACAAGCTAATCATCGCCGCCAACCGTGATGAATTTTATCATCGCAAGACAGCGGCTGCCGATTTTTGGGCTGACCAACCTGACGTTCTGGGAGGCCGAGATCTCGAGGCAAAAGGAACATGGATGGGGATGACACGTGCAGGGAAAGTCAGTTTGCTCACCAATTATCGTGACCCCAAGAATATCAATCCCGCGGCCCCATCAAGAGGTCGGCTTGTATCGGACTATCTGAAAAGCGAAGTTCAAGCGGACAAATATTTGAAGAAGATTGAAGGTGACGGTAGTCAGTACAATGGGTTTAATCTGCTGGCGGGGACGATCGATGAGCTTTGGTATTTTTCAAATTATGCGCCTGGCATCGTTCAGCTGGGGCCTGGCTTACATGGATTGAGCAATCACCTCCTCGACACACCTTGGCCCAAAGTTTTATTGGGCAAAAAAAAGATTCAGACAATCTTGCAGAAACCAGTGATACATTCGGAGATGTTGTTTGATTTCCTCTATGATGATCATCGCGCCCCCGATGATCAGCTTCCGGATACGGGCATCGGGATGGAGCGTGAACGTACTCTTTCTTCCATGTTTATAAAATCCCCGAACTATGGCTCCCGCTGCTCTACGGTAGTGCTGGTGGACCGACAGAACAATATACAGTTTGCAGAAAGGGTTTATGACCTAACCTCCTTTGAATTTTCGACAAAGACCTTTGAATTTAGAATTTGAAATGCGGGGCATGAAGAAAAGAAATAACAACATACCAGTCCTTTTGCGATTTACCCGGTGGATTTTTCCTAAGCTGGAACGGTGGGCGCCATTTATTGCAGAGAGAATTTTCAGATTGGTATTCTATGTCCCAGTCAGATACCGCGTTTCTGAAAAAGAAAGAGAAGCTGAAGAGAGCTCCAATCAATTCATACTAAAAGTCGAAGGAAGAAATATTCAATTCTATTCCTGGGGCGATAAGAGTTGGCCATACGTCCTGTTCGTGCATGGGTGGGCTGGCAGAGCAACCCAATTCCGTAAATTCATCGAGCCAATGAATGCAGCTCGGTTTCGAATGGTAGGATTCGATGGACCCGCACATGGGAAGTCAGATGGCAAGTCAACCAACATTCGGGAATTTGAGATGGTGCTTCTGGAAAGTTTTCGTCAGCTGGGCAAACCTGTCGCGATGATTACACACTCTTTTGGTGGAGCGGCGACAATATATTCGGCGATGCAAGGATTGCCCGTGAGAAAGCTCATAAACATTGCCAGTCCTTCTGTGGCTGATGAAATTCTTAAAACCTATTTGCGGGCGATCAATGGATCATGGCCGTCGGCGGAAAAATTTAAGAAGTATGTTTTGAAAAGAACCGGTAAAACATTTGAAGAGTTTACGGCGCTCCATGCGGTCCAGCACCTGCCTCACCCGATTGACTTGCTCATGATACAGGACGAAGAAGATCAGGATGTTTTCATGATCCATGCGCTGGAGCTGCAAAAAATATATCCTTCCGCAAGGATCTTAAAGACCACCGGCCTGGGACATACTCGCATTCTGAAGGATGAGGTCGTGATCCGGGAAGTAGTGGAGTTCATTAAGGCGTGATGGTTATTGGTAGGGGGTTGGAGCCAATTCCAAGTATTTGGACATATACTCCGATCACCAAGTCTTTTTAGCCCAGGACTATTATATTTGCCAACAAGAGCAAGATGTGTGGAGTGCAGAAGTCTCAGGCTCTATCTATCAATGGCTTCCTAATGACTATCCCGACAATCAATGGCAAATCCAGTACTACCCGCTGTGGTGAAGGTTTTGACATTCGTTTTTCCTGTGCTTACAACTTTGTGTGTGTTTGCGCAGGAAAAATGGATTCAGAATCTTGAAATATTTGCGGGAATAGGAACAATAAAAAACGCAGGCGCGGGCTCCACATTTGAACTAGCGAAATCGAGCTATTTGATTGGAGTCGGGACCTCACATTCCTTTTCCAAATTGTTTGAGTTGAATGTCCGCATAGCATCCGAACAAAAAGGATTCAAAATCAACGAGGCGATTTACAATCCATACACCAATCAAAATGAAACAATAGAAATCGACAGGAACATTTATTGCATTACAGCATTTGCAGTTCCAACATTTGGGATTGGCTCAAAAAAGAAGTTAATAATTGGGATCGGTCCATACTTTAGCGTACCCTACCACATCAGGGAATATAGAACTGACCGCGATGCTTCCGGCAACATCGTCTCCCAGTCTTCAAGTGGAGGAAGTAATCGAGTTCCCAATGAGGTCAAAAATGATTTTGGAGTACACCTTTCCATTGGTTACTTCGTTCCCTTCAACGACCGCAACGCGTTCATGATTCAAATTACCAATAGCTACGGGTTGATCTACTATACAAATGCTTTTGGACGGGATTTGCTGAATAATGTCTCAACCATCGTACTCTCTTATCGATTGAAAAGAAAAGTGCTATTGTAATCTTCTAGACAGAAATGCTTAGGTTCAAAGCCTGCTTTAAAAAGAATATTTCTCGCCAATCCAGGCTGGTGGACGTTTGTAGTATCGACCCAATCAAAGGACAACCTCTTTCGGAGTTTGGACTTGTACCATGGCGCCACATACGGCGCACGCTGCATCACCATCATACCTCTGGCACATTCACAGGCGGTGTTATTTATGTTATTTTTGCACCCACTCACATTTATTTTTTGCCAATTTGCCCTAAAATTGAAACTCAAAGCCTATTCTTGAGTTGAAGGTGTAGGAGAATCACACAAAACAGAATTCATGGCCAAAATCATCGAAACCCACAATATTTCCAAGGTCTACAAGATGGGCAACAACATCGTGAACGCCCTGCAGTCGGTTTCCATCAATATTGACAAGGGGGAATATGTAGCATTCATGGGCCCTTCGGGTTCTGGGAAGTCTACCCTCATGAACATTGTGGGTTGCCTGGACTCACCTACAGACGGCACCTACATGTTGAATAATAACATGGTGAGTGAAATGACTGAAAATGAACTGGCCCAGGTACGCAATAAGGAGATCGGTTTTGTATTCCAGACATTTAACCTGTTGCCCCGTGCCAGTGCGTTAGAGAACGTCGCCCTTCCGCTGATCTATGCGGGATATAGCAAAAGTGATCGCAATGAGAAAGCCATGGAAGCATTGGAAAGCGTAAGCCTGGCAGATCGGTACCATCACAAACCCAATGAACTATCGGGAGGACAACGCCAACGGGTAGCCATAGCAAGAGCATTGGTGAACGATCCTTCTATTATTCTCGCGGATGAACCCACCGGTAACCTGGACTCAAAGACATCCTCTGACATCATGGGCCTTTTTCAGGAACTTCATGACAAGGGCAACACCATCATCATGGTGACGCATGAAGATGACATCGCTCATTATGCTCATAGAATTATCCGTTTGCGAGATGGTCTTGTCGAGTGGGACCGCAAGAATGAAAGTGTGAGCAGGCGACCTACCCAAGCTGAGGTTGCACATTGATTTCGTTACGCGTATCCTGAACTGCCTTTTTAATTCCAACTAAATTCAAAGAGGGTTTATATTTGTTAATGCAATAACCTCAGACTTAAGTTTGAGGTTGACAAGTTACCGGCATGAATGGGCTTTAGCCCAAAAGCCAATTTGAAAGAGAATCATATCTTTGATTGGTATTGACCTTCATCCAATGAAAATCTACACAAAAACCGGAGACAAAGGCACCACCGCCCTTTTCGGAGGAAAACGCGTTTCAAAGGCTGATGAACGTATCGAAGCATATGGAACCATCGATGAACTCAATTCATGGGTTGGTTTACTCCGGGACCAGGAAGTGAACAGGATGAGAGCAGAAGAATTGATTGAAATTCAAGACCGCCTTTTTACCATCGGGTCGATTCTCGCAACCGAGCCGGGCAATACCAAGTTAAAGATTCCATCTCTTTATACGAGTGATATTACCTTTCTTGAAAATTGCATCGACGCCATGGATGCTGCTCTGGAGCCCATGAAAGTTTTTGTACTGCCGGGAGGACATACTTCCATTTCATTTGGTCACGTCACACGCACCGTTTGCCGCCGGGCAGAGCGACTTGTTATTTTCCTTGATGCCCATGAGAAGGTGGAACCTTTGGTGATCCAGTACCTCAACAGACTTTCTGATTACTTGTTTATGTTGTGCAGGACAATGGCACTCGAGCTAAAAGTGAAAGAGACTCCCTGGAAACCTAGGATGTGACAGCTTCTATTTGGAGTCTTCTCTTTTCCAATTGGTAAATATTGAAGAATCGAATATCAGGCTGATATTTTCTTAATTGAGAAAATCAACTCTTATTTCACAATGCTGACAGACCCTTTATACAATTTTTCTTTGGGTCGGATATCGTTCAGGTCAAGTGAATAAAAGTAAACACCGGTGCTGAGCTCTGCACCTTCGTTGTCAGTACCCGCCCATGTGTTTTGATATCCGGAGGTAGTGAATACCGTTTTTCCATATCTGTTAAATACCGTGAAGAGGTTGTTGGGGTAATTTTCAATTCCGTCAATCACAAAGAAATCGTTGCTCTTATCATTGTTCGGCGTAATCACGTTGTAAAGTTTTACTTTCGGAACGAATTCGACATAAGCCGTATTGGACCATGACACATGCTTTCCAACATTCTCAATTGCCTTTGTTCTAAAATAGTAGTTGAAGCCGATGTTGTTGTATTCAATGGCATCTTTGAAGTCTTTCATGACTGAAAGAAGCACGTAGTCACCATCGTCCACCTTTTGCCATAGCTCATACCGCAGCACGCCGTGGGGCCAGTTTTTATAAGAGTTATAAGCTAGATTGACCGTTTCCACAGCTTCGACGCTGTCCTTCTCAGCCATTAGTAGTATACTATTGTGAGGAAGCGATTCGTATTCTTTTTTGCACAGGTCTGGAATCAGCATGCGATACTCATAGACATTGCCAGAAGTCACCAAATTCCTATCGGAGAACTTGCCGCTCCGTTGATTCTTGACCAGCGTCACCCAATTTGAGGTCTTGGGGTCAATGGTCCTTCGTTGTAGTTGGATTGGGTCGGTATAGAAGTCTACATTCTTTGTTTCCATAAGCACTTCAAGGGTGCTGTCAGCAATCCTATGAGATACCTGGGCAACCAGATTTTACACGATACAAGTTTGTACTCATCTGGTGCCAGCAATTTTCAGTTCAATTTGGTAAGTCAGAGACTAAATAATACTGTAGATATTTTTGGGAGCAGTTTTCTATTTCATGATTGTTATAGTTTTATCTGTTTGGTTTCCGGTTCACTGGCCGCGACCAGGAAAAAGCCAATAGACCTGAACTTGTTGATTTCAATCTGACAAAACATTTGTCCATTGAAGTCCTAAGCGATGAAGGTAAGAAGTATTTGGAGCTTGAAAAATAATGAGGTTCGCAGGGTCTGACGATTGAAGGGCAGCCGGAATCGCGGCACGACACATTCAACAAAGGGTATTCTTTAAATTTGTAAATTGATATCTTAAAATCAATTTCCTACGGGCCGAAGGCGCGAATCCGTCCCAATTGAGTTCTTTAAACCCTACAAAACCATGAAAACAAAATCACCTTTTCTCGACAGGCGAAGCTTCATTGCGAAAACCGCCGCCGTAACGACCGGACTTCTTGGGATCGGTGGAATGAACCAGACTTTGCAGGCAAAGGTGTTGCCTCTTGGGGAGGGGCGCTATGTAATCGGGCCTATGAAAGGTTATTCACCTCAGATCGGGACCATCGTTTCTATGCTGAATTATAACCGACAGACTATTATTGATACAGTCAAGTCACTTACCCGGGAGCAACTGGACTATCTTCACGATGCCAATTCAAATACAATCGGAGCGTTGATTCTTCACCTGGGCGCAGTGGATAAGTACTATCAGATCAATACGTTTGAAGGCCGTCAGGAATTTAATGAAGCCGAAAAGAAAATCTGGAATGCACCCATGAGCCTGGGAGACGAGGGACGTAAAAACATAAAAGGGCAGGAAGTTAAATACTACCTTGATATCATCAGCGAAGTAAGACAAAAGACGCTGGAGGAGTTTAAAAAGAAAGACGACGCATGGTTGCTTGCCATTGACCCTGAATGGTCAAAGGAAGAGCCATTGAATACCTATTGGAAATGGTTTCATGTCTGTGAGCATGAGTCTAACCACCGTGGCCAAATGACATGGTTAAAGGGCCGACTTCCAGGCGCAAAACCTGGTAAGGAATAAGTGCACCATCAATTTTAAACCAAGCCAAATATGAAAAGCTTAATCATTCTATTTATTTTTTTGCTTCTCGCATGCAGCGACCAGAAAAAAGCACCAAGTGCTGACACATCCAAAAATGAAGCTGGAGTACCACAGTACACCGAAGTGAAAACAGGTGGAGTAAAAATGATTTCTGTGGCCGGGAAGTATCAGGTATGGACAAAAAAAATAGGGAGCGGTGACATCAAGGTTTTGCTGCTGCACGGAGGACCTGGATTCACACACGACTATTTTGAATGCTTTGAAGACTTTTTGCCGCAGGCTGGTATTGAATTCTACTATTACGATCAATTGGGCGTTGGTAACTCTGATGTTCCAATGGATACTTCGCTTTGGAACCTTCCAAGGTATGTGGAGGAAGTTGAAGAAGTAAGACAGGGGATTGGATTGGAGAATTTTTACTTATTAGGACATTCGTGGGGAAGTATGCTTGCCATGGAGTATCTCCAAAAATATCAAGGTCATGTGAAGGCTGCTGTGCTGTCAAATATGGTAGCGGGAGTAAAAAGTTATGTTGCTTACGCTGCTAGACTTAAGCAAGAACTTTTCTCCCCAGCAGAAATCAAGACATACGATTCTCTTGACAAACTTCGCCTGTATGATTCACCCGCGTATCAAAGCCTTTTGATGGGAAAATTATACGGAAATGTTGTCTGCCGGTTGGATCCATGGCCAGAACCGCTCATGAGAGCTTTTAAGAAGGCCAACATGTCTATCTACATTCAAATGCAGGGAGTGGATGAATTCCATGTGACGGGAAATTTCAAAAACTGGGAGATGTATGACCGTTTAGCAAATATTAGGATTCCAACACTTGTCCTTGGTGGAGAGAAAGATGAAATGAATCCGGAGGACATGAGGAAAGAAGGCAAACTAATTCCTAACAGCAGAACCTACTTGTGTCCCAACGGCAGCCATCTCAGCATGTATGACGACCAGCAAAACTATTTCAACAATTTGATTTCATTTCTTAAAGATGTTGAAGAAAAGAAATTCATTGCTGATCCTAAATAGCGAGGGCGACTGTTTTACTTCAGCACATTAATGATATGGGTGTATTTTATGGTGAGGCTTCTGCTTGAAATAATTTTCTCACTCCATATTTCATTATACACAATAAACAAACCTGTATTGGCTTGTTCCAACAAATTCAGTCTGATGTTGGCTGAAATAATATCGGCTGCACTGTTATACTGTAAGAACCCTTGCAATATGAGCCTGGGTTTGAAAGCATAGGATAGCCTGGTTCCGAAAACATCAGTCGTATAGAATTCCTCCAGCAAGTTGATGTCATTGTGGTTATAAGTGTATTCAGAATTAAACCGGTCACCAATCCTGAATCCGATCGTACCACTTTGCGATGATCTTGATCCTGAAAAATACCCACCCATGACAGATCTGGTAGAGAGGTAAAGCTTCTTACTTGGATTGGTAATAAATACGATCTGAGCTTCACGGTTGTTGAACGTTCCGGCGGGATGAGTAACGCCTAAGCCTGGTATCTTAAAATCTGTCAGTGACCCCTCTTCAGTAAAATTGATCCCGGTATGAATTTCCAAACCACCCTTCCAGACCCAGTGATTGTCGACATGAAGGAACCCGGTTTCCTGGAATCCAGAATAATCCCAGAAGCCCCGATAAGAAACATGTGGTCGGATTTCAAGCATACCACCGAGTTTTCCATTCATTCGAATTTGCTTCAGAATTAGTACTTCCGGTTTCCGGAAACCGCTTCTGAAAAGGAAGCCCACCTGAGGGTCGAATGTTTTATCTACTTGCGAATAGGCAAAATTCATGTTTAAACCGTTCCATTCGTATTGACTCTGCACCTTGAGTGAATTGCCATTGGATGTTGCTTCAGGTGAGTTGGACCGCGCAAAGAATCCTGAGAGCTGCGCTTTTTTTCCAAGCCCAAGCTTGCCATCAATCCCTATCACCCGGTTGTAATCATTTTGAACTCCGCCTGTGCCTTCCCTGCTAGTCAAGATGCCCCCAAGGGTCGAGCGCTGGCCAACTTGTTGATTGATCCGGACAACATTATAACTATTCTGATGGATAACGGTGGTGTCTGTTGAAGTGGTGAACGTAGCATTGTCAGTGAACATGGACAACAGTCCAATGTTGGTTTTGCCTGCACGGCCCGATACCCGTGCACCACCGATGATTGGAACTATCTGACCCGACTTGGCAATGCCGATGCGTCTGCTAAAGAACAGGTCTACTTCCCCTGGACTTCCTACCGTAAAGAATCCAGCATTTTCAAGAAAGAACGGCCTTTTCTCAGGGAAGAAGAGATTGAATCTATCAAGGTTGATTTGTTGCTGATCGACTTCAACTTGTGCAAAGTCTGTATGGTAGGTGAGGTCAAGAGTAAGGGAAGGAGTAACACTGTATTTAATATCAGCTCCGCCGGCAAGTTTAGTTTTAGTTTCACCCGATGCATTTGTAAAATCCTTGGCCGCATTGGCTAGGGCATAGGGGATAACTTTTAGGTTTCCAGGACTGCTAAGTTTTAGCCCATTCAACTCTCCCGCCAGAGAAAGCCGCTTGATGTCGAATTGGATGGGAAGAGGTGCCCAATAGGCGATCTCGTTGGTCTTTCTAATGTTGCGCTGAATATTCAGTCCCCACACCTTGTCGGTACCCGATGCAAATCGTATTGTTTTCAATGGAATAGCAAACTCTGCGCTCCACCCAAAATCTCCAACAATGGCTTTCACTTCCCATGAAGCATCCCAGTTAAGATTGAATCCACCAATGGTACCGCCTTGTTGCCTGTTGTTGCTGATGTTGCCCTGACCCTCGTTGTCCACCTGACCATCATATTCGATGCCCAGTGAATTCGTTCCGAAGACAAAACCATTTTGCCTGTCGTGATAGGTGTCGATGATAAAGATGAAACTGTCGGTACCGTCAAGCGAACCATCCCTCCTGGCATCCGACACAACAAGTTTGCCTGGTTCGGCATCATAGCAAACGACTGCTACATAGAGCATCGTTTCTGTGAACCCCATGCGAATGTCCGTCTTTTCTGAGGCGGGTTTTCCGGCATAGGGTTTAATCTGTTTCAGTCCATCAAAGGCAGGATACTGCTGCCACAACTTATCACCGATTACATCTCCATCAATGATGGGGTCGGATTTAAGTTGGATGGCGGTGGCTTTTGGTCGTTCCTTTACGTCGGGCATGGTCCCGCTGCTTTGCCCACTGGCAGAAGCAAAAACCAAGACTGTGAGGGGAACAAAAAGCAGCTTGCCTAAGGAGATCATAATAAATTACCAAAAAATGACCGCAAATATACTTCATGTCTGTAATGTCATTAAGCATCTTTATACGTGCGGTGAAACTGATCCATTCCCTATTCTTGGGTCGCCCAAAAGGAGTTTACGTACAGAAATTGACGTGGGATACATCCAAAGCCAGCGCAATCTCAGGTAATTGGATTGCCAACCCATGTATTAAACCGCAGGAGCAAATAAAATTAGGCATACACTATTGAAAACTTAAAAAACGCAAATTGGGTGATTGCCAAGGGTTACCCCTTTACCTAGTTTTATGCGTCCAAACCTAAACCGAAGAATTTATGATACAGAAATTAGCCTTCTTTGCACTCATCACCATGAGTTGTACACTGTTTTCCTCTTGTAAAAAGGACGATGCAGTACCTGCGCCCAAGATCATTAGTTTCACTCCAACCGAGGGCGTTGGAGCAGCTCCAGTCATTATCACGGGAACGAGCTTCAGCACAACCCCCGCAAGCAACATAGTAAAGTTTAACGGAACTGCCGCTGTTGTTACGGCAAGCACGGCCACAACGATTACAACAACTGTTCCTGCTGGCGCAACAACTGGAACAATTACCGTTACCGTTGGAAGCCAAACGGCCACGAGCACAGCGACCTTTAGGGTCGACTTATTGTTTAAAGCCACACTCACGGGTGCAAGCGAAGTGCCTGCCAACGCATCTACGGCAGCTGGAGCGGCGGTATTGACTTATAACCAGGTATCAAAAAGTTTCACGGTAGTTGTTACGTATACCGGATTAACACCCAGTGCAGGACACATTCATAAAGCGGCAGTGGGTGCTAACGGAAGCGTAGTTTATCCTTTTGCAGCGCCGATTTCAAACCCTATCAATTACACTTCTTCAGCCCTGACAGCAGAGCAAGAAGCAGATCTGATCGGTGGACTTAATTATGTGAACCTACACACTGCAGCATTCAGCGGAGGAGAAATAAGAGGTCAACTTATTAAGCAATAAATAGATATTATTTTTTTAAAAAGAGGCTGCTTCATGTGAGGCAGCTTTTTTTATTTGGAGATGGTCGTCAACGAGCAACGTTAATAGTTGATCGTACTAGTGTTGCGTTAAGATTACCATATCACAAATGACGACAATAATCATGCAGTAGGCGCAGGCCTATTCGTCCTGGCGGGTCATTGTTTTCTGCGCTTCTCTTTGCCACTTTGCGGGTTAAATGCATTTCCCCAACTTTCTTTACCTTGACCCAATAAATTCAAACCTTATGAACAAATCTTCCTGGATAATTTCCGCCGCCATTGTCTTAGCATCAAGCGCTTTTGTACCGCTCCAAAAGAAGAAAGTGATTTTCTTTGGCGACTCAATCACACAGGCTGGTGTGCAGCCAGGTGGATACATTGTGAAGGTGGGGGAGCTCGTCGCCGCTGAAAACAAATCGGAGCAGTTTGAATTGATAGGAGCCGGCATTGGTGGTAATAAGATCTATGACCTTTACTTGCGAATGGATGAAGATGTGCTGAGCAAGAACCCTGACATCGTGGTGATTTATGTCGGTGTCAATGATGTCTGGCACAAACGTACGTTTGGCACAGGGACAGACCCAGACAAATTTGAAAAATTCTATACCGCGGTGATCAATAAACTCCAGGCCAGGAATATCAAAGTGGTCCTTTGCACGCCCGCTGCGATCGGCGAGCGAACAGATTTCAGCAACGAACTGGATGGAGATCTGAATAAATACAGTGGCATCATTCGCGGGCTTGCGAAAAAGAATAATTTACTTCTGGTGGATCTCCGCAAAGGATTTTTAGATTATAACCTGAAATCAAACGTTGAAAATAAAGAATCTGGAATCCTGACCACTGACAGGGTGCATTTGAATGAGAAAGGAAATCAATTCGTGGCGGAGGAAATGTGGAAGGTTCTCAAAGCGATGTGAAGGGGTACTTGAATTCAAACGCGACTGAAATCCATTTAGAATTTTTTTGATCCTACTTTTGTGGTAGGATGGCTAATTAATTTTGGTATTACTTGTTACGCCCAGTGCCGACACCTATTTAAGCCCCTTTTAAATACCTTTTTAATAATTCCTAACATACGTTAGCCGAGCGTTAAAATATCATTTATATTTCGGCCCCTAAAGAAATAGCATGGTAGAGGCAATGAAGATTGATGTAAGGAAGACAACTAAGTCGCGCCTGAAGGAAGTGGACTTTCATGACATCCCGTTTGGGAAAGTCTATGCTGATCACATGTTTATGGCCGACTTCAGGAAAGGAGATTGGGGAAATTTAAGAGTGGTCCCTTATGGGCATATGCTGGTGAGCCCGGCCACGCCTGCCATACATTATGGTCAATCGATTTTTGAAGGACTCAAGGCATTCAAAAATAAAAGTGGGGAAGCCCTGTTGTTTAGGCCGTTTGATAATTTGAAACGTATGAATGTTTCTGCGGACCGCATGTGTATGCCTTATCTCCCGGAAGACATATTTATGGAAGGCATCCACGCGCTCATTGACCTTGATCGTGATTGGATACCCACGATTGAGGGCAGTTCTTTTTATATCAGGCCTTTCATGTTCTCTGCCGACGAGTATGTAGGCGTGCGACCTTCACTGGATTTTACATTCATGATTATTAACTCACCGGTGGGACCCTATTATTCTACACCGGTTAAAGTAAAAATTGAAACCCATTATACAAGGGCAGTGGAGGGAGGCACAGGCTTTGCAAAAGCGGGAGGCAACTACGGAGGGTCATTGTATCCTGCCAAGCTTGCACAGGACCAGGGTTATCACCAACTCATCTGGACTGACGGCCGTGAACATAAGTATGTTGAGGAATCAGGCACCATGAACCTCATGTTTATTTTTGACGATACCCTTGTAACACCTGCTTTGACTGACTCAATTCTTCGGGGCATCACACGCGACAGCGTGCTGGCCCTTGCCCGCCATTGGGGTATGAAAGTCGAAGAAAGAAAAGTCTCTGTAAAAGAATTGGTCGATGGTTTGGAAAGCGGCCGCGTAAAAGAGGCATTTGGCGCTGGCACAGCCGCCACGATTGCCCACATTGAGCTTATTGGTTATGAAGGTAAGAATCATTACCTGCCACCGGTAGAGACACGTAAGTTTTCAAACAAGGTATTAAGCGAACTGGATGGCATCAAACATGGTTTAAAACCTGATCCTTTTGGATGGATGCATTCGTTCTAAAATTTACTTTCCATTGAATCTGTGCATTTGAAAGATGCGGGATAATAGTCCGCATTTTTTTATTTTTATTGCAATGGTAGATATTACATCAGTTGGTGTATGGTGCCTTCCTTGGCCCATGATCAGGTTTCTTACCCTTTTTGTTTTTTCACTTTCGAGCATTCAGAATTCTTTTGCACAAAAGCAGATGATCGTGATCAGAAATGGAATCGCAGTGGCACGGTTTACAGAGGGCGGTAGGTTTAAATGCATTTTAAAGAACCATCAAAAAAAGGAGGGTAGGATTGTGGAGTTAAATGACTACTCGGTGATTACAACCAATGACACGATTCCATTTCAGTCGATTGACGGATTTGATAGAAAAAACTACTTCCGGGTTAATATCATGCGGGATGTCGGCGCTGTTTTATTTTATGGTGGACTGATTTATTTGGCTGCGGACATGCTCTATGGAGTGTTTCAAGGTGAGAAAATTGAGTTTGATCAGAGCGACAGAACGGCTCTCGTGGCTGCCAGCGCTGGAGCGGTGATTCTATTCGTTAAGTCACCATACCGCCATCTCGGCAGAAAGATGGTCATCAGAACCGTTGATCACACCTCTCCATATTATTACTCCATCCTGAAATAATTTCCGGGCCTTTCCGTACCTTAAAAGTTAATACATCAATTAAAAACGCTGATGTCATTTGCTTCCTTATCAGGCTATGTGATCGAAAGAACCTTCGCTACGTTTCTTGTTCTTACCGCATGTTTTTACAATACACAGGCTCAGAAGCAGCTCGTATTTTTTAAACATGGTGTAGTGGCGCATCGTTTTATGGAGGGAGATGATTTTAAATGTGTATTGAAAAATCATCAACGAAAGGAAGGTTTTATTGTTGAGCTTAATGATTTCTCCATGATTACTTCGAATGACACCATTGCTTTTCAATCAATCTCCAAAATATATGGAGAGGGATTTCGAACAATTAATGTTACTACCGGTATTGGTGGCTTGCTTTTCATTGGCGGACTTGGCTATGTTGCTGTCGATCAACTCAATGCTGCCCTCGGTTATACGCCACCTGGATTTGATCAAACGGACCGAAATGCATTGATCGTTGCTGGCATCGGTGCGCTGATACTTTTCGTCAAGCCGCGTTCCCAGCGCGTGGACCGCGGAAACATGATGATACGAACCATTGATTATAAGTCGCCTTATTATTTGAATGTGCAACAATGATGTTCTTCTATTATGGGTTTTGACAGCGTCAAAAGGTCTGCACTCGATGATGTGTTGGATGTCTTCGCGGCCCCGTCTCGGGTGCCGCGATCTTCGAATTTGGCAATGAAATGGAAACTGCCTTAACCTTACAAATGAATGAAGAACAAATTGAATATCAATAGCTTTGAACTGCACTGGTGGATCGCGGTATTTTGATGAGACATCAAAAACCGCGAAGACAGACCAAGAAGATTGAGCTATTTTGCAGTTTCAAAGCCTTTACCCTAGATGTCCAAAGGATTATTATCTTTGCGCAACTTATTTTTTTATGACCAGTGACCAGATAAAAGATTTAAAGGCCCGAGTGGCTGCCTTGAGGAGGTATCTTTGACTACGATCGCAAGAGAGTAGAAATCGAAGACGAAGAACGTATTACCGAGCAGGCTGATTTTTGGAACAACTCCAAGCAAGCTGAATCCATTTTGAAGAACATCCGCATTAAGAAAGTGTGGACGGATGCCTATGATGCTGTGACCAAGCAGCTCGATGACCTCGAAGTACTCCATGAATTTCACCTTGCCGGTGATACTTCTGAGGAGGAACTCCATGCCGAATATTTGAAAGTTGCCCAGGCCGTCGAAGACCTGGAGTTCAAGAAGATGCTGAGCAAAGAGGAGGATCAGCTTAGCGCAATGATAGAAATCAACCCTGGGGCAGGCGGTACTGAAAGCCAGGACTGGGCTGACATGTTGCACCGCATGTACATCATGTGGGGAGAAAAGAATGGATATAAAGTCCGTGAGGTTGACTACCAGGCAGGAGACGTAGCAGGCATCAAATCTGCGACCATCGAAATAGAAGGCCCTTTCGCCTATGGCAAATTAAAATCTGAGACCGGAGTCCATCGGTTGGTGCGTATTTCACCTTTTGACTCTAACGCCCGCCGGCACACTTCGTTTGCCTCTGTATTTGTGTATCCCGAAGTAGACAACACGATCAATATTGAAATCAATGCTGCCGACATTGAGATGCAAACATCACGGTCAGGAGGGGCTGGAGGACAAAATGTAAACAAGGTGGAGACTAAAGTACAACTCACGCATAAACCAACCGGCATTGTCATCGTCTGCCAGGTGGAGCGCTCCCAGCACGCCAATCGTGAGAAAGCCATGCAGATGTTGAAATCAAAACTCTACCAGAGAGAAATGGACAAGCGAAACGCGGCCCGTGATAAAGTGGAGGCGGGTAAAATGAAAATAGATTTTGGCTCGCAGATACGGAACTATGTGCTCCATCCGTATAAACTTGTGAAAGATGCTCGCACCGGTGTAGAGCGTACCGATGCACAAAATGTACTGGATGGCGACCTGGATGATTTTATCAAGGCATTTTTACTCGGAGCCCAGGAGAATGCCGCTGCGAAGTAACAAGGACTAACGGATGCTTATTAAATAAATGTTAAATACGAAAGTTGCGTGGCTCAATTTACGATTTACGATTTCGGATTTTGGAATTGCCACTAAGACAAAATCGTCAATCCAAGATCGTAAATATTATTTCCCCTCCGGTCACATCCACATTTCCCTTAGCCTTCTGTAATCATAATCCCGCTTGACACTCCATTCCTCTAAAACATATTCGACCCAATTCTGGCTTCTGTGCGCGAGTTCGTTGTTGTTCTTTGCGAGTTTCAACATGCTGATTCCGGAGTTGCCTTTCTTTCTCACGGCGTTAGGCGGCGCTGATTACAAAGGACTCATCATCTCTCTTTTCACCCTTACCGCCATGATCTCGCGACCGTTCAGTGGCAAAATCGCGGACAAAATCGGAAGAAAGCCAGTCATTATTATTGGCTCGATGGTGTGTTTTTTTTGCAGCTTCATGTATCCATTTCTCTCAACGGTGTTTGGATTTATGCTGCTACGTCTGATACACGGATTTTCTACCGGGTTTACACCCACCGGCCAGGCGGCGTATCTTTCAGATGTTATTCCGGCCGATAGAAGGGGAGAAGCAATGGGTTTGTTGGGGACCGCCGGCACACTCGGCATGGCCAGTGGGCCCGCTTTGGGTGGATGGTTGTCATCTGTATTTAACCTCGATGCAGTCTTCTATTGTTCCTCCATTTGTGCCATCTTATCATCGCTCATTGTGCTGACCATAAAAGAAACGCTTAAGGAAAAACACAGAATTTCATGGGACCTTTTATCAGTAAGCAAACGAGATTTTTTCGAGCCGCGCGTTCTGATGCCGTGTGTCGTGGTAGGGCTTTGTGCCTATGCGTATGGCTGTCTCTTTACTGTCATGCCCGACTTTGGTGCATATTTCAAGATTGAAAATAAAGGTCTGCTCTTCGCGTACTTCACCCTTGCCTCCCTGCTCATCCGACTCATCGCCGGGAAAGTTTCGGATATTTATGGTAGGGTGTTGGTGCTTAAGATATCTACAGCATTCATGGCCCTCACCATGCTCTTGATTGCCCTGGCTGACAGTAAGACCATGTTGATCCTGGGGGTATTTCTTTATGGCCTAGCACAAGGGGCTACATCACCCACGTTACTGGCTTGGGCAACGGACCTGAGTGATCCTGTGCATAAGGGCAGGGGCGTTGCTTCTCTTTACATTTTCATGGAATTTGGAATTGGAATGGGGGCATTTCTATCCGCCTGGATTTATGGAAATGAATCGTCGCACTTTTTCATCACCTTTCTTATCAGCAGTATTTTGAGTCTGATGGCATTTCTATATTTATGGTTGCAACCTTCACATAAGACCTCGTCATGAAAAGGAGTTTCATATTCTTAGCATTGTTTGTTTTTGTCTCGGTCCTGGAACTACTGTCAGTTACGCTGGATTGGAAGCTTAGTCATTTTGTTTCAAAGCCATTGATCATGCTATCACTGATCGGCTATTACTTTGGCAGTACATCGAAACGTCCGCTCAATTTTATAATGGCCTTATTCTTTTGTTGGGCAGGTGATGTGCTGTTGCTCTTTCAGATAGAAGGTGAGATATTTTTTATCCTTGGGCTCATTGCATTCCTGGTTGGCCATGTGCTTTATACCCTGGCATACCAACAGCTTCGTTGGAGTGATAAGAAGAACGCACTGATCGCGACGCAGAAAATCCGATTCTCTTTTCCCATTGTGTTGGCCGGAACTGGATTGATTGTCATACTTTTTCCTTTGTTGGGAGATTTGAAAATCCCGGTGCTGGTTTATGCCATCGTATTAATGGTGATGGTGATGACGGCTTTGTTCCGATATGGAAGGACGACTGTCCGCAGTTTTTGGATGGTCTTCGGGGGCGCCGCAATATTTATGAGTTCAGACAGCCTGCTCGCAATCAATAAGTTTTATTCACCAATTTATCTCAGCGGATTTTTCATCATGCTGACTTATACACTTGCTCAGTATTTGATTGTGGAGGGTGTATTAACTCACAAAGAAGAAATTCAGGGTTAGTCACCTTTGTCTGCGCTCAGGATGACAATGTCGAGCACCCTTCCCTGAGTGAAAACGAAGGAGGGTAGGCCCTGCCCGACTTTAGGTGATGGTCCTCCTGAGCGGAGTAGAAGGAGGACTAGTATTCAAATGCTTTCACTTTCTTATCGCCTCGCAGGAACAGGTTAAACTTATCAAGTCTTTTTTCTTTTCCCGAGACCTCGTATAATAGAATGGTGAAGTCATAGTCTTTCATTTCTCTTTTCTTGCGACATACCAGGCCAATCTTGTTTGCAGCTTCTTCTATCTCATGGTCAGCGACATCATTTTTGTCAAATCGTATTTTGTACGTGTGATTTTGATGCATGCGTTCTATCAGGTATTGAAATCTTTCAAATACCGCGAGCACAATCAGTACACCAGCCATTCCAAAGATTGCCATGAAATACTGGCCGGCACCCACTGCCATCCCCAGTGCAGCAGCAATCCAAATTGTGGTGGCTGTGGTAATCCCCGTAACCGTGAGCCCATCTTTGAAAATTACGCCAGCCCCCAGGAAGCCAATGCCAGTGACTATGGTAGATGCAATCCTGTCTGGGGATGAGGGACTAATGACCATCGATAGCTCCGTGAAAATGGTGGAACCCAGACAGATCATAATCATGGTACGAAGCCCTGCTGCCTTACTTCGATACTCTCTTTCAAAACCAATGGCCGTACCGATGCAAAATGAAATCAGCAGCCGCCATGCAAACTCTTCGTCCAAATTCAAATCCATAAAATTTCCTTTGGAAGAAAGTTAGTGAGTTAAAAGCCAATAAAAAAAGCGGAGAAATCTCTCCGCTTCACAGCTGATATAAAGGTCATGCTACATTTTTCTGATGCTTCCACTGCCAGAGGCATGGCTGTTTACATGGCTGGGATTGCCTTTGTAGGTAACACTGCCACTACCGCTGATCGTAGCATCGAGGTCGGTCTTTACATTAATTTCCACATCACCCGATCCGGAGATACGGATGTCGCACTTCTCTGCTTCAAGATTGGAAGCGAGTACTTTTCCTGAACCACTTATATTGGCTTTTACTTCGCGTGCTGAGCCTTCAGCCAGGATTTTCCCGGAGCCTGACAAGCCAAAATCCGCGCGTTCGCGAACGGTAATGGATAGATTTACTTTGCCTGAGCCGCTTACATCACTATCGAAATTATTGCAGGAGCCTTTCAGATTCACATCGCCTGAACCGGAAACGTCGGCCTCAACGTGACCGCTTGCATCTGCTTCAATTTCCATGGAGCCTGATCCGCTCACATTCAATTTAAGATTGCCGGTGGTAAATTTCCCTTGGCCGAAGAGATCTCCTGAACCGCTTACACTGATGGCGTCGATATCTTTAACAGTAACGTACACTGTAATTTTGTCATTGTCTCCCCAACCCCAATTCATCCACTTTCCTTCTTTGCCAATGATAAGCTTGTCGCCATCCACTTTTGTCTCAATTTGCGAAAGCACGTCTTTCGGACCTTCCAACTCTACTTTCTGTGGACTTCCCTGCTTCAGATAAAGTTTGCCAGACACCCGAAACGAGAGTTTGGTGAAGGTATCAACGGTCCTGGTTTCTCGATTTTGGCCTAAGACCAGAGTTCCAACCATCAAAAAGGCGAAAACAAAGGATAATTTTTTCATTTGAGCATTATTTTAGAATATAGACTCACTTAGTGACACAAAGGTTGCACCATGTAGATAGTTTTCTGAATAGGACTAAAGTCCGATTTGGTTTTCCCGGATTAACCACGGGCTTAAGCCGGCTTAAGCCCGTGGTTAATGAGTACTTAGACTTGATTGGGCTTTAGCCCACACAATCTCATTTTATTTTGGATACACTTTAAGAATGTTACATGACTCCATTGACAATTCAAGGTTCAGCTGAAGGAATTCATAAAGAAAAGGGAAGCAAATTCCTGACTTTTGCTTTTCCAGTCGCCACGGAGGATCAGGTAAAAAGTCATCTCAAGTCGCTCAAGAAGAAGTACTTTGATGCCCGACATCATGGCTATGCCTATATGCTTGGACCAGCTAAAGAAAAGTCAAGGGGGTATGATGATGGTGAACCGGCCCACTCGACAGGAGATCCTATTCTGGGTCAGTTAAAATCCAAAAACCTAACCAATGTGCTGGTCGTCGTGGTTCGTTATTTTGGAAGTGTGAAATTGGGTGTGGGCAGATTGATAAGCGCTTACAAAACTGCTGCAGAGCATGCCCTGAATCATGCTGCGATCATAGAAGAAGAAGTGACAGAGCGTTTTGAATTGATTTATGATTATGTGGCAACACTAGAAGCCATGCGGCTGGTGAAAGAATTTGAGCTGAGCATCCTCATCCAGGATTTTAAGGAAGGATGCAGGATGTCGGTCGAATCAAAACTTAGGAATCGGGATATTTTTCTTGAGAAGATCAAACTGCTGAAAGCATTGGGCGTAAAATTAACCTTGATTGATCGATGAAATTCATACATTCAATTTATAATACCAACATGATGAAAAATCTCCTTCTTTTTTTGTTATCAGGATTCTCTTTGTACGCTACTGCACAAAACCCTGATACCTTGACCTACACCCGCCGGGAGTTATTGATTCCTATGCGGGATGGTGTGAAGCTCAACACAGTAATTTACGTCCCGCAAAAAACGCAAACCCCTTTACCAATCCTGTTCACCCGCACACCTTACGGCGTGAGCGAAACCCCTTCGCCAAATAAGCAGGACTATGTTTCTGACATGGCGAGGGAAGGATACATTTTTGTTTATCAGGACATCCGGGGGCGATACAAATCGCAGGGGACCTTTGAGATGCAGCGTTTTACCCGTGACAAAAAGAATCCTAAAACCATCGATGAGAGTTCTGACACCTACGATGCGATTGAATGGTTATTAAAAAATGTCCCAAAAAATAATGGGAGCGTAGGCATGTATGGAATTTCTTATGGAGGATGGACCACCATGATGGGCACCCTTGATCCACATCCGGCGCTAAAAGCTGTCTCTGAACAGGCAACGCCTTCCGATATGTGGATGGGTGACGACTTTCATCACAATGGTGCCTTTCGACTCTCCTATGGATTTGAGTACGCTTACATGGAAGAAGCTACCAAGGAGGATGCTGATTTTCCATTCGATCTGTACGACACCTATGACTGGTATTTAAAACTTGGCCCGCTATCCAATGTGAACGAAAAATATTTTCACAATAAAATTCCGACGTGGAATGATTTTGTCAAACATCCCGACTACGATGACTTCTGGAAGAAGCAGTCCTTACAGTATCGTCTGGGCGCGCCCACGGTGCCGAACCTTCATGTAGCCGGATATTGGGATCAGGAAGATTTCTATGGACCCTTGAAGGCGTACGAAGTGTTGGAGAAAAAAGACACACGCAATCAAAATTTTATTGTCATCGGCCCATGGAACCATGGAGGCTGGGGGCGATCGAAAGGTGACAAGTTGGGGAATATCAAGTTTGAAACTTCAACAGGGGAGCAGTTTCGCAGAGAAGTGCAGGCATCTTGGTTTGCATTCTATCTGAAAGGGAAAAGTGCTCCTCCAGGCCCAGAAACTATTGCATTCAATTCATCCGGAGCAGGTGCTGGAAAATTTCCTGAGGCTGTTACTTTTCAAACAGGCTCTAACACATGGCAAACGTATAACGCATGGCCTCCTACAACTCAGACTGCCTTCCGGAATTTGTACCTCCGTGCTAATGGCAAACTTTCATTTGAAGCACCAATGGAGGGGGAAGCCTTTGATTCATACGTTTCCGATCCTGCTCATCCTGTGCCGTATCGGCAGCGACCGATCGAAGCTACTTACAGCCCGGGCTCAAGATGGTACACTTGGCTTACCGAAGATCAGCGGTTTGTTCACAACCGTCCAGATGTGCTAAGCTGGGAAACAGAAGTGCTGGCTGAAGATATCACAGTGACCGGAAACTTGCTGGCCAAGCTGTTTGCTGCTACTTCAGGAACAGATAGTGACTGGGTGGTAAAATTGATTGACGTCTATCCGGAAAATAATACGTCCGAAATGAAAATGAGTGGATATCAATTGATGATTGCCAATGATGTTTTTCGTGGACGCTATCGCAACAGTTTTGAGAAGCCAGAACCGATCAAGTCAGGTGAGGTGAATAAGTATTCCATTGACCTTCACGCCATCAACCATGTCTTTAAGAAAGGACACAAGATGATGGTACAGGTTCAGAGCACCTGGTTCCCGATCATCGACCGCAATCCACAAAAGTATGTCGCCAATATTTTCGAGGCTACTGAATCTGATTTTCAGATCGCTACGCAAAAAATTTATCGGTCAGCTTCGTCTGCCTCTCATATTCAATTACCGGTGCATCAGAAGAAATAATTAATTTGCCGACATAATTTATTTATGGCGAAACCTAAAGCGGCTCTCGGGTTCATCTTTGTCACACTCCTCATCGATGTAACAGGGTTTGGAATTATTATCCCTGTCATCCCCAGCCTGATCCAACAATTTCTGGGCCCGGGCACCAGCGTCAGTGCCGCCGCGACTTATGGCGGCTGGCTAATTGCATCGTATGCCATCACCCAGTTTTTTTGTGCTCCCATCGTAGGTGGACTGAGCGATCAGTACGGCAGAAGGCCCGTTTTGCTGGCAACACTGTTTGGTTTTGGCCTCGACTATCTTGTGGTGGTCTTCGCGCCCTCTATTGGCTGGCTTTTTATCGGTCGGATCATTGCTGGAGTAATGGGAGCAAGCTTTACAACTGCAGGAGCATACATTGCTGATATCAGCACACCCGAAAACAGGGCTCAGAATTTTGGAATTATAGGAGCAGCATTTGGCCTTGGATTTATCATCGGTCCCGTGGTCGGAGGATTGTTGGGCGGCCTAGGGCCACGTGTTCCGTTCATTGCTGCTGCTGTACTTTCATTTATAAACTGGTTATATGGGTATTTCATACTACCAGAGTCTCTTCAACCAGAAAACAGGAGACGATTTGAATGGAAACGGGCCAATCCAATTGGTACGCTGGTGAGCTTATGGAAATATCCTGTCATCGCTGGTCTGCTCATTGCGATGACACTGGTTTACCTCTCTGCACATGCCGTTCAAAGCAACTGGGCATATTACACCATTGAAAAATTTAAATGGACTCCTGCTTCTATTGGGATCTCTCTGGCCGTGGTTGGTTTTGTGTTTGCAATTGTACAAGGGCTTCTGATCCGAAAAATAATACCAGCCCTGGGTCAGCAACGCAGTGTTTACCTCGGCCTTGGGTTATATGCAGCTGGGTTTCTATTATACGCTTTTGCAACCCAGAGCTGGATGATGTATGCTTTTACCATTGTTTATTGTATGGGAGGAATCGCAGGGCCTGCATTGCAAGGGATCATGTCCGGCATCGTTCCGCCGAATGCACAGGGAGAACTGCAAGGGGGCTTCACAAGTTTGATGAGCCTGACCTCGATCATTGGTCCCGTGATGATGAATAACTTGTTTGCATTCTTCACGATGGCTACAGCTCCTGTTTATTTTCCGGGTGCTGCCATGTTATTGGGGGCTGTACTGACACTCATCAGCGCCTTTCTGGCAAGAAGGACCCTGAAAAATAATACTGTTAATATTCCGTCGGAGAAGAATTAGGGAAGGTCGAAATTTGGGCTTTCAGTTTCTCGTAGATTTTCAAGCATACCCATGCATCGGTCGCGGCGTAGCTGATTTGTTTTTCGTTTAATTGCTCCGCTTCCCAATTGCTGGTCTGAGCACTCTTGGAAATTCGAAATCCGAGCAACAACGCAGTTAATTTTTTGACACTCTCTACTTCCAGGCCTGATTCTTTCGATAAATGTGCGAGTTCAATAAAGCCACCCGGATTAAAACGGTGCAAGTGCTGCAACGCCTTGATGTCATCGCGAATGGCCACACCCGCTTTCTTTATTTCTTCGTCTTGCAGGAATTTGATCATCTCCAGCGTGATTCCCGTCGCTATCAGTCGGATGAGAAAGACTTTTTCGGGTAACGCAATTTGAAGGATAGCAACTTTATTATAGTGACCTCTAACAAAGACGGGCTTTGTCTCGGTATCAAAACCGATGTAATGATGAGTGCTGATTTCCTCAAAAGCCTCTGCAAGTTTTCCTGAATCAGAAATGATGACGATTTTTCCCTCAAAGGCTCCCAAGGGAAGCAGGTTAATCTCTTCGTTTGTGATGGAGGTATTTTCGTTAAACGGCTTTGTCATCGCTGATGCGGTGTATTTTGAAGTTTAGATAAGCTTGCAGCACGGTCATCAAAGGGCTTATGATGCAGAAGAAGCAGTAGGGTGCATAGACCATGGTTGCTACGCCCAAAACATTTGCCTGTGTAGCGCCACATGTATTCCATGGAATGAGCACGGATGTGACGGTGCCCGCATCTTCCAGTGTTCTGCTTAGTAATTCGGGTTTGTAACCTCTTTCGCGATAGGTGCTGGCATACATTCGGCCAGGGACAGCGATGGCCATGTACTGATCGGAGGCCGTGACGTTAAAAAAGATACAGGTAGCTGCTGTGCTGGCCACCAAAGATCCGGTGCTGTTGGCAAAACGGATGATTTCTTCTGCGATACGATGCAATAGCCCAGCCGATTCCATTACGCCTCCAAAAATCATCGCGCACAAAATCAACCAGATGGTATTGAGCATGCCGCTCATACCCCGAGCTGTGAGAAGATCGGAGATCATTTTGTTGTCAGTCTCGATGTGAATGGTACTCGTCATTGCCTGCATCACAGCCACAAACGAAGACTCCAAAGCATTTCCCTCGATGCCAGAAATTTGATCGATTATTTGGGGCTGGAAAATGAGTGCAAATATTCCGCCCAAAAGTGTGCCTACCAGAAGTGCAGGAAGTGCGGGTACCTTTTTCACAATCATGAAAATCACGAATGCAGGAACGGCAAATAGGAGCGGATTAAGGTTGAATTTATTTTCGATGGCACGCAGAACAGCACTCGAATCTGTAGCTGTCACAGGCGTGTCCAATGTGAATCCCCAGATAAAAAAAATAATCAGTGTGATCAAGAGTGTCGGAGCAGTCGTGTAGACCATATACTTTATATGGGTGAAAAGATCGGTACCAGCCATGGCGGGGGCCAGGTTTGTGGTATCGCTCAAGGGCGACATCTTATCACCAAAATAGGCGCCAGAGATAATGGCACCAGCAATCACACCTTCATGGATGTCCAAAGCTTTGCCAATGCCAAGCAGTGCAATTCCCACTGTCGCAACAGTAGACCAACTTGACCCCGTTGCCAGCGAGACGATACAACACACGATGCACGCCGCAAACAGGAAAATAGTCGGGTTGAGGACTTTAAGTCCATAGTAAATCATGGCAGGTACGATTCCACTCAACAGCCATGTTCCTGAAAGGGAGCCGATCGCCAGCAAAATCAACATGGCCCCCATCGCCGAACTGATGCTTTTTATCATGCTCGCTTCTATTTCATCCCAGCTATGGCCGAGGCTCAAGGAAATTATTCCTGCAACAGCCGCCGCCAGCAAAAGAGCGATTTGATTGGCACCCTGAATGGCGCCAGTCCCAAGGATAACCACATTAATGGAAAGAATGGTAATGAGAATGAGAATCGGAATAAAAGCCTGAAGCAAACCAGGGCGCTTCTTTTCAAGAGTCATTTGTAATATTTAGTCAAACAAGGTAATGCATTTCACAATGCAGGCAAGAGGGTTTTTTCAGGTCCTAAAAAATTTGGCTTTGAACTACTGAGTTATAGGTTGCTCAGTAAAAGACCGGTCTAGACATCGGTGTTTAGATACTTTACGAGTTTTGATGAGAAGCTTAGGAACCCATAGATACATAATGAATGCAACACATAGGGCACATAGAAGAATTATACCCGAGTCTATGTGTTTAGAATTATTATTCAGGTTTTTAGTGGCTTTAAATACAAATAAGCGCAGCTAAGTCTGTCGGTCAAGCCCTCATTGAAAAGGAACAATAAAATTGACCGATTGCCTGAAGTTTGAGACTCCCGCGGATTGTTGGTTTATAATTTTACCTAAATTGAACATTCAAACTTCCACAGACAAATATTAAAGCCACATCCCATGTTTGATTCCATCAAAATAATTGAAAAAGCAAAACATTCAGCCTTTTGGCGATGGGTACTGAATCAGGCGTTGACCCGGATGGTGCCCTTTAATAGTCCTCATAAATTTCAAGTAGTGGAATTAGGGGATCATAACCTCAAAGCACTCATTCCTTACCGGAAAAGTAATTTCAATCACATCCGAGGCCTGCATGCCTGTGCTTTGGCAACAATCTCAGAATTCGCCACCGGCTTTTTACTCCTCTCCAGGCTTGATAAAAAAAAATACAGGTTGATCATGCAGCGTATTGAGATGGACTATCACTACCAGGGCAAGATGGATGCCTATGCTGAGTTCCGAACATCCGACGAGTGGTTCCAACAACAAATCATACTGCCTTTAAAATCTCAGGAATCAGTCATCATCCCTTGCGTTATAAAAATCCACGACGTCAAGGGCAATCATCTCACCACGGGAAAGGTTTTCTGGCAAATTAAGGATTGGGAAAAGGTGAAAACCAAAACTTGATTGAAGCTCAAAATTGATCTAACTTTATAGAGGAAAGTTCCATAGCGCTCAAATCCTTTCAACGCATGAGAAAAATAGACCTGCTACTTTCAGAGTATGGTGAAAGTCATCAAAACATCACGAATAAGACGATCCATTGGATTTGTGTGCCGCTGATTTTTTTTAGCGTAGTAGGAATGATCGCGTCAATTCCATCTGGATTCGTTCAGACAATCCTGGGCGAAGGAAACCCTTATGCCAACTGGGCCACGATACTAATGATATTGGCAATTGCCTATTATTTCACGCTCTCCATTCCCCTTACCATCGGTATGATGTTATTTGCTGCCTTTTGTTTATTTATCGCGAGGCTCATTAATGAAAGTAGCACACCTCTTTGGGCCGTGAGCCTATTTATATTTGTCGTGGCATGGATCGGTCAGTTTTATGGTCATAAGGTAGAAGGTAAGAAACCTTCATTCCTTAAAGATTTGCAGTTTCTCATGATAGGCCCTGCGTGGCTCATGCATTTTATTTATAAGAAGATCGGAATTCCCTACTGATTGGAGAGCGGTTATAGTGTTTCGAGTGCTTTGCCTCCGGGGTATTCTCCGGACTACACGATCTTTTTATTCCATCATCCCGAACATCTGAAATTACAGGCCAATGATTGGCAAAGCTTTTATTTGTTGCGAAAGGTGAATCAAAAAGTAATGGCACAAGTTTCGTTTCACATAAAAGATGATATGGCATTTTCGCCGGCAAGGGCACCGTTCGGTTCCTTTCTTTTTTCGGAGCGGTTGTCACCATTGGGGCTTTATCAATTTATTCAGCATTGTGAAGATGAACTTCAAAAACGCGGTTTGAAGTCTCTTCAGATAATTGATCCACCGCTGTTCTATCGTAGATCAGGGGAATTGCTTCACACCATTTTGTTTAATCTCAATTATAAGGTTGGCCAAGCCGAATTGAGCTCCGGAATCCGGATCGATCATGGCAATTTTGAAGAAAAGATCGAGCCATGGGAGAAGCGTAAATTAAAGCAATCGAAAGCGATGGGCTTGCACTTCAAATCAATACCATTGAGCCAACTTGAAAAAGTTTACACTTTTATTCTAACGTGCCGCAAGCAAAAGGGATATCATCTCAGCATGACGCTGGAAGAGTTGCAACACACCGAGGATGTCTTCAAAGAGAACTTCTTTTTATTTGGAATTTTTCTGCAAAAAGAATTGACTGCAGCCTCGATCGCGATTGGTGTTCATCCTTCGATACTTTACAACTTTTACTCAGGCCATATAAAAAAATTTGATGCCGTAAGCCCTATGGTATTGCTTACGAAGGGTATGTATAAGTTTTGCGGAAAACAGCATATGCAATTATTGGACCTCGGCACTTCCTCTATTGACGGACAACCTAACTTCACGCTTCTTGATTTCAAACTCCGGCTTGGTGCTGTGCCATCCGCAAAAATTACTTTTGAAAAGCATTTGACATGAGGACCCCGTTGGTTTCAGTTATTTGTTTGTGCTATAATCATGCTCGCTTTGTAGAGGAGGCCATTCGTTCGGTGCTGAATCAGACTTATTCTCACGTCGAACTGATTGTAGTAGATGATCACAGTACGGACAATAGCTTCGAGATCATTCAGGAAACGATTGGGAATCGCCCAGTGGAGTTCATTGCATTGGAAGTAAACAACGGCAATTGCAGGGCCTTCAATATAGGTCTGCGAAAAGCAAAAGGCGATTATATCATCGACCTGGCAGCGGATGATATCTTATTGCCCCAAAGGATTGAAGAGGGAGTTAAAATTTTCGAGTCTCTGGGTGGAGAGGTTGGTGTACAATTTGGAGATGCAGAGCTGATCGACGAGACAGGGCAGAGGCTTGGGTATCATTCAGATCGCTTCCCACATGCTACGATCCCACAGGGAGATATTTACAAAGAGGTACTGTCACGTTACTTTATCAACAGCCCATCGATGATGATCAGGAAGGAAGTACTTGACAGTCTCAGAGGCTATGATGAGTCTCTTGCCTATGAGGATTTTGATTTTTGGGTAAGATCATCCCGTTTTTTCAAATATTGTTACAGTCGCGAGCCTTTGATGAAGAGGAGAATGTTAAGTACGTCATTAGGACAAAAGCAATACAGAAGTGGAAGTAACCAGTTAAGGTCTACACTGATGGTCTGCAAAAAGGCGTTTGAGCTGAATAGAACCATAGATGAACATGTAGCATTAAAAAAACGGATCCTCTATGAGATGCGAATGGTATTTTTGCTGGGCCAACTAAGAATCGGATGGAGTTATATGAAGTTGTGGAGTCGCATACCCTGATAGATAATTTGACCAAGTCAACTTTTTACTCCAAATACTTTATTAACAATACTATCAAGAACTGCCTTAAATACTTCTGGAGTTAAGGTTGCCAACTTGTGCACAACCAGTCTGTTGTTCAGACAAAATATTTTATGCAAACGAATGCCACTTATTAAAGGCAAGGATCCTTCCAGCATATCATTGTCCAAAGGAAAGTATAGTTTATCAAAAATAGGTCGGGACGTGATTTGCACAAAAACTAAATCATTCGATGTGTTGACTCTATCTTCCGATAAGATCAGGGCCGGTCTAAGTTTCGTCTTTGTCAGATCGGTGAAGGGAAAGTTTACCAAGACTATATCTCGCTGGTGAAATTCCATTTTTTATTTACTTTTTAAGATGAGCATATTGTTCATCCCAACGCGCATCTTCTGGGCTGTCCCAGTCTTCTGCTAATGAAGGTTCAGAAGCAATTGAATAAGAATCCACAATTGTATTGGCCTGCACCTCCATACCCATTTCTTCCGCCACCCGGATTAACAGCCGTAGTTTCTCTTCAGTTTCCGCTTCAATTCTCAACGTTGCTTTCATAGGTTACACCAATGATCAATTCATTCATTGGAAATGTGGATCAAAGTTAATGAATTTTATATTGTGCGATCACCGATTACAAACGCATCTTACAGGAAATCCGGATGATTTTGATTTCACTCGGCATACTTTGAAAAACTTAAAACCTTTCCCTGGGACCTGAAACCCTAAACCCGTTCACTTACGATTATCCTCCCCTGTCACCATGCTGATGTAACTGTCGTATCTGCTCACAGCGATCTCACCACTTTCTATGGCAAGCCGTATGCTGCATTTAGGTTCTGTGAGGTGAAGGCAACGAGATCCGAATTTGCAATTCAATCGCAAATCACGCATCTCAGGGAAGTAGTCTGAGATCTCTTGTTGATTCATCTCTACCAGGCCCCACTCCTTTATCCCTGGGGTGTCAATGATGAAGGTCTCTTCGCCAATCGCAAACATCTCTGTAAACGTGGTGGTGTGAGTGCCTTTGTCCGTAAAGTCAGAAACCTCGCTCACTGTTTGTGATATTTGTGGCGACAGACGGTTGAGAAAGGTAGACTTACCCACACCGGAATGTCCTGCGACAAGTGTTGTTTTATTTTTGATGAACCCTTTGATGCGGGCGACATCGGTATCCATTTGTGCGGAAATAATCTGAGTGTTGACTCCGATCGCGCTATAAATGTTTTGAAGTTCGTTTACCCTTATCATATCTTCAGATGATAGCAAATCTTTTTTGTTGAAGATGAGGATCTGAGGTATCCTGAAAGACTCTGCACTCACTAAAAATCGATCTATAAATCCAAGTGAGGTGCGAGGCTGTCTGATTGTGGCGATCAGCAAGACCTGATCTACATTGGCGGCCAGAACCTGACTATGGCCGGTCTTCTTTACTGATTGTCGTAAGATGTGATTATCACGAGGTTTGATTGCGGTGATGGACGCATCTTCTTGTTCGATGAGCAGTTCCACCCGATCTCCGACAGTCACTGGGTTGGATTCCTTAATTTCTTCCAAACGCAATTTTCCTTGCAAGCGACCCTTGTACTTTTTTCCGTCCTTCCCCAGCACTTCGTACCAGGAGCCTGTTGATTTCATCACGCGCCCCTCCATCATGCCAGAATTTTATTACAGTAGTTCATAATTTTGTCGGTTGCGCCAAGATTTTCAAGTACATATTGACGAGTTACATCGCACGCAAGTCGAAAGTATTCTGGGTGACTGATCAACAGCTCGTATTTTGATTTCAGGTCCATATAATCACTTACATCAAAAGCACCACCTCTCAAAACCAGATCAACAGCCTCCTGATATTTCTGATATGCCTTGTTGCCGAAAAAGACCGGGATACCGAAGCACGCAGGCTCCAATATATTGTGCAATCCCTGTTTAAAAGCACCGCCGACGAAAGCAAATTCACCGTATCGATACAAACTTGAGAGCATTCCGATATTATCGATGATTAACACGGATGCCTCCAACAACTTTTGTGCAGTCGCTGTTGAATATCGAACGGATTTGTCATTGATAGAATGCTCGATTGCGACCAGAAAATCTTCCTTTAGTTCATGGGGAGCTATGATAAATTTTAGCCGTTTGATGTTATCGTTGATGAATGGAATTAAGACCTCCATGTCTTCCGGCCAGGCGCTGCCAATCACCATCAATTTTTGACCATCCTTAAACTGCTTGGCAATCTCAATCTCCCTGGATTGTTGAATGATCTGATTCACTCGGTCAAATCGAGTATCGCCGGCAAGGGTTACCTGATCAATGCCAATGGATTGTAGCAGTCCGGCCGACTCTTGATTTTGAACAAAGAAGTGATTGAAGCATTTTAGGGTTGAGCGGAAAAGAGCACCGTGGGGCTTAAAGAATATTTGTCCTGGACGGAAAATGGAAGAAATTGAAATCAACGGGATATTTTTTTTACGAAGTTCATTTGAATAAAAATACCAAAACTCATATTTCACGAAAATGGCCAATGTAGGATTCACAACCTCTGCAAACCATTTGGCATTCCTTGTGGTGTCCCAAGGAAGATAGAATACGAAGTCTGCACATTCATAATCTTTCCTTACAGAATATCCTGATGGCGAAAAAAAAGTAATTAATATTTTCAGGGAAGGTTTCCATGCCTTTAAGGCTTCAATGACCGGTCGGCCCTGCTCGAATTCGCCAAGAGAGGCGCAATGGAACCACACCAGGGTCGCAGGGGCTGTAAGCGGGAAGGTGGCTCTTAACTTATTGGCCTGCTCTTCATGGCCTTTCATGAGGGCTTTAGCTTTGGGATTGAACCAGGAGGCGCTCCAATAAAGTAAACGTAGGGCGGCAATACCGCTTCTATATAAGGTCTCCATCATGATTTAACCCTTCAAAGATAGAATTTGAATTCATTCCTGCAGCAAAATCAAGTAATGATGCGCCCGGCATAACCTACAAGTGATCTACGAAACAAAGGAGGTAATAATATATTTTGACGCATAGCGCACATAGACGATCCTATTCTATCTACCTATGTGCTTCTATATGTTGTTTTGCCTATGAGTTATATGTGTTTAAGCATCCTTTCTGAAACATCGGGACCAAAACTTTCATATATTAAATGTTAATTCCTCAATATGACGATACAATTTTTTGGAGCAACACGCACCACCACCGGATCGATGTATTTGCTCACCGTGAATGGTAAAAGGATTCTGATGGAGTGTGGGCTCTATCAGGGCAGGCGCGCTGAATCAAATGAACGAAACCTGAATTTTCCTTTTGATCCAGCCAGTATTGATGTTGCCATTCTTAGCCATGCACACATTGATCATTGCGGAAATTTCCCCAATCTTTATAAGCAGGGATTTCGAGGAAATATTTTCTGTACTCATGCCACTCAGGACCTTGCCGCTATTCTTCTTCAGGATTCAGCGCACATTCAGGAATCCGATGCCGAGTATGTCTCCAAGGTGAGAAAGAGGAATAATGAACCCCCCGTTCAGCCATTGTATACCAAAGAGGATGCGGAACTTGTCGTACGCCAGTTTGTGGCAGTAGGATATGACCGACCCATCATTGTGTCCGATGGCGTGACTGTTCAGTTTCGGGATGCGGGACATATCCTTGGTTCAGCGCAGATCGTGCTCGATATCATGGAGGGTCAAAGAAAAATACGCTATCTGTTCACCGGCGATGTAGGAAGGGGAGGTGATCCCATACTTCGCGATCCCCAAGGAGTGGAGGACGTAGATTACCTTCATATTGAAAGTACATACGGCAATCGGATTCATGATTCGAAAGCAAATGAAGCGGATGACCGATTGGGCGAAATGGTAAGGGATGTTTTTTCCCGAAAGGGGAAAGTCATTATACCTGCATTTGCTGTCGGAAGAACCCAACAAATTGTTTGGGGGATTAACAAATTAATACAAAGCAAAAAAATGACTCCGGTGCCAGTGTTTATTGATAGTCCTTTGGCCGTGAACGCAACGGAAGTGTATAGACTGCATCCGGAATGTTTTAATCCTGAGATTTACGAATTCCTGATGAGTGAAGGGAACCCTTTTGAAGCTCATAATGTCACATACGTCCGAGACATCAATCAATCAAAAAAATTAAATAAGTTGAAGGGCCCGCTCATCATTATCAGTGCATCCGGAATGGCAGAAGCAGGGCGCATCCTTCATCACTTGAAAAGTAATATAAGCGATCCAAATAATTTGATCCTGTTCATGGGCTATTGTGCCGAGTACACCCTGGGTGCAAAAATTAGAAACGGACAATCACCAGTCAATATTTTTGGTGAGCCGCATCAGGTAAGGGCACAAGTCGCTGCCCTGGATTCGCTTTCAGGCCATGCCGACAAGAATGAATTGCTGGAACACGTAGACCGCATTAAAGGAAATCTAAAGAAGATATTTGTAACGCATGGCGAAGAGGAGCAGTCCCTTTCATTTGCCAATACCATCCAGAAAGTGAGGCCCCAGGCCGAGGTAATTGTTCCTACAAAGGGGCAGAAAGTAGATATTTTATGAAATGACTCAAGGCAATCGATTACCTTTACACGAAGTACATTATAAAGTATGACCTATTGTGACCAATGCGTTAAATTTCACGCAAAGACATTTGTGGTTTTTTTTGGTTGAATTTTACGAACCTAAAGCGTTATCTTGTAGCGTTATATTAAATATTAGCCCCTTATGAAAAAAATAGTTCTACTGGCCATTTGCCTCACCACCTTGTTCTCGAACAAATCCTTTGCTCAGGTAGACCTTGATCAAATATTGAAGGGGAGCAAAGCGGATGCTAATTACCTTGCGGAAGGTTATATGCGACCAATTCTAAATTCTGTGAGCAGCGGCTTAAATCAAGGCTGGTACAATACTGCCGCGAATCATAAGCCATTAGGATTTGATCTTACAGTCTCGGTGAGTTTGATCTATTATCCAACGACTGATCTTTTTTACAAGGTTGATAATACAAAACTAACCAACCTGAAAATCAGTAGCCCGGCGGATGGTCAAGCCCCGACCTTTATTGGTCCCAAAACACCGCTACCGCAATATGATTATAAGAGCGGTCCAACGGCCCCCTTTTTCGGACCCGCAGGAATTGATGTTAAAAATAGCATTCCACTTGGCGGCTTTCCCCTTCCCATCGCAAATCTTGGCATTGGCTTACCTTTAAACACAGACCTTAAAATACGTTTTCTCCCCAAGATGAGCGTTGGCAGTGGCACAAACATTGGATTAATCGGCTTTGGTATAGGGCATGACATCAAACAACATATACCCGGGCTAAAAATGGTCCCGTTTGATTTGTCCGCTTTTGTAGGCTACACCTCTTTTAAGTCAGATGTATCTTTTGACGCGGCGGCGTTCCCTGACCAGATTGGTAAATCTGAATTCACTTCTACTACGGTCCAGGCGCTTATCGGCAAGAAATTTTCGGTGGTCACCCTTTACGGTGCCGTTGGATATAACTTCAGCAGTGGATCATTTAAAGCGACGGGCACCTACCCTGACAAAAATACGGGCCTTTCTTTGGTGGATCCTATTAGTTTGACTTCAAGTGTTTCCGGGCCTCGTGCTACAGGAGGTATAAGATTGAAATTTGCTGTTTTCACACTACATGCAGACTACACTTTGCAGACCTATAAAACCTTGACTGTCGGATTTGGAATCGCAGTACGATAATTTTCAGAGGAAGATCCAAGTCTGAATTTACTTCAGCCAGAACAAAAGCTACTTTCCCAAGAAGGTAGCTTTTCTTTTTTCTATGAAAGCCTTCATTCCTTCTTTCTGGTCCTCGCTGGCAAACGTGAGATAGAAGTTCTTACGTTCAAACATCAAGCCTTCATCCAGCAGTGTTTCAAAGGAACGGTTCACTGCTTCCTTCGCAAGTTGGACTGCCACCGGAGACATTTGAGCAATTTCTTTGGCGAGGTTGATGGCCTCTTGTAAATAAAATTCTATGGGTACTACCTTGATCACCAGTCCATAGAAGTACGCCTCTTCCGCAGATAGAAATCTTCCAGTCAGAATTAGCTCCATTGCCTTGGCTTTGCCCAGGGCTTTGGTGAGCCGCTGTGTTCCACCGGCGCCTGGTATCGTTCCAAGTTTGATCTCTGGTTGTCCAAATTTTGCGGTCTCGGAGGCAATGATCATATCACAGGTCATGGCAAACTCACAGCCTCCTCCCAATGCAAACCCTGAGACGGCAGCAATGATTGGTTTCTTTGTCTTCCTAATTTGATCCCACGTACTGAACTGATCAAGTAACAACATGTCCATGGCACTTTTGTCGGCCATTTGCTTAATATCTGCGCCAGCTGCAAAAGCCTGAGCATTGCCGGTAATAACGATGACGCGGACCTGATCATCTTTGTCCAGCCTCATCAGCTCATCTCGTACTTCCTGCATGAGTTGAGGGTTTAGCGCGTTGAGTTCTTTGGGGCGATAAAGTTCTATCAGTGCAACAAACGGTTCTTTTTGCTCGGTCACTTTGATGAATTCCATAATTGATTTATTTTTATCATTAAACTTAATCTATTTTTAGATCATATTTCAAGAACCGGATCTAACAAAAGACAATTCATGCTGTTCAGTTCCGTGATCTTTATTTTTAAGTTCCTTCCACTTGCGCTTTTTTTTTATTTTTTAATCAGGGTTTCTCCCAGAAACATTTTTTTCAAAAATATATTTCTTCTGGTCATTAGCCTGATTTTTTATGCATGGGGAGAGCCTTTCTATGTCCTGCTCATGATTTTGTCAATCGTTGTAAATTATGCGTTTGGAATAATCATTGAAAGAAACCCACCCACCACAGCAAGATGGGGCCTGATTGCCGGGATTCTCGTCAATGTATCATTGCTTATCTATTTCAAATACTCTGGTTTCATCACGCAAAACATTCAGACAATTTTTCATTGGAAGCTGGAGGATTCTCACCCGGTTGCGTTGCCCATCGGAATTTCCTTCTACACCTTTCAATCTCTTTCCTACCTCATTGACATTTATCGCAAGGAGGTAAAGGCCCAAACCAGCATCATCAACGTGGGTCTTTATATTTCTTTTTTCCCTCAACTGATCGCAGGTCCCATTGTGCGGTACACTGATATCAACCATCAAATTGACAATCGAAAGGTTACTTGGGACGGATTTGTTCTCGGCGTGCAGCGCTTTATCATTGGGCTTGCTAAGAAAGTACTGCTTGCCAATACACTTGGTGAGGTCGCCGACAAGATTTTTACATTGCCGCACAACGAGATCACCACGCTCTGCTCCTGGCTGGGTATTCTCTGTTATTCTTTTCAGATATTCTTTGATTTCTCCGGGTACTCGGATATGGCAATAGGTTTGGGAAGAACGTTCGGATTCACATTCTTAGAGAATTTCAATTACCCCTACACCGCCAAGAGCATAAGAGACTTCTGGCGCAGATGGCATATTTCTCTTTCAAGCTGGTTCAGAGATTATCTCTACATACCCCTCGGCGGGAATCGTGGAACCGTCTTGAGGACGCATGCTAATTTGATCGTTGTGTTTTTTGTCACGGGTTTGTGGCATGGTGCAAGTTGGAATTTTGTGATATGGGGACTTTTTCATGGATTTTTTCTCATTGTGGAAAGGGGCAGATTTGGAACCTGGATGGCAAATCAATGGATTCCTTTCCAGCATTTGTATGCGCTGCTGGTGGTTGTGGTAGGCTGGGTCTTCTTCCGATTGAATACATTGAGGGAGGCCTTGGGCTACTTAAGGGTGATGATGGGTGCTGGTCTGCCGGGCGAGCACCCTTATGACTTTGTGGATTTTATCAACCAAAAGGTATTGGTAGCTTTTATTGCCGCAATCATAGTATCAACATCATGGATGAAGTGGAGGACCTATGAGACTCCAGATTTTTTAACTACTCTTCGGAACACAGTCTTTACGGTTGTGTTGCTTTGTTTATTCATACTTTCTATTGCGAACATTGCTTCAGATACCTACAACCCATTTATCTATTTTCGATTTTGAAAATGAAGATTCCTAATTTTAAAAGTTGGGCAATACAATTTCCGAAGGCAATACTGGTTGCGTCTTTTGGGTTGATTATTGGTTTTCCTTTGGTTGACCAGTCGTTGGGACTTAGGCTGGACACCTATGTCGTTACTGAAAAGAGACCACTTGCCTCACCACCTACATTTCAATGGAAGGAGTCGATCCAATTTTCCAAGAAATACGAGACATATTTTAATGACAATTTTTCGTTTAGAGCTTTATTAATCAAGATTAATTCCTACATATCAAGAAGGGCCTTTGGAGTTTCGGCGATACCGGATGTTCTGATTGGAAAAGATGGGTGGCTTTATCTGACCTCACGGGAGTATGGAAGTTCACTTGAGGATTATATGGGCCTCATTGATGTTGACCTGGGTACCCTGGAACAAATCCGCAATAACCTGGAGCAACGCACAAAGGATTTGAAGGATAAGGGAGTTCAATTTCTTGTTGTGGTCGCACCGGATAAACAAAGCATTTATCCGGAATATCTTCCCGACCACTGGAGGAGAAACAACCGGTACTTGACACGACTGGACCAGGTAGTTCAGTATCTAAAGGATCACTCATCCGTTCAGGTTCTTGATGTGAGAAATTCTTTACTGAAAGAAAAACTGGATGGCAACCTTCCCCTGTACCGCAAAACCGATTCCCATTGGAATTATTTTGGGGCCTTTGTTGCCTATCAACAGATGATGAAATCATTGTCAATGGTTCCGTACAAAAAGACTGATTTTGAATGGAAGCATCAGCGATCTCAGAGTGGAGATCTTGCCACAATGCTTGCGGCGGGTGATCAGTATGTTGAGGAAAACGAAGTTACTTTCTCTTCACTTGAGACGGACAATATTTCTTTCGTCGAATCTGGAAACAATTATGGGACAAGTTTAGAAAATGCTCGTCTGGTTGCCACCAACAGGAACAAGCTGCCCCTTAAACTTCTGGTATTTCATGATTCCTTTGGTGAGGGTTTTTTTCAATTCCTAAGCGTTCATTTCGGAGAATCGGTTTTTATTAACTCGAATTTTTATTCCTCCGTGATCGTAGAAAAGGAAAAACCAGATGTTGTTATTTTTGAATTGGTTGAACGATTTTCATTGTCATTGTCCTGGAAAGAGCTGGAGTGATCGTGTTTAAAATAAGAAAGGCCCCGATTGCTCAGGGCCAATTCCAACCAAAAGGTGAATTAAAAGTGCTATGCATGATTTTATTCGTGTTTCATCTCATTTGTAACCCGGCGATCTCTATTTTTCAGATATTTTTCTTCAATGAGAGTTCTATTCGTTTGCCTGGGCAATATCTGCAGGTCTCCATTGGCGGAGGCAATCTTCAATCATAAAGTGGCTGAAAAGCAGCTACAAAGCCATTTTCAGGCCGACTCGTGTGGCACTGGAAATTACCACATTGGAAGTCAGCCAGATTCCCGCACCATTCGAAATGCTTCAAAAAACGGGATTTCAATTCGTCACCAGTGTCGCCAGTTTGGAGTTCAGGATTTTGACTCATTTGATCTGATCCTTGCGATGGACAGCAGCAATCGGAATGATTTGATCCAATTGCAGGGGGCCAAGACTTACAAGGATAAGATCAAACTCATGCGAACGTTCGATTCAATCAAACTGGGAGTTGATGTTCCTGATCCTTATCATGGAAGCGAAAAGGATTTTCAGGAAGTTTTTGATATCCTTGAGCGATCTGTCCGTGGCCTTGTCGAATTCCTTGAGGCTGAGATCAAAGCGAGCTAATTTTTGATTAATACTTGCAATGTACTTCTTGATGATTGTTCCAATATAACTCCTTTCTTATTCCGATATTCTTCGAATGAAGATGAATCATAATTCTTTACCGTGATGAGGGTTAACCCGGTATTATAATACACTTCAAATTGTTTTGCCAATAGCTCAATCAGTTTGAGAAGTTTGTCTTCCCGGAAATCAATGCAAAATGAAAAGGAGATGGCAGAGTTCTGCATCACATTGATCCTTATGTTGAGCGCGGACAAGGCGTGAAAGATGAAGCTGAGTTGTTCTTCATTGATAAAAGTGTAATCAGTAACCTGACAAGAGACAAGACATTGATTGTCTTTGAATACAATGAGGGGAGGAAGATGGTCCACCTTAGTTTCATGAATGATGGTGCCCGGCAGAGAGGGATCATCAAAGTTTTTTACCAAGAGTGGAATGTTCTTATTGGCCAATGGCTTAATTGTCTTAGGATGAATGACAGAGGCACCGTAATAAGTCATCTCGGCAGCCTCCCGGAACGGTAATTCATCAAAGACCTTAGCCTCTTTCAGGCGCTTCGGGTCTGCATTCATCACGCCGGGGACGTCCTTCCAGATGGTAACGGATGAAACATTGAGACAAGAGCCTAGAATGGCAGCACTATAATCTGAACCTTCGCGGCCAAGGGTTGTGGTGAAGCCATTCGGATCCCCACCAATAAACCCTTGCGTTATAATTTTCGTATCGCTAAGAATTGCCTTAAGCGTTTTAATATTTTCATTAGTCTTATCCCAATCCACCTTGCCTTCCCTGTAAGTGTCATCGGTTGAAATATAATTCCGAACGTCAATCCATTCTATAGGAAGAGCTTTGCTTATTAAAAAATTACCGACAATGATAGAGGACAACATTTCTCCTGTGGAGACAACCTGGTCATAGCGTTGATCATCCGACCCTAAAGCTCCTATGTTTATAAGAACCGATTCAAATTGATCGTGTACTTTTTTCCACACGGGATGACCCAAAGGGAAAAGTTGTTTCATTACCTCCTCATGGTAGGATCGGATTTGATTTAGTTCAGCTTTAAAATCCTTGCCCGCTTGAAAGTTCGAAAGCACCCGCTCGAATGCGTTGGTGGTCTTTCCCATGGCAGAGACAACGACAAGGATCTGTTGCTCCTTCTGATCCCGAATAATCGTAGCCACTCTTTGAATTGCAGCAGCATCGCGTATGGATGCTCCCCCAAACTTAAATACCTTCATTTGTCCATGGTTTTAGCACGCTGGATATTTCATCTCTTTTTGCTTGTACTCCCTCGTTTGCACCGTAACTTTCTCCCTGAAGCTTTTTGCGAATTAATCAATTTATGGAACAGTCCCGAATCGCTCACTCCATCGGCATTGCCCTTGACCGGTTTATCAAAAATAATCAGGAACAATTTCAATTCGCCAGTGGTGAATTGTCTCAGTTGCTTCGCGACATAGCCCTGGCATCCAAGGTGGTAAATCGCGAAATAAGCAAAGCCGGACTGATTGACATTATGGGGCCCCTTGGCTCGCAAAATGCAGCTGGTGATGAGCAGCAAAAATTGGATGTGCTCGCTAACATTCGATTTACAAGGGCATTGACAAAAGGAGGCGAGGTATGTGCCTTGATCTCTGAGGAGACAGAGTCATTTGTTGACTTGAATAATGATGGTAAGTACGTCATCGCGATCGACCCACTGGACGGATCGTCTAACATTGACACCAATGTCTCAATCGGAACTATTTTTTCAATATATAGAAGGAAAAGCCCCGAAGGAACTCCTATCCGTGAGGCCGACATTTTGCAAATGGGCAATGAGCAAGTGGCTGCAGGCTATATTCTTTACGGATCTTCCACCATGCTGGTGTACACCACGGGTCATGGTGTAAATGGATTTACCTATGAGCCTAGCCTGGGCGAATATTTTTTGTCCCATGCCGATCAAAAAATGCCAGCCAATGGTAAAATATTTTCCGTGAATGAAGGCCCGGCCAATTCGTTCCCTGAATCGGTGAAAGAGTACTTGAAATACTGTAAGGATCAAAACTTCACTGCTCGTTATATTGGGTCCCTGGTGGCTGACTTCCATCGTAATATGTTGAAAGGAGGGATTTACATTTATCCGGCAAACGTACACAACCCAAACGGCAAGCTGCGCCTCATGTATGAGTGCAATGCCCTGGCGTTTATTGCTGAACAGGCGGGAGGGAAGGCCACGGATGGTAAACGCAGGATATTGGATATTCAGCCGAAGTCGCTTCATCAGCGAACCCCGTTTTATGTCGGGTCAACAAAAATGGTGGAGAAGGCTGAGAGCTTTTGATTGGCAAACGAATTAAAATATTACTTACTCTGACTTCTTTTCTTCCGGTTTCGTCTCCTCCTCCAGTATTTCCGGTGCGTATTTCAAGATCAGCCCATACCACTTAACCAATTTCTTAATATCGGAAGTATAGACACGGGCTTCATCATATTCTGGCAGGATGGCCTTCATGAATGATTTCAGTTCTGCCGTGTCTGAATTGCCATCCACGCCCAGGTCGGTGTTAAAGTCTTTCTTAATTTTCTGTAGCACTTCGCTTAGCTGCGCCGTGCCTTTCTTTGTGGTAGTATAGATTGAGATTTCCTCCAGCAACGACAATCGGTCACTGGTGCTCGCGACCAATTTGGTTTTAGCTTCATCCAATGATTCCAACAGCACCGTGGTCTTTCCAGGTTTCAATATTCTAAACAATCCCCCCTTGCCCGCCACACTTGCCAACTCCTTTAATTCCATAAAAAATCTTTTATTTATCGTTCAAAAATGTTTTCAGTTGTACTCATAATTTTTACGACATCATCTGAAGAAAATGGATATTTGAAAGTTGGGGTGATCACCAAATTCTAATTTCACCTTTCATTCTTAGTCAGCCCCAAAAATAACATTTAATCCTTTACCAGGAGTGATTTAATGTAGTGTAGCAGTTCTTCCTTTCCGATACGATCCTCTGAGGATGTCAAAAAAACAGGCGGTAATTCTGACCATGTTTCCTTCAAAGTTTCCTCCCACTTTTTCTTAGAGGCCATCAATTGGTTTTTCGAAATCTTGTCCGCTTTCGTAAAAACAAGCGAGAACGGAAGCCCCTCTTGGCCCATCCATTGAATAAACTCGAGGTCGATCTTTTGTGGATCATGCCGCGGATCAAGTAAAACAAAAGTCGTGATCAGGTTATCTCTTTTTTTGAGATATGTTTCAATCATTGAACCCCACGACCGGTGTTTGCTTCGGGTGACACTGGCATAACCATAGCCTGGTAGATCAACAAGGTACCACTCTTCATTTATCAGGAAATGATTGATGGTTTTAGTTTTTCCAGGTGTGGATGATGTTTTTGCCAGGCTCTTACGATCCACTAAAAGATTGATCAGGGATGATTTGCCCACATTGGAGCGGCCGATGAAGGCAAACTCCTTCCTGTTCGACTCAGGGCATCGTGAAGGATCGGTATTGCTGACAACAAATTCGGCTGAATGAATGATCATAAGTGAATAAAGGGACAAAAATACCAATAAGAAAGGGGTTTAATTTTAAGAAATTAGCACAATGAAATTCGGGCTTCGATCGATGAAACTGGGCCATCGCCTCGTATTAATAGGCATATGTCTTTCATTGCTTCCTGGAATCGCCTGCGGACAAGATCCGCAGGGGGTTCTACCTTCTCCCATCGTGGGCGTAGATCAGGCTAATTATTTTAAAGGGCTCGACTATCAGAGGCGCTGGAAGTTTGACTCAGCCGTTCTTTGTTATCGACGAGTGCGCGATGGCTTACTAAGAGTCACCAATAACAGCATCAGGTTGAAAGAACTGGAAAAAAGAATGTTCGAATCCGAATCAGGAGTAAAACTGAAGAATCATCCAAGAAACTTTATTGTAACCAATCTGGGACACATCGTCAATTCACCATTTGAAGACTATGCGCCTGTATTGACAGCCGACGAAAGGTTGATGATATTCACATCCTGCAGACCTGTCGAAAAATTAAAAGCGCTAAAGCCGACCAACGGAAAATGTTTTGAGGATATATTCTTCACCACTCAAGTTGACGGGAATTGGGCACCTCCTCAAAATATTGAAAGCCCAATCAATACGTCATTTCACGACTCAGCGCTTGCCCTCTCTGCAGACGGAAGAAGACTCTTTCTCTATACCGATGAGAACCAGGGAGATATTCTCGTCAGTGAATTTACTGATGGAAAATGGGAGACACCGAAGGCTTTGCCTTCACCGATCAATTCCCCATACCATGAATCTTCAATTGCTATTTCAGCAGATGGGAATAAGATATTTGTTTCTAGCGAAAGACCAGGAGGTTGGGGCGGATCTGATATTTATGTGATTGAGAAAGACGAGGCAGGTCAATGGGGTGCAGCCATAAACCTTGGTCCATTGATCAACACCCAGTGGGACGAGGATAGTCCTTTTCTAAGCTTTGATGGTTCGATCCTCTATTTCAGTTCCAAAGGTCATGATAGTATGGGTGGTTTTGATATTTTTCGGTCCCTTCAAAAATCGAATCAGTGGTCAGAGGCAGAAAATCTTGGCTTTCCAATTAACACTCCCGGCAATGATATTTATTTTATCGCGTCGAAGGACGGGAAGCGGGCATATTATTCCTCTATTCGCGAAGAAGGCTTCGGAGCGGAGGATATCTACTTAATCACATTGCCGGAAGAATTGGTGGAAAAGACGAAGTTAGTTTCGGTCATACAAAAGAAGGAGCGTGATTTCTCACCCATGGAAACAGGACATTCTTCATTGCTAATTTATTTTGCGTTTGAGGGTACCCAACTCTCACCACAAGAACTCCAAACAATCGATGACTTTGTCGGTCAAATTCTAAAGCGGAGAGATTCATTTATTCAAGTTGACGGGCATACGGACAAAATTGGATCCAAGAAGTTTAACATGGCTTTATCTATTTCACGGGCCCTGTCTGTAAAAGCACACCTTGTAGAAAGAGGTTTGCCGCCAGAGCGAATTACTATTAGAGGGTGGGGGGCCGGGCAGCCCGCGGCGTCCAATGATGATGAAAAAGAGGGCCGTGAATTGAACAGAAGGGTGGAGATACGGGTTAATTACAATTAAAGTCGTATATCGCGGTCCAATATTGATTTAAAAGAAAGTTCAGGTGGTAGTACCTTATAAAAAAGATACCTCGTCCAAAAAGCAACAAGTTGCCCGAATGTTTGACAGCATCAGCGGGCGTTATGATTTTCTGAACCATTTTTTGAGTCTGGGCATTGATATTCTCTGGCGTAAGAAAGCCATTGATCTTTTAGAGACTTTACAGCCAAAGATCATTCTTGATGTCGCTACAGGTACTGGAGACTTTTCAATTGAAGCAATGAGTTTAAAACCAGAAAAAATCATTGGTATTGATATTTCTGAGGGGATGCTGGAAGTAGGGCGGCGGAAAATGAAAGAGAAGAAGCTGGATGCCGTGATCGAGCTTCGCTCTGGCGATTCAGAAAATCTTCCCTTTGAAGATAATTTTTTTGATGCCGTCATCGTTGCATTTGGTGTTAGGAATTTTGAGAACCTGGAAAAGGGCCTTGCCGAAATGTTCCGGGTCTTGAAGCCAGGCGGGCGGGTAATTGTGCTCGAATTCTCCCGACCGTCAAAATTCCCGTTTAAGCAGTTGTACAACGTTTATTTTACGACCATCTTGCCGTTGATTGGCCGATGGATTTCGCGTGATCAGGCAGCATATCGCTACCTTCCCGAGTCTGTGGGGGCCTTCCCCGATGGTAAAGCTTTTTTAAAAATTCTGTCCGACATTGGATATAAAAATCCGCAATGCAATCCACTCACATTCGGAATAAGTTCACTCTACTGGGGTACCAAATAGCACTCGTGCTGATGTTCGTGAGTGGATTATCTTATGGCCAGCATTATAAATGGGCCAGAAGAAATAACCCGGAATTTGACAAGAGGAAGATCTCTTATGGTTTTATGATCGGCATTCACTCCTCCACTTACCAGTTAAAATATTCAGACCAGTTTGTAACACCAAGTTATGACACAGTACATTCCGTACAAGGGTCTTATGCATCCGGATTTTCTCTTGGGTTCCTGATCAATTATCGGTTTAACGAAGTGTTGGACCTTCGTGTGATGCCAAAGGCGGGATTCTATGATCATCAACTGATCTATTACTATACAGACAATACCACCAAGAAACAATTGGTGGAAACAACGATGGTAGAGTTTCCGATTCTGTTGAAATATAAATCAAACCGGCGTGGCAATGTCCGCATGTACATGCTTGGAGGGTTTACACCTGCGATTGAAGCATCCGGTAAAAATGATGTTCAATCCAATACTGCCAATCTTTCTGTCAAGTCAACAAATTTGAGCCTCGATGCAGGCATGGGCTTTGATTTCTATTTCCCCCTGTTTAAATTTTCTCAGGAGATCCGGTTCTCAAGAGGCATCGTAAATGTTCTTGGTTCTGATCCGAGTGTTTATAATGCCCCACTAAAATACCTGAACACAAATACAATTTCAGTCTATTTTATTTTTCAATAATGCGTCTCCTATTAAAATAGTCTTTTTCAATGAACATGAAACGAATTGCTTTTATCACAGGGGCTACCTCCGGCATCGGTGAATCCACTGCCAGGCTTCTGGCGAAGAATAATTTCAAGGTCATTCTGTGCGGAAGAAGAAAAGATCGCCTGGAAAAACTAGAGAAGGAGCTTTCTTCCATCACGGAGGTTACAACGCTCCAATTTGAGGTTGGAAACCGCAAGGCGGTGACGGGGGCCATTGCATCTCTGCCCACTTCTTGGAGGAATATTGATGTCCTCATCAACAGCGCCGGCGGTGCTCACGGACTCGATCCGATCCAGTCAGGGAATGTGGATGACTGGGATGCCATGATAGATGCCAATGTAAAAGGCTTGCTGTATGTGTCCCGTGAAATACTTCCCGGCATGGTGGAGCGAAAGTCTGGCCACGTGATCAACATTGGATCCATTGCCGGAAGAGAGGTATATGCCAACGGCAATGTGTACTGCGCTGCGAAGTTTGCTGTGGAGGCTCTTACCCGTGGCATGCGAATTGATTTGAATACAGCTGGAATAAAAGTCACGGCCATCAACCCGGGTCTGGTTGACACAGAATTTTCAACGGTGAGGTTTAAAGGCGACAAGGATCGAGCGAATGCAGTTTATAAAGGATTTACGGCACTAAACGGAGATGACGTGGCTGACCTAATTTTGTTTGCCTTAACACGTCCTGCTCACGTAGTCATAGCGGACATGGTGGTTTTCCCGGTGGCGCAGGCGAGTGCGACGGTGGTGAATCGTGGATGATCGCGGATTTTATGGATTGTGGGATTACACGGATTTAGACTGGGACAAGACAATGCACGTGATCCTAATATATTCACCCAATCCTAATCCGCGGAATCCCATCATCCGCATAATCCGTGTTCCCTAATCCGCGCAATCCCATAATCCGCATAATCCGTGTTCCCTAATCCGCGGAATCCCATCATCCGCATAATCCGCGTTGCGATTTTATGGATTATAGGATTACGCTGATTTTTTTGAGGTTAGGATGAGGCGTTTGAAGGTCAGGCTTTTTGATCCGAAATTAATGAGCAGGCCGACTTCGAGTTTGTAGGCTTTGAGGTAATTGAGTGCCTGGGCCAGATGGGCATCTTCCAATTGGCCGAGTGCCTTTAATTCAACGATGATCTTCCCGTCCACGACAAAATCTGCCCGACGTTTTCCGATCGGGTCAGGAAGGTTCTTATAATAAATATCTTGCTCGATTTCCCGTTCAAAAGCAAGACCACACTGCGTAAGCTCATAGGCCAATGCTCTTTGATAAATAACTTCAGGGAAGCCGTTGCCCAGAAACTTATGCACCTCAAACGAAGCCCCTATAATCTTTTCCGTGATGTCCTTATACTTTAGTTCCGTACTCATAATCGCGGATTTTATGGATTCTGGGATTACACGGATTTAAACTGAGACAAGACGATGCACGTGATCCTAATATATTCACCCAATCCTAATCCGCGCAATCCCGTAATCCGCATAATCCGCGTTGCGATTTTATGGATTGTGGGATTACACGGATTTAAACTGGACAAGGCAAGGCATTTGATGCTAACATTTCAACCAATCCCAAAACCAAGGCGAGGCACTTGATGCCAATCCTCACTCAATATTAATCTGCGCAATCCCATAATCCGCTCAATCCGCGTCTCGGAAATCAGGATCATTTCGGCGCCTCTTAAGTAATAGTAACTTGTGTTCGTAATGAATCTCTTTGAACTATTCCCTCAAATGTGCAAATCACAACGTTTTACGGCGGAGTAAAACGTGATGTGATTTGCTTTCAACAAACGATCTTTGACAACAGCAGGGCAGACACATATAATCGCCTACGAGTTGTGATTTGCTTTCAACAAACGATCTTTGACAACTGGCTTCTTCGTATGGCGGTGGCATGGCCGGTTGTGATTTGCTTTCAACAAACGATCTTTGACAACAACAACATCTCGTTCAATGCCTTCGATGGTGTTGTGATTTGCTTTCAACAAACGATCTTTGACAACTATTGGTCTGGGTGCCCTCCATAAAACCAGGTTGTGATTTGCTTTCAACAAACGATCTTTGACAACTTCGTCAAATGCTGAAACGTCATCCAAGAAGTTGTGATTTGCTTTCAACAAACGATCTTTGACAACACCCTGAACGCCTCAACGGTAGAGTCGGGGTTGTGATTTGCTTTCAACAAACGATCTTTGACAACACTGCCCCCGGGCGGGCTCATCAACATTGTGTTGTGATTTGCTTTCAACAAACGATCTTTGACAACATTGTTTACCCAAATCTGGCACGATTGTTCGTTGTGATTTGCTTTCAACAAACGATCTTTGACAACAGACGCACCCGGACAAACATTGGCTAACTGTTGTGATTTGCTTTCAACAAACGATCTTTGACAACTGACCAAAGATACTGCACCCTCTTCACCATGTTGTGATTTGCTTTCAACAAACGATCTTTGACAACGCAAGTACTGATAGGCGACAACCTATTCAGGTTGTGATTTGCTTTCAACAAACGATCTTTGACAACTGGTTTGTAGGAAAGGATGCGCTCATCGTAGTTGTGATTTGCTTTCAACAAACGATCTTTGACAACCCGAGTTGAGGCAGGACTATTCTCGTCGGCGTTGTGATTTGCTTTCAACAAACGATCTTTGACAACGATCGGAAAAGATTTCAGAACCCCTTGTCGGTTGTGATTTGCTTTCAACAAACGATCTTTGACAACGCACACATGGCAAACAATGCCGTCTCTTACGTTGTGATTTGCTTTCAACAAACGATCTTTGACAACAGGATAGCTTGACTCTGTTCTCAAGGGTCAGTTGTGATTTGCTTTCAACAAACGATCTTTGACAACGCTGGATGAACTTTGACAGCAAAGCTCCAAGTTGTGATTTGCTTTCAACAAACGATCTTTGACAACAAGGACTACAAGTATATCGTCGGTGTGTGGGTTGTGATTTGCTTTCAACAAACGATCTTTGACAACTAACGCTGAAAGTAAAATCCTTTGTGACTGGTTGTGATTTGCTTTCAACAAACGATCTTTGACAACAAAATTTCACTTTTTCACCTTCCGCGTTGGGTTGTGATTTGCTTTCAACAAGCGATCTTTGACAACAAGTATATCAGGACGTCGATTTCGATCTTAGTTGTGATTTGCTTTCAACAAACGATCTTTGACAACATGAACTCTTGCAGGATTACATAGGCTCTGGTTGTGATTTGCTTTCAACAAACGATCTTTGACAACATCAGTCGATCCAATACTTCTTTGCGCTTGTTGTGATTTGCTTTCAACAAACGATCTTTGACAACCAGACTCTGTCCCACAATGGGGCTGATGGCGTTGTGATTTGCTTTCAACAAACGATCTTTGACAACATTGTTACCGTCGGGGAATCGTGAAGCATTGTTGTGATTTGCTTTCAACAAACGATCTTTGACAACTTTAGGTTGCTCACGATGGAAAACTTGACGGTTGTGATTTGCTTTCAACAAACGATCTTTGACAACAAAAATTTGAGAGAAAACTTTCTAGCGAATGTTGTGATTTGCTTTCAACAAACGATCTTTGACAACTCACCCCATTGAATGGCGATGAGGGCGATCGTTGTGATTTGCTTTCAACAAACGATCTTTGACAACGTTGTGTTGGCCGGCATATATATGCTGGTGTTGTGATTTGCTTTCAACAAACGATCTTTGACAACCGACTAAAGAAGAGTGGCACATTGCAGCAGTTGTGATTTGCTTTCAACAAACGATCTTTGACAACAAATACAGCGGACTACATTACAGGGGTACGTTGTGATTTGCTTTCAACAAACGATCTTTGACAACCCATTCGTTGGTCGGAAGAGCAAATGCCGTGTTGTGATTTGCTTTCAACAAACGATCTTTGACAACGTGCCACTTGGCGCGCCCGCCACTGAAACAGTTGTGATTTGCTTTCAACAAACGATCTTTGACAACAGATTCAGTACTACTTTATAAGTTAATGTTGTTGTGATTTGCTTTCAACAAACGATCTTTGACAACAAAATACTTGAGAGGCATGAAACCATGTTAGTTGTGATTTGCTTTCAACAAACGATCTTTGACAACGATGCGCTTTATGAGGGCGAAGACCCCTGGGTTGTGATTTGCTTTCAACAAACGATCTTTGACAACTTAACATGGAACGGTAAAAACTACATTGCCGTTGTGATTTGCTTTCAACAAACGATCTTTGACAACCATGAGTTAGCCGCAATTCCATTGACATAGTTGTGATTTGCTTTCAACAAACGATCTTTGACAACCAGACAGCGCATCTTGACACTCAGCTTATAGTTGTGATTTGCTTTCAACAAACGATCTTTGACAACATGGCACAAGTTAATAAGGCAAGGGCAGCAGTTGTGATTTGCTTTCAACAAACGATCTTTGACAACGGCGATTGACTTCGCGAAAAGGCCGGGCTGGTTGTGATTTGCTTTCAACAAACGATCTTTGACAACAGATACAGTTTTTTGTAATGGAATGTTAAGTTGTGATTTGCTTTCAACAAACGATCTTTGACAACTTGAAGATGAGAATGGAAACAGGAAGCATAGTTGTGATTTGCTTTCAACAAACGATCTTTGACAACAACCATTTTTTTCCGTACCCCGTGGCATCTGTTGTGATTTGCTTTCAACAAACGATCTTTGACAACGGAGCATCCAAGAACAACGACCGGCCAGTGGTTGTGATTTGCTTTCAACAAACGATCTTTGACAACTTCCACCAGCTACGGTCGTTCATGTTCTTGGTTGTGATTTGCTTTCAACAAACGATCTTTGACAACCGGCAAACAAAGGAGCGCCACACCACAAGGTTGTGATTTGCTTTCAACAAACGATCTTTGACAACAGCATGTAAGGACTCAAAAGGAGCTGAATGTTGTGATTTGCTTTCAACAAACGATCTTTGACAACAACCCGGAACGCCTCAACGGTAGAGTCCGGGTTGTGATTTGCTTTCAACAAACGATCTTTGACAACATTACGATACGACAATACAACAAAATTTGGTTGTGATTTGCTTTCAACAAACGATCTTTGACAACTTTACTGGTCGCTCACCTCTGAGGTAGTAGTTGTGATTTGCTTTCAACAAACGATCTTTGACAACCGGGTGTAAGTCAACCCCTTAGGCCCCTCGTTGTGATTTGCTTTCAACAAACGATCTTTGACAACTCTGCTGGTAGCGACCGCAAGGGACGCCCAGTTGTGATTTGCTTTCAACAAACGATCTTTGACAACATTCGGTGGTGATGGCGCTATCGCCAAATGGTTGTGATTTGCTTTCAACAAACGATCTTTGACAACGAGCTGAATAAGGTTGGGTTGGCAACTAGGTTGTGATTTGCTTTCAACAAACGATCTTTGACAACGGAAACTCTTGGCGTAAAGGCGGACGTGCTGTTGTGATTTGCTTTCAACAAACGATCTTTGACAACAATGACTTTGTAGATCAAAGAGCCTTGTCGGTTGTGATTTGCTTTCAACAAACGATCTTTGACAACGTAAGGATCGCAAGTTCAGCACACCCGGGTGTTGTGATTTGCTTTCAACAAACGATCTTTGACAACGTCTATCTACGAATGGCCCAGGATTTACTCGTTGTGATTTGCTTTCAACAAACGATCTTTGACAACCCGTACCACTTTTGTGGCCGAGTGTAGTAGGTTGTGATTTGCTTTCAACAAACGATCTTTGACAACCAACCCCCGCAAGTAATACAGTTCCCGCCGGTTGTGATTTGCTTTCAACAAACGATCTTTGACAACTCAAGCGCCTTCTTAGGCGATGGTGACACGGTTGTGATTTGCTTTCAACAAACGATCTTTGACAACTGATTATGGCTGCTGGCGTTGATTATCAACGCTTTAGGAGCGTTTTCAGTGTCAAAAAGCCTGGAAGGTTGTCAGGATAATGCCTCAATGGCCGGAATTCAAACGGCCATTGGGGCTTTTATTTTAGAGCGGTTCAGAGTCCCGGTAATACCTCTGTCAGAAATTTTACCAGACCGCTACACTGAATCTGCTTGTTCAATGGGTATGACTCTCCTAGAGGCACAATGACAAACCCCTGCCTGATCTTCAGATCGTCCATCACATTATAAAACCCTTTTGATAGCACGGGTGTCGCACCGTGTTTGATCTCCACGGCCATACGGGGTTTGATCCCTTCCACCAGGAGAAGGTCGCATTCTGCTCCATGGTGGGTCCGGTAGTAAAAGAGGTCGATGTGTGGAGGTTTCAACTGATGGACCTGTTCGATTACATATCCTTCCCACGATGCACCCAGCCCGAGGTGGAGCGGCAGATCTTTGGCTGCGTGAATGCGATTGAGTGTATGCAGCAACCCGCTGTCGCGCAGATAAACTTTGGGAGCCTTGACCAATCGTTTTTTAGTATTGACAAACCATGCCGGCAATTGCCGGACAAGGAATGCCCCTTCCATGAAATCGAGGTAGCGCTTGATGGTAGGACTTGAAACACCCAAAGACCTGGCGTAATTTTCAGCGCTCCAGATAGCACCATTATTTCCGGCCAGCATATACCAGAAGTTGCGCATGATCTTTTCCGATAGGTTTACACCAAACAACAGAGACAAATCGCGTTCAACGTAGGTCCTGATAAAGTTCTCAGTCCATCGAATAAAAGAGTCATCGTTTTTGGCTGTCAGGGCTAGGGGAAACCCTCCGCGGAACCAGTGCAATGACTGACCTAGCCCTGCCTTCTTTGCTTCAGGCAAATTGACCGGTGCCAGTTCAGCAAAGGCGATGCGTCCGGCCAATGATTCGGACACACCCTTTACCAGCTCAGGCGACGCTGATCCTGTAAGGATAAACCGGCCTGGTTTACGGTGGCGGTCAATTACAGGACGCAAACCTGCAAATAGACCAGGCATGCGCTGTATTTCATCCAGCACGATACAATGATCAGGGTATTGATCGAATACAAAATCAGGATCTTTCAGCCGGGCAATGTCGCGGTCGTTTTCCAGGTCGAAGTACAACGTCTTTTTTTTTTGCTTTTTCAGGATGGCCTGCGCAAGCGTGGTCTTTCCCACCTGGCGTGGACCCAGGAGCGCCACGGCGGGGAATTCGTTCAGAAGGGTATCTATATAAGGGGTTAGTCCGCGGGTGATCATGGGGCAAAGATAATTCTATTGCGTGAAAATATAAAATGGTATTTTAGTATTTCACGGTTTAAGTTTTGATTCATGAGCGTCTTAAAAAAGCTCAAGTTGCTGTGGAATGGGCGGCTTTTCTTTCTCAGTCTTGCCATAGAAAATCTGCATCATCCCGAACTGCTTGTCGGTAATGGTTAGAATGCCCACATGCCCTCTGGGTGGCAGTTGCTTCCGAACCCGGTTGATGTGGGTGTCCGCGTTTTCACGGCTCGGACAATGACGCAGGTAGGCACTGAATTGAAACATCGTGAATCCGCTCTTCATCATGCTCTTGCGGAAGACCGTATAATTTTTGCGGTCCTTCTTGGTTTCAGTCGGCAGGTCGAAGAGAACCATGATCCACATAATTCTGTATTCGTTGAAGCGCATATGACTCTAAAAACTCCGCTCAACCTTCTCCAGTTCGAGAAGGACTAAGGATGAGGTAGAGGAAGAAAAGGTTTTTGTCATTACAGCAACTTCGGGTATACTATTTTTTTTGAAGTCAGCTCAAAACATTTTGCCAAAGAGGAGGTGGTACGTTGGGTGGCTACCATCAATGGACTGCGGCCATCGTCAAAAACAACGTCAACTGTGGCGATGCTCAGGAGTTGTCTTTTTACTGAGGGGGTTAGTTCAGTGAAATCTTCACCATTCTTCATGATCTCCACCACCAATGCATCTGCAAACGGCCGGTAAGGCTCCATGATATCATCGGCGAGGCAATAATGGTTGTATTGATTCCGGTGATGGATGCCCAGGGTAGGGAGGAGACCCGACCCTACGAGGCTTCGCGCCACGATCGCGCGCAGGATGGCGTAGCAATAATTCAACAAATTGTTCGGCGGTATGCCTTCGCGCTCACGCCGGAATCCCGTGACCTCCGGAAAAATATTTTTCCAGTAGTAGGCGGCGGCACGTGCCTCAAGGTTATCGGGGTCGCCGGACTTTACATCGCCTGCCCACTTCATCATGTTTCCGGTCTCAACTCCTGCACGGCGCAGTACCGCTGCCTGGTTTAGAATTTTAGCCTTGATGGTCTGTTGCCAGAGTTGTTTCACGAGCGGCTGCCCGGCTTCCAGTTGGGCTTTGAATTTGGCCGACTGCAATTTGTTGCCAGCCAGGTTGAGCATAAGCCCTGTGGGGTGGTGGGTCTTGTCGCAGGTGATCAGAGCCACATTGTTTTCGATCAGTCCGTCGATCAGGCTTTGGGTGATGATTAGTCTCTGTTCATCCAGGATAACAATGCCAATGTCTTCGATGGGGATGGTTACGTGGGCTTCTTTCTTGAATGAATCTGGTAACGTATCGTTCTTCTCTACTTCGGGCAATCGCAGAACGAGTTGCTCGTCGCGGCGGCTGAGGTAGGCAGGGTTGCCGAAGTAGAGGGTGCGCTTGATCATGAGGCGAGACTACGTCTTAAGAATTATAAGGCATCAATCGATTTTTTCATTGCATCATGATTCCAACTTATTTTCCCCAGCAACGAAACGTTAAAATCATTGTCTTCATATAGGAAGTTCCAGTTTTCTTTAGACATCTTTAACAAAGGAGTCTTTCCTTCGATTTCGATAGAACCTGATTGCGTTTTAAATTTGTCAAGTTCATTCTTTATTCGTCTTACTCCATCTTCACCGATTTTCTCAATTAACTTTATAAATCTAAACGAATCCAATTGAGCAAAAGAGTACTTCTTTTTTTCATAATCGTCTTTTCGAGTCACCGCATCTTTAATGAAGATATCCTGGATAATTTCTGGTATCCCATATTGAATTTCATATTGACGAAGTAATCTGTCTTTTTCACCTTTAATAGATTTGTCAATATCTTTATCTGCCTGTGCTTCCAAATGATACTTCATCCAAATGCTGCCATCAGAAAATTTTGTAATTACATACAGACGATTCTTTTGAAATTCAATGGCACTTCTTTTCTCATATTCACTATCACTATTAAGAACAATCACTTTCTGCCCTACTTTCAGTAGCTTTTTATTCCAATCGGCAAAATCGGGATATTGGTCTCTGATGTATTGATCTAAATCAAATTTCCCTACTCTCTTGTTCATTTTTGCCACCTCGAAAGAAGCAATTGGAAACATCATGCGTTCCATTTTTTCATCGGGTATATCTCCTTCTCTTGTTAGTTTCATCCTTGATGAATTTCCCTTTTCAAGAAAAATTGCATATGGAAGCGAGCCTGCCGCTGAGTAGTAATGATTTTTGTAATCGTGTGAGGACCGGTAGTTTACCCGTTCTTTTACGGATTGCCCGGCACTTGTTTTTATCCGAACGTGGCGAATAATATTACCTTGATAGTCCTTAATCACGGTATTATTCCTTTGTTCACTTACAAGTTTCCTAATAGCTGGATCAACGATGTCTTCAATTTTTGATAATACATCGTTTATTGGCTTGCGTACAGTGTAAATGAATTCTTCTTTTCCTTTCTTATATTTCCAGTCATTACTTTCCCGTATGGGTTGCCCGTCACTGTGACGTTCCACATCTCTAATTTTCGCCACAAAGGTATCTTTATATAAAACACTCCTCACGGTATCTCCCTTAGCCTTTTTGACGATTTTGTTTCCATTACCATCTCGGATAAACTCAGCTTCTTTATTTTTTACATATTGAAGTTTGCCGCGCTTCCTGACATTTCTGTATGACTGTTTAAGAATTTTATCATTCTCATAATTTACAATCAGCGTATTGCTATCGATGTCTTTGATTAGTCTTTGGGGATTGAATCCATTGAAAGGAGAGGTAGTATACTGACCTTTCCCCACTTCATAATATTCATACATCTTTTTGAGGACTCTATCCCTGTTGCTGCTATTGACGGGGATAAGAGTAAGAACCGCCGCATCAATCGCGTGATGTGTATGTCTGTTTCGGCTTTTGATTTCATCTTCTTCCTGAAAACCATATACTTTTCTGAAGTCTGCTGTAATGATCCCTTTTTGTACGGCTACTTTTTTGAAACAGGTTTTCAAAAATTCCCGGGCATACTTGCTTACCATCTGAGTATCGACAAGTTGCCTTCTTGCCCAACTGTCTTTTACTTCTTCTGCTGTGAATCGTGCTGCCTTATCATGCCAGTAATCGTAGTGCATTCTATAGTAATGCTTTTCTTGTATCCTTTTGTTTTTAGCCATTTCATCTTCGTTACCTTTAGATCTTAAACGATCTTCATATAATTTCCTGAAACGTTCTTTTTCCGAAATCCAATTGTCCAGACGCGGCTCAATTCTTGTTCCCCAACCTTCCACGTCACTGTAATAGTTATTACATTCTTTCGGTAACCTTTGTATTTGTAAATCACGATTATATTTTGAATACCCAACCGTCATATTTGCCATTGTGTTGTCTGGCAACAAACTGCGCGGGATAGTATGCATAATGTCAATCTCACTGGAAAAAAGTTGAGAAATGGAAATCATTTTGCCAGTGTACATACACTGTCCCTTCTGTTCCATCCATAATTCATATCGCCTTACCGATTCCTTTTCTCTAAGTACATCTAGCCGACTCTTATTTATGAATTCATTTCCTTTCTCATTTGTAGTTTCTTCAAATGTTTGTTCGGTCCACATTTCAAAAGCTGAAATGCTTTCTTCAACATTTATTGACGTTTTTTCTCTTTCTTTAAATTCTTCCAAAAATGCTCGATACTTTTCACGATTGTTTTTTCTTTCATTCTGATATCGTTCAATGGCAGCCCTTTTATTGTTGTCATTTAATTCGCGCGCTAATTCAATTACGATTTCAGTATCGCTATCAATGATGTCATTGATTATCAATTCGTTTACCAATTTTCTAAGAATACTCAGAGCCTTATTGAACATGGGGTTTTTAATGCTATCTATTCTAGGTTCGGGAAGAATCTGAAGACGTGTTTTCTTGTCAATTGCAGGTTTTCCGTATCTGTTCTCAAAATGAGAATGGTGATAGAGGTCCCCATTCAGGCTGATCTTTTTCTCTTGTAACTTCTCTTTAAACAAATTCGCAAGCGTTGGTGCTTCACGATAAGAGCGCTTCTGATCTTTAAAGAATGCCTGGTAGTGTTTCTTTACGGCTTCGGTAATTTCATGCTTATCAATTCTGTTTGGCCACGATCTTTCGCCAAAATGGCTTCGACAGGCTTTTTCCACGTCGTTTATATCGTCATTACTAAGAATGTATTCAAAGTTTTTGTAGGCAAACGTTTCTTCATGTTCTAAACCTTTATATTGGTCAATAAGATTATTAGTTATACCTAGAGTGTTTTTATTCCAGTCATAAAGGGCGGTTGATTGTTTTGCACTTTCAAGAATCTTTCCTTTTTGGGCTTCCCATTCTTCCCCTAGTAGTTCAGGTATTTTGGCGAGTACAACTGCTTCGTGATATAAATGACCTTCTTCAAGGAAGGGAATAATTTTGCACATGGCTTTTAGGCTAAGGTCTGAATAACCAGTGGTGAAATTGTCCTTGATTTTGGCGAAAGAATTATACGCTTTGTCTTTTTTTTCTATGCTCGCAATTCCAAGTGTCTTATTAGCAAACTCTTCGAGGAATTTCTTATTCTTTGATGATTTAGAATCGAAGGAAAAGAGAATATGCCATAGATCATATAAAGAATACTTCTGAATAATTTTAGGGGCGTTTCCAATGTTAAAATTATGAAGTGTCGATATGGTTCCGCTTACACGATCGCCAAAGACATCGACTAGTCCTTTGCATATTGGCATTCCGGAAACAGAAGTATCATACTTTCCTGTCTTATTGTCAATAGGATAATTGTACTTCCTTTTGTTTTTGAGCCGTTTATCCAAGAATGTTTTAATCTCTTCGAATTTGAAGCTTTTATCCTTTTTGAGAAAGAATTCGAAAAGCTGTTTTTTTAAGTCGGGCGATAAAAATTGTTTCTCGCCATTATCTCCAAAGTATTTAATGGTATTAATAAAACTCCATGCCCTGAAGATTTCAAATATTGGATGAGAAACGGGGCATCTTGGTTTCGTAGGTTCTAGCGTACACTTGCCGATGTTTCCTTTTTGACTTTTTAATGGCCGTTGCCAGATGATGGCTTTCCATAATTGCTGAACAAAATCGCTGGAATATTCTCCATTGTCATTTTTGGATGTATCATAACCTTGTCCTTTGCATATTTGTTCTAATTCGTTTCTATATTCCTCCCTGTAGGGATATTGGTTTCTTGCCCGCTCGCCTTTCTCTAAGAAATCTTTATGCAACGCCTCAGCGATTGTTCTGCTTGCATCCAACGCAGCCTGAAAACCACTGTCCTCTCTTCGTTCAATTTGTTTTTCGGTTTCCTTATCCGTTTCGCCAATGTCTTTATACCCTCTTCTTTGGACCAAATGATATAGCGCCCTTCCAAACTCATGTTTGCTCAATTTACTATCGAGAGCTTTTACCCTTACTTCGTAGGGATTATTGTACTTAATTCCTTCTTCATAAGTAAAATCACATGCAAGCCATTTTAGGAAAGTTTCATTTTCTGGAAATTTCTGAGTTTGTCCTTTTTTGTATTTGCTCCAGGTTTCCAATTCCATAGGATGCATCGGCACAAACTCAACCAATAGGATCTTCAGAAGTTCCCACTTTCTGTATTTTCTTGCCTGTATAAGTCTTCTCTTCGAACGTGCGACTCGTCTGTCCCTTGTTGGTGATGTGTAACCGCCGGTTTGACCTTTCATCATCCCTGATTGGAAGGTGATAACTCCTCTTTTTTCTATTTTGTTATCCTCCCTCAGAGCCCAACCTATCGATGAACTTCCCAAATCCAATCCAAGTTTTTGCATATCAAACAAGTTTTATACATTTACTATTGAAAGACGAATCACAACAAGGCCATGAGCCGAAGGATTCACTAGGCGACTGCGTATACCACGTAGTCGCCATTTTATATCTAAGTCCTCGCAAGTGCGACTTGAATTTCGTTCTTTTCCCTTCAATACAAAAGCCTGCCACCGTTTTCTCCATCCCTGAAAACAGGGATGCGATTTGTCTATAACTGCCCCAGGTGCGCAGAAACAAACTCTTTCAAGCTACAAACCACAGTCTTTTCATTTTCGGAATAACTTTAGCCGGAAGAGATCACGACAAAGAATATCAAAATTTTACCCATGACAATCAAAAGTGTGGCTTTTGATTTTCATGGTTTTATATTTCGAGGGAAGTACTGAGACGCGGCCTCTACCCAAACTCTTTCTGTAAGAAGTTTTGCCACAAGGCTGTCTGACCTGTAGGTAGCAACACCTGGCCTGTCAATCGGAAGACCCAATGCTTGAATTGATAATGTCCAATTGCTGTGGCGAAAGTATCAGCCTGGATTTTAACCCTGAATCCGTCGACTTTCTTAATAATTCGGTAACTTTTTGGTAACTTCACCTATCCCCAATGCTGGGGCCTCACATCGACATGAAAAGAATCCTCCACAGTTTTTCTCTGATCATCAACTACAAAACGTTTATTGTTACAGCCTTGTCGTTGATCTCGACCTATTTGTGTTATGAATTCGGGTTGACCGCAAAATTTCCTGATATGTTGGTGGGTGTAGCCTCTTTAAAAAACAAGCAGGAGCAACTAAGTTTACAGAAGAACAAAGGCATTGGTTGCGATTGATGAAAGAATACATTACCAACAGCTTTCATATTGAACGTGAAGACTTTGACTACAATCCTTTTAATGCCTTAGGCGGATTAGGTAAAATGTGGCAATTGTTTGGCGAACAGACCGATGAGATTATTAATGAATTAATGATGCATTGGCGGCATGATGAAACGCAAGTATAGGGGAATTAAAAAAGCCCACCATTGCACTAATCCCGAACTAAGTTCAGAAAACGACTTGGGAGTCGACATTCATGCAGGGCGGACTTAAAAACCAAAGGTAAAAGAATTAATTGGCTGGGCGAAGCTGGAAGCTGGAGTTTGACTAAAATTGAATATGGCGAAAGGAAGAATTCTACAGGTAAAAAACTCAACCATTACGGTTATTACCCAAAATGAAGCCGATTTTATCAACCTGACAGATATGACAGCCGGTTTCAATGAAGGAAGCGGGTTAATCGGGAAGTGGATAACCAACAAAAACACCCTGGAATATCTGGGCGTGTGGGAAAAAATCAACAACGCGAATTTTAATTACCCCGAATTCGGGGTAATTGTTTTAGAAGCAGGCGTGAATAGGTTTATCATGTCAGCAGGGCAATGGATTGAAAGAACAGGCAGGGCACCGGGTCTGCAGGTTGCCTTCCATGCAGGGATAGTGTTCAACACGAGTTGCAGACCAGCAGCTTTAACCAGGGCACTCATTGAGCAACGGTGTTTTTGTCAATAAGCAAATCCAGCGTGAGATGATAGAGGCCCGCTTGCGGATTTGCAGATGAAGGTAGATCATCGTGGTAGCAATGGTACTGTGACCCAACAACTCTTTAATGGTATGAATGTCGGTGCCGTTGTCAAGGAGATGGGTTGCGAAAGAATGACGTAAGGTGTGTGGACTATAGGGTTTGTCTTTCATGCCGGCATACTTGAAACATAGATAGACTGCATGCTGAATGGCTCGGGGATGCATGCCTTTGGCAGCCCATCGGCCTTCGAAGAGATAGATTTTGGGTTTGTGCAGGAGGTAATAGCTTCTCAGGGTTTCCAGGCATCGGGGAGAGAGGAGCATCTTACGGTCCTTGCGTCCTTTACCCTCTCTCAAGTGGATGCATTGATTAGCAGAATCAATGTCTGTGATCTTCAGCTTGCTACATTCTTCCAGTCGTACACCGGTGGAGTAGAATAACTCGATTAGGGCGCGCTGCTTGATGGTTTTGCATGATTGAATTAACAGGTTT
>JAYVQY010000083.1:0-6804 GCA_043776715.1 Cyclobacteriaceae bacterium | reverse complement strand
AATTGGAACAACTTCTCCCCAACAACTGGTCGGCAGCCAACTCCTGAATAATTAATTTTTCCGATATTTAATACCCGTACTTCATCGGACGCTTACGGAGCAAAATGAAATAATGAGACAGCAAAATAGTGACAATTCGCAGCGAGATAAGAGTATTAAATTACCGTCAGATGAAAAACCTAAGCTACCGATTGAGAAAAAAGATTCAATAATTAAAAAGTGATCTGATAAGCAAATGATTGAGTTGAAAATCCAATATTCACAAAAACAACTCGTCAGGAAATCATTGGAAAGAATATGAGTGTTCTCTTGAACAGTCCCGCTATTTTAATGGCATGTTTAATTCTTACTTCTTGTGAATCAAATCAAAAGCAGAAGGAAGAAGAGCTTAAAAATATTGCAATTCAACTTGAAGATAAAAGTATTGCTTCAGGTAAAAGGATTGATAAGCTAAATCATGGCTATTTATTTGGGATGACCAGGGATCAGGTTTACAAACAATCTCTAGAACTAAGTTCAGACAATACCGTAGGCATTTATTCAGACAGTACGGTTTATTATAGATTTAAAACCAAGAACTTCATACTTTGGAATTTAGTTGAATTCTATTACTACAAAGGAAAGCTATGGAGAACAGTTGAAAGTGTCATGCAAGAAAAGAATGAACCACAGAATAAGACCAATGCAGACTACATCACAGAGGTTTTGATGGATACTAAGAAAAACTTTGGCGAACATCCGTATACGAATGGTATACGAGGGTCTAAATTCTATTGGCTAAGAACAAACATAAGAATTGATTATTTTGAAAGGATAATATCTGACAGTGTAAAAAGGGTATTTGTTGCCTACAGCGACATTCCAGTTGAGCGTGTCATTTCTAAAGAAAGTGATCGGTTACAACAATTATATGAAGTCAAAAGGCAAAACTATTTAGATAGTGTTGCCAAAGCCTCGGAGCGAGAAGAGAAACTGATTATTGAAAAACTTAAAGGTAAAGCAAAAAGGGATTGGCCCGACGATTATGTAACTCAAGAATATTGGATCAACGAACAAATTGAAGCATACAAATACATGAAGTCGATTCCTGAGGGCAAAATTAAATCAAGAGCTCGAAGAGATTGGCCGTTAGATTTTGTGACACAAATGTTTTGGTACAATCAACAAACAGAAGCAAAAGAGAGACTTGAAAAAAATTAAAAGAGACGAAAGAAAAAATTGCGATTTCGAACAACTACACCAATGCCAGTGCTACATAAGTGAATTGGTTGAGTTACTACAAACAAATTTATCCTGCACTTGAGGTTAATTATTGTGTTGGCCCTCGGATCGTTGGCTTTGGCTTTTTTAAAAAGAATGATTTTTGAACTTGCTGAATGCCGCGTCGAAAGCAGAATTTCTGAATTTTCGGAACAAATAATATTGAAATATCAGGTAGTGTATTTGCAATCATTCGTAACTTTAATCATGCTCCGCCTCACTTTGATTTTGATGCTAGTCGGCAGCCTGGCCGTTGCTCAGCAGCAGGATGAAATCCGCAAAAGCATCTATTTTGATGGTGGTAGCGCATACATCGATGAATACCAGGCTGGAGACCTCGCACATTGGCTGGATTCAATCCCCAATTTGCTTGACAAATACGAAATTCAGTTAATCAGTCACACCGATCCAATGGGTGGCAAACGCTTCAATGAAATGCTCTCACGCATGCGCAGCGAAGCAGTCTTTGATATCCTGGTCCAGAAGGACATACCGGAGAAAGTGATCCACATCAAAGATTGGGCTTTCGAAAACCCAGTGTATTCAAACAACACCTTTCAAGGCATGATGATGAACCGACGGGTAGATGTGATTCTGCGCCCGGTCGTCTTTTAATTTAGTCGTTTGTTGGTAGTTGCTGATTGATCGGATTCCCCGAGTTACTTGCACGACCAAAACCCAACACCCAGCACCCAATACCTTCTCTCCCGTCCATTTCCGGACACCTTTTTTCAAGGCCGGACGTATTTCTTGAAACTATTACTCATAATTAGTCGTCTAAAGCTAGAATTACAGATGGCATTATTATTGGCATTACGCTGCCGGGTGCCGTGCAACCAAGAGAAATATGATCAAGCTACAAGACGTTGACAAATTCATTGACACCCGATTTCAGAGGACCTTTATTCTCAAAGGGATTGACCTGGAGGTACAGCAGGGAGAATTTTTGACCATCATGGGACCCAGCGGTTCTGGTAAGTCTACGCTTATGAACATCATTGGCATGCTGGATGAACCGTCGGCAGGAGAGTATTATTTCTTCGATGAGCCGGTGCATAAGATGAAGGAGCGGCAGAAAAGTGAAATGCACAAGAACTACATCGGGTTCATCTTCCAGGCTTATCACCTCATTGACGAACTTACGGTGTATGAAAATATTGAGACACCCCTTTTGTACAAGGGTGTGAACGGCAGCCAACGCAAAAGCATGGTGGCCGAGATGCTCGACCGTTTTAACATGGTGGCAAAGAAGGATTTATTTCCCGAACAATTAAGCGGCGGTCAGCAACAGTTGGTAGGCATTGCACGCGCCATCGTCGGACAGCCCAAGCTCTTGCTGGCGGATGAACCGACCGGCAATCTGCACTCCGAGCAGGGCAAAGCCATCATGGATATTTTTCAAAAATTGAACGAGGAAGGCATTACGATTATACAAGTGACGCACTCAGAAGAAAATGCAGCGCGCAGCAAGCGGGTGATTAGAATTGCCGATGGCGCGATCGGATCAGATCAAATAAATAAAAAGACGACATAATATGAAGAGTAGAATATTTGCTGCGCTGGTGGCAATGGGTTTAATGGCTTCTCCATCTTTTGCGCAGACCACCACAAAGGTCCTCACCTTTGAAGATGCGGTGAAAATTGCGATCAAGAACGCGGTGCTGCTGAACCAGCAGAGAAACAATTTGGAGCTGAGTCAGGCGCAGCGAACTCAAAGCATTGCGGGATTAGGACCCAACGTGAGTCTCTTTGGTCAAGCAGCGCGGTTCGATGGGAATTCATTCAACAACAACACCGGAACGGTTGTCAATGGTATTAGGGATAACGTCACAGGCGCTATTAATGCCAACATCAATGTTTTCAGTGGCTTCAACAGGATGAACCAGATCAAGCAGTATGCCAATGCACTCGATGCCCAGGCCTACTTTGTGAATCGCACCGGTCAGGATCTGATCAACACGGTGGCGAATCAATATTTGCGTGTGATGCTGGATGTGGAGTTGTTAAAGATTGCCAAAGAAAATTTTGAAGCACTGAACAAGCAGTTGACGCAAGTAAAAGAGCAGGTTGCTTTGGGCGCCCGATCGCCTGTGGATGAGTACAATCAGGATGCCCTCGCCAAGGCGGCTGAACTGAGGCACGTGCAGGCCGAGATAGCCTTGAATAACGATAAGACACTGTTGGTCCAAACCCTGTTGATTGACCCCTTTGAACATTTTGAAGTAGAGAAGCCTAATTGGGACATCAACCAGATTGGCAACAGCAACGACTTAAACATTGAAGAACTCGCCGAAAAGGCAAAGCAATATCGTGGTGATTACCTGAGGGCAGACAAACTCGAGTCAGCTCAGAAGTTTGCGATGAAAGCAGCCGGGGGTAATATGATGCCTCAGTTATATGCTTTTGGAAACTATGGCTCTGCCTATAACTATCAGCACAACCAACCTGACTCCATTCAAAATGGATCTGGGGTCTGGGTGCCCACTCAGCCTAAGTTCTCGGATCAGTTCACAAGAAACAACGTCTACAAGCAGTACGGATTTCAATTGAACATTCCTGTGTTCAGTGGACTGCAGAACAGAACGCTGCGCATGCAGCAACAGGTGTTGTATGAAAATAGCCAGTTGAACAAAAAGAACCTGGAGTACCAGATCAAGAATGATGTGCAGCGCTCTGTTAGAAATTATGAAGGCGCGAGGAAAGCGTACGCTGTGACCACCGATCAAGTGAAGGCTGCCGAGCTCGCCTTTCAACTGGAGACAGAGCGCTACGATCTTGGAGTCACCAACTTCGTGGACTTCACCAACGCCAACCGCGTGCTGGTGCAAGCGCAGACCGACAAAGCACAAGCAGAGTTCACCCTTGTCTTTCAGAAAATCCTGATTGACTACGCGGTGGGTACACTGAAAGTGGAGGATCTTCAGCATTAAGTCTTGAGAATCTTGGTCTTCGCGGTTTTTTGATGTCTCATCAAAAATACCGCGATCCACACTGGAAATTCATTGTGCTAATTATACTTCGTTCTCAAATCATTTTGGCAATTGACTTTTTATTTCAAAGTTAAATTCAAAGCTCGCGGCAACCCGAGACGGAGCCGCGAAGACAGCACCCGTAACCCGTGCCGAACTGGTACTTTTTCCCAAAAATCTAATTATATTTGCGCCCCCCTGCTCCGTAGGGGCCGTTTTGATTGTTTTCAAGGCGTATTCAACTAAAGTGTTAGCAGCCCTCGCCCGCCTGCAACATGTAAAAAAGGGCATTTACAGTATGGCAAAAGGACAAAGAGGTGGAGATTCAAAAGTCACCAAAACAGACCCCACAGAGAAGAAGCCCCTGGCAATCAAAGGTGCTGAAGCAGATGTGGACGTAAAAACCGCCGTGGTTGAACTCGAGCAAGACGAGCTCGCGGCATTCAAAGCAGCCAAGCGTGCTGAAGAAGAAGAAGGCATCAGTCGCGTAGTACGTGATGTGACCGCCCGCAAGAGCTCTTCGACTGTTTCGTTGGAAGGTTTTGATTGGGAAGCATTTGAGCGCAAGGGTTTTGGAGAAGGTTACAACTCCTCTGACCGCGACAATATGATGAAGCTATACTCTGGCACCGTTGCCACGGTAAGCAACAGTGAAGTAGTGAAGGGGAGTGTGGTTGGAATCAACAACCGCGACGTGATCCTGAACATTGGGTTCAAGTCAGATGGTCTCGTGCCGCTGGCGGAATTCAAGGACATGCCCAACTTGAAAATTGGTGACGAAGTAGACCTCTTCATCGAGGAGCGCGAAAATGCGATGGGTCAACTAGTGCTGTCACGCAGAAAAGCGAAGTTGGTGAAGGGCTGGGAATATGTGCAGACGGCCCTGGACAAAGATCAGATCATCGAAGGTTTTGTAAAACGCAGAACGAAAGGTGGATTGATCGTGGATGTATTTGGCATAGAAGCCTTCTTACCCGGTTCACAGATCGATGTGAAGCCAATCCGTGACTTTGATATTTATGTAAACAAGAACATTGAGGTGAAGGTGGTGAAAATCAACTACACCAATGATAACGTTGTAGTATCTCACAAGGTGTTGATCGAAAAAGACCTTGAGCAGCAGAAAGCCGCCATCCTCACCAACCTCGACAAAGGCCAGGTGCTGGAAGGTGTGATCAAGAACATGACCAACTTTGGTGTGTTCATCGACCTCGGTGGTGTGGATGGTTTACTACACATCACAGATATTTCATGGGGACGCATCGCCCATCCGGAAGAGTTGTTAAAACTCGACCAGACGGTGAAAGTGGTGGTGCTCGACTTCGATCACGAGAAGAAGCGCATTTCCCTCGGCATGAAGCAACTTACCCCACATCCATGGGAGTCGTTGCCAGCTGAAATTGTAATTGGTTCAAAAGTAAAAGGCAAGATTGTGAACGTAGCCGATTACGGTGCGTTCCTCGAACTGCAGCCTGGTGTGGAAGGACTTATTCACGTCAGTGAAATGAGCTGGTCACAGCATTTGAGAAATCCTCAGGACTTCATCAAAGTTGGAGACATGATCGACGCCGTGGTATTGACCATCGATCGCACGGAGCGCAAGATGTCCCTGGGCATCAAGCAACTTTCAGAAGATCCATGGACACGTCAGGATGTGCTCACCAAATATGCAGTGGGCAGCGTTCAGAAAGGAATCGTACGCAACCTCACGAACTTCGGCTTGTTCCTCGAACTAGAAGAAGGAATTGACGGACTGGTACACGTATCAGATTTGAGCTGGACGAAGAAGGTGAAACACCCTTCGGAGTTTATCAAAGTAGGAGAGACCCTCGAAGTGAAAGTGCTGGAACTAGATGGCGCCAACCGCAGGCTGGCCCTCAGCCATAAGCACATGGAAGAGAATCCATGGGATACGTTTGAGAGCATTTTCTCTGCCGGATCTATTCACAAGGGTACCCTCGTCAACAAGAACGAGAAGGGTATGGTGGTAGAGTTGCAATATGGAATCGAAGGATTCTGCGCTACCAAGAACCTGGCGAAGGAAGACGGCGGGAAGACTGAAATCGGAGAGACCCTGGACTTCAAAGTGTTGGAGTTCTCGAAGGAAGACCGCAGGATCGCGTTGAGTCACCGGGCAATGTGGTCTGCCGAAGAAGAGAAGGCAGCACCGGTGGCAGCAGCAGCGCCAGCCAAGAAGAAGGCGGAGCCCAAAGGCAAGACCATCGCCAACATCAACCAACAGAGCGAAAAATCTACGCTGGGAGATTTGGAAGCTTTGAGCGCGTTGAAGGAGAAGATGTCGGCGTCGAAGGCGGCGGCAGCTGATTCGAAACCGGAAGCTGAATAAGCGTGAGCAAGTATCTGGTTGCTGGTATCTGGTTTCTGGGGCCAGCTAACTAAGAGAAGTAGTTATATTAAGAGAAGACTGTCGGGCAACTGGCGGTCTTTTTTTTGGTATTTAGTATCTGGTTGCTGGGTAAGCGTCCGATGAAGTACGGGTATTAAATATCGGAAAAATTAATTATTCAGGAGTTGGCTGCCGACCAGTTGTTGGGGAGAAGTTGTTCCAATTTAT
>JAYVQY010000082.1:0-25646 GCA_043776715.1 Cyclobacteriaceae bacterium | reverse complement strand
ACAAAACGAAAATCTGTAGTACACAAACTAACACCAGAAAAAACAGAACCTATTAGAACACAGCTACTTCTGACCGGATAGCTGCAAAGTGGGTTAACCTCTCCCTTTGGATTAAATTTTTCAAACCATGGTTTCACATCATCATTTACGATCGGGTGGTTGGTGTGATATACTGTGCCGTTGGCGTTCTGTGGGTCAAATCGAATTACTTTATAATCCGATGCTTCAAAATCATATACTTCACCCCTGATGCCAATGATATAGTTTTGCCCCGAAGCGTGCGGGATAGTTTGGATAAAGCTCAACACATCTTCCTTGTTCGTTGAATTAACAATTCGTCTTACGATGAATGCTACAGGCAAGCCCTTTGAAGAGGCTTTTAACTGCATTAAGGTATTCATACAAGCTCCGATTCCTTTTTCATTCATACCATTCAAAGCAATGCATCCTGGGTGTGTCAGAATAAATTGTTCCGGTCGTTTATCCGTTCTTGACAGCCGCACCAGGATTTGATGACCCTCTGTATAGCTCTCAATATCCATGTTTTGAGCAATGTAGCTGGTGCTTCCATTGACTGAAGGTACCCCCATGCCGCTGCAATGATGATTTTGAATATTGTTGATGTACACCCAAAGTTCATCCATAAGATTCAGAGCCATGATGTCATTGAAAGCCTGCCCCGAACCATCTGCCATCCCCCGGACTTCCTCATACAACTCTGGTGTGTATTTCTTTATGTCGTCCGTAAATTGCGCGTAGACAAAAAAATCTTTTAATACTTGCTCTGCGTCCTTCTTAAGAATTTCCGCAGTATTCTTCTTCATCTTGACAATAATGTCATTAATCTCCAGCTTCAGGAGTTTGCCATGTTGCAATCCCAATTCGTAGCCAGCACCGTCAAGTTTGATCTCCCTGATTTCCCTTTTTGAAAATTGGCCCTGTCCGAAAGCGGTGACGGAAACGACCAGTACCAATAAAAATGTATTTTTCATTTTCTGATTTTATATCGGTTTTATCGGTTTTAACAAATCAAACGAGGGCTTTAGTTGATCGACAGCCATGATCATACTCCTGTGTATCTTTTAAGGAACCTGCGCACCCTGCGTGTTCACATAAACTGAATAGAGTGATTGGCTGGCCACCATGAACAATCTGTTGCGCTTCACTCCGCCAAAGCAAAGGTTCGCACAAGTCTCAGGCAGTTTTATTTGGCCAATGAGCTTACCATCTGGTGCAAAGATGTGAACACCATCAACCCCATCTCCGCCCCACCCTGCCGAAGCCCAGAGATTTCCATCTACATCACATCGGATTCCATCCGAGCCGCCAGCCGCCATCTCCGCGAAAATACGGCTGTTGGACAGGCTTTTCCCATCTATGACATCAAAAGCATACAGGGGTTGCGGTTTGCCTGGGTGTGGTCCCGTATCGGCGATATAAAGTCGCTTCTCATCCGGTGAAAAACATAAACCGTTCGGACGGCCCAGTGTACCAGCCACAACGGTGAGCTCTCCATTGACGGGATCGATTCGATACACATTCGCCGGCAATTCAAATTGATCTACATGTCCTTCGTAGTTAGAAAGGATGCCGTAGCCAGGATCTGTAAACCAGATACTTCCATTAGAGTGGACCACCACATCATTGGGAGCATTCAGTTTCTTTCCTTTGTATCGATCGGCGATTACCGTAATCGTGCCATCATGTTCTGTACGCGTTACCCTCCGTGCATCATGCTCACAACTGATTAACCTCCCTTGCCGGTCACGCGTGTGTCCATTTGCATTGTTAGACGGCGTTTGGAAAACAGTAACCTGATTGGTTTCCTCTGTCCAACGCATCACACGGTTGTTGGGAATGTCACTGAAAACAAGAAATCGCCCATCCCCAAACCAAGCAGGTCCTTCGGCCCACCTGGCACCGGTCCAAAGCCTTTCCACAGCAGCATTACCGACAATGTATTTGCCAAAACGTGGATCGTGCACTACATAGGATGGATCAGGGTATCGAACCAGATTTTGATTGCCCTTGTCCTGAGCGAATGACAAACTCACCGTACCTAGCATTGTTAGAAGCAGGGTTGCAATTCTCATCTTCATGACTTTATTGGTTTAAGTTTTTGGTTAAGCATGTGTCCGCCCAATTTACTTTGTTTTAATCGGTATCCATATTTCTTCCTCTGACTCGGGATCTTCATTCTTATATGTTTCTCCCAAAATTTCAAAGTGTGGCCTGTAGTCCAATGCAAACTCAGAATTTGGCAACCATGTTTCAAAAATATATTGAAATGCTTTTGCCCCGTGGCTGGCCGTTCCTTTATAAATGAAGACGGCATATAGCCCACCATTCAGAGTCATTGAATTCATGCCTTCCGGAATATTATTAAAGTCATTTACCTCTATGGCAGCCCATTTTTCAAATCTATTTTCTGGGTTGAAATTTTCAAAATAGGATGGATCATAAACTTGCAATGAATAAAGGTCTGTGCCAATAATGTTTACAATTTCTTTACGCCTTGTCATGAAGCTACGCCAAAGTTCTCCGGTCGTATTGTCTTCCAAAGACATGATTGACCTCTTTCCAATTAGCTTCTTAGCCGTTAAAGTCTCTATTCTTGACTTCATCATTTATCGGTGCCCAATCATAAGTTTGGTTGTCACCCGATAATACTCCTCATAGAACCTTATATCCCGCAGGGGCCTTGAATTTGTCGGCTGGGACGACCGCATTCTCTTCAAACTTTATGGCTATTTCGCTAGACTTCATATCTGACGTACTTAATTCCATTGACAGGAGGATGTGATTCCAGCCTGCATACTTTGTGGTGGTTTGCGCGCCTGCAGTTTCTGTCACATAAGTAAATGAGTCACATTCCTTGCCTGCCACCGTCACCTTCCCGCCGCTCTTTGCTATGCCTGCGCCTTTATCTTTTTGAGAAACTTCATCCCAGTTAAATGGCATGGCGATTCCATTGGTTGCTGTACCTACTTTGTATATCGTTTTACCAGCATGAAATAATTTGAAACGGTCTTTTCCATCGCTTACGAACGACTCCTTCAATACGTCGTCTTCATAAGTCTCTTCACACTCTTTCATGCCATAGTCATCGAAATAGATCATCTTCTTACCCGGAATTTTCATACCGGACATTTCCATCGCTGTTTCAAAAGTGATGATTCCAGACTTGATTCCGTATTTTTTTACCATCCCAGTTGGATTATTTCTACTAGCAACTGAAGCCGTCGTCGTTGGAATTCCCTTCAGATTTGCAGATGGCGATCCGGGAGAGAACGAAGAGGAAATCATCACGGCAATGACTGCGAGTAGATAAGGAACTTGTTTTTTCATTGTTTTGGTTTTTGATTGCGAGAATGTAAGATCTTCTTTAAACTTTAATTGCTATAATATTCACCGTATATAAAACTTTAATTCCTCCATGATGCTTTATTGCGCTGCTCTTTTCAGCTTTTCAATATCAAACTTTTTCATTTTCAAGAAAGCTTCCATCACTTTTGGCCCTGTTGCAGGGTTATTCATCCAATCTCCCAGCATGGAAGGAACTATCTGCCATGAAACGCCATACCGGTCCTTGAGCCACCCGCATTGTGATTCTTCGCCACCCTCCACCAGTTTGTTCCAATAGTAGTCTATCTCCTCCTGAGTATCACAATTGATCACAAAAGAAACGGCTTCCGTGAATTTATATTTTGGTCCGCCATTCAAGGCCATCCATCGACTGCCATTCAATTCAAACATCACCACAATTGCGTTTGTCGAAATAATTTTTGAGTTTGGAAAGACTGAACAATAAAATTTTGCTGCGGTCATTGCCTGACCATCAAACCATAAACAAGGATAAAGGGAATGCGTCATTTTCATACGGCTCACTTATTAAATCTCAAATTAAGTATTTCTTAACAACCTCCTTGCTGAAACCAAAAAAAAGAGGTGACCAGTGCCTGTAGCCTCCAGGTCCTAACCCTGTTTTAGCACAAAAATATTGCTTCAAAAGGATTGTTGTGACCATTCGCCCTGCTCCGGTAAAAGGATCCCACCAGTTTCATATATCTGACATCGAAATCTAACTTACTCCTACTTTTTCAACATAAAGGTGCCAGGGCTGTTTCACTGAGTTGCTCGGAGAATGCAAACGAGTTACAAAGAGAAATGAAAGGTAATTTTGGTTCTAATTAATTAAACTCGGTGAAACTCCTGGATTTTCTCGGCGAAACCCCCTGCCTCCGCGCGACGCTTCGTCGGGCAGGTGTGAAATAGCATTGGAATAACTAAAATTCCTCAAAGAGATTTCATTGAAACAGAAATTTAGGATTTAGTCTTTGACATTTGGATTGTACAGATACTTTCTGTCAGCAAAGTCATACAAAGTCAAACGCCGAAGGTCAAAATAGGCAGTCCAAAAAGATCGAAGTGCCGTGATGTAACCGCGCTTAGCATTGTCCTTCTCGGTGAGGGCGATATTTAAATTAGTAATATCAATCTTACCGATTAAGTATCTGTTTTGTGAAACGGTATACCGCTTTAGCGTTACCTCATCCGATTTCTTTGTAATCTCAATCTGGAGATACAACATTTCAAACTGCCGGACTTGAGTAAGAATTTGCTGTTCAAAGGTTACTTCATCCTGTGCAATAACATAATCATTTAGTTTTTTATTAGCATAGGCCGTTTGCATTTGTGCACGCCTACGCCCCCAATCAACAATGGGTATATTAAACGTAACGGTAGCAACTTGCTGTTTGGAAGGATTCTGATAAAGATCGTGGAGGGTTGTTCCTACATTGTTTAAGCCAAAGGCTGCGACTACCCCCACCTGATATAACTGACCTCTGACTTGAGCTTCGGCAGACTCCGCCTCCGTTTTCCTTCGCTCAAAGGCTACATAGGCAGACCTTGTTTCTTTAGCATGCGCCAGGGCCTCTTCCTCCGATACTTCGAAAAAGGGGATTTGCTCAGGCAAAACAAGATCAAACTTCTCACCATTTCTTAATCCAATGTATGTTCGCAAATCCAGACTAGCCGATTGTAAGGCCAGATTCGCTTGTCCTACATCCTGACGTGATCGTAGCAACTGCAGTTCGACCTGCAGCAACTTGTCCTCGGAGGTGGTACCAATATTATAGCGACCCTGCTCAATCTTATAAATGGTGTCGTTGTTAGCCAGATTGTATTTAGCAATCTGTAGGTTCACTTGAGCGTCCATCACACTAAAAAAAAAATTTACTGCCTCGCGTCCAATCTGCTCCATGCCTTCAGAATAGTCCCGTTTAGATTCTTCATACCGGATGGGCTCAATAAGCTTGTCCCATTTGTATTTATTGTAGGCTAGAAGGGGTTGGTCAAGCCGAATGTACATCGGCGAGCCATTCCATTGTGTGGTCTGAGAATTCAAATCCCTAAAATAATTATAGCTTGAGTTTACTGAAACCGTACCATTCGTCCACTGGATAGGTTGTTGAAGTGAAAAATTTACTCCCGGGTTGATCTGGTTTATAGGCAAATAAACAATCGACCCGTCTGGTTGTCTTATTGGTGTAATGCTGTTGGAGTAGAGTTGGCCTCCACCGCTATTCATCCGGATTTGTGGATTGTAATTTGTTCTGTAGAAACGGTATTGCCAAAAGCGATTTTCAAGCCTTGTTTCAGTCTGCCTAAATGCCGGGGACTGCGACTGAGCGCGATGAATGACTTCTTCAATGGTAAAAACATTTTGTGCCCGTACCTCAAAGAAGTTCAGCCCAAACAGCAAAACAATTAATATTTTTTTATTCATAACGTAGGGATGCAATGGGATCTTGGTTGGCTGCCCTCCGTGCAGGTGTGATGCCAAAAATTAAACCTACCGTGGCAGCAACGCCAAATGAAAGAATGATGGAAGAAAAACTAATGATGGTTGGAATTTGGGCGATGGTTGAAACAGTATAGGCCATGACAATGCCCATGATCACCCCGAGGATACCTCCGGTCACACTGATCATGATTGCTTCAAAAAGAAACTGTTGGATCACATCACTCTTCTGGGCACCAATCGCGAGCCTCAGGCCAATTTCTTTGATTCGCTCCAATACAGACGCAAGCATAATATTCATGATCCCAATGCCCCCAACCAACAAGGATATGCCTGCGATAGCACCTAATACATAGTTAAAAATATCGTTAGTTCGTTGTTGTTGCTTCAACAAAAGTTCTGGTATCTCAATTTCATAGTCCACTACGCCATAATGTCTCCGCTTCAGCAGGCGTTGCAGAACTTCAGCCGTTGGTTGCAGCAGTGCCGTTTCATCAACCTGGATTACCAACCGGTCCAATTGATGGTAATTCTTCTTCTCCGTCTCGCTTTCTTCACTTGCTGTGTTGGCAGTCTCGGAAACCATCCCCCGACTCCGCTGAGAGGCAAGCCTGATTGCTTCGCCAGTAATCAAATCACGATTTCTATAGCGAATGAGTACGGTGTGGATGGGGGCATACACATCCATATTAAAATCACGAATCCCTAACTTACTTATGCTCGCCTGCGAAACATCGCGCGGCGCCAGAACTCCAATGATCGTAAGCCAGTGTGGACCTACTTTTATACTTTTACCAATGGGTACTTCTGTGGGGAAAAAGCGTGATTTGAGCCCCTGACCAATGATACAAACCTGTGAGCCCATTTTAAGCTGACCTTCATTGAACATGCTCCCTTCGCCAAGATCAAAATTAAAAATCTCAAAATAGGCTGGGTCCACACCAACAAGTTTTGCGGATCGCCGAATCCCCTTGCGAATGATGGTGGTCTCAATTAATATCTCCGGGCTAAATTTTGACAATCCTGGTATGGTCGCACGGATATTATCGACATCACGCAATGTAATGCCGGGAGAGAATCTCTTTTTGCTTTTGTTATTCGGTTGATCTACAACTTTCTCATCACGCTGCTCTATGAGTGGCTTGATTACAATGTTATTGAGTCCCACGAGTTTAATTTGATCCAGTATCTCTTGCTGCGCGCCATTGCCAATCGCAAGCATTGCTATTACTGCTGCTACGCCAAAGATAATGCCAAGGCCGGTGAGCAGCGAGCGGATTTTATTTACCAGTACAGCGTTGATGGCAATATCCAAATTGGCAAAGAGGCGCGAACGATTCATGAGAAGAAACTTAACTTCCTGGGGAAACTTTCTTTCTCATGGACTCTGAATTTTCAGAAATCGGAGCAGGCTTCCCCTCCTGCTTTTCCTTTGGATTGCGCTTGCCATTCATCTCAGGTAATAAGCTCACTTTTTGATCTTCAAGTCCCAATGGGACCGATAAATAAATGTGCTCATCCTCTAGCAGGCCCCCCAGCGTAATAGCGTCATTCGCATTTGTCTCACCTACAATCACTTCCTGTTTTACAATCTTAAGCCCGTCCTTCTTATAAACATAGGTTATCGAATCAAGTTGACTATGGAGGCACTCTAACGGAATTGACAATGCATCCTCATTAACGCTGGCGATGATTTTGTTGCTCGTTGTCATTGAAGGCTTTAACGTGGGATCACTTCCTTCAAGTTCCACCCTCACTTCAAAAACCTTTGCATCAGAATTAGGTCGCTGTTCTCCCACGTTCGCCACACTGACCACAGCACCAACAAGTTTTTTGTCAGGATAAGCATCCAAACCCACATCAACCCGTTGGCCCGCCTTAATTTTTCTTATGTCTACCTCATTCACATAAGTTTTGGAAACCATTTTTGTCAAGTCGGGCAATGTGGCCACAGTAGGTTCCCACATTTGAATTTGCGAGCCTGCCTTAACAGGTTTGCCATCCCAACCTTTCTCGTAAATCACCATGCCGTCGTCTGGCGCAATGATGTTAAAGGACTGAAGAACACTTGTCATATTGTTAAAATCACCCTGAACCTTTCGAAGTTCAGCTGATACCTCACGCATTTTCTCAATATTTTGATTCTTCTTTATCTTATAATTTTCACGGGCTTGCTCAAAGGCACGGTCTGCTTTTTCCAGGTTTATTTCGGCTTGCTTCACGGTTGCCGGAGGTTCAAATTTGGATTGATCTAAAATAATTTGCTTTTCCTCAGCACCGTATTTCAAATTAATCAATTCATCACGGGCTTGACGCAATAGAATGGTAGTATCCAACTGAGTTTGTATAAATTTTGAATTGGCTTTTTCCAATTCAATCTGCTTATCAACATATTTTTTCTGAAATTCCGAACGGTCCAACGTGGCAATCCAGTCACCCTTCTTTACAACCGTACCTTCGTCAACGATACTTTGAATGGTGACTTGCCATATCTGAAAATTTCGCAGCGATTGAGGCCCCAATATCTTTACAGAGTTTTTAGCTTCAAGCTCTCCGGTAGTTTCAATCTCTACGCGAAACTGCCCTCGTTTTACGGATGCGAGAATATCCGAACTATTGATCTCCTTGCTCCTCCAAAAGACGAAATAACTTGTCAACAACGCTGCGAATACTCCAGCAGCTATGATGTAATTGCGCTTACCCATCGCTATTTGATTTCAAAACAAAGTACGAATTTGAATCCATTTAAAAGGAACTCAATTTAATAATACTGTCAGAAAACAAAATGGTTGCATTTTCAAGGTAAGAAAAGGGCAACCGGTGATTTAGATAGCACCGGTTGCCCACCTCTTCAAGGATGCATTGTCGCTGATCAGCCCTTATATCAAGATTAGCACGGCCTTGATTCTACTGGCTCCCCACCTTCTTCACATTCACCTTCACCAACGTGGCCTCCTTGCTCGCCTTGCCCGAACTATAATCTTCTAAGGCTGCATTCTTCACCGACACTTCAATGGAGGAAGGTATCCCGCAACCCTCACATTTCGTCAACTTCACATTGATGACTAATTGCTCATCGTCTTTCAAGCTTCGCAGCGTACGGCCATACTCCACCAGATTTTCTTTCAACTCACTCTCAAACTTAGGATACAACTCCTTTACTTTCTTGTCTCGTTCGGGCTTTGACAGGTGATCCAGGTCCAGCGTAGGCAAGGCAAACCGGTCATTGTCTTCTTCTACACTAGAATAAACTTTCATGTAATAGATTACCCCAAAGTCTTTCATACGTTCATAGTAAATGTTGCCCTCCGAGTAGTAGGTCTTCGACAAATCGCTGCGATACAAACGACCGAACATGCTTGAAAACACCTCGAGGTCCGGGGCCAGAGTCTCCAGAGATTCCGTATTGACAATCTTCAACCGACTTAAGAATTGATCGCGTGTGAGTTTGCCCTGCTTCAACAGGCCAATGTCCTCACGCTTCGCCTCGGTCGAGACTAGGCTCCTCCTCGATTGGCTGTCCATCTGCCACTTAAAATTAAAATCTCCATCAAAATCCTCAGCACGATTGGTCACCATGATTCGCTCTTCCGGCTTCAGTTGACTCAGCACATCACCATAGTCTGCCAGAAAACTTTTAGAGACCTCCAGGAAACGCTTATCTGCGGTGGCTGACAGGCTATCACGGGTGACCCGAACGCGCGCTTTGGGAGCCCGCACGATTTTCGTCCTTTGCTTTTCTTTCTCACAATCTTCACATTCTTCCTCACGGCCACCCGCTACTTTCGCCTCAGAAGCACGCTTAGTAGAATAAGAATAGGAATAACCGTCTGAGTTAACATTCACAATCTCGGGTCCCTCAAAGGAATCAATCATGAACATATTGAACGGTCCGCCTTGAGGCATTCGAAACGTAACTCCATATCCTGCTAAATAACTTCCATGTACTTCCATGGGCATGAAGCTGCGCTTGCCAAATTGCTGGCGGATCAGCGTACTCAGGATATTCTCCGCCACTTCAATATCCTGTTCCATGCGTTTCTCATCCATTTTGGCCTGGCCAACGGCCATGAAACCGCCCACACACATCACCATGCCCATCACGATTTTCATCACTCGTTTCATAATTTTTTTCTTTTAATTTCTCTTTTGATTTGTCGTACTCGTATTGGTAATCAAACTCGTCAGAATCTGCTCGGTCTCCTGCTTGAACTGATCCGTATTTTCCTCGACTTTGTTCATCCTCGCCTGAAAAAGTTGCAAATCCTGTTTGCGCTGCTCCTGCAAGTATTTTGAAAAATCTACCAACAGGCTCTCGATGTATTCCTTTTGCCCGGTAGAAGACAGCTGCATATAATCCTTCATCATTTTGAGATTGTCATTTTGCAATTGTCCCACAAAATTTCTCACCTGCTCCTGGTTGGCAGCAGAAGCCGTCTGCACCAAACGGTCAATCTTAACTGAGTTCGAGTTGAGATTCTTTTGAATCGAATGCTCTAACGAGTTTTTGTCTTCGCTCCAGGAGGCTTTCAAAAGTTCATTGTTGCTGGCTACCGAAGTATGTATCATCGCTCCTACTTGCTGTTCAGTCAATGCGGGAACCAGTTGCTCAGGCTTTCCCGCGATCCCAAAACCAATTTTTAATTCACCGGGAGCATAGCTCGCTGACAGACCAAGCATTTTGGCAACTATGAGTACAAACAAGAATGAGGCAGCGATCCCAAGGGGAATCCTGAAGTAATGCTCCTTCCAGAAAGGTCGATAATGTGAGTCTTCTCCTAAAATGATGGGAGGTGCAATCACTTCTTTGTCCGGGAGTTGGCCCATCACTTTCCTGCCGAATGACCAGTCGTCCACACGTTTCCTTTCCTCAGGATTTTTCAAAAGATATTCCTCCACTTGTTTACAACCTTCGCTGTCCAGTTCTCCATAGAGATAGGCGATCAGCGTAGCTTCATCCGGTTTAGAATTCATAACCAACAGTTTCTTTTGTGATCTTCCTTTGCTCAAAATTTCTCTTCAAGGCTTCCAGCCCATAATACATCCTGGACTTCACGGTGTTCTCCGAAATATTCAAAGACTCCGCAATCTCCCTGAACTTCAGTCCTTCATACTCCTTCATGATGACAATGGTGCGCTGCTCTTCGCTCAATTGCATCAGGCATTCTTGTAAAATGTCAGCGAGTTCATTCTGCCGAAATACTTTCTCAGGATCCTCCCGCCGATCGCCGGAAGCCTCCCATCGATAACTATCCTCCTGCTCGCCCGGCATGAGTTCGTTCATTGACACCGACCGACTACCTTTCTTCTTGCGCAATTCCTCACGACAGCAATTCACTGCAATGGTGTAGAGCCATGGTCTGAACCGCGATGCATCCTGCAGGAAAGCGATGTTCCGATGCAGAGCGATGAAGGTCTTTTGAGATGCCTCCATCGCCAAATCGTGGTCATAAAAAAACTTATAGCTAAAGTTATAGATCCTTTTGTACCAGACTTGCACCAGTTTCCCCTGAGCATGCCTGTCCCCCTCACGCGCCTTTTGTATGAGGGCATCCGAATGCATCATGGCAACATCTGGTAAGGGTTTGACCACAGAAAACAGCTAAATTGGGTTCATTGCAACGTTCCTGGAATAAAGATGAAGGAATGCGGTAAATAGTTTTACGGTGTGGAAATTTTCTGGTTGTATGATTTTACAATAAAGGTCATGGCTAAAGGCCAATCCTCCATTGAATGAGAAAACGTCAGACTGTCGAAACTCCGAACCAGGAACCAGGAACCAGGAACCAGGAACCAGAAAACCAGAAACCAGGAACCAGGAACCATTAACCCCACTATCTTTGCCCTCATGAAACGCCTCATCTCCCTGCTCATCCGCTATGTACCAAGAAAATACTTGCAGCGCTTCAGCGGAATAGGATTGAAATTAGTGGGCATTTTCTACATGGGCAATGCTGTGGAATGCCCCATCTGCAACAGGCATTACAAAAGTTTTTTGCCCTACGGAAGAATTAATCCCAGGCCAAACGCCTTATGCCCGTCTTGTCTTTCTCTGGAGCGCCACAGGCTGATCTGGGTTTTCGTGCAAGCCAAAACGAACTTCTTCTCACAAAAATTAAACGTCTTGCACATTGCGCCTGAGCCTTGCTTTATGAATCGTTTTGAAAAGCAACATGGTAAAGGGTATATCACCGCGGACATTGAGTCTCCACTCGCCAAGGTAAAAATGGATATCCATCATATTCCCTTCGAGGAAAATAAATTTGACGTGGTCTTGTGCAATCACGTACTTGAACATGTTGAGGACGACATCAAAGCCATGAATGAAATCAGACGTGTACTAAAGCCCGGAGGTTGGTCCATCCTGCAGGTTCCTTTTTTTTCTCCGGTCCCTGAAATCACACTCGAGGACAAGTCCATCGTCGATCCGCGCGTGCGCGAAAAAGCCTTCGGGCAGGATGACCACGTGCGAAAGTTTGGCAAAGATTACAAACAACGGATTGAAAGAAGCGGAATGATAGCAGAAGCAAATGACTTTGCCGCCAGTTTGACAGATGAAGCTTGTAACAAATTTGGAATATCGAAAAGAGAAATTGTTTATAGAGGGATTAAGAAATAGGTCTTTGATTTTGGATTGACGATTTTAGATTGACGATTTTCGTGGTGGTAGCGCCAATCGTTCTTCGTAAATCGTAAGTCGTAAGTCCTAAATCGTAAGTCGTAAATCGATAAATCCCTAGATCCCAACCCTCGATTGACGAATGACGATTTTGGATTAACGATCGTCGTAGTGGCGCCAATCGTCCTTCGTAAATCGTTAAATCGTAAATCTTTAATGAAGCATTTCACTGAACAAGACATCCGCAACAAAATTTCGATGCCTAAGGCAATCGAATTAATGAGGGCTGCTTTTCAACAACTCAGTTCTGGAGGAGCCATTGTACCGATCAGAACTGTCATTGATTCTCATGATCATTCTGGACGAGCGCTCTTCATGCCCTCCTACTCCGCTACATATGGTTTGTTTGGATTGAAGATGGTTGCAGTCTTTCCTCATAATGCCGTCAATAATCTGCCCATGATCCAGGGCAAGGTGATGGTGATGGATGGAAAAAATGGAACTCCCCTTGCGCTGCTGGATGCAGAATATCTTACTGCCCTTCGCACAGGCGCAGCCTCCGGCCTTGCAACGGATCTTCTATCCAGGAAGAACGCTGAAGTAATGGCATTATTTGGCACGGGAGCCCAGGCAGAGTCTCAAATATCTGGTGTCCTTTCCGCTCGGCCAGTCAAAGAGATCATGGTGTTTGGGAAAAGCAATGACAAAACAATTTCCTTTTGCAACAGAATGTCTGAAAAATTTGGAATGATCATCAGCAGTGCTTCATCCGCCTCAGATTTACGACGTGCAGATATCATATGTACTGCCACAACTTCCACGACACCCGTTTTTCAGGAAGACCAATTGAAGGAAGGTGTGCACATCAATGGAATCGGATCTTTTAAGGCGACCATGCAGGAAATTCCATCTGACGTAATTCTAAAATCGATTTTGATTGTAGACCAGCTAAAAGCTGCCATGGAAGAAGCCGGCGACATCGCAATCCCCTTACAGCAGGGACTCATCACACAAAATCATATTCATGCAGAATTGGGTGAAATACTTTCAGGTTCCAAAAAAGGAAGAACATCGCCTGATCAAATGACAGTCTTTAAATCTGTAGGAAATGCCATTCAGGATTTGGCGATCGCGCACTTCATGCTGTTTGGCCACACGTCCACCTCTCCTCAGAGTCTACCGTTTCGGGGTCTCTGACAACCCAATACCTAATACCAAAACCCAACAGCTACTTAGGCAGTTTATCCAGCACCTCCATCACTTCTTTCACATGGGTGCGGCTGGTTTCAAGCAATGCTTTTTCTTCGCTGTTCAATTCCAGCTCGATCACTTTCTCAATCCCGTTCTTTCCCAGGATTACTGGCACGCCGAGGTAGCAGTTCTTAATTCCATATTCGCCATCCAGCTGCATGCAGACAGGCAATACGCGTCGTTGATCCTTGACAATGGACTCCACCATCTGTGCGGCTGCAGCACCAGGTGCATACCAGGCAGACGTGCCCATTAACTTTACCAACTCCCCTCCACCCGTTTTTGTCCGTTCAATAATTGCATTCAGCTTTTCTTTGCTGATCAGTTCTGTCACCGGGATACCAGCTACCGTAGTGTAGCGTGGCAGTGGCACCATCGTGTCGCCATGGCCACCCAGCAGCATGGCTTGGATATCCTTCGGGGAAACGCCAAGGGCTTCAGCAAGGAATGCCCGATAGCGTGCAGTGTCGAGTATCCCCGCCATTCCCATCACACGGGTACGTGGAAATTTAGAAATCAGGTGAGCCTGGTAGGTCATCACATCCAGAGGATTGGAAACAACGATGATAATCGCATTGGGCGAATATTTTACCACACTCTCGGTAACCGTTTTAACAATGCCGGCATTTGTAACGATCAAATCATCGCGACTCATCCCTGGCTTGCGCGGAAGCCCAGAGGTGATCACAACGACATCCGATTTGGCGGTCTTGGAATAATCATTCGTGGAGCCGATGGTTCGGCTGTCATACAAATTAATGGGTGCTTTCTGCCATATGTCAAGTGCCTTACCCTCGGCAAGACCTTCCTTGATGTCTATCAATACAATTTCATTGGCTATCTCACGGTATGCCAGCACATCAGCACAGGTGGCACCGACGTTTCCGGCACCGACAACAGTTATTTTCATGGTATAAGATTTAGGCTTTTTTTGTCGGCGCAAGTTATCATTCAATCAAACAAAAGAAAATGACATAGATCATTTAAATGCGGCCTCCACTTGCAAAACCGACTTCGTCTGCGGAGTTACTTTAAAGCGATCATCCACCCGATAGCCCACCACCCACACCACATCCCCGCCCGATTCTAAAATGGTAACGAGCGACTTTTCCGTCATAGGCACTTTTTGGTCAATTAGAAAATCACTGACCTTTTTATGGTGTCCAAGCCCCAACGGAAAAAAGGCATCTCCATTCCTCCACTTACGCCAAACCATTGGAAACTTAATCCTGGAATAATCAAAGGTGCCCAACAGTGGTTCGCCGGATATGGTGTTGACAGGAGCTTTTTTTATGGTCAGTGTCAAAGGCCCCAGCGCTGCCTTGTCCTGCCCCTCTTCGATAAGAATTTCACCCATCAGTCCATTCCGGGGAGACACCATGATAAATTCCCGATCAATCACAGCCTCATGGGTGGATGAATAAAATAGTTTGCCGGGCTGTGAAGCAAGAGAAGCAACGAGTTGCAGGCATCGATCCCATTCAAACCCAAATGGTCGCAGAAACTCATGGCAGACAAACGCCGGGTTCTTCAAAAGCATCAAAAGGTTCTTGTCTATCAAAAATTGATTGCCTTTGATTCGGGTCATGCTGTCTTTCAACTGACCAAGACCGCGCTGCATCAACTCGTGTGCGCCATTCATTTTTTCCAGGGAATTGAAGAATGTTGACTCCAAAGAAGGATTGATTTCCTTCAACCTTGGAATGATCTGATGACGGATGAAATTTCTTTGATAATCGTCTGTTTTGTTGCTTGAATCTTCTCTCCACAAAATCTTCCGGGAGGCTGCATGCTTTGAAATTTCTTCTCTTGTGGCAAACAATAGGGGGCGCACAACTTTTTCGTTCTTCACTTGAATGCCCATCAACTGGTCAAGACCAGCTCCTTTCGTCCAGCGGGAAAGAACGGTTTCAAGATTATCGTCGAGGTGATGCGCCGTGGCAACCCAGTGATACTTTTCCTTCTCCAGCACCTGATTAAACCATGCGTACCTGAGCTCGCGAGCGGCCATCTGGATGGACAATCCAGTCTCTTCGGCATAATTCTTGGTGTCACACCTTTGACTGAAGAATTTAATGCCTGAACGGTTGCAATAGTGCTCTACAAAAGACTCATCCCCATCCGATTCTTCTCCCCGCAATTGGAAATTGAAGTGGGCCACTCCGATCCGATAACCCGCTTCACGAAAGAGGTCCAGCATCACCATCGAGTCAAGTCCACCACTCACAGCCAGAAGAATGCGGTCTTCAGGGTCGAAGAGATTATGGCGAATAACAAAATCCTTTATCCGGGTGAGCATGGCTCAAAATTATCAAAAGTCTCCTTGTCTCAGCTCCTTTTCTAACTTTGCAAACTGCATGAAGAAAGTCTTTGTCATCCTATTGGCCCTCATTTGCTCCATTGGCTGTTTCGGTCAGAAAAAGGTGAAATTGAAGCAGGCTAACACACTGCGCGGGTCGATCAAGGACGGTGTTCGCGTCGATTGGGTAATTGGTGATGTGATATTCATTCAGAATACAACCACCATCTATTGCGATTCAGCGATTTTCTATAAGTCCAAAAATTCAGTAGAAGCATACGGCAAAATCAGAATCACGGAAGGTGACTCTGTGACGGTAACAGCCTCTAGCCTGACGTATGACGGGGACCGAAAAATTGCCTACCTCCGAAGGAATGTAGTATTCAACAAGCTGGAGACAGCTTCCCTTTATACAGATTTTCTGGACTATGACCGGGTAAAAAATGAAGCTAGATACTTTAACAAAGGCAAATTAGTCGATACTACAAACACGCTGACGAGTACGAAGGGTTACTACGATTTGAACACCAACATGGCCTCTTTCAAAACCAATGTGGTTGCTTTGAATAAGGATTACACCATGACCTCGGATACCTTGCAATATAATTCCGGGAACAAGTTCGTTTACTTTCGGGCCCACACGGTAGTGATTGATAAAGAACAGGGAGAAGCCGTCTATGAAAATGGCTACTACGATACAAGAAATAAGAAATCCGATCTTGTCAAGGGGGAATTTCAAACACCTTCTTACAAACTAATTGGAGCCAAACTTTTATTGGACGACATATTGAAACTCTACAAAGTCATCGGAGATGTTGTCATGACTTCAAAAGCAGAAAACATGCACATTTATGGTGATAAGGCAATTTATAACCGAGGAACGGGAGTGTCCAAAGTCTATGGTCATGCGTACGTCGCAAGGGTCATGGAAGAAAATGATACTCTTTTTATCTCCGCTGACACCCTGATGGCCGTCGAGAATGAAGACCCGAAAAAGAAGCGGCTGTTAGCCTATCGCAACGTGAGGATTTATAAGAATGACTTTCAGGCCAGAGCGGATTCAATGGTATATTCTTCAAGCGACTCAGTTCTCCTATTTTATAAAGACCCAGTGCTATGGTCCGACGAAAACCAAATGACCGCTGATACGATCAAGATATATCTCGAAGACAAAAAGATCAGCCGCATCTATATGCAATCAAAATCTTTCGTTGCCTCTACGGATACTTTAAAGAATTTCAACCAAATAAAGGGGCGAAAGATGACTGCATTTTTTAAGGGTAAGAATATTGACCATGTGGTGGTAGAGGGTAATGGAGAAAGTCTTTATTTTGCTCTGCAAGTGAAAGAGGAAGAAAAAGAAGGCAAAAAAGAAAAATTTACGATCGTTTCTGGAATGAATAAGATCCAGTGTAGCAACATGAAGATCAACTTTCTGGACGGCAAAGTCAACAATATCAGTTTTTATGTCAAGCCAGATGCTTCATTCACTCCTCCGCATGAATTAAAAGAAGAAGCCACCATCCTTAAGGGTTTTAAGTGGCGAGGGGCTGACCGGCCAACCAGGAGCCAGGTAGTTCAGGTGGGCAAGTAAGCTGAGAATTGGCAACGAGGTCCTGATAATATTATTGCATTCTTAACATACTTATTTTCGAATTCCCTTTGAGTTCAGCCACCTTTGCGGTACATTTCCTTTGACTCATTTTGTAACATTCATGAAGCCCCTTTTAATCATCCTTCTGTCTTTGGCCTCCGGCCTTCAGGCATTGTCGCAGGGCTTTGAATGGACTGACCGCCAGGAGGTTTTTCAGGCCGGCCTAGGACAAACTATTCGCATCCCGATTAAGATAAAAAATACGTCAGATAAGCCTCAGTTTTTTATAGTCAGGAAAGCCCAAAGCGACCTTGGATCAAATCAAAAAGGGTATTTCTGCCTCGGCGATGCTTGTCTTGATCCCGGCCTGGACCAATTCTCCAAAAAAATAGAGCCAGGTGAAACCATAAACAATTTGTTCTTCACGGTTGAAACAGGGTTGGTTACCACAACGAATTCTCTCCGTTTTGAGGTTTTCCCACGAGGAAACCCTGCGCTTGGAGTAGAACAGGCGTTTTCGGTCATGGTGGACGAAAAACCTGCTAAATCCCTTGTTTTTCAGTCAAAGGACATCACCATCCACGACATTTATCCAAATCCAGTAGTGGATCAAGCATCCATCGACTATCGGATTTACAATGAAATGTTGAAGGCAAAGCTCGTAATCCATAATATTTTAGGCAGCCCCGTTGGCCATTATGACTTGTCAGCTTTTGAAACCAAAGTGAAAATCCAGTCGGAAGAGCTTACATCCGGGGTCTATTTTTACACGGTCTACCTGGATAATGTTGGGGTGCTTACCCGCAAGCTTGTGGTAAGAAAATAATGCTTTTAGAAGGGCGCCTTTATTGAGTTTCCAATATGTGAGGCTGAATTGTATATTTGCGGCTTTTATTTATGACTGGAAAACTGCCTATTTCTATTTGGATCACGATTTGTCTCCTGTCGCTGATTTCATGCAGCAAATTTCGCAAGATTCAGAAAAGTGAAGATTGGCGTATTAAATACGATGCAGGGCTCAATTACTACAATAAGAAGGATTACTACCGCACGGCCATTCTATTTGAGGAAATATTACCAACTGTGAGAGGTTTGCCAGAAGGGGAAAAAGTGGAGTTCTACCTTGCCTATTGTCAATATTATGAAAAGACTTACCTGCTGGCTTCGAATCAGTTCAAAACATTTTACGAAACATATGGGCGTAGTCCTTTAGCACAAGAAGCAGCTTTTATGTACGCTTACTCACTCTATGTTTCATCACCTGACGCTAACCTGGATCAAAAAAGTTCGATTCAGGCGATGGATGCCATGCAAACCTTCCTGAACCAGTATCCCGATAGCAAGTTTCAGGAGAAAGCCGTAGAAGTCATCACCATCAGTCAATTGAAACTGGAGAAAAAGGGGTTTGAGAACGCTAAGCAGTACTATAAAATTAAAAGCTTTAAAGCCTCTGTCATTGCATTTGACAATTTCAAGAAGAGTTTTCCTGACTCAAAATATCTGGAGGAGGTCTCTTATCTCAAGGTCGCAGCGGAGTACAAGTTCGCTGTCCAGAGTTTTCAGTCATTTCAGATCGAGCGATTTACGCTTGTGGTGAATTATTATCAGGAACTTGTGGACAATTTTCCAAACAGCAGTTTTTTAAAAGATGCGGAAAAAATGTATTCCGATAGTCTGAATCAACTCAATAGATTAAAAGCGTTAAAAACAAACAAAAATTCATAGACCATGGCCAATCAACCTTCCATTATTACACGCGACATAGACAAGATTGCGGCACACACCGGAAATGTGTACGAATCCGTAGTCGTCATTTCAAAGCGTGCTCGTCAGATCGCAATTAATATCAAAGAAGAGCTCAACAATAAATTGGCTGAATTCGCCACTACTGTTGATAATCTTGAAGAGGTATTTGAAAACCGCGAACAGATCGAGATCTCCAAGTTCTATGAGCGACTCCCGAAGCCAACAACAACGTCGCTCGAAGAATTCCTTGATGGTAAAATTATGTATCGCAAGCGTTCTGAAGAGGTGAAGACAGAGCTTTGATATGCTACAGGGCAAGAAAATCTTGCTGGGAGTTACAGGTAGCATTGCTGCGTACAAAACAGCTCACCTCACGCGACTGCTCATCAAGCAAGGGGCAGATGTGAAGGTGATCATGACTCCAGCTGCACTTGGTTTTATTACGCCCTTGACATTATCAACGCTTTCCAGGAATCCTGTTCTCATTCAATTTCAGAAAAACGAGACCGGCGAATGGAATAATCACGTTGAGCTTGGCCTGTGGGCAGATGTGATGGTCATTGCTCCTGCAAGCGCGAATACTCTTGCCAAGATGGCCAATGGGATCTGCGATAACCTGTTGCTCGCAACCTATTTATCAGCCAGATGCCCGGTTTTGTTTGCGCCTGCCATGGATCTTGATATGCTGCAGCATCCCGCCACTCGGAACAACCTCGCCACCCTCGAGAAATTTGGGAACCACACGATTGCGCCTGGTTTTGGCGAACTCGCATCGGGGCTTGTCGGTCATGGACGGATGGCTGAACCCGAAGAGATCATGATTCGGTTGGAAGCACTCTTTTCCCAAAAAAAAAAGCTAGTTGGTAAAAAGGCCCTCGTGACGGCAGGGCCTACATACGAATCGATTGATCCCGTACGTTTTATAGGAAACCATTCCAGTGGAAAAATGGGATTCGCCATTGCTGAGGCATTAGCACGAGAAGGGGCACACGTTGACCTTGTTTCAGGACCAACCCATGAGCGAACCAGTCAAAGTGGGATTATGCTCCATCCTGTTACATCCGCGCAAGAAATGTTTGACCAATGTCGACAGCTCTTTCCGACCGCGGACATTACTGTTCTTTCAGCAGCAGTGGCCGATTACAAACCCTTGAAGAAGGCAGAACAGAAAATTAAAAAGACAGAAGGCAACCTGACCCTCGAACTTACCAAAACGCCCGACATTGCAGTTGAACTTGGTAAAATGAAAAAGAATGGTCAGATCATTGTAGGATTTGCCCTTGAGACGGAGAACGAAAAAAATAATGCGGAAAAGAAACTGGTGGCAAAGAAATTTGATTTTATCGTTCTGAATTCGCTCAATGATGCTGGGGCTGGTTTTGGCCATGATACCAACAAGATAGAGATCATCGGAAAAGATGGCTCCCATGAATTCCCTCTTAAAACCAAGAAGGAAGTTGCAAATGACATTGTGCATACCATCCTCTCAAAACGGCATGACTAAAATACTGGCAACCATATTATTCATGATGGGCGCAGCTCACGCAATTTGCCAGGAGCTTAATTGCAAAGTGACCATCAACTCAGATCAGATTCAGACTACCGACCGGAACGTTTTCAAAGACATGGAACGCGCCATTGCCATCTTCATGAATACTCGAAAATGGACAACCGACACCTACAAAAACCATGAGCGCATCAACTGCAGCATTTTTCTCAATCTTAGCAAAGGGACACCCTCCATTGGTTTTTTTACCGCCAACGCTCAAATCACAGTTGCAAGACCCATTTATAATACGAATTATGAAACCGTACTTCTGAACTTCGCCGACCGCGAATGGGAGTTTGAGTACATTGAATCCCAACCGCTCGAGTACAACGACAACTCGTACATCAATAACCTCACCTCCATGCTCGCCTATTACGCTTATGTAATCAATGGCATGGATGCTGACTCCTTCGCCGAAAAAGGGGGAGATCCTTATTTCCAAAAAGCGCTGATGGTGGTGAACAATGCCCAGTCCTCCAACCGGCCGGGGTGGCAGTCCATTGGCAGCAACAGGAACCGGTATAATCTTATTGAGAATATCAATAATCCCCAGATGGTGGAACTGCGAAAAAACAGCTACAAGTACCACCGACTCGCGCTGGACACCTTTGATAAAACCCCGGACGATAGCCGTCAAATAATATTAACCGTACTAAAAAATGTTAAAACGGTATGGCAAATCTACCCCAATTCCATTTTCGTGATCGCCTTCTTTGACTCCAAATCCAACGAATTGGTCAATGTTTTCGGCGAAGGAAATCTAACGGTGCGTCGGGAAGCCTATGACATCCTGACGGCTGTTGACGCCAAACGCAACATCTATCAAAAGATAATCTCTGCAAATTAAATTCCCTTGCTAATTTTGGTCAGATATGCTCCTCCATCTGACTATTAAAAACTACGCATTGATCCGTCATTTGGAGATGAAGCCTTCGGCTCAGCTGACGGTCATCACTGGCGAAACTGGTGCAGGCAAATCAATTATGCTGGGTGCCATAGGACTTTTATTGGGCCACCGTGCCGACACCAAAGTACTTTGGGACGAATCTGAGAAATGCGTAACGGAAGGGACTTTTGATATCAAATCATACCACCTAGAAAGCCTCTTTGATGAGCAGAACCTCGACTACAATGATCAAACTCTAATTCGCAGAGAGATAAGCCCCGGAGGAAAAAGTCGCGCATTCATCAATGACACGCCGGTGACCCTGGAAGTCATGCGTAAGATCGGAAGTGCTTTAATGGATGTTCACTCGCAACACGAAACACTCGAGCTGGGCAGCCATCGGTTTCAGTTGTCATTGATTGACAGCTTCGGAGCTCACAATGCTCTGCTTTCAGAATATCAACAGGTATGGAAGACTTTTCTGAATTCAAAAAAATCATTTGACGAATTGCAAGCCGAATCTGGAAGGCTAAAAAATGAATATGACTTCATAAAATTCCAGTTGGACGAACTTCAAAAAGCTTCTCTTGTCGAAAATGAACAGGAAACGCTGGAGTCCAATCTTAAAATCAGCGAACACGGCGAAGATATTAAGACACGCTTGAACCAATTGCTCACCACCTTGGGCCGGGCAGAAACCTCCGTAATGACTGTATTGTCGGAGGCGATGAGCCTGCTTCATCCGGTGAGATCGTATTCAACCCATTACGAACAATTAGCCGCACGGCTCGAGAGCCTTAGGTTGGAATTGAATGACATTCTGGATGAGGTTGAGAAAGAAGAAGAGGAGATTGAGTTTGACCCCAGAAAAACAAAAGAAATTCAGGGGAGACTCGATATGATTTATGGTCTCATGCAGAAGCATCGTACCCATGATATCAGAGGACTGCTGGACCTACAGGAAACTTTCGAAGTCCAGGCACAAAAGACAAGCAATCTCGATGAAGATCTTAGAATGGCTAAACTTCAATTTGAAGAAGCTAGAAAGAAACTTTTAAGTTGTATTGAAAAGCTTAGTGCCTCGCGTCAAAAAGTATTCTCTCCGTTGGCCAAAGAACTTGTAAAGTTACTACGCCAACTTGGCATCCCGGATGCAAACCTAAAGATCGAATCAAAGAAAATCGATCCGGGGCCAATGGGTGCTGACCTTGTAGAAATTCTTTTCAGTGCGAATAAAGGAATTGCTCCGCGCACGCTTGAAGAAGTCGCATCTGGTGGTGAATTTTCCAGACTCATGTTCTGTGTCAAGTATGTCATGGCCGAAAAGACTGCGTTACCTACCCTTGTGCTGGATGAAATTGATACAGGTGTCTCAGGAGAGATCGCCATGCAACTGGGGAAAATGATGGAGGCGATGGCACAACGCCATCAGTTAATTACCATCAGCCATCTTCCCCAAATAGCAGCACGAGCCCATCAACATTTCCTGGTCTATAAAGATAGTTCCAGCAAGAAAACCGTCAGCGAAATCAGATTGTTGAATAAGGAAGAGCGTGTTGAAGAAATTGCCAAAATGATCGGTGGCGCCAAGCCGTCCAACCTGGCTCGGGAAAATGCGAAAGAGTTGATCGGAGGATAAAGAGTTGACAACATTCTCGCCGAAGGATAGCTTATGTCATTGTCCTTAGATTTTGTCAACTGTCAACTTCTTATCGAATACCTATCATTTTACTAGACGACGATGCTACTTCATTTGTACCTTTTTGTTTGCACACCATCACCGATCCATTATCTTGCTTGTGAAAACACAAACTTGTGAACGATCTTCTGAGTAAAACCAAACTTGTCGGGCTGTTGCTTGGGCCGGTCTTTTTTTGCCTGATATTCTTTAGCGTCAGTCCGGGGATACTTACTGAAAAAAGCATCGTCGTACTCGCCCTGGGAGCCTGGATGGTAACCTGGTGGGCGACAGAAGCCATGCCAATACCTGTGAGTGCTCTTTTGCCAATGGTCATTTTTCCATTGTTGGGAGTGTCCACAGCCAGGGAGGCATCTGCACCTTATGGAGATCCTGTCATTTTCCTATTTATGGGTGGATTCATCCTGGCCCTTGGATTGGAGCGGCATAATCTTCACCAACGCATCGCTCTGAGTCTCATACGTCTTACGGGTACCAGCGGCGATGGGATCATTCTTGGATTCATGCTTTCCACAGCATTGATTAGTATGTGGATCAGCAACACTGCTACTGCGATCATGATGCTGCCCATCGCTGCTTCGGTCACTTCCCTTTTGGCAAAAGAGACTGGTCAACAAGATGATCCACGTTTTAAGAAATTTGCTACGGGCCTTATGCTTGCCATCGCTTATGCGGCCAGCATCGGCGGCATGGCCACAATCATCGGGACTCCGCCAAATGTGGTCATGGTTGGATTTATGAAACGGTTTTACAACCTCGACGTCAGCTTCACACGATGGATGATGGTAGGGATACCGCTCATGCTGCTCGCGCTCGCAGCTTGTTTCTTTATCATCACCAGAGTATTATTTAGAAATAATCTTCCCTCCATTGAGGGATCTAAGGAATTGATTCATCGCAAACTACTGGGCCTTGGAAAACTTTCAAAGGAAGAGAAGCTTGTACTTACCGTGTTCTCCATTACTTGCTTCTTTTGGATTTTCCGTCAGAACCTCAATGCAATCATCGGCAGAAACTTATTGGATGATACCACCATTGCGATGGCCGGTGGCATGCTCATGTTTCTGCTGCCAATAGATATAAGAAATCAAAAATTCCTCCTCGACTGGAGCGATATGAAAGAATTGCCCTGGGGCATACTCTTGCTTTTCGGTGGCGGACTCTGCCTGGCGGATGGAATGGAGAAATCCGGACTGGTGCAAATTGTTGGCAACTACTTCTCTCAACAAAATGGAATCAACACAAGCGTGTTAGTTTTTTCGCTTACCGCTATTTCTATGGGGCTTACTGAACTCATGAGCAATGTGGCGCTCGTGACAATTTTTGTACCGGTCGTTTTTGGTGTTGCGGATGGATTTCATATCAACCCGATCTGGTTGGCAATGCCAGTGACGTTTGCGGCCAGTTGTGCCTTTATGATGCCAATCTCCACACCTCCCAATGCCGTGCTCTTTGCCAGTGGTTATATCAAGATGAAAGACATGATAAAGACCGGGCTTCTGCTAAATCTATGTTGCCTGGTGATCATCGTTGTGTTGTCGTTAACTCTTGTTCAATGGCTGTTTTGAAGTGCGAAAGTGTTAGAGTGTTGGAGTGTTAGAGTGTTTAAGTACGAAAGTGATTAAATTCGGTAAACCAAGGTTAGCACTTTAGCACTTACTACATATTCATCTCTTATCGCCACAGACGATATTTGCTCGAAATTTGATAAATTTGACTTATGAAAACATATTTGCTCACCTTAGATGATTCGCAGGAGGATGTTATCCAAGCTTTGGCCAAGGCATTGAAAATGGATCTCCAATTGATCAATGAGGAACATGAAGATAAAGGCTTATTGATTGCGATGGAAGAGGGTAAAAAATATGGCCGCTTGTCAGAAAAAAAGGGCAAGACTTTTCTCGACAGTCTTGGCAAATGAATATCCTGATAGACAAGAGTTTTGAACGAGATGTGAAACGCTTGTCCATTCAAACACAAAAGCAATTACAAGAAGTAATAATTAAACTTACCTCTGCGACTTCAATACAAGAAGTTGGTCCAACAAAAATGGAAGGAGCAAAGAACGCTTATCGAATCCGTTTTGGAAATTACCGCGTTGGGTTTTATTTGGAAGGGAATCAGGTGGTTCTCTCGCGAGTGTTGGACAGGAAGGATATTTACAAATACTTTCCAAGGAAATAATCGCTATGCCGTC
>JAYVQY010000081.1:0-25800 GCA_043776715.1 Cyclobacteriaceae bacterium | reverse complement strand
CATGGCATCGGCCAACATATCGGGTGAGCATTAATTCACGATATAACCTGTTTGAAAAGATTTCGATTGACGCATCCTTCATTGCTCAAGGCGGTATGAAAGCATTTGATCCGGCAAACAATGAAGTTGTGACCCTGCCTGAAGCCCTTGATTTAAATTTAAAAGGGAGGTATTTTTTTTCTAAACAAATTTCAGCTTTCGTTCAATTCAACAACATACTTTCCAGCAACTACCCTTTGTTTCTGAACTACCCGGTCAGGGGGTTTCAAGTACTCGGTGGAATAAGCTGGAGTTTTTAGACGAGGTCTTTAGTAGTATTTATTGCGAATTTTACGTTAATTTTGCTTAGCATTTGATAAACACTAACCCCCCAAACAATGGCCAGTAAGGATTCAAATGAAGACGAGGTAAAAAAGGATCAGGATAATTCTGAAGACAACTTCGGTTTGCCCGATGTGGAATTCAAGCCGTTGGATCAGTCTGGCGATGCAGCCCGTGCTTCAAGGGAAGAAGTAACTTCAGCCTCTGGCTATGTTTCTGATACTGGTTCTGCTGGTGATTCTTCGTACGATGCAGGAAATATGGATGAGCCAAAGTCCAAGGCCCCTATTATTCTCGGCATTGTTATCGTTTTGGTTCTAGTCATTGCAGGATATTTGATTTATAACTTTGTTTATAAACCTAAGGCAGAAGCAGAGCGAGTTAAGAAGGAGCAGATGGCTAAGGCGAGCCTACTGAAAAAGCAGCAAGACGAGGAAGCCAGACTGGCCAAGCAGCGCGAAGATGACGAACGTAAAAGACTCGAAGAGCTTGCAAAAGTTCCTGCCATTGGCACGATCGACACACTAACTCAGCGGACAGGGCGTTATTATGTTGTTGTTACTAGCGACATTGATGATGATTTGTTGATGGACTATGCCAGGAAGTTGAGTGCCAAGGGTGTCAGCACTAAAATTATCCCTCCCTATGGAGGAAAGAAATTTTATCGTCTTGCCATTGCCGATCATGATTCATTTGCAACTGCTCAGACCAACGCCGATGCTTCAAAAGCCGATTATGGTAGTGGCCTTTGGGTTATTAAGTACTAAGAAAAATTTGGACTTGTTGTTCCGGTCTGATTTTTGATTTTTATCGACCAGATTATTTTTTTGGACTATGCTCTTTGCACAAATTGTAACCAATACGGCTCCGCCCTCAGAGGCTGCGCTATCCGTGATTGATCTTGCCATAAAAGGTGGGTTCATGATGATACCGATCATCTTAAGTTCATTCATCGCAGTTTACGTTTTTGTTGAGCGCATGCTCACCGTCAACAAGGCCAATCAAAGCCCCGATGCCTTCATGGGCCGAATCAAGGAAATGGTGCTGAGAGGGGATATCAATGGCGCAAAATCACTTTGTACTCAATTTGATAGCCCCATTGCAAGGATGATTGAAAAAGGAGTGGCACGAATTGGAAGCCCACTCAAGACGATTGAAGCATCCATTGAGAATGTGGCGAAGCTCGAATTGTTCAAGTTAGAAAAAAACCTTTCCATTTTGGCGACGGTATCTGGCTCAGCACCAATGATGGGATTTCTGGGGACCGTGATTGGGATGGTTCAGGCATTTATTTCAATTGCACAGGAAGAAGGCTCTGTAAGCCCAAAATTACTTTCCTCAGGCATCTATACTGCCATGATCACCACAGTGGCAGGGCTGGTGGTAGGCATCATAGCCTATCTGGCTTATAACTATCTGGTAACCAGGGTATCAAAGGTTGTACACAAAATGGAATACTCCTCGATTGAGTTCATAGACCTACTTCAGGAGCCACGATAACGCTATGAATCTACAGACGAGAAACAAAGTTGAAGCTGCCTTTAGCATGGCTTCTATGACGGATCTGATTTTTTTATTGCTAATCTTTTTTATGCTCACCTCATCTTTTGTAACGCCATCGGGCCTGCCTGTCAATCTTCCTACCAGCACAGCGAGTACAATCGAAGTTCAGAAAGTTTCCGTGACCGTCACAAAGGATTTGTTGTACTATGTCAATGACAAGAAAGTTACTCGCAATACATTAGAGTCTGAACTTAAACGCAACCTTGACATTCCCAATGGTGTTGTAGTGCTCCATATTGATAAGAGTGTACCGACAGAAGAGCTGGTCTACGTTGCAGGGATTGCAACTTCATTGAAAGCCAGGGTAACAATCGCCACCAGACCCAAATGATTATGGAAGATCAGGAAAGTAAAAACAGGCGTGTTGGCATGCTCACCTCTGTGGGCATTCATGCTGCGCTGTTTTTGATTTTTTTCTTCATGATGGCTTGGCGAGCACCCAACCCGCCACTTCCGGAATATGGAATTGAGTTGAATTTTGGATTGGATAACCAGGGGAGCGGAGACGTACAACCTGAAACTCCCGTGGGTGATGAAAGTGATCAGAATGCTGAAGCGCTATCTGAACAAGCAGCCGAGACACAACCAGTTGAAGTAAAGCAAGACCCGGTGGATGAGGTTGCTCCCGAGAAGGCAACGGAGCAAGTAATTTCAAAAACTGAGAGCCCGGTTGTAGTGAAGGAAGAAAAGAAGGAAGTGAAAACTGAAATTGTAAAAGAGAAGCCCATTGCATCGAACCCGAAAGAAAAAGTAGTTGCGGAATACAAAAAGGAGGATAAGAAGGAGGTCAACCCAACTGAGGCATCAAAGAAAGGCGCTCCTGGAAATCAAGGAGACGATTCTAAGAAGGTGGGGGACAAAGGAAGCCCTGAAGGTACCCTCGATGCCAAGGCTCTCTACGGAACTCCTGGGGGCGGTGGAGGTGGAACCGGTATGGACTTGCAGATGGCTGGTTGGTCTTGGGCTGACCAACCTAAGGTACCTGACCTGCCAGACAATGAGAACGGCAAGGTGATATTTGAAATCGAATGTGATGAAAATGGAGATATCACTGGTATCAACACGCTGGAACGAAGCCTTAGTCCCAGAGCTGAGAAGATTCTTCGGGAAGAGATTCAGAAGAACTCGTTAATTCGAACCTCCGGAGCCCGGGCGCCAGAAAGGTCGAGGGGAAAAATAGTCTTCATCTTGAAGACGAAATAGATTTAGCTAATTATTTATTAATCAGTCTCATAGAGACCTTTTGCAATCCTCTCTGTAAATGACTTGGGAAGCAGCCCGACAGCTTTAACACTAATCCAATTTACAAACCCAGGTACGATCTCTGCTTGATTGGCAAACATACCATTGGCGGCAATTCTTGCTACATCTTCTGCTTTCATGCTGAATTTTTCAGCCCGTTCTTTCATAATACTCATGTTGGCCCGGTCAATAAATCCTGTAGAGGTTGCGCCAGGGCTTACACAGGAAACAGTGACATTAGAACCTTTTAGCTCCCAACGAAGTCCTCGCGAAAACAAGACTACAAACGCCTTCGTGGCTGCGTAGGTAGCCAATGTGGGTACAGCCTGATAAGAAGCAGTGCTTGCTACATTAAGAATATATGCACGTTGGTTTTTTCTTAGCTCAGGGAGCAAGACCTTACAGAAATCTACTACTGCCTGCATATTCAAATGCATCATCTGTGCTAAATCTTCCCGGCGAATATCTTCCACCTTGCCCCAGAGGCCGTATCCTGCATTGTTAACTAGAATATCAATTGTGTAGTTCTTTTCCTTCAGCCAGTCTCTCACCTGAAGCACGGCGTCTGTTATTGAAAGATCGATTGCATGGAAGTCTGCATTCACGCCAAATTTCTGGCGAAGTTCTTCGCAATTCTTCTTTAGGTTTTCGCTTGAACGCGCCAACAATAGAACATCATGTTTTCGCGAAGCCAACTCTTTAGCCAAGGCCCAGCCGATTCCTCCGCTAGCCCCTGTAATTAAGGCAAATGGCATGATTATTTGTTGGTCAACGCCATGAAGCGCTGGTAGAGCATGGGTTTACTTTCTTCTGTCCTGGGCTGAAACTTTCCAGTGACGATGGGAACATACATTACTCTTCTGCGGCTCTTCTCGCCAACGTGTGGAGATTGAGCAACACGATGCCAAAGACGGCCATCGTGCACGGTTAGATCTCCCGGCTCAACACTGAGCCCTACTTCGCTTTTGTCTGGTTTATGGCTGAGGAAATATAGCTTTCTGAACAGGAGGGTACCTATGCCTTTGTTATGAGTTCCTGGGAGGATGCGAAGACCTCCGTTGTCAGTTGAAGAATAGTCAAGGTGTAAGCCAACATTCAGCATCGGCATTATTTTATTGCCATAGAAAATATCGCGCAAAGCGTCGGTATGCCAACCTAACTGACTGTAATTACTTTCGGATGAATTGACGTAGTGATTAAAAACAAGCCCGTCTTTTTCGTTTTCTCCTATTCTGGAGTCAGCAGCGCCAACGAGTTCAAAAAGGGCTGGCAGCCGTGGTTCTTTTAAGAAATTTTGGAATACCGTGCTAAAATGATTTAGAAATGCAAAGCGCTGAACTATTTTTTGGCCGTTGACATCCGTGCCATATTTGATAGGCACACCATTTACCATTTTTCTATCCTCTGAAATCCATTCCCGCTGTATTCTTTCAGATTCCTGAACCATTTCATTTACAACTTCTTTACTAAGGAAATTTTTGAAATGTAAGAAACCATAGGTATCAAAGAACTCCTTCTGTTCCAGTGTCAAAGTGGCCCCAAGAGTGAAATAAGGGTAGCTTCCATTTACCTTAAAGGCCTTTCCATTTTTTACCGGCTCGTGCATGGTCAGTTTTCTAGTTAAACAGTATATTAAAGCGCAAATTACTTCAAATTTATTGAATTGTTAACGATTAAATCTCTCGATTTAGTGCTTTTAACGAGTTATTACCCCGATTGGTTTGCTCCAGGGACATTCTAAAATTTGAACATATTTCGAATTCTGCCAAAAACCCAATATGTGATGATTGGGGCCGCCACCAGATCAATTGTGTAATGGACGTGCTGCCAGGCAAGAAACAACGCCATAAGTGTTGCCCCGATAATTTTCAAGATTTTGGCTATCAGGTTTTTCTCCACCAGAATCATGATCATAATGGTACTGATATGTCCTGAGAAGAAGAGATCCTTGGCGAATCCTGTGTCTGGATAAAGGATCGATGAGATGGGGTCTGCCAGCAGGATCATTCCAACAGGCGGTTCAAGCGTAACCACATACATCGTCGCGACACGTAAAATATTGACGGCACAATATGTTGTTGCACCAAGAACAAATACTTCAGGTTTGTTTGCTGATGAAACTACCGTTTGAATGACTGCCGCGTAGAGGATCGCAAAGATGGGCAGGGACCAATTAATGGGGGTAAATACATCATGAAAAGGATCATAGGGCAGATACCCTGCCTTTGGAGTCATTATTTTATCATAAAAAATCGGCATGTATAGGAACATGATGAGCAATGAAACGAGCCAAAAGACCATTGCCCATCGCACGCGGGTAGTTTGGAAAATCTCCTTCCAGGTCATGTTTATTCCACTACAATCAGGTAGTAATTCTTCTTTCCCTTCTGTACCAGTAAATAACGGTTTTGCAGCAACTGAAACTCGGGCTTCTGTTGACCGTCTTCGATCTTTTGTTTGTTAATGCTTACACCACCCCCCTGTATCATTCTTCTGGCTTCACCTTTCGACGGGAAGATGATGCCTCCAGTCAATTCTGACAGAAGGTCGGTGATGCTCGCGGCGGATTGCATGACTGAACGCTGAATCATGGCCTGCGGAACCCCCTCAAAAACTGCGAGCAGGGTTTCCTCGTTCAGGCTGATAAGGTCTTCTGTTACCGAACTTCCGAAGAGTATTTGAGAGGCCTTCAGTGCCGCTTCATAGTCTTGAGACGAATGTACCCGTGTCATGATCTGCCTGCTTAATTCTTGCTGGAGTGCGCGCAGATGAGGTGCCTTTTGGTGATCCAGAATGAGTGCATCAATAGCATCTTTTGGAAGTTCAGTGAAGATTTTGATGAATGATGCGGCGTCTTCATCAGAAACATTTACCCAATATTGATAGAATCGATACGGCGAGGTTTTACTGGAATCGAGCCAGACATTTCCTTGCTCCGTTTTACCGAACTTGGTACCATCTGCCTTTTTGATTAACGGAGTGGTCAGGGCGAATGCTTCGCCATTGACTTTCCTACGTATCAATTCCGTACCAGTCACAATATTGCCCCATTGGTCGGAGCCCCCCATCTGCAACTTGCAATTCTTGTTTTGATACAGCCAGAAGAAATCATAGCCTTGAACCAGTTGATAAGTAAATTCAGTAAACGATAACCCAGACTCCAAACGATTTTGCACGGAATCTTTTGTCATCATGTAATTGACTGTAATATGTTTGCCGACTTCACGGATGAAATCCAGGAAAGTAAAGTCTTTGAACCAGTCATAGTTATTAACCATCTCAGCACCATGAGTATGGGAGGAAAAATCAAGAAAATTTTCTAACTGCTTTTTTACACAGGATTCGTTGTGGCGCAATGCTTCCTCCGAAAGGAGATTACGTTCCGATGACTTGCCTGACGGATCTCCTACCATTCCAGTTGCCCCGCCCACAAGTGCCAAAGGCTTATGCCCGCACCTTTGGAAATGCACGAGCGTCATGATTTGGACTAGGTTTCCGATGTGAAGCGAATCTGCCGTTGGGTCAAAGCCTATGTAGCCCGCCGTTGGCTCCTTCTGCAGTTGTTCTTCAGTGCCAGGCATGACATCATGGATCATCCCCCTCCAGGTTAGCTCTTTGACAAAATTATTATTCATTGAAATGGCAATAAATCAGGTCGCAAATATAGGCAGTTGCGCCACGGATCATATGCGCAATCTTTCTATGGCTGGAAATTATCTCCAATTTTGAATGGCGTTCAGGATTCCTTTTATTGTCAATTAATTTAGACCAAGAATATGAAGCAGCCTGAGTCCCTTGATTTAGTGGCCGAATTCCACCGTACGTTTAAGCATCCCATTTTACAACAACCTGCCATACCCGAAGAAAGACGAAGCAAACTGAGGGTAGATCTCATTGCGGAAGAACTGAAGGAATTTGAAGTGGCGATTAGGGAAAATGATATTGTTGGGGTCGCTGACGCGCTGTGTGATATCCAGTATGTGCTTTCAGGGGCGATTCTTGAGTTTGGCCTCGGTGAAAAATTCAAAGAACTCTTTGATGAGGTGCAACGGTCAAACATGAGCAAGGCTTGTAAGTCCGAATCGGAAGCCAAAAGTACCTTGGAGTACTATCGGCAGAAAGATGGTACCGAATGCTATTATCTCATGGAAGGGGATAAGTGGTTAGTTTACAGGAAATCTGACAATAAGACTATCAAGTCGATAGGCTACTCGCCGGCAAACCTTCAGTCGATTTTGGATGCTTGAGGCTTGTTTTTAGCTTTAGAATCAGTTTTTTATCCTTAGTTTTGCAAACAAAATATTAAACTAAAAACGCAATTAGTACTATGCTAGATCAAAATGAATTCCTTGATATATTCTATAGCTTCGTGATTATAGGAGGTATTATTTCGTTCGCCGCTGCCTTTATCATATACCTCGTGCATAACTTTAAGGTGGTCACTATTAAAGACTTCAAGGGCAAGTATGATTACATCAACAGAGTTGAGGTCAAATGGTATAAGACTGCTTTTATCATGGTGGGCATTGGAGTTGGGTTCTTCATCAACTTATACGGGTCTGGCAACAGCAATCTCAATACCGTTGGGGTGTGGTTTTTCGTTCGGATGTTCTTTGGATTTGCAGGAGCGACCTTGGTGGCTTACGTTGCTCGGCTCATATTAGAATATTATTATCCAACCAAGCTAAATGCAAAGCTGAAAAAGTGGCGCTATATGCCCCGTGTGAATCCTAAGACAGGGAACAGAATGCGACTGTTGAGTGAGGAGGAGGAAGACGTGCACCTGGACGAAGGGAAGCAGGCAGAAGAGGGCATTTTTTCCATTGATTATGATGTTTGGATTGATGAAAAATCTTCCGAAGTAAAGATTGAGAAATATGATGGTCACCTCACTGCCTTAAGATGTAACAATTGTGGATTCTTTACCATGAGAGTGGTGAGCGAAGAAATTACTGACCGGTATGAAGATGAGTCTCCAAAAGAATTGGTGAAGCACTACAAATGTAACTATTGCAGAAATTTACGGGCTACTGCCTTTCCGATCTCCAGAAAAGAGGCAAGTGACTATAAAGAACATCGCAATTCGGTGCGCCGGAACACGAAGAATATTGATCTTGTTAAAGTTGAAATACATTCCATCCTTTCAGGAAAACGCTTCTATGAATTTCAGACAATCGAACAGGCCCAAAAATTCCTTGAAGAATTTGATGTAGACAAAACATCATCGTGACAGAATCTATTTTGCCGTGTTCGGGTATCATTAGAGGTGTGCAATAAAAATATTTAGCGATGAAAAATGTGGGTTTGATATTTTTGCTACTCCTCTGCACAGAGGTGCGTAGCATGGCCGTAGAAATTGATACGACGCAGATAAAATCTAAGCCTGTTTTTGGAAAAGAAGCTAGAGTAATTTCATATTTGCTCGACAATAACCATTATCGAAAGATCCGGTTTAATGACTCTCTATCTTCGGTTGTATTTGATGCCTTTTTTAAGGAATTGGATAACAACAGATTCTATTTTCTTGCATCCGACATCCAATCATTTCAGAAATACCGGCTCGCGTTGGACGATATGACAAGAGCGGAAAATGTAGCACCCGCTTTTGAAATCTATAAGATTTTTCAAGATCGCTATCGCGCACGCCTAAAGGATGTTGTTAGTAACCTGGTCGGACAGAAATTTGACTATTCTACAGATGAGTATTATGAAACCGACCGCGACAAAACAGATTGGGCAAAAAGTGAGGATGAATTGAATGATGTATGGCGTAAGATTGTAAAAAGTCAGGCCCTTAGCCTGAAGCTTTCGGGTAAGAAGCAAGAAGAGATCTCAGATATCCTGAAGAAACGTTATGAGCGCCTTGAGAAATCATTTGAACAACTCAACAGTGAAGATGTCTTCAGTATTTACATGAATTGCATCACGGAGGCATACGATCCACACACGAACTACCTTTCACCAAAGGTCTCCGAGCTTTTTAAGCAGAGCATGACCCTTTCGCTTGAAGGCATTGGAGCAAAACTTCAGACTGACAATGATTACACCAAGGTTGTTGAGATTATTCCCGGTGGTCCTGCAGAGAAATCCAACCAGCTTCACCCAAATGATTTGATTACAGGTGTGGCACAAGGCAATGCGGAAATGGTGGATGTTATTGGCTGGAGAATAGATGAAGTGGTAAAGCTGATTAAAGGCCCGAAAGGTTCGCCTGTCAGGCTTCAGGTGCTTCCGGTTCAAACAGGAGTAAATGGCCCTCCAATCATATTGTCTTTCATAAGAGAGAAAATAAGGCTGGAAGATCAGGCTGCGAAAAAGAAAACGATCAATTATACAAGCAATGGAAAGAATCTTAAGCTGGGTGTGATTTCCTTGCCAAGTTTCTACATGGATTTTGAGGCCTATTCTAAGGGTGATTCTAATTATCGCAGCACCACACGTGATGTAAAGAAATTAATCAAGGACTTACAGACGGAAGGTATCGATGGCATTGTGATGGACTTGCGCAATAATGGAGGAGGGTCTCTTACAGAGGCAATTGACCTAACGGGTTTGTTTATTAAAGAAGGCCCTGTTGTTCAAGTGAGAAATTCCGTTAACCGTGTCGAGATTGGATTGGATGATGACAAACGCATTGCTTACTCTGGGCCTTTGGTGGTACTTACCAATCGGTTTAGCGCATCGGCATCAGAAATTTTTGCGGGGGCCATACAGGATTATCATCGGGGCGTGATTGCTGGCGAATCAACCTACGGAAAAGGCACAGTACAAACGGTGATAGACCTTGATCGCTTCATTAAGGATGCTGATAAAGTTGGAGAACTCAAACTTACGTTTCAGAAGTTTTACCGTGTCACTGGCAGCAGCACGCAGCATAAAGGTGTAACGCCTGATATACTGTTGCCCTCCGCATTGAAGCCAGAGCAGTTTGGGGAAAGTGCAAGTCCCAGTGCACTTCCCTGGGACATCATCAAGAAGACAGACTTTGAAAGAACACCTGACATTACTGACAAACTTGTCGTAGGCCTCACGAAGAATTATCAGGATCGGTTGAAGTTTGATGCAACGCTGAAAAGTTATGCCGGCGAAGTTGACGACATCAAGAGAAACCTTAGCGAAACAAAAATTTCGTTGAACGAAATCAAACGCAAACAGGAAATGGAAGACGCTGAAAAAAAGAAGGCCGACAACCTATCCACTAAGATTTCCACCAAGGAAGGATTGTCGACAGATGATCTGTCCAAGCTAAAGGACGAATACCTTCGTGAGGGCCTCTTGATCCTGGCAGACCTTGTTACGCGGCGAATTGGATGATCAATGTGTCACGGTAATGGGCGTTAAGGTGTAGCCCTTTTCTTTCAGGAGGTTTAATAGCCCTTTTTCACCTTCAAGATGCGATACACCTACCGCAATAAATGATGGCTTGGCGTTGATCATCTTATTAATTTTAGAAAGCCATTCAACATTGCGCTTGGTATAAAATTCTTCGATAAATATGGGGTTGTTTTCAGTGGGATGAAGTGAATATTCAAACACTTTATTCAGATCGCCCCGCAGGTAGGCTACCTCAAGTTTCTTATATTCTGATTTCTGTTTTTCAAAATTGGCTACACTGTGAAGTAGTGCTACTTCCTGGTCAGCCATCGGAAAGGCCTGAATGGCCTGCGATTCGCGTTCTATTGGCTCAAGGCTAAAAGTCTCGATCTTATTTTTTTTGGCAAGGGTCAATAATTCTATATCGTAATACTTCACATTTTCGCCCAAGGACATTCGGGTCATATTGATGGATAAGGCAAGAGGAATAAGATGAGCAAACTCTTTTTCAAACCTGGCCTTTGAAATTTTGAATTCTGTCTCAAAGAAACCGGCTATTTTTTCGTAGTCAGCAGGAGGGAGCTCGGTTTTGAGCGATTTTCCTGCCGGGAAATGAACAGCTTTATTAAGTTCAAGCTGCGCTTTGTGGTCAACCTGATCTTCAATGGCAAAGGTCTTGCAACCTTTTAGTTTATTAACGGCTTCCTTGGGGAGGTAAAATTCCCTTTCGCCAATGAATTTAAGCGTGCCCATCATATAGGAAGAAGCCTTAAGTCCATTGCCCGAAATTTCCCATAAAATTGAATTTTGAGAATAAGCACCTTGACTGACTAGTAGGAAGAAAATGAAGTATAACTTGTTTTTCATAGGGGTGTATTGTGTCAACAAAGGAATAATAATTCACGCAATAATGGAAGGGCCTTCTGCTGATCGCAGGTTGCAAAGAAAGATATGTCTAAGTTGCTAGTCAGGAGCGCAATTTTATCTATTTTAAGCCTGAATTGTGATCGTACATGAGTGAAGAATTATTGAAAGCCATTATTCAGCTCTTTGCCATTGTGGCCAAAGAGCGGATCACGGAGGACGAAAGGACGAATATTAAGGAGTTTCTGTCGCTTCACTTGAATCAGGAAGCTACGCGCTACTACCTGAACCTCTTTGACGAATTTATCAAATCCAGTAGAAAAGTAGCAGCCTCGGATATTGGAAATGTGGACGAGGAAACCTTGCAGTTTGTGGATGACTGGGCCCGCATCATGCAAATTTCTAAAAAGGTAAATCAGGCCCTCACCATGCAGCAGAAGGCAGTGCTCGTGGTAAAGATTATTGAATTGGTTTTTGCCGATGGCCAAATTTCGGAGCGCCAGGGCAATTTGATATTCTACATCGGGGAGGCCCTCAAGATTCCAATGAAGGACCTTCAGGTCATGCGCACTTTTGTCATTGGACAAGACAGCGAGGAACTTAACCTAAAGAACATTCTGATTATCGACGAAGGGTCTGGTGATCTCCAACATTCTGGTCCGCACATCGTATCAAAGAACCTGACCGGTCTTATCGCTGTACTTCGATTGGCTGACACGGAGACCTATTTTATTAAATACCTTGGCATCACCTCGCTTTACCTAAACAGCCAGCCACTCAAGAGCCGGAAAGTCGATGTATTTCCAACTGGCTCTACGATCCGCGGTGCTAAGATTGATTCGATTTATTATAGCGACATCGTTGGTAAGTTCTTGCTCGAGGAATCCGGGACTGAAATCAGCTTTATTGCGGAGCATATTTTTTACCACTTCAAATCAGGCAGGGCGGGATTACAAAATGTAACGGTGTCGGAGAAGGGAGGCAAATTGATCGGACTCATGGGCGCAAGCGGCTCGGGGAAGTCAACCTTACTCAACGTGCTGAATGGCTCTGAAAAACCTTCTAGCGGGAGGGTGCTCATCAATGGAATCAATATCCATGAAGAATCCGAAAAGGTGGAAGGCATTGTTGGCTTTATTCCACAAGATGACTTGCTGATGGAAGACCTCACGGTCTTTGAAAACCTATACTTCGCGGCCCGACTTTGCTTTGGGCATAATTCAAAAGAACAGAACGCAGAGCGTGTCGAAAAAGTTCTTTTACGGCTTGGCCTTTCTGAGACCAGAGATTTGAAAGTTGGATCACCCCTGGAAAAGACGATCAGCGGAGGGCAGCGAAAACGAGTCAACATAGGGTTGGAACTGCTTCGGGAACCGGCCGTTCTTTTTGTGGATGAGCCTACCAGCGGACTTTCCTCGAGAGATTCTGAAAACATCATGGACTTACTTAAGGAATTGGCTTTACGCGGTAAAATGATCTTTGTCGTAATCCATCAGCCGTCTTCAGATATTTTCAAGATGTTCGACACGCTGATCATTCTCGATGTAGGTGGTTTTCAAATCTACTATGGCAATCCTTCGGAGTCGGTCAATTATTTTCAGGAGATCATCAATGCTGCTACAAAAACGCCTGGCGAATGTCCTGAGTGCGGAAATATCAACCCGGAGCAGGTATTTAATGTGATTGAAACGCGGGTAGTAAATGAATATGGAAGGTTCACCACTACCCGCAAAATATCACCTGGGCAATGGTATCAATACTTCAAACAGAAAATTAAGATACCAAGGATTATTGAAGTTAAGGAGCCGCTTCCTATCACACAGAAAATCCCAAACTGGTTTAAGCAGCTTTCGGTATTTATCAAGCGAGATGTGTTGGCAAAGGCTGCCAATCGTCAATACATGATAGGTATGTTGTCGATCTCGCCGGTGCTTGCCCTGTTCATGGCATACTTCGTTAGGTTTTATGATGTGATTGGCGTTGATCAGCCGAAATACACCTTTTATAATAACTACAATATTCCTGTTTATTTCTTCATGAGCGTAGTCGTAGCCTTATTTGTAGGCATGATCGTGAGCTCAGAAGAAATATTTCGGGATCGTAGGATACTTAAACGCGAGCGGTTTCTGCACCTAAGCCGCAGCAGCTACCTGATTTCAAAAGTAACAGTTCTTTTTATTCTGTCTGCGATTCAAACATTGACATTTATTCTGGTAGGAAATCAAATTCTGGAAATTCCATTGACTGAGATGCGATATTGGTGGATCATATTTTCGTGTTCATGTTTTGCAAACATCCTTGGTTTGAATATTTCTTCCGCCTTCGATTCAGCCGTGGCGATATACATTCTCATTCCGGTGCTTGTAATCCCACAACTGATCATGAGTGGGGTTGTAATTCCTTTTGACAAGTTTAATCCTGAGGTGGGCAAGCCTAATGGGGTTCCAGTCCTTGGCGAGCTGATGGCTTCCCGGTGGGCCTTTGAAGCGTTTATGGTTACCCAATTTAAGGACAATCCTTTCGAGGCGCCATTCTATGATTTGCGCCAAAAAGAGGCAGAAGCTAATTTTAAGAAAACCTATCTGGTGCCTACTTTAGAATCCAAGCTTAGTTATGTCTTTAGCCAACGGGCCTATTGGCGGGACGAAAGTAACCAACAGATGATCGATGCACTTGATTTGTTACGGAACGAAATAGCAGATCAACTTGCAGACGTTGGGGCCAGACACTTACCGGAAGTGGATAGATTGGCGGTAGGAGAATTTGATGACAGCGTTTATTTGAAAACAAAAAAATTTCTTTCCGGCATGAGGGCCGTTTACGCAAATAGGTCAAGCGATACAAGAAAAAAACTGGATGGCATGGTCTTCCAACTTACTGATACACCGGAAAAGCAGCGACGGTATGATGCGTTCCGGCTTCGCTTCAAGAATGAAGCGGTAGCGGGCACGGTAGAGAACTCCGCCGAGACTTCGCGAATTGTTGAGTGGCAGGGGCAGCTTATTCAAAAATTTTATCCTATTTACTCCAAGGATCACCGCCCTTCGACATTTTTCGATTTCCGGGCGAACTTTTTTGTGCCCACAAAATATTTCATGGGCAGGACATTCGATACATTCTATTTTAACATCACCGTCATCTGGTGCATGACAGTATTTATGTATATCACACTCTACTTCGATTTGTTGAAGAAGTTGGTGCATGGGTTTGAAACCCGGAGAAAATACAGGAAGAAAAATCTTGGGTAATTAATTTTATAAAAATATGAAAGCATTATTAAACCGTCCGAGCTTGATCGTTTTGATGTTGCTCATGGTAGCAGCATGTGCGAAAATATCTGAAACAAGTTCATCCGATGAATGGCCTGAGATGGAATCGTTTCATATGGTCATGGCGGAAGCGTTTCACCCTTACAAAGACTCTTCGAATGTAGAGCCGGCAAAACGACTGGCGGAAGAAATGGCCCTCGAGGCTGAGCGCTGGCAATCTTCCCGTTTGCCAGAGAAGGTAAATACTGATGAAGTTAAAGACCAGCTTGAGAAGCTAAAAGTAGGTACCCGTGCACTTGCTGATCTAATCAAGGAAGGTGCCAGCGATGAGGAGATTGGGGCAACGCTGACAATATTGCATGATAGCTTTCATAAAATTACTGAGGCCTGGCATGGCGGAGGCGAAAAGCATTAGAATAGATCAATCAAGTAAAGGTCAACGTAAGCAAAATCAATAGACCTTGACTGGGTGATAGAGGCATGGCAGTCGCGACTCCTGCTGGCTGCAGACTTCAATTAAAATCAATCCATTATCTTTCCTTTCAGAACCTTTTGATATGACGACAAAAAATATTACAACAATTGAGAAGAAAAATCTATGGTTTGTAATCACAGCCTCATCCGTGGGTACACTCATTGAGTGGTATGACTTTTACATATTCGGAAGTTTAGCCACCATTCTATCGGAGCAATTCTTTCCTAAGACCAATCCTACTGCAGCCTTCTTATCAACCTTGGCCTTTTTTGCTGTTGGCTTTATTGTACGGCCTTTCGGAGCCATTGTATTTGGACGGCTTGGCGATCTTGCGGGAAGGAAGTATACATTTCTGGTGACGCTTATCCTGATGGGAGGTTCTACGTTCGCCATCGGCCTCGTGCCAGGCTATGCGACCATCGGCATCTTTTCTCCCATCATCATACTCATACTTCGAATCGTTCAGGGAATGGCATTGGGGGGCGAATATGGTGGGGCAGCGACCTACGTGGCAGAACATGCGCCCATTGGCAAACGCGGATTTTACACGAGCTTCATACAGACCACCGCCACGCTGGGCTTATTTGTATCACTGGGAGTAATCCTTGCAGTCCGACAGACGGTAGGTGTGGAGGCATTTGCAAATTGGGGGTGGAGGATTCCTTTTCTTTTATCATCCATCCTGGTCGTGATTTCAATCCTCATCCGAATGAGGATGCAGGAGTCACCACTCTTTGCGAAAATAAAGTTTGAAGGGAAGATATCGCCCAACCCAATCAGGGAGAGTTTTGGAAAGAAGGAGAACCTGCAATTGGTTTTGTTAGCGCTGTTCGGAGCGACGGCCGGTCAAGGTGTCGTTTGGTACACGGGTCAGTTTTATGCTCTCACCTTTATTCAAAAAACCTGCGGACTTGAGTTCGTTCAGTCCTACACGATCATTGCCATCGCACTGCTTCTGGGCACTCCGCTGTTTATCTTTTTCGGTAAGCTCTCTGATACGGTCGGCCGAAAGTATATTATGATGTCGGGTCTGTTGTTGGCGGTACTTTTCTATAGGCCTATTTACCGACAAATGCTCAGCTTGAGCGACCTTTCGACAAAAGTTGAAATAGTCGAAAGCAAAAATATTGCAAGGTCTTCTTCACCTGGCAAAGCAGAGGTAACAATCACTGCTCAGCATTCCTACACAGACGGCACCCTGTTTATTCAAACCAGCAAAGAAAGCTCGGATGGAACTGTCACCAACAGCAAGCCCGAAGTGAAGCTTTCGACGAGGGATTTCTGGATGATGATTATGCTGGTGTTTGTTCAGGTCGTTTTTGTAACCATGGCATACGGTCCGATCGCAGCATTCCTGGTGGAGTTATTTCCCACCCGAATTCGTTATACCTCCATGTCACTTCCGTATCACATTGGCAACGGCGTATTTGGTGGCCTCACACCTTTTATTGCGACCGCATTAGCTTCCAGCAGTACAGACCCTATTGTGGGACTTTGGTATCCCATCGTGGTAGCATCGGTCTGTTTTGTCATCGGCATGATATTTTTAAAGAACAAAGGACCGGAGGTAGTTGAATGATTTCAAATGTCAAAGAAGAAGTCTCAATGGGTCACGATCGGTAAACGAAAAGTGGAATTGTCCAACCTGGACAAAGTCCTTTTCCCGGAAGACAATATTCTAAAGGCGGAGATCATCGAGTACTACCTGAAAATCGCTCCAACGCTTCTCAATCATGTTAAAGGGCGGGCGCTGACCTTGATCCGTTTCCCCGATGGCATCCATGGCGAAATGTTTTATCAGAAGAGTCGCCCTGAATGGGCACCGGAGTGGATAGAGTTTGCTAAGCTGGGGAAAGAAGAAAAGAAGGACTATATCATCGCGACAGAGCCTGCGACGTTGGTTTGGTTGGCCAACCTTGCGTCCCTTGAACTGCACCAGTTGCATAGCCGCAAACCCAACTTTGAGTGCCCTGATTATATGGTGTTTGACCTCGATCCTCCAGAAGGATATGATTTCAGGAAAGTGGTGCCCATCGCCTTGGGCATCAAGGAAGCAGCGGAAATACTTGGATATACGGCCTTTGTCAAGACTACAGGAGGGAAAGGGATTCATATATGTTGCCCGCTGGAGCCGAAGTGGGATTTTCATGCTGTGTTTGAAGCCGCACAGCTTATTGCGCAGCCCTTTGTCGATAAACATCCGAACGAAACAACCCTGCACATCAAGAAAGAAGCAAGGAAAGGTCGTGTGTTGATTGATATTTATCGGATTCGATCCGGGCAAAGTATTGTCTCTCCATACAGCATGCGTGGCAGGGTGGGGGCACCCGTCTCCATGCCATTGACATGGGATGAATTGACTTCATTACAAAACCCAAAAGATCACAACATGCGGAATGCCCTTGAGAAGGTTCTCAAGGATGGAGATGCATGGGAGGGAATCGGTGCTTATGCCGTGGAAATTCACACCCAACGAAAGAAAGTAATTCCAAAAGAGTTGCCACCCAACAAGAAGCGAAAGACGCCAGCTCAATTGGAGTCGTATGAGAAGAAACGAGATTTTGAAAAGACATCTGAGCCAGGTGCGAAATTAATCGAGGGCAGTGGCAGCAATTTTGTTGTCCACCGACATCATGCCTCTCATTTACACTATGACTTGCGATTGGAACAAGACGGTGTTTTGAAATCCTGGGCGGTGCCGCGCGGATTACCACCACATCCAGGAGTAAAGCGGTTGGCGGTCCAGACGGAAGACCATCCTATGAAGTACTTGACGTTTGATGGCAAGATTCCAAAAGGGCAGTACGGCGGTGGAGATATGTGGATTTATGCGCTCGGCAAATACCAAATTACCAAGGATAAAAAAGATGGATTCTATTTTAGACTGAACAGCAAAGAGGTGAATGGTGAGTATCGGATTTATAAGATCAAAGCAAAAGAATGGCTGCTGGAAAGGGTGGATACCCCGCAGATCAATTACCTCAATGACATCATAGAACCAATGTTATCAGACATCAGTGAGGAAGTTCCAAAAGGTGAAGACTATCTCTATGAAGTCAAGTGGGATGGCATACGCGCCATTGTTTCTCTGGAAGAAGGACAGGTCAGAATTCGAAGTCGAAATCATAATGATATTACCAAGCAGTTCCCTGAATTACAGGTAGCAGAGAAAGCATTCCGCGCAAACTGCGCCCTGTTTGATGCGGAGATTGTTTGCCTTGATAAAAATGGGAAACCGGACTTTAAGAAAGTCATCCACCGGCTGATGAGCACTGGAGATACGAACATTCAAAAGCTCAGCAAAAGCAGCCCTTCCTACTGTTACATTTTTGATTGTCTGTATATGGACGGACGTTCCCTTGTCAATGAGCCGTTGTTGCGGCGCAAAGAGTGGTTGAAAGATGCCGTACGCAATGATACACCTTACCGTGTGAGTGAATCAATGGAAGATGGTGAGTCTCTTTTTGAAGCAGCGCGCGAACATTCCCTTGAAGGGATCATGGCAAAGAAGAAAGATGGGAAGTATTTACCGGGAAGGCGAAGCGATCTTTGGCTGAAGATTAAAGTCCGACAAACAGCCGAGTGTGTCTTGATTGGTTATACTCCAGGAAAAGGAAACCGGAGTCAGACCTTCGGGTCGCTTCAGATAGCAGAACGAGTGAATGGCGAACTTCATTATCGGGGAAAGGTGGGAACTGGTTTTGATGATATGATGATGAAAGAAGTTCTAGGAGAACTTAAAAAGCAAAAGCAGACTAAGAAGCCATTGTTAAAGGGTGGAAAAGTGTCCGATGAGAAAGTGACGGAATGGATTGACCCCAAGCTTGTCGCAGAGGTCAGTTACGCCATGCTGACAGCCGATAAAATGTATCGGGAGCCTGTGTTCATTCGTCTAAGACCAGATTTGATTTAGGTACTATTGCGTTACCGTCCCACTTGTGCCAAAGAACTTCCCACCGTTGATATAAGGTGAATCTGCAGTAATATGATAGTGATAGATCCCTTTTGGATAGTCATCCGTTACAGAAGTATGTCCGTGATACGTGTCGAGGTCAGCGCTGCTCAGCGTTTTTCCATTTTCAGAAGGCCCATAAACCGGGAAGCCATCCAGCAAGTAACCGATGAGTGAACTTTTTGTGCTGGTACTTGTGATGTAGAGCGGTTCTACATGATAATGATATTGGCCTGTTTGCTGAGGGTGACCATTATATTGATCAAACGAGTTGATTTCCCCTGTCAAAGGCTGATTGGGACCTGCGTATTGGTTAAAGAGCGGAACACCGTTCAATGCAATCCCCATGGGCCCCAACGAAGTAGCTGTCTTGGAGCTTGACTCGCCTGGATTGAGTGGAATTTTAAATGTAAGACTTTGGGTTAGGATTGAGTTGGGATTGATTGCGAAGCTTGTATTTGTTCCATTATAGGCTTCATAGCGGCTGTCGGTCTTGCTGAAGTAAGGACTTTTATGATTGGGGATGGCGGTGCTCTTCAGGACGATGAAAGTACCATCCATATACACTGTCACGGCGGAGGTAAATTTCTTTGAAAATACATCTGGTAAGGTAGTATTGGTTGTGGTCGTCGTCGTTGTGGTCGCAGGAGATGGATCACTTTTGGAGCACGAGAAAAAGAGTCCGACAAAAGCAATGAAGAGAAGTGATTTGAATAAGCTCATAAATTATTGATTTGATGTTTGATAAATTCCTTGTTCATCTTTAAGCGAGTAGCAAAGTCGGGCATTGGTGAGTCCATATTTCTTTCCATTCCTGACAACAAAGTTGATATAGGTCTTTCCATTGTCTCTCCAGCCCAAGGCCCTCACTTCATTCCCATGATGGTACTCAAACACATGGAGTGGTTTACCGTTTTCATACCATTCCTTGAAGGTGCCATGGTACAGCCCAGCCTTAAATTGATATTCGAAACGGATTTTACCATTTGGCCACCAGCCAAGATGGAGACCATCCTTTTCACCCTGCTCATAATATCGTTCTGATTCCTTTGTGCCATCCTCATACCAACTCAACGATCTACCTTCCAACATACCATCTTTGTATTGAGCCTGACTTCTGGGATTGCCGTTGGCATACGTTTCTTTCACGAGTCCATCAAATGGCTTTGCCTGGTACAGCAGGTATTTCCCCATCTGATTCAATTGTCTATCATTCGAATCCAGAGAGATTGAGTTTTCGTTTAGCGGGTGGGAGCAACCGAAAAGACAAAGCGCGAAAAGTAATGATAGATTGTATTTAAGAATTTTCACCTTCTGTCTCTTTTTTTAAGGCCTTAATATCTTCTATCAGCCTTTCGACCTCGGCGGGATTTGTTCCATTATAAACACCGCGGATTCTTTGTTTTGTATCGATGAGAATAAAATTTTCAGTGTGAAGGAATTCGTTTTCACTTTTCTTAATTCCTGTCTCTTCGTCGGCAAAATATCCCTTTCTGGCGATGTTGTAAATTTTCTTGCGGTCACCTGTCAGCAGGTGCCATTGGCCGCTGAGTACGTGATGGCTGATGGCATACTCCTTTAACCGTGGAATGCTGTCGATTTCTGGCGTGACGGAATGAGAAAGTAAAGTGACAAACGAATCATCTTTAAAGGCTGACTGCACCTTCCCCATACTCTTGGTTAACCTAGGACAAATCCCTGGGCATGAAGTAAAGAAGAAATCGGCCACGACGATTCTTCCATCAATGGTTTTTCTGGTTACGCTGTCACCGTTCTGGTTTACAAATGAAAATTCCGGGATGGTATGGATATTTCTATAATCAGGTGAGTTTGGTGAAATCCATTCTGGGCAAAAGTCGGCGGTATTAAAAAATGGAAGCGTATCTGCTTCACGAAGTGAGCAAGATACGCTTCCCGCAAGAAGGCCAACAGCGCAGACAATATTTGGAGATGAGAATTTCATTCCTTTATTCTAAGATGTTGAATTGTTGAAAAACTTGCTGGCTTGTTAATGATTATTGTCTTTTTTTAGGCGGCCCTGGCGGTGGCGCCATCATTTTCTGCACTTCTTCAATGACCGCATCAAATTTTGGTTCCTGTTCTGACGTACATAGATTTCTAACCTCCACAAAATGCTTGAATGTGCTGATCTCTATTTTTTGATGGAGACGGGCGATATTTTCTGAAATGCGTTCAGCTTCCGACATATCTCTTTTGGGTAAGTTTTTGAAAAGGGAATTCTTGTAGAAACCAATGCTGTCCTCAATTGAACGGGTGAATTGCCGATGATCTTCTCTCATCCTAAGATATTGCTCGCGTTGATCGGGATAGAAACCTACTTTCTCGATCAGAAATTCTCCAGCACTTTCTCTTTGGCCGCCGGGTCGACCGTGCATCGGCGGGCGGTTAAGCCACATAAAAGTGAGTGTCCCAAGGTTTAATAAAACCAGACTAAAAATGAGTGTTAGCTGGAAACGAGACTTGTAGAAATAACTCATATTATCCTGGCTAGTATTGATAACTCACACTATTAAAACGGTACTCATTTGCCAATGCGCCCAGGTTGTCAGTAGCATCAATATTCCTGGTATTCAGTTTAGCCCACGTGAACAAATTCAGTATCACGATCATGGTCAGCGCAATCGCCCATTTTGTGACAACGGTCTTCGGCATTTCTTCACTCCTAGACTCCATTCTCAGCTTAATTTTTCCAAAGAGGAAAGGGTTGACCGTCGGTTTTTTTATGCCATCCAGGCTGTTTAGAATTTCTTCTATTTTTCTGTTTTGGGCTTCCATTGGACTTAAGATGTCATTTATTTCAAAAACTTGTGGCTTCAAGAAATTAGTGAGACTAATTTCTTTTGAAGATTGATTTTTGCCCTGTGCATCAGTGATTCAACCGAAGACAAGGATACCTGCATGATTTTGGCAATCTCCTCATAGCTTATGTCTTCAATTTTGTGGAGTGTGAAGGCAATTTTTTGATTTTCCGGGAGTGAGTCAATGGCCTTGAACAGCAGGGTCGCTTTCTCTTTGTTCTCCAGCAGAACACCTGGGTGGACAAAATCAGGAACATCAACTTCAGGAGTGTTGGAGTCATTTTGGAAGAGCCTCATCATATATCCGAACCTCTTCTTGCGCTTCCTTCTTCGAATGGCCTCCAGGGATTTGGTAATAGTGATGCGATAAATCCAGGTAGACAGTTTTGAGTCACCCTTAAAATTCTTGAGGGATTCAAAAACTTCTATGAAGACTTCTTGTGTGATGTCTTCCGCTTCCTCCAGATTTTGAAGGATGCCCAGAGCCGTATTATAAGCCCTTCCTTTCTGGTTGTCGACCAATTGTTTGAATGCGATAGGGTCATTCTTTAGAAGCCGCTCAATGAGTTCCTGTTCCGACAATGAGATTAGGTTTTCCGCAAAGTAAGTAAGAAGATTTCTTTTGACTTTACCAGGAGCACGCTCTATTTACTTGCAGATTTTTTCTTTGACTTTAAGGTCAACCTTTATCCCCATCTTTTCAGCAGTCTTCAAATTCTCGCAGGATTCTTTCAGCTTTCCAGCGCTTTGGTAGGCAATTGCACGGTTGTAATAAGCAAGTGCATAATCTGGTTGCAGGGCGATGGCCACCGTATAATCTTCGATTGCCTCTGTTTGATGATTAAGCTTAGACATAATGTTTCCACGGCTGAGCCAGGCCTTCTCATTTTTCTCGTTGAGTTCTATTGCTTTAGAAAAATCTTTGAGCGCGCCATTAAGGTCTTTCATTTTTTCCTTCACCAGCCCCCTGTTGATGTAATTCTCTTCGTCCTTAGGTTCCAATTTAATGACTTCGTCATAATCCTCCAGTGCACCCTTCAAGTCATTTTTTTGGAAGCGCTGGTAAGCACGTTCAGCACGTGGGTAGGGCATGTTCTTATTTTTTTCTATGGCCTCGCTTAAGAGTTTTTCTGAAGAATCGATTTCGCCAGCGGCCGCTTTCAAGGTAGCGAGATTGTGCAAAGCCAAACTGTTTTCTGGCTCAAGCTTGAGCGCCTGTTCAAAGTCGGCCGCAGCTGCCGCTTTTTCCACATTCCCCATTCGGGCCGTACCGCGATTGATCCAATAGCTACCATTATCAGGAGCAAGTTTGATTGCCGAGTCAAGCCAGGGAATGGCTTTGTCATAACGCTTGATCTTGATCTCAATCAAACCCAGATAATTGTAGATATAGTCCTTCCCAGTACCCTGGGCTGTAAAAATCTTTGCCTCCGAGTCTTTATAATTCTCCTGGCTAAAATATACTGTGTTGGTTTCACCCGTGGGCATGGTAAGAAGTTGCAAGAAATCCTGTCGTGCAGGAAGATATTGACCGGCCTCAAATCGAAGGACGGCCCTGCTGAAGATGGCCTCGACATCGTTTGGCTTTAGATCAACGTAAACATTGTAGTCGGTAAGTGCTTTCGCCTTTTCTCCAAGATGCTCTCGCACAATGGCCCGGGCGCGATAGGCGTCAGCAAAATACGGATCGAGTCGGAGGCACTCGGTGAAATGTGCCTGGGCAGTTATATATTCTTTTTTTTCGAGTGACTTTTCACCCTTTTCAAAATAGTAGGTGGCCGTGGGCTTTTTTTTCTCCTGCCCGTTGATTTTGAGGGAGAACGGGATGAGAATGATTAGTACCAGACTTATTTTTCTCATGGCAGGTAATGTTCACATCAAAATTCCAATTTCTGATCAAATCTGCCATAAAAAAGGGTCTGAAAAAAATCTGCCTTGAAGTGCTACGATCGACTCACACTTCCTATTTGCCCGCTTGGAATCCTTTCTGACCAACGTTGGAAAATCAATTTGCATTGCCGGATAATTCTGCGACCTTGGTAGTGTAAAATTCCAACTTATGAATAACGACCGAAGAAGCTTTTTAAAATCATCATCCTTCGCCCTGGCTGGTCTTGGGCTCAGCTCGCTGGTTCCTTGGGAGTCAATGGCGCTGGCGAAGAGGAGCGTAGGCGCAAACGGGAAGATCAACCTTGGTGTCATTGGTATCAGCGGCATGGGTTGGTCAGATCTTAATTCCATGATGAAAATCCCGGACACACAGGTCATTGCCATATGTGATGTTGATGAGAACGTGCTCAATTGGCGAAAATTCGAGCTTGCCAAAGCTGGAATAAAGACTACAACCTATGTTGATTATAGGAAACTATTGGAAAACAAAGACGTTGATGTGGTAATCATCGGTACTCCCGACCACTGGCATTGCCTCCAAATGGTAGAGGCATGTCAGGCAGGCAAGGATGTCTATGTTGAAAAGCCTTGCGGCAACTCCATCCAGGAATGTAATACAATGGTTGCGGCTCAAGTGAAATACAACCGTGCTGTCCAGGTAGGACAATGGCAAAGAAGCCAGCCTCACATGGTGGATGCCCTCAACTACATTAAGACTGGAAAGCTTGGCAGGATCAGGACCGTGAAAGCATGGGCCTATCAGGGATGGATGAGAAATATAGACACAAAGCCGGATGGTCCGGCTCCGGATGGCGTTCACTACGATATGTGGCTCGGACCTGCCACCATGCGCCCTTTCAATCCCAACCGTTTTCATTTCAATTTTCGCTGGTTCTGGGATTATGCCGGTGGCCTGATGACTGACTGGGGTGTCCACCTCATCGATTATGCGTTGCTCGGCATGGATGCGAAATTTCCAAAATCAGTTACGGCTAGTGGAGGAAAATTTGCCAACCCTCAAGGCCCTGAAGAAACACCTGATACATTGGCGGCCATTTATGAATTTGATGGCTACAACATGATCTGGGAGCATGCTCAAGGAATCAGTAACGGAAATTACGGCCGTAACCATGGCATGAGTTACATTGGCAACAATGGTACCCTTGTGCTGGATCGTGGTGGGTGGGAAGTGATCGGAGATGAAAAGAGGATGGAGTCATTGCCCATTCAAAACAATAAAGGAAACGGCCTGGATCTTCATACACAGAATTTCATCAGTGTGGTCAAGTCGAGAAAGATGAGTGATCTTAATTGTTCGATTCAGGCGGGTGCACATGTTGCAACTGTTTGTCAGATGGGGAACATATCTTACAAGGCCGGCCAGAAAGTAAGTTGGGATGTGGCGAAGTCGAAATTCAATGAAGACAAAGCAAACCCGATGATGGCAGCGAAGTATAATAATGGATACAAACTTCCTACGGTTTAAATTTGAAGCATAAATCTTAATAGCAGATGGCGTAACCCCAGACTTCAGTCTGGGGTTATTTGATTTATAACTATTTTGGCTTTAGCCCTTACCGATTATAACCAAGGGAGATGACCACCACGCCTTTCTCTATCAGTTTCTTAACAATAAGGTCTTAAGAAGGCAAGTCTATAGCTGAACTCTTTTATATTTATTGAATAAATAATCCTAACCATGACAAAAAAAATACTCCTCATTACCGGCGATGGTGGCGAAGGTTACGAGACATGGTATGCATACCACCGTTTCCAGGAAGCCGGCTACATCCCACGCATCGCGGCCAACGAAGTCCGTTGGCTTCATCTGGTAATGCATGATTTCGAACCTGGCTGGGATACCTATGTAGAGCGTCCCGGATATCAGGCGAAAGCCGACATCGCGTTCACGGATGTCATCGTGGATCATTATGATGCCGTGTTGATCATTGGAGGGCGAGCTCCAGAGTATCTACGTCACAACCCTTTGGTGCTTAACCCACTTTGCAGCTATCCGGTCAGAAGTAGCTGTGTTCTAATAGGTTCTGTTTTTTCTGGTGTTAGTTTGTGTACTACAGATTTTCGTTTTGT
>JAYVQY010000080.1:0-6964 GCA_043776715.1 Cyclobacteriaceae bacterium | reverse complement strand
AAAATTTATCTTTTAATTTAAGAGAGGCACTTTAGGACGGCAGTGGAGTATCCGATGACTAAGGCAAAGCTTATACTTGAATGAAAAAGAAGATGTATTTTTATAATTGGATCCGAAATGGTTAAAATATTAATTACGGGTGGCGCCGGGTTTATTGGAAGTTCATTGGCTGACAGACTGCTGCTAAATGAACAATATTCAATAATACTGGTTGACAATTTTCTGACGGGAGATGTCAGCAAAGTCCCACTGCATCCACGTTGTAAATTCATCAAGTGCGACGTCAATAATTACAATGACATCGCTGCAATCATGACCAGCCATCGGTTCGATTATGTCTTTCATTATGCCGCCGTCGTGGGAGTGAAGCGCACAATCGAGAATCCTGTCATGGTACTGAACGATCTGGAAGGTATTAAGAATGTGCTGAGCCTCTGTAAAAATACAGGTGTAAAGCGTATTTTCTATTCCAGCTCTTCTGAGGTTTACGGTGAGCCGGTTGAATTGCCACAGCATGAAGAGACCACACCCCTCAACTCGCGGTTGCCATATGCGGTTGTTAAGAATGTGGGAGAATCCTTTTGCAAATCATACCAAAAGGAATTTGGATTGAACTATACTATTTTCAGATTCTTCAACACATATGGTCCAAAGCAGAGTATTGACTTTGTGATTTCAAAATTTATCAGCGCTGCTCTGAAACATCAGCCGATTACGGTTTACGGAGACGGATCGCAAACGCGGACATTTTGCTTCATAGATGACAACACACTCTGCACGTCAAAGATGCTGGAGGAGATTCTGATGATAAATGAAGTGGTTAATATTGGCAACGATCATAATGTTACCATTTTGGAGGTTGCCGAATTAATTATTGGACTTACCAGTTCTAACTCCAAAATCAAGTTTCTTCCACCTCTTAAAGAAGGAGATATGACGAGAAGGCAACCAGATACCAGCAAAATGAGAACCATTCTCCATAAAGACTTAATTACGCTGGAAGCAGGACTTCAAAAAGTGCTTAGCTCGAGAATGAATTTTCTGAAATAATTCAGATACAATATGAGGGTGCTTCGCCTGTTCATTCTATTTCTTGGATGCTGCCTTACCGCACAGAGCCAATGTCCTCTGGTGAATTTCTCTCTGCAAGCATCCGCTTGCTCATCAGAGAGCATTGGCATTCAGAATTCTTCTGCGGCAGGCCAGTATGATTGGGATTATTGTACTGGCGATTTAAACACTACCCCTACGGCACAAAATCTCTACACACTTTCAGGCGCTGTAGGAAGACCTGCTATGGACATTGCCAAAGACGGAATGACGTGGTATGGATTTGTAACAGGAACCTACACAAATACGCTCTACAAACTGATATTTGACAATGGCCTTACAAACCCTCCTGGTTCCGTTCAGAACCTGGGTGATCTTAGCGGGCTATTGAACCAACCAGGAGCACTCCGGATCATCAAGCAGGCTGGAAATTGGTTTGGCCTGCTGCACAACACCACCACCGGTGAGATAATAAAACTTTCATTTGGTAATTCGCTGTCTAATCCTTTAACCACTTCTGTATTGGTCAGCGGGATTGGCTCAGCCAATACAGGAATGGCTTTTGGCCACGATGCAGTCAACGGCTGGGTTGGCATCATTTCCATACCGGGAAATCAATTTCAAATGGTCAGACTGGGAGACAACTTGAGCGTACCAACCCCAGCAGATATTTTAACAACTTCCTCTGTGCCAAATCCAAATGGATTATTGGATGTGGATTTGATACAATCCTGCGGTCAGTGGTTTGGATTTGCCAGCAATTTGGGCAATGGAAATATTTATCGCTTGTCATTTGGGACAAATCTTTTTCAACAGCCCGTGATTGATCAACTGACTGATCTTGGAGGCATTAATGGCGGCAGGTTGCGTGCGATGAAGGAGGGTGATAATTATTTTCTGATGGTCACATCATTGGGAGGTTCGTTTTTTAAGATTAGTATGGGCACAGACTTGAACGTCCTCAATCCGCCTGTAACCAATGAGGGAAATTTCGGCGCTGCGCTGCAAAATTCCTTTGGCCTGGCAGTTGCAAAGAAAAATTCGGTGTGGACAATTTCGGTTGTTGACCAGGGCTCCGGAAAAGTAAGCACCGTCCAATATCCTAATAATTGTAGTGTAACTGTTCTCGGTGATGACCCCGCTTCACCGATTGTGAAATATACTCAAGCCGGGATCTATCAAGTCGGCCTGACAGCCACAAATGCTGGCGGGATCAGTTCTTCACTTACCAAAAGTGTCACCGTAAGCAGTTTGGTTGCCCCCGATATCAATTTCGCCTCCCAAAATGTTTGTGCTAATAACAATGTCAATTTTACCTCCGTCAACACCTCAGGAAATTTGAACTCTTATCTCTGGAGTTTTGGAGATGTTGCTACGTCCTCCAACCAGAATCCTTCCCACGTCTATACTTCTGCATCTATTTTTCCTGTTAAGTTGACCGTGAACGCTTCGAACGGCTGTAACAACTTCGTCCCAAAATCCTTAAAAATTTATAATGCACCCATTGCCGATTTTGCGTTACCTGCGGTCTCCCCAATCTGTACGAACCAGAACTATTTGTTGTTGAATTCATCCACTTCTGAAACGGGTTCCAACCCAACCTGGGAATGGCGGTTGAACGGAGCCCTGGTTTCAAGTCAAAAAGATTTCACAACAACCTTTACGCCTTTTGCGCAGGACATTAAACTCAAAGCACTTATTCCAGGTTGTGAAAATGAAAAGACAAAGACAATCCCGATTGTTTCGGCAGGCCCTACTGTGAATTTTTCTACTTCTGATAACTGCAAGGGCAATTCCGTTTTATTTTCCAACACCACTACCAATGCCGACGCCGGATACGTTTGGACTTTTGACGACGGCACCACGTCTACGGTTGCAAGCCCAAGCCACATTTATCTATCTCCCAACACCTTTCAGGTTACGCTCACCGCCAGCAACATCGCCGGCTGTAAGAATTTTTTAACTAAGCCAGTGAAAATTTATTCTTTGCCGGCCCCCGCTTTTTCAATCGGCCTTCCACCCTTTTCTTGTAGCAATTCATCCACACCTTTTCAAAATACAACGCCAGCCCTCACCGACAGCAACATCACAAGCTGGAACTGGCAATTTGGAGTTCCGGGTAGCACGAGCACGCTGCAACAACCCTCTTATACTTATGCGTCGGCAGGAAATTATAGTGTCGTGCTGACTGCCACCTCTGACCAAAGCTGTACTGCCACCCTCACAAAGTCTGTGGTGATTGCTGCTTCCGCGACAGCAGACTTCACCTCGGGACCGTCTTGCATCAACCAAAGTACTAAGTTCAGCGATGCCTCCACGGGTACCATTGCGTCGCGCAGTTGGACCATCGGCACAGGAACCTTCACGACAACCAATCCGGCTTACACCTTTACTTCCTCGGGGAGTTTTCCGACCACGCTGAATGTGACAAGCTCCAATGGATGCATCAACGTTAAAACGAAGGCAACGGTGGTGCCGGTAGTACCTGTCCAGAATTTTTCGATGAGCAATCCATGTGCAAGAAAAAATGCCATTTTCACGGACGCAACTTCTTCGCCATCTGATGTTGTCACGGCCTGGAACTGGAACTTCGATGGAAACTCCGCTACCGGAAATCCAGCTCAATTTATTTTTGACGTCCAGGGAATATTTACAACAAAACTGACGACCACCCATACCTCCGGATGTAAGTACACCTTATCCAGAGATGTGTTGATCAACCCGACGCCTACCGCTGGCTTCACCGCTTCACCCGATCGGGGAGGGCCGCCACTTACTGTTCAATTCATTAACACTTCACAGCAGGCCAACAGTTATGCATGGAAATTCTTTGACAAGGTCACTGCCACCAGTACCCGCATTTCACCCATCTATACTTTTGCCTCGCTGGGGAATTATTCAGCGGAACTCACTGCCACCAACACGCAAGGTTGTTCGGATGTATTTAGTGCTCCCATCATCGTATTGGTCCCTTCGATAGACCTTATCCTCAAGGATTTTTCGCTTGTGAACGACGCAGTCACGGGAAAGCAAAAAGGACAGGTCACCATTTTCAACAACAGCAATGTTCCCATTGTATCAGTTGAAGTCAGTATGTTTCTGGCCGACAAGTCGGTGGTGAACGAGACCATTACCCTCAACTTGAATCCAGGACAAGTTGTATCGAAAGCACTTTCTTTTACACTTTCATCCGATCAGTTTGATTTCAATTATTTATGCGCAAAAATAAATTCTGAGAAAGACATTCAACAGGACAATAATAAACGTTGCATTAACATTGGGATTACAGATCATTTTTTCCGCCCCTATCCCAATCCTTCGGTCGGGATGATGTATGTAGATTGGGTTTCTGAAAATGCTGGAAGTGCGCGCTTGATTGTCTTTGACAGCATGGGGAAGAAGTCTTATGAATGGGAAACGCCTTCACAAGCCGGGCTCAACCAGTCGGTGCTCGATCTTACTTTTTTGACGTGTGGAATGTATTACATCACCATCGAGACTTCTGGAGGCAAAAGCTCAGCCCGCTTTATTAGACAGTAGTTCAAGTAGTGAACGCGAGAAATAGGAATCCAGCATTGTCCATAATTATCCGCGACGCAACCCTATCCAGAGCAGGTCTTCGTGGCCCCGCCTCGGATGCCGCGATCTTCGACTCGCTCTATGAAATGAAAACTTGATTATTATGTCTGAATTAAGTGAAGGCCCAACCATGTCGGTGTTCAATTCCACCTTTGTATCGTGGTATTTTTGCTGGATACCAAAAACCCTCTAAGTCATACCCTTGTTCCTTCCGCCTTCTTGCTAACTTTAACGAAATTTAGACTATGAAGATAAAACTCGATTCTATTGACCGGAAGATATTGGAATTGCTTCAAGCCAACTCAAATATTACCAATGCGCAACTGGCCATCGAGGTTGGATTGTCACCCGCGCCGACGCTGGAACGGGTAAAGAAACTGGAAACGGCGGGTGTGATCAAAAGCTATCACGCCGTCATCGATACGGCCAGCGTGGGCCTGGGTGTGAGTACCTTCGTGATGGCCTCGCTCAAAGGCCACAACAAGGAGAATATTTCCAAATTCATGAAGTCCATTTCTGAAATTGAAGAGATCGTAGAGTGTCATCATGTGACAGGCCAGGCGGATTTTATCTTAAAGATTGTTTGTACGGATATCCCTGCCTATCAGAATCTCATGCTCGAAAAAGTGACCAACATCGAGGTTGTCGACAACCTGCAATCCATGGTGATTTTATCTACCTTTAAAGACACAAAAATAGTCCCGATCCCCGAGCCATGACAGCCGAAAAGAATTTGGTGTTGGATGATGCACAAGTGCGGCAGAAGATCCGCAGGATGGCTTACGAAATTTTTGAAAGCAATTTCACAGAAAAGACAATTGTCCTTGCGGGAATTGACGGTCAGGGGTATGTTCTGGCGCAATTGTTACAGAAAGAACTCTTAGCAATCTCCCCCCTTCAAGTGATGACCACGAGGGTGATATTAGAAAAAAATTCTCCCCAGAGGAGTGAGGTCACCCTGGATTTAAGTCCCTCTGACCTGAAGAAAAGAGTGATTGTCATCGTGGATGATGTGCTCAATACGGGACGCACCTTAGCCTATGGGATGAAACCCTTTCTTTCCATAGAAGTAAAAAAAATTGAAGTGGCAGTGCTCGTCAACAGAAGTCATACACTCTTCCCGGTTCAACCTAATTACACGGGTTATGAACTGTCAACGACCATGACAGACCATGTTGAGGTGGTCTTGGGAAAGAAACTAAGCGTCTACGTCCATTAATATTATTCTGAATGTCGGTCCACAAGAAGCAAGAGATCAAGCGCATTACTACGCACCAGCTCCAGGAGATGAAAAACCGGGGAGAAAAGATTGCCATGCTCACAGCCTATGATTATAGCATGGCCAAAATCATCGACAGTGCCGGCATTGATGTGATCCTCGTGGGAGACTCAGCATCCAATGTAATGGCTGGGAATGAAACAACCCTTCCCATCACGCTGGACCAGATGATCTATCACGCCACTTCGGTCGTAAGAGCCGTGAAGCGCGCATTGGTCGTGGTGGACATTCCCTTCGGACATTACCAAGGCAGTTCGGGTGAAGCGTTGCGCTCCTCCATTCGCATCATGAAAGAATCGGGAGCACATGCGGTGAAGATGGAAGGTGGCAGTGAGGTGAAAGATTCCGTGCTCAGAATTCTCAGTGCTGGTGTTCCGGTCATGGGCCACTTGGGATTAACGCCGCAGTCGATTTATAAATTTGGCACATACACCGTTCGCGCCAAAGAGGAAGGAGAGGCGAATAAGTTGCTGGAAGACGCCAGGCTCCTGGAAGAATGCGGCTGCTTTGGATTGGTGCTCGAAAAAATTCCGGCTGAATTGGCGGGTAGGGTTACAAAGTCAGTTAAGATTCCAACGATCGGCATCGGGGCAGGCCCGGAGGTAGATGGTCAAGTGCTAGTCATGCAGGACATGCTCGGGATCACAAAGGAATTTAAGCCGCGTTTTTTAAGAAGATACGCTGACCTCCATGGGGTCATCACGGGTGCCGTCAATAAATATGTGGAGGATGTAAAAGGGAAATCTTTTCCTAGCAAGGAGGAGATGTATTGAACTGTTTGACATGCAGAAATACATTCACCACAGAGTACACTGAGCACACGGAGAATACACAGAGAATACTTTAGCTTTTTACCTGAGTGGTGGATGCATCTCCACTCATTCAAAAATTTTGATTTTAGATTTATTTATTATAATAAAAGCATTACCTCTGTGCCTTCTCTGTGCTCTCCGTGCCCTCTGTGGTGAATGCATTCCAGTATCCTTTTAGGTGAATGCATTCATCTCAATCACACATCCTCAATTTCGACTTGTCCTCCAATTCACCGAACCACAC
>JAYVQY010000079.1:0-26215 GCA_043776715.1 Cyclobacteriaceae bacterium | reverse complement strand
ATATAAACTTGCTTACGAACTGGAACTTGCAAGCGGGAAGGAGAAGGTTGCGCTTTACTTTACTCCCGACGGGGAGATGGTGAAGGAAGAGAAGGATTAAAATTTAGGCTATTGTTGTTTCACCAGTTTCTTCAACTCACTTGCGATATACTCCTTTGACAACCAATGATTACCCAGCATAACGCCCTCGATTTTGGTGGTCTGCTGAATGTCTTTCAAGGGATTTCCATTGAGCAGCACTAAATCAGACCAACCACGGTGCGACCTTCAATTCTTCGGGCACAGTCACGCAGGGACCAGCTTCAAAATCTCTTTCAAAATATAATACAACATTGACGGGTACTTCGCTAAGGGTCTTTTCGTAGGCCTTTCTCAAGGCTTCATGTGATTCAGAATCTTTCGGTTTTGAACCTAGGCTGCTCGTTTTGTAGACATCCACCAGGTGAAGTGCCAACAATCCCAGCGAGCCTCGGGCTCGACGCATTATTAACCGGATTTTTTATATTTACCCAAATTATTAAAAATGAAACTAACAGCACGCAACACACATCGGGACATCGCTTACTTTTTTCTTGGATTAATCATCGCTTTTTCCATATCAGGAATTTTCCTCAACCATCGTCAAAGCTGGCATCCCAGGCGATATGTTTACAACTCTCACGAAATCACCATTCCGGTTCCAGCAGGTAAAGAAGCTGTTACAGAGGAATTTATTAAAGAGTTTACTGCATCACAAAACATTGGCGACAACGTGAGAAGGTTTGCAGTGGATGACAAGAATATTCTACAAATCTCTTACACCAGCAACGATGTTCAGGTGGACATCACAACAGGCAAGGGAAAAATTGAATCCTATCGCACCACTCCCCTCCTGGGGCAAATGACACAACTGCATCAGGACACGAGTAAGTGGTGGATATACTATTCAGACATATTCGGGATAGCAATGCTTACCATCGGCATCACCGGGATGTTCATCGAGAAAGGAAAAAATAGTTTCAGAAGTCGCGGCTGGTGGTTAGCAAGTCTTGGGATCATCTTCCCGCTTATTTTTCTTTTTCTGTTGAGCTAGCCAAAGCCTAACACAGTTTCCTACACCTTCAGGTGAATTCATCCTGAAAACCGGACGATTACACTTGTTATAGTGCATCATTGCTATCAAAATCAGAATTTTGATTAAATCAATGCGCGATGGTAGTATCGAATGAATTAGTAATCAGCAAAATTTATCTGATCAGAAATCAAAAAGTCATGTTAGATGAAGACTTAGCAGAACTTTACCAGGTGGAAACCCGACGCCTGAACGAACAGGTAAAAAGAAACATTGATCGGTTTCCGCTTGATTTCATGTTTCAATTAACTGAAAAAGAGTTCGAAAACTTGATGTCGCAAATTGCGACATCAAGTTGGGGTGGCCGCAGAAAAATGCCTTATGCATTCACGGAACATGGTGTCCTGATGCTGTCAAGTGTGTTGAGCAGCAAACGAGCCATTCAGGTGAACATACAGATCATGAGAATTTACGCCAAACTACGGGGCATTGTGATCGACCAAAAAGATATCCTCATCAAATTGGAGCAGCTCGAGAGAACTGTCGACAAGCATGATCAGGACATTAAGGTCGTTTTTGCATACTTGAGAGAACTCTTAAATCCAGAACGAGAACCGACCCGTAAAATTGGTTTCAGTCAAAGAGTAGCCCATTAAGCCGAATTCCTTGCCGCGTTGATGATCCCAAACATACAACGAACAATCAATTTGCGATAGGTCTGTTCATTCGTTTTGTCTGTTGATCTGCGCAAGGCCATTAGTGCAAATTGCTGCACGGTGATTAACGGCAACACAATCTTCTCACGCAATTTGATAGACTCCCGAATCGAGGGGTTGTTCTCCATCAACTCGGGCATGGAAGAAAGGTCGAGGATCATCTTTATCGAAAGCTCAAATTCGTTAAACATCTTTTTCCAAAATTCTCCGAACTCTTTGTCCTGAGCCAGATAGGCCGTTGCAGGATAAAATGATTTCGTTAAGGACATCATACTGTTTCCGATCAGCGTGCGGAAGAATAGGGATTGTTTATAAAGCGATTGGAGCTCAGTCCAACGTCCTTTCTCCTTTAATTCTTTTAACGCACTACCCACACCATAAAAGCCAGGGATATTCTGTTTCATTTGAGCCCACGAGCCTACAAACGGTATCGCCCGAAGGTCTTCAAACTTCAGGCTGTCTCCTGATCGTTTCACGGGCCGTGATCCAATGTTGGTATCACCAAAGAATGGCAAGGGTGTTACCTTCTCGAGGTATGGAACAAATTTGGCATCAAGCTTCAAGTTGAGGTAAGAACGATGACCTGCCTCCGCCAATTGATCAAGCAACGTCTTGTGCTCATTTGACAATTGGTTGGGATGACCAAAAACCCTTCCCTCCAACCCTGCCGAGAGAAGTTGCTCAAGATTGTATTGACAGGACGCGACCTTGCCAAAATTGGAACTGATCGTTTGCCCCTGAATGGTTACCTGCACTTCATTGTTTTCAATCGAATCACCCAATGAAGCGTAGAAGTCGTGGGTGTTGCCTCCTCCTCTTGCAGGCGGGCCTCCCCTGCCATCAAAGAATAACGCAGAAATCCCAAACTTGCGCGACACTTCTGTGAGCAATTCTTTGGCACGGAAAATAGACCAATTGGCTCTTAGATAGCCACCATCCTTGGTGCCATCCGAAAAGCCCAACATGATTGTTTGTTTATTTCCTCGCTGCTCGAGATGGCGCCGATATTCAGGAATTTTATAAATCTCTTCCATGATTAACTGCGCATGTCCAAGGTCTTCGATAGACTCAAAAAGAGGAACAATGTCCAATGGCAAAACATTATTTTCTGCCACCAGCCATCTGGCCAGTTGATAAACCTGAACAATATGGAGGGCGCTTTGGCAATTGCTGATCACATAGCGATGACACCCTTGCAGTCCATTTTGCTCTTGAATGACTTTGATCGCCTTGAAGCTTGAAATCGTTTCTGCCATCAGAGGATCCTCAACTGAAAATGAAGATTCCTCCACAGAAACTTTCAATAGCGCTTCCAACTTCTTTCGGTCTGTCGGTTGGTCAAAAACAATTTTCTCTTTATTGTTCTTTGCTAAAATGGCTCTCAATACAGATTCATGCTTTCGTCCGTCCTGCCGGATATCAAGAGAGGTGAAGTGAAATCCGAATATTTTTACTTTGACTATAAATTGTTCCAGCAAGTCAAGAAACAGTCCACCATGACGTTCGATGAGTATCTGGCGGATCTGGTACAAATCGTCATTCAATTCCAAGGCATTCTTATATACCTCTCCTCCACCATACAGCGTCCCATATAATTTTCGCTCAACCTTTTGTACCAGTACCTCCACCCCCTCAAAAGTCAGGCGTCGTTTCAATTGCCGAACATCCTGATAATAGTTCCGCTGAATGCCATGACGAAGACGTTGCGCCACTTGAAGCGTGATGGGTGTCGTGACAAATGGATTTCCGTCGCGGTCGCCCCCAGGCCAGAAGCCAATCGTAATGAGCCTGTCGTTCTTCCATTGTTCGAGTGTAATGTTGAGGCCCCTCATTAACTGATAAACAATGGCCGGAGCTGCGTGGTAGAAAATATTTTCGAGATACCAGCAAAGACTCACAGCCTCATCAAAGGGTGTTGGCTTTTGATTGTTAATAAATCCCGTCTTTCCCAATTGCTGCAGCAGGAGATTAATCTGTGGCAGATCATTTTGACGGATGGCTGTTTCCAGATCGGTGAGGATTGCCAATAAGTGTCCTGGATAAAATTGAGTGGGGTGTGCCGTCAGCACGACTCGAATAGAAAAATCATCCATACTTCTGCGAAGCGCCTCCCTCTTACCATCCGTCTCTGCACGAAGTAAAAGGGCTGCCACCGAACCTTTTCCCCGAAGGTCATTCATCTGTTCAAACGAGGCGTCTTCAATAGAATCAAAAAGCACCACCTGGCGCTCAATGTATTGAATGACCCTGAACAGAAAATCAAACTTCTCCTTTTCCTGACTGTCAGGGGAGTAATCCTCAAAGAACTTCGTGATGATTTCATCAGGACTGAGGCCAGCTTCATACCCTTGCTCAACAACAAGTTGCAGGAGGGGCAGAAAGTTGCCTGTCTTTGAAATATTTTGAAATGGTAAATTGAGAAACAGGCTGTTGTAAATGGAAAACCTGGAGGAGACAATCGAGTTGAATGAGTTCACGCTTCTAAAGATTTTGTTCGATGTGAATAAAGATCATTTTAAGGAAGACAAATTCCAATTCTCTATTGGAAACAGTGGTTTTTTAGCTCAAAAAAGGGATTCCAAAATTAAAGATTTTGATCCGTTGATATATTGTGACAAGTAGGGTAAATTTTGGCTGGATTAATTAACAGCAATAATATGCGGAATCTCTGGGCTCCCCTCTTTTTGGTGATATTTCTTTCTTCTTGCTTGGGCTATAAAGAGCTCCCCGTAGAGTATGATTATAGCTACAGGGGCAATTTCAAAAAGTACAGGACATTTGAAATCATGCGTCCAGTGGGTTTGCAAGACTCCAGTATGTTGAATTCGGTTATTGAGAAATCCATCATTTCCCGCATGAAGTTCCTCGGGTACAAACAGTCAGAACATCGCCCACATCTCATTATTGGTTTCAAAATGTTCAATGATAGCTTGAAGTTTAACGGATACAATCAACCAGACATCGAAGAGTGGGTCAAGTCACAAAATGAAAACCTGGAATATTCCCAGCAAAAGTTCAACCTGAATACAGGCACACTGCTCATTCAGTTTTTTGACAGGCGACAGAATAGGTCGATCTGGCAAGGCTATGCAACAACAGTGTATGGCGGCATTGACTTCCATAACAATCGCCACCTGAAAAATGCCGTCATCTCGATCCTGGACAAGTACAGGTTCTGGGCTGATGGATTTATAGAAGGCGCTCCTTCCGCAGATGACAAGGGTCTTGAATAGTCGTTAAAACCCTCAAATTCTTCCTGCCGCGGGTTTTTCTTTAAGGAAATAATTCTACCTTTGCCCACCCAAAATGGCCCCTGTTTGGTCAGGAAAGCATTTTTGGGATGTATTGCCCGATGGTGTAATTGGCAACACGCTTGATTTTGATTCAAGAAAGTCCAGGTTCGAGCCCTGGTCGGGCAACTGGACGCGCTGAGCGCTTAAATTGAAAATGGCAGTAAAAATTTTTTCAGGTCGCGCCACAACATATCTCGCCGAGAAAATCGCGCAGGCATACGGCGAGTCATTGGGCGAGGTAAATTACCAGCAGTTCAGCGACGGAGAGATGTCACCCTACCTTACTGAATCCGTCAGGGGCCACGATGTTTTTATCGTACAGTCCACATTCCCTCCGGCCGATAATTTCATGGAGCTTCTGCTAATGATTGATGCCGCCAAGCGTGCAAGTGCAGAAAATATCAACGTCATCATCCCCTATTTTGGATACGCCCGGCAAGATCGCAAGGACAAGCCACGGGTAGCCATTGCTGCAAAAATGATTGCCAATCTCCTCTCTGCGGCTGGCGCTCACCGAATTATGACCTGCGATTTACACGCCGATCAGATTCAAGGGTTTTTTGATATTCCGGTAGACCATCTTGATGGCGCTTACATCTTCATACCTTATCTCAAGTCGCTCAATCTGGAGAATATCATGTTTGCTACACCAGATGTTGGTGGCATCAAAAGAGCGAGAACTTTTGCGAAATATTTTGCGGCAGACCTTGCCGTGTGCGATAAGTACCGCAAGGAATTCAACAAGATTGAATCCATGCGGCTCATTGGAGAAGTAGAGGGCAAAGATGTTGTGCTGGTAGATGATCTGGTTGATACGGCAGGCACCATTTGCAAAGCGGCGGCCTTGTTGAAACAAAATGGCGCCAACTCGGTAAGGGCTGTTTGCACCCATCCCGTATTAAGTGGAAATGCGTACCAAAATATTGAAGCCTCCAATCTTGAAGAAATCGTTGTCACAGACACCATTCCTCTGAAAGGTCATTCAAGCAAGATAAAAATGCTTTCAGTGTCAACACTTTTCGCGAAAGCAATACGCAAGATTCATGACCATGAGTCAATCAGTTCTTTATTTATCAGATTGTAATCAATTTAACTTAAACAATAAACAATTATGAAAACTGTTGAGATTATAGGGTATCGAAGAGCAAATCTCGGCAAGACGGATGCTGAAAATATCCGTCAGGAAGGTAATGTTCCATGTGTCCTCTACGGAGGAGGCGAACAAATACACTTCTATTCGCCGGTGATTCTTTTTCGCGACATCATTTACACAAACGAGGCCCACTTTGTTCATCTGAACATTGAAGGTGAGGAGTGTCAGGCCATCCTTCAGGAGGCGCAATTCCATCCTGTCAGTGAGATTATCCTTCATGCTGATTTCTTGCGCATCAGCGAGGACCGAAAAATCAAAATGGATATCCCAACACGATTGGTAGGCCAGGCCCCTGGTGTTGCCAAAGGTGGTACACTTGTTCGCAAGCGCGCTGCACTTAAAGTATTAGCTTTCCCTAAGGACATGCCTGACCACATCGACGTGGATTGTTCAGCCCTTGACTTCCATCATGCCATTAAAGTAGGCGATATCACGATGGATAAACTCGAGTTTGTAGATCCTCATCAAGCATCCATCGCCGTGGTTGAAGTACCTCGTGCTGCTAAGATGGCTGCTGAGGATGCCGCCAAAGCTGCTGAGACCGCAACGACTGCTGCCGCTGCTCCAGCCGCAGAAGGTGCTGCTCCAGCTGCTCCTGGTGCTCCCGCTCCTGCAGGTGACGCTAAGAAGGGCGAAGCTCCTAAGAAAGACGAAGGAAAGAAGAAGTAGTACATCCTCTTCGCGTCAAAGGCGAATCGTATCAATATTCAATCCCGTTTGCAATTTTGCAGACGGGATTTTTCTTTCACCCGCCGAAGCTTTAGCGAAGGAGGGTTCACCCTCCGTGCTCATACGCTGAGGCTTCGGAGTAAACATAAGCTTTACCGTAGAAGGGGCTTCACAGCAGAGCTCATTCGCTCAAGCTTCTACAAAATCGTTAGCTTTATCGAAAGTGAGTTTGGCCACCATAACTTTATCGAACTTATCTTTGTAAAGTTATTGCGCCAAAGATCGAACGAATATCCTCTGAATCAATCTCATGAAATTTCTCATAGCAGGCCTTGGAAATATTGGACCGGAGTACGAATTGACCAGGCACAATATTGGATTTCTAACACTTGATCGCCTTGCTGATAATCATAAGGTTGATTTCTCAACCCAGCGCCTCGCCGACAAGGCGGAGTTAAAATATAAAGGCAAGCAAGTTCATCTCATCAAGCCTAATACATTTATGAACCTGAGTGGCAAAGCCATCTCCTATTGGCTTCAGGAGCTCAAAATCCCGAAAGAAAATCTGCTGGTCGTGGTAGACGATATTGCATTGCCATTCGCAACATTACGCCTCAGAACGAAAGGAAGCGCTCCAGGACATAATGGATTAAAAAATATCGAATTGCTGTTAGGTGGCCAGGAATATTCCCGTTTGCGCATGGGCATCGGGAGCAATTTTGCAAAAGGTCAGCAAGTGGACTTTGTGCTCAGCAGATTTGAAAAAGAAGAGTTTGATGCCTTACCTGGAGTTATGGACAATGCTATCGAAACCATTCTGTCGTTTTGTACGATCGGTGTAGAACGCACAATGAACTTTTATAACAAATAGAGTAAGCCGCTTCAAGTTAATTGCCAGGGCTACCCAAACTACTGTTGCGCTTTCGGAAAATACCCTACTGGATCGACGGGCTTTCCATTCTTCAGCACCTCATAGTGAAGATGCGGAGCGGTTGATTGCCCTGTGGAGCCAACGTAGCCAATGGTTTGACCCTTTGCCAGGAAATCCCCTACCTCAATCGAAGCACTTTTCAAATGGCTATAAGATGTTGCGTATACTTCACTATGCTTTACGATCACATAATTACCCCATAGAGAATCACTTATTGATTCTGTGACAAGCCCACTCGCGGTTGATACTACCGGAATCCCCTCTTTAGAACTAAAATCGACTCCTGTGTGAAATCTTCTGGTCTTATAAAAAGGGTGAATCCTATATCCAAAATTGCTGGCTAACATAACTGATTCATCTTTTACTGGAAGTATGGACGGTACTTCGTCATCCATCACCATCATACCCGGACTCAGGGAAGTCTCAAAGGGAATGGGCTTCGTCGAGAACCCAAGCAATAGCGTGGCGAAAATTGGTAAGATCAGCAGGTAGCTAACAGATGCCACTCTTGAAGTCTTGCTTTTGGTAATCATCATGATCCTTTTATTAATTGGTTTTGTATAGAACTGACTCACATGACTCAAACGATTTTCATAACTCACCTGGTGCAGCATGCATTTCAAATATTGTTCAATGGAGACATCTTGTCCAATGGCTCCCTCATCTGCAAGATATTCATGTTGGAGTTTGACAGCACGTTTATAGAGTATCAAGAGAGGATTGAACCAGAGAATCACAGCGGCGAGTTCAATAAAGATCAAATCAAGCCAGTGACGTTGCTCGACATGAACATATTCGTGCCTGATAATTAATGGATTGCTACCCAATTCCGGCAAGAAGATTATATTAAAAAACGAATGTGGATGGGAAATTTTCGCTTTCACTACCATCGCTTTGCCATAAGAAAATGATTCTGAATTTCTCTTGAGGTTAATCGTTCGTCTTACAGAGAGCCCAATTCCAGAAAGGCTAATGATCACACCTGCCCAATAAACCAGAAAAACATATAGGGAATAATTTACGTCACTCCCCCCATCGGTCAGGCTTTTAAACTGAGCTACGTCATATCCGGATTCTGCAACTGAGTGTTGAAAATAGGCGGTGATGAGGAGATTGGAATTGCGCTGCAATGGAACTTCCAGAGCAGGAACAATAAACGAAGCCAGGAGCGCCAACAATAAATAATATCTATTGAACCGAATGAAGGTGTAATCCTTAAGTAAGAAAATGTATAAGGCATAAAAGGCGGCGCTACACGCGCTCACCTTGAATAAGTACAATCCAAAAGCTATCATACTACTTTTTCTTAGTCTTTAACTTCTTAATTTTCTCATCAATAAGTTGCCTCATCTCTTCCAATTCAGAAAGATTCAATTGCTCTTGTGCAAAATACGATGCGAAGCTGGAGGATGACCCGCTGAAATACTTGGTTATGATCGGGCTTAAGCGGCTCTTAAAATAAGAGCTCTTAGAAAGTATGGGATGGTATTCGTGTGATTTGCCATAAGGCGTGTATCCAATGAAGCCCTTTTTTACCAGGATACGGATCACTGTCGAGACGGTGGTGCTGGCTGGTTTCGGATCTGGGAATTTACTGATAATGTCTTTCAAGAACCCCCGATCCATCCCCCACAAATAATGCATCACCTGTTCTTCCGCCTTTGTCAATTCTTTGTTGCCCATGGGACAAATATATAACTATATTCATAGTAAACAAACTATATTTATAGTTATTCGAGTCAGGGTATCGAGCCCCTTCGGGGCTTGTTCAGGTAAAACCCCGGAGGCATCTAATACCATCCCGTGAAGCGGGATGGTAGGGCAGTCGAATAACTTCCAGCCCTGAAAGGGCGGTATCTGATGCGGTATAGAAAAGAGTCATGGTCATACCAGTCGGAAGTAAAAATTGAAGTCACTTTATTTCTATTTTTATAGATATCCTTTTCAAACAGCTAATATGCAGGGGTTTTGGCAAGTGTGCCGCTTGTGTAGGGCGATTTGTCGGGTTTGGAGGGAGTCACCAAGCAAGAATACTAAATCACATCGCAAAATTTCTCCGTCACATCACGAGTTTTCTCCGTCACATTGTAAGAATTCTCTTTCACCAAGCACCAGCTCAGTAAACTCAGCCAGTGTTTTCACATAAGGCTTTGGTTCGTAGCTATGCCATTTGAAATCCTAACGCATCCAGAAAACTTTCCATAGGTTCTTGGCCTTAATAAAGGTGGTCTTGGCTATTGGGGTATCTCTGTAAACTTCGGGATTATCCCACCGGGGGCGGACTTCAACAATGGTTTTTGCTTTGGCCTTCGATTCTATAGTCAATATCCAACTTTGCTCGTATGTGTTCGGGCGGACGCTTCTTTTCGCAGAAGTTTTCCATTACTTCAATGATGTCGAGGGATTGGAGGGAATCGATGGACACTATGTTTACGCTCTTAATGCTTTTTCTATTCCTTTTATCTCTTTCTAATGCTCAGATAGAATTTCTTTTAATATTCCAAATAATTAAATAACCCAAAGAGTATTATTTGTACTCAAAAGGAATGCGGCAGATCATGTGTCTTTCCTTACCATTTTCCTTACTATCTTAATAACCATCAGCATTAATAAAGCAAAACAGGCTAAACCAATAGCTCCCCACATCAGGCTAACGATATTCTTTATCACCACCAACATTACAATTGCTACGAGAAACAGCGTGGCAACTTCGTTCCAGATTCGTAATTGAGTAGATGTAAACTTAAACTTTCCAGCCTTCTGTTGTCGATAGAGCACGTGAATAGAAATGTGGTAGAGTAATAATCCAACCACGAAAGCCATTTTGATTATCAGCCAAAGCGGAACACTACCGTAGAGCACAAGCATCCAAGTTCCAAAAATAACGGTGAGAATACAGGAAGGCCACGTGATGCCAAACCAGAGACGCCTGATCATGATGCCAAACTGTTGTTGCAGAATGCTTTTTTCGGGATCTGGTTTATCATATGCTTCACGGTTATAAATGAACAGGCGTACTACGTAAAATAAGCCGGCAAACCATGCGACGACAAAAATTATGTGTAAGGCTTTTACGTAGAAATACATAAACGATCTAAGCTATTTCGGCAACCGAAAGCACAATTTCCCTTTTGACTAAGGCAGCCAATGTTTCAATCCAGTCGGGGCGCTCATTCATACAAGGAATTACTTCAAATCGCTTGCCACCATTTTTCAGAAAGATTTCTCTTCCCTCCACTTCAATTTCTTCCAGCGTTTCCAAACAATCGCTGACAAAGGCCGGACAAACAATGAGCAAATTTTTAATTCCGCGCTTTGGGAATTCGCCAAGCTGTTCGGCTGTAAAAGGTTTCAGCCATGCGTCAGCACCCAATCGGGATTGGAATGAAACACTGTAATTTTCTTTAAACAAACCCAATAGTTGAGCCGTGAGCTGGGTAGTCATGCTCGCCTGATGGCGGTAACACGTGCGGTGTGCTTGAGAAGGAACGTTGCAACAATCCTTCTGTAGCAGGCAATGCGCTTTTGTGACATCCGTTTTTTTAACATGACGCTCGGGTATGCCATGGTAGCTAAACAATATATGATCGAACGGATTGCTGAGAAAAGGTTTGATACTATTGGCAAGTGCCTGAATATAACCGGAATCCTTATAGAATGGTGGAACAACTTTTAATTGAAATGAATACTTCCCTTGTTGGTGAATCCGTTTCACCTGCTCAACAGCGGTTTCATAACTACTCATTGCATAGTGCGGATAAAGTGGAACCAGAATAACTTCTTCGAGTGACGGATTTTGAAGATGCAATCTGTCTAAAGCTTCTTCAGGAGTTGGGTGGGCATACCGCATGCAAAGTTCTACCGGAAGTTGTAACACATCCTGAAGCTTAGTCTGAACCTGTCTAGAAATATGGATTAAAGGCGAGCCATTGCCTGTCCAAATGGTTTTATATTTGGCTGCACTTTTAGGAGCGCGAAACGGAACAATAATTCCTTTGACCAATATTGATCTCCATGGATTGGGAATGTCAATCACGCGTTCGTCCATCAAAAACTCACGCAGATAACTACGCACATCCCGAACATGGTAGCTATCGGGTGAACCGAGGTTGGCCAGCAATACGGCCGTTTTACTTTTCTTTATTCCCATAGTTACACTGAAAAACAATCAACAACCTCTAATGTTTTGCGAATGTCCTCTTGCGACAAGGCACTGGAAATAAACCAACTCTCAAAAGCAGAAGGCGGAAGGTAAACGCCCTGATCCAGCATGTGGTGAAAGAATTGATTAAACACTTGAATGTCCCCGGCTTTGGCACTTTCGAAATCAGTTACAGAATGCGCTCCGAAATGGATGCTCATCATGCTACCCAATTGGTTAACAGTATGTGGAATTTTTTTTCGCTCTAAAATTCGATGAATCCCTGCACACAAGTCTTTACATTTTTCTTCTAATGCTATGTATAGAGAAGGATTAGATTTCAATTCCTGCAATACGGCATATCCGGCCGTCATGGCAATCGGATTACCACTTAACGTGCCCGCCTGATATACATTACCTAGCGGAGCAATGTGCTGCATGATTTCCTTCTTTCCGCCAAAAGCACCTACCGGCATACCACCTCCAATAATTTTACCGAAGGTGATCAAGTCTGCCTCTATCTGAAATAATTCTTGCGCTCCGCCCTGTGCCAGGCGAAAGCCTGTCATCACTTCATCAAAAATGAGAACTATTCCGTTTTGCGTACACAACTCTCGCAATGCACGCAAATATCCGGCAGCCGGAAGGATGCAACCCATATTACCTGCAACCGGTTCAATGATCAGTGCAGCAATTGAGTCTGGATAATTTTGAACGAGTTTCTTCACAGCACTTACATCATTGTAAGGTGCTGTAAGCGTGTCTTGTGCTACACAACCCTGTACACCCGGAACAGATTGTATATCTAATGTTGCTACACCGCTTCCAGCTTTTACTAAAAAAGCATCCGCATGACCGTGATAGCATCCTTCCAACTTGATGATTTTATTTCTTCCAGTATACCCACGCGCCAGTCGCACTGCGCTCATACATGCCTCGGTACCGCTGTTCACCATGCGAATAAGGTCAACATTTGGTACCATGGACTTGATCAACTCGGCCATCTGAATTTCCAATTCAGTAGGTGCTCCAAAGGAAGTAGAGTCTGTAACCTTCGCGCAAATCGCATCTACAACAGGCTTGTAGGCATGACCCAAAATCATAGGCCCCCACGAATTGATGTAATCAATATAACGATTACCATCTTCATCAAACAAGTAAGCACCTTTCGCCTTCTTTATGAATACGGGAGAACCGCCAACACTCTTAAAGGCACGAACCGGTGAGTTTACCCCTCCCGGAATATGATGTTGCGCTCGCTCAAAAAGCTGCTGGCTTTTGGTATAGCTTTTTTTTTCCATTCTTATTTATTAAGAGTTTGTGCCATCTGTTTTGCAAAATAGGTTGCAATCAAATCGGCACCTGCACGTTTGATCGATGTAAGCACCTCTATTACTGCTTGTTCTTCATTTAAATAACCGGCTTTTGCTGCGGCTTTAATCATGGCATACTCACCGCTTACGTGATAAGCGCTCACCGGTATCTTCACTTCATTTTTTACCTCTCTGATAATGTCGAGATAAGCATGAGCGGGTTTCACCATGATGATGTCGGCCCCTTCCGCTACATCCATTTGCACTTCTTTTATTGCTTCAAGACGGTTGGCCGGATCCATCTGATACGTTTTTTTATCCCCAAAACCCGGTGCACTATCCAATGCATCGCGAAATGGACCATAGAAACACGAGGCATACTTGGCTGCATAGCTCATGATACCGGTTTGATGGTTTCCCGATCTTTCCAAGGCTTCGCGAATGGCTAAAATTCTCCCATCCATCATGTCGCTGGGGGCAACAAAATCAGCACCTGCTTTTGCGTGGCTTACACTCATTCGGGCCAGCACCTCCACAGTTTTATCGTTTACAATTTCTTGATTCTCCACAATACCATCGTGGCCAAACGAAGAATAAGGGTCAAGCGCCACATCCGTCATGATAACCATGTCCGGCAACGCTTTCTTAATGGCGCAAACACTGCGTTGCATTAAACCGTTTTCATTGAGCGCCTCTTTGCCCGTGTTATCTTTTAATTCATCCGGAACTTTTACAAAGAGCAATCCACTGCGAATACCCAACGCATAGCACGTTTCCAATTCTTTCACGGCCAAATCAAGGGAGAACCGAAAATATCCGGGCATGGAAGAAATTTCATCCTGAATACCCTGTCCTTCCATTATGAAAACCGGAACAATAAAATCGGATGGCTGTAAGAATGTTTCGCGCACCATGGCGCGCATGGAAGCTGAGTTTCTTAAAATTCGATTTCGCCTGATCATATCGTATTATTTAAACCCAGTTGCGGGGATGCTGTAAAACTTGAACTAATTTTTCCTCTTCACTTCCCGGTGCGGGCTTGAAATTGTAGTCAAAGCGAACTGTAGGCGGTAAACTCATCAATATACTCTCCGTTCTTCCATTCGTTCGAATTCCGAATAACGTCCCGCGGTCGTGGAGCAGATTAAACTCTACATAACGTCCTCTACGGATTTCCTGCCAATATTTTTGGTTCGCAGAAAAGGATGTTTGCTTTCGTTTGGAGATGATTGGCAAATAGCCTTCTAAAAACGCTACACCGTTGGCCTCCGCAAACTTCTGCCAAAATCTGAGATCACGATTCCCCTCGCCTCGGAGATGGTCAAAGAAAATACCGCCTATGCCTCTTCGCTCTTCCCCGCGGTGGTGATTACTGAAATATTGATCGCATTGCAACTTAAATACTGGATAGATCGATTGATCAAAAGCATCACAAGATTTCTTTTGAATATTGTGAAAATGCACAGCATCTTCCTCAAATAAATAGTAAGGAGTTAGATCAGTACCTCCGCCAAACCAGGCATCTTGTATCTTTCCTGCCTCATCATATAATTCAAAGTAGCGCCAGTTAGCATGAATAGTTGGAACAAACGGGTTGAACGGATGAATCACTAAAGACAAACCAGAGGCAAAGAAAGAAGCACCCCCCACTTTTAATTGCTGTGCTGCTTGGGGTGACAACACACCTTGCACCACGGAAACATTAACTCCACCTTTTTCAAAAACAGCTCCACCACTCATCACGCGCGAATCTCCGCCACCACCTTCTGGTCGTTCCCAAACATCAGAACAGAAATGAGCTTTGCCGTCAATCTTCTCCAATCCAGCGCAAATGGTTTGCTGAAGTGTGCGAATGTGAGTCGTGAACTGATCCTTAACAGAGGTCATCGCTATATTCCTTTACCGCATCAACAAAAGCTTTGGCGTGATCCACAGGGATGTTGGGCACGATACCGTGTCCCAGGTTTGCGATGTAGGCCTGGGCTCCAAAAGCGTTAATCATCTTATGCACTTGTTTTTTCAATTCGGGAATTGGCCCGAGTAGTTTAATGGGATCAAAATTTCCCTGTAGCGTCACCCTACCTTGCGTCTCCATACGCGCTTTCTCCGGGCCAGTGTTCCAGTCAATGCCAATGGCTGACACAGATTTATTTTTTGACAAGGACTCTAATGCATAAGCACTTCCTTTCGGAAACAGGATGACCGGGCCATAAGGTGCCACAGCCTCAGCAATCTGTACCAGATAACGCCCGGCAAATTGGTCGAAGTCTTCGGGGCTAAGCAGACCACTCCAACTATCAAATAGTTGTACCACATCGGCACCTGCATTTAGTTGTGCCTTCAGGTAAGTGATTGTTGCTGCTGTGATTTTAGCGAGCAGACGGTGAGCCAACTCAGGCTGAGTGAAACAGAATGCTTTTGCTTTTTCAAAACCTTTGCTACTCTTCCCCTCAACCATGTAGCAAAGCAGCGTAAACGGTGCACCGGCAAAACCAATCAGCGGCACGCGATTATTCAATTCCTTCTTCGTCAGTGTTAGTGCATTGAACATATATTTCAATTCACCTTCTACATCCAAGTTCAACTGATCAACATCCGCTGATGTGGCAATTATCTTGGGAAGCTGAGGACCCTTTCCTTCTTCCATTAGTACTGTTAATCCCATCGCTTGTGGAATCACCAGGATGTCAGAGAAAATAATCGCAGCATCCACACCGATGAGGTCTACCGGCTGAAGCGTAATTTCACAAGCCAGTTCGGGTGTTTGTACACGCGTAAAAAAATCATACTTGCCTTTTAGTTTGAGATACTGCGGTAAATAGCGGCCCGCCTGACGCATCATCCATACAGGAGGGCGCGATACTTTTTCCTTCCTCAGGGCTTTTAGCAATAGATCATTTTTCAGCATGGACTAATTGGGTTATAAAAGTGAATAATCTTTTCTATCAATGATTCGGGGGTTGAATTGTCTGCGATTTGAATTTCTGAAAAACCAATTTGTTGCGCCTGATGAGCTGTGGTATGCCCCAAGCAAAATGCTGTGCAATCAGTGCCCTTATTCAGCACCTGATAGCTATCCACTCCACTCGGGCTAAAAAAAAGAATACCCTGGTAGCCCGGTTTCATTAACATGGGAGTAAGTTCAGTTTTATAGGCGGCAATTTCCTGAACCTCCAGTCCTTTAGACCTTAACTTATTCGGCAGTTCATCGCGTCTGAGGTTGCCACAGATATATGTGATGCGTTCGATAGATTTATTTTTCAGGATAACATCGGCTAGTGATGTGGCATCGTGACCAACACCGGCTACTTGAAATCCGTGCTGCGCTGCCAATGCTTTCGTTCGATGTGATAAACAATAAATCGAATAGTGGTTGATGTCTAAACCGAACTCTTTGATAATCTCTATCCATGCCCTCACACCCATTTTGCTGGTGAATACGAGTGTTGTGTTAATGGAATTGACCAGAAGATTTTGTGGTATAACCACCGTCCTTCGAATAAAATCTTCCTGAGCTACATGTATATTGGCCAAAGCCAACGTCTCCAATAATTCAGAGCTTAGTTTTCTAGTAGAGACGAGTTGAACAGATGTTTTCACACTAGGGGACGGAATGTTTTAATTATGCGGTCAACACCTTGTTGCCTGATTTGTTCAGCTGCTAATACTCCGGCATTCAGGGCCTGATCCAAACCAAGCGTCAACTCAACCTCAAATTTCTCCTTTGCATCAAGCGTCATCACATTACCCCGGAACCTTAATTTTCCAGACTGCACCTGTGCGTGCGCTGCAATAGGAACAGCACAGCCACCATGAAGTTCCGCTAAGAAATCACGCTCCGCCTGAACGCACACATGTGTATGCGTATGATCTATAGAATCGCAAATAGCCCTTACGTGAGTATCACCTTGTCGGCACACCACAGCAATGGCACCTTGTGCCGGAGACGGAAGCATCCAATCCAATGGGATCACCTGATACGATGAAATATTGAGTCGCTCCAATGCAGCCTGTGCAAAGATTGCACCTTGCCAACCCGCCTGATCCAATTTTTTCAAACGCGTTTGAATGTTGCCGCGCAAATTCTCAATTGTGTGGTTGGAATATCGGTTTAACCACTGCAGCCTCCTACGCAAACTACTGGTTGCAATGGTATGGTTCTGACTAAAATCAAAAGCTTTGTTTCCGGCTGGCAACACGAGACAATCCAACGGTGAACCTCTCTCCAACACCGCAGGCAAGATTAGACCCTTCGCTAACTTGGTAGGAACATCCTTGCAGGAGTGAACCGCCACATCAATTTTGTTTTGCAGTAGGGCAGCGTCCAGTGATTTGGTAAAAATTCCCTGAATACCCATTTCGTAGAGAGGCGTTACCAGATCAAGGTCTCCATCAGAAGTAATCTCCACAATTTCAGTTTCAATACCAGCCTTGTTAATTCGATTTTGAACCTCTACTGCCTGATACAGAGCCAAGGCACTATCTCGGGTACCGATTCGAATCCGATTAGGCATGCTCATTTATCAAGAGCGATGAGATCGTTAATGGTTTGAATCACAGAGCATCCACGGTAACCCTCTGATTTTATCTGCTGAATCAAACCTGAAAAACTCTTTTCAATTTTATGGGTGGGATTGTCTCCATTGTAAATGATGCGTCCCATTTTTTCTTTATAGCTTAAAATCACACCCGTGCACTGAAATGTGTATTGCCACTCTGTCAGCCGAACGATAAAATCCTCTATTATCTGTTCCGCTTTAGGAATTTCCAGGTGACGCTGCTTCATTAGCTCGTTGTGGAAATGGGAAATCTCATCAACTGAATAATGTGTCAGCAAGGGAAGGTCTTTCAACTGAGGATCGATAACCTGTGGAACACTAAGATCCAAAAACAAACATGCACAGTTTTCGGGAAGGTCTTTCGTTCTAATTAAATAGTGATTAGACTCAGCTGTTGTTATTACGACATCAAACGTGTTCAATTTTGTTGTAAAGTTTTCAAAGGCAATAACTTCTGACTTCAGTTCACCAGCCAGTTGTTGGGCATGCGTCTGGGTGCGGTTCGTGAGGAAAAGTTTCGTATTCGGAAAATATTCTTTCAAGTTGCGGGCCATAGTCTGCCCCATCTCACCCGTACCTACAATTAAAACATTTTCAACCTTGTGTTTTTTCTGATAGGCGGTTATCAATTCACCGGTTGCGTAGCTCACCGAATATTTTCCCTGACTCAAATTCGTTTTTACTTTTATTTCTTTTGATACCTGAAAGGCGCATGATGTGATGCGATCGGTCAGGGTTTGCACCAACCCAAATTCACGCGACAACTGAACGGCTTTTTTTACCTGCCCTACAATTTCATAGTCACCGATTATTTGAGAGCTGAGGCCTGCTGCCACTTTAAAAAGATGGCGGATAGCTTCATACCCGGTAATGGTGTAAAAGAATTCTTCCAGTTGGCCGGGTGCGAGATTGAGTTGATCCGTAACGAGTTCGCGCATGACTGGAGGGGATGCGCATCCATAAAATTCAGTTCGGTTACAGGTGGAAAGCACGAAGAAATCCTTCATGCCAAGGTTAGCCGCTTTTGAATAAACATCCGCCAGTTTACTTTGGGTTATGGCGAAATTGCTTCTTACCTGTGTATCTGCTTTAGTAAAGTTCGTGCCGATTACGATCCAATGATGTGCGTGATGAAAGAGTCCCTTATGAATCACTTTAAGTTTCAATAAGGATGCAAAGTAAATCTGTGTAACCAACAAAAATACCCTTAAATGGAATTTAAGTAGCTGTAAATAGCTTAAATTAGCTTCATTTCTAAACAAATACCCAGTTTCGTAAATTTAATACCCATACATAAACGTTGATGGCTGTCTGCTTCTGTTAGAGTTGGGGTTTGGCTCTTTGCCAAATGTGTGGGCGAGACAACAAATTCTCTCCACGGTTGCAGTGTGGTGGGAGGGATATGACACGAATCTTTATTCGTAGTCGTGTCCCAAGTTTTGTTTTTAGAATTCAGTCCCGCGTTGCATAAAGAATCGTTCACTTGTCCGCGTGGAGAATTTGAATTAGTAAAGTGTCACCCGTTAATTTTTTTCTTGTCTGCGGAAACGAGTCTTTGTCGGCTTGCTCGTCACTGTCCGCGGTACACGAAGGGCATTGGCGCTAGTCGAGTCACGCAAGGGAGTTTCACCCCTGCGCTCTCACGGAACCGTGCTTGAAAGTCTCCCTTCACACGGCTCTTCCTGTTTGATCACAAATGTATTTCTACATCATGGATATACCAACTACATTGGCTGTGATCTCGTTTCAAATTAAATGATCTTCCCTTTTCAGGTTGTCGCTAGGTCTGAAACCAAACAGGCTAAGCCCTTCGCTCCATCGCCTTTCAGCAACTTCTTCACTACTACGACTTAGTCCGTCGCTGCTATCTCATGTTATCCTTACATACCTGATGGATTGATCCCTCATCTGGACGATAACAACTTCTCTTGTTCCATACAAAAACCTGTGTTGATGTCCTGCCTGCTTTACCCCGGATGTTATGCAATCGGCAATCAGATCGTCCTTTGCACTTCTAACAGATATAAACGTAACTATCTGCTTTCAACATCGTCTCTTTTAGCTTACGAGGCTTCAGTCGCTGATTCACTCTATTCAGCTTAACAACACTCACCTGCACGAATCTCTGTTCGCGCTTTTCCTTCATCGTTCACCACAAGAAATGTTTCCATTCTTGCAGCATGAGGTGGTTTGCAAACTATCTCTGACGATCGTCTGCGGAAGGCCTAGTCCCCTATCCCTCACTTGATGGTTGGCCAGTTCAGTTCGCTCGACCTCCAACCATCGAAATGGTTAATAAGAGTCTTCCATCTTTTGTACAACATCATCACTCCTACAAATGAGTGACGTTCAAGACACACACGTCTCGCTATATGCACTGGCGCATATAGCGATCATATCACTCCAGTCAAAGAAACGTCTCGGGGCGCTTTTGTGCATCCTTCACAAGCCCAAGTTGTCGATCATACGCAAAGCGCTCACCTACCTGTTCACTTCGATCCCGCTGGCACCGGCTCAGGATGCTTCACATATCGCTCGAAGAATTCGATCACGCGCAACATGTGGTCCATCATGCGACCGGGATTGCCGCTGCGGGTGAGTTCGTGCCCTTCTTTCGGATAACGAATATATTCCACGGGCTTGTTGAGAATTTTTAAGCTTTTGTAAAGCATCTCTCCCTGAATGATTCCCGTCCGCAAGTCCTGATCACCGTGAATGATCAGCAGTGGAGTGTTGATATTTTTTACATAACTGTATGGAGATTCTGAATCCAGAAGTTTTTTGGTTTCCGCGTCCCACGGGTAACCACCAAAATCATTCGGCACTAGGCTCCATGCATTGCCCTCACCTAGAAACGTGGTCAATTCGTAAACTCCTCTTTGAGCGTTGGCGGCTTTGAAGCGGTTGTCATGACTCACCAGCCATGCCACCATATAACCTGCATAGCTCCCACCTTCCACGAAAAGCTGGTCTTTATCAATCCAAGAATTGTTTTTCATCGCATCGTCCAGCGAACTAAGAATATCACCCGCCGGGCCTGCGCCCCAGTCCTTGAAGTTGCCCTTCTTGAACTTGTCGCCATAACCACCGCTGCCACGGGGATTGCAATACACCAATCCATACCCCCAACTATTCTCCAGCTGATACTCGTGCCACATCGAAAAAATTCCAGGCCCCCACATCGCAGTAGGACCGCCATGAATGTTGAGGATCGTAGGATACTTCACTCCTTCTTTTCTGCCCACAGGCTCCATCACCCAGTACTGAATCTTATTTCCATCAGGTCGGGTTTGCCAATATTCTTTTGGAGAAATGATTTGTTTGTCTTTTATCCAACCTTCGTTGAGTTTCGTAAGCTGACGATTGCTCTTGTCTTTCAGGTTCAACACATAAACCTCCCAGGGATTTTTTGTCTCCGTCAACGCGTAGACAATCTTGTCGCCCTGCATATCAAAATCATTTACTCCATTGGCGTTACCGAAAACCTTTGTGATGGCTCCACCTTTCGCAGCGACGCTGAAGATTGGAATCTCTCCGTTGGTTTGTGAGGCAAAATAGAGGGTCTTGCCATCGGCTGACCATGAGGCCCCATTCACATCGCGGTCTAATGATGCAGTAATAATTTGTGGCGTACCCCCGGCAGCAGCCACGACGGCCAATTGCGTTTGCGTGGCATGTCGGTTTTGAATGGATTGAGCAGAGAATGATAATTGAGTTCCATCAGGAGAATAGGACGCATTTGATATGGTATAGCCGGGCCATGTCAAAAATTCTTTTGCAGCCTTTGTGTCAACATCAATGATCCAGAGATCACTGTCGTGCTCACGATCCGGATGAATCTTGTACATGCGTGAATCACAGATTATCTTCTTCCCGTCGGGTGACCATGCGGCGCTCTGAAAATCCTGAAAGCCATTGGTCAATTGTACCGCCTTTTCATCGGATCCAGCGGTCTTTATAAACAAATGGGTAAACTCTTCGTCCGGCTGCAGGTTGAGCTCGCCCTGAAGATTCTGGCGGGTCAAAACGCGTGGATTGCTTTCGCTTGAGTTCTTCGCAAGCCACTGACGAACCTCTTCAAGGGTTCCATCTGGAGAAGTAACTGTTTTCTTTCTTTCATCAGCCTTCATCAGTTTGAAGTTGGTCTCATCGCCCTGCCCGCGGCCCGGTCGCTCATACGTCCAGCTGGTTTTGCCTTCAATCGCATAGAAGGGAATGTTGGAGCTGTACAATATCTTTTTCCCATCGAGAGACCACCTCGGTGCGCTGGCACCATAGTCTGCTTTGGTGATCGAATGTGCTTCGCCACCCGTCAGTGGTAAAAGCCAGACCTGTGACTTATCTCCATCCGTCCGGACAAACGCAATCTGCTTTCCATCAGGCGACCATTGAGGTTGCGTATCATTCTTGTCTCCAAATGTGAGTTGAGTGGGTTCCGTGCTTCCCACCAGGTCCAAAATATAGAGATGACGTGTGTAGTAGTATTCATTTTCATTCTTTACCGCTTTCCGGTTTACCACCAGAGCGGCTTTGGTTCCATCTGGTGAGATTTGAATTTGATTGGTCGTTGCAATCTTCATTAGGTCGGATGCGACGATGGGTTTCTTGGTTTGAGCAAAGGCTACCGTGAAGCAAGCCATCAGAATAAAAACCAATGCGTGTTGTGTGAGTCTTTTCATAATGTGTATTTATTGAAGATGTTAATATCTGTTTTGTGTCTTAGGGTCTTTGTGGCGCGGGTATAATTTTAGCCACAAAGGCACAAAGTCACTAAGGTCAAAGATTGCCGGCGACTTCTTACTTTCTCCCAATCTACATTCTCCATACATATTTGTTAAACCATTAATACTTCTTAGTGCCTTGGTGTCTTAGTGGCATAAGTAAAATTTAGCCACAAAGGCACAAGGTCACTAAGTTGCATGCTACTTTTTACTTTCTCCCACGGGCAACTCTACATTCTCTCCCCATACATATTTGTTAAACCATTGCCAGTTATGCCAGGTGGCGGCCAGCCGCTCTTTTGGTTTGTTGATCCCGTGGCCAAAACCCTTGTATACGAACAACTCAGTCTTCACACCTTTATCACGGAGACCCTGCAGCAATTGATAAGCATTGGAGATGGGTACCCGCCTGTCAAATTCTCCATGCTGGATCAGTGTCGGCGTCTTTGCCTGGTTAATATAATTCATTGGCGATGTCTTTTTGTAAATGGCCTCATCACTCCATGGAGTCGCCTTCAGATATTGTCGTGTAAAAGGGTGAATGTCGGTGCTTACATAATAGGTCATCCAGTCTGAAATGCCGGCCCCAACAGAAATCGCTTTGAAAACGTCGCTTGTAGTAGTGAGGAAAGCGGAAATGTATCCTCCCTGGCTCCATCCCATACAGCCCATTTTGGATTTATCGATCATCCCTTTCTTATCGAGATAGTCGACGCCCGAAAGAACATCCCATGCATCTCCTACGCCGAGGTTCTTCACGTTGAGTGAGCGAAATTTTTCTCCATAGCCGGCTGAGCCACGATAATTGGGACGCAAAACCAAACATCCTTTGTCAAGCCATTGAACAATTGGATAAACATAAAACGGAACCGGGGTGGGTGTATCGATTCCCGTGGGACCACCGTGGATGACCACCAACAAGGGATATTTCTTTGACGGATCGTAATTCTGCGGCTTGTGAAGAACTCCCTCAATCGTGGCACCGTCTTTACTCTTCCAACTGATCACTTCACTTTGCGCCACTTTCCAGGAACTCACCTGCCCGGTCATGTCCGTAATTTTTTCCAGCCTGGGCGAGGCAGTTGCCGAAACAAATACTTCATTCAACTGATCGCCGTTTCTTGCGTTGACCGCGAATTTCTCACCGTTCTTTGAAAAGGACAATCCGAAAATCTGATCGGGTGAACTCAGAAAAACCGAGACGGTCCCGTTTGATGGATCCATTTTATAGAGCGGTCGCTTTGTTTTGTTCCAGGCCGTAAAATAAATCCCGGAGGTCCGCCATCTGAACCCACCCATATTTTCATCAAAGTCTTTTGCAAGCTGGCGGGTACTTTTATTCTCGACATTAATCGCAAACAATTTTGAATTCAAATAAAAGTTGGAAGTTGTATCCGCCAGGTTGGTGGAATACAGTATCTCCTTTGAGTCTGGCGACCATTCTTCCAATCCATCGGAGCTTGGATTCGTAACCAACGGAGTTGTCTTCTTTGCCGCAATGTCCACAACAGAAATGTCTGATTTTATTCCACTTGTAATAAGCGGGTCAGGTTGATGACTGAACGCAACTTTGCTTCCGTCAGGGGATGGCAAGAATGAAGTCACCGTAAACTTACCTTCCGTCAGCCGTTGAGATTTGGGCAATTCAATGCACCCTGATTTTGTCTTGAGTGAATCTGATGTTTCATAGCAGGGCATCTCAACCGGGTCTCGCAGCTCAGGATTGAAATCCACCTGCCACAGGTGGGAGATGGTAAACTCTTTGTCGTCTTGTTCAAATCCGCCATATCTCTTTTCAATTTCCTTTTTGTTCTCTTTTTCCCTTTTCAAAAAAATAAATTTTGTTCCGGAAGGATGCCATTCAAATCCACCGATCTGTTCTTCTTCTTTTGTAACGACCATCGGTTCCCCGCCCTCCACGCGCATCACATGAATTTGTGTTTTGTTTCCACGATCGGCTAGGAATGCAATCCACTGTCCATCGGGTGAGAAAGCAAGACTTGAGCTACTGCCTTTCGGTGTGTTTGTCAGTTGAAAAGGCTTCCTGCCATCTTTTGAAATCCAATATTCGTTGTCAGTCCGATTCTCATTCCAATCGGTGGTCTGCACGGAAAAGGCAACCATCTTTCCATCGGGTGATAGTATCGGACCTCCTGCGCTGCGAAGGGACAGAACTTGTTCAAACGATGGAACGGTTTGGGCAACCAACTGAAACGTGGCGGCGATCAAGAATGCAAAAAATATTTTTTTCATATCGAGTTAAAAATAGAAAACCCGGATGATTCGGGTCTTATTTATTTTATGAATCAATTCTTTGATGTTTCATCCGGCACGGGTGGTGGCCCATCGGGGATATAAGCCTTGAAAACATGGCCATCTCTTCGTTGCTCAAATTCGGCCCGCACATCTTTTCTCAGCTGTTCGTTTTCGAAGACATCGACCATGGTCATGCCCATGGCTTTTGCTGCGAAGATCATCCCCTTGTGACCGATCGACATCCCTGCACATGCCACCGAGGCCCACGAATGCCAGGGTGCTCCGCCGGCTCCTGTCGTAACACGTAAACGTATTTCGGGCACGACCCAACTCACATCGCCAACGTCTGATGATCCTCCCGAAGCATCTTCCGACGTTTCGCGCAGGGCATTTATCTTTCCGTTCAACCCGACCTGCGGGGCTCCACTCACTTCCTGAATTTTTTTTGCAAATGCTTCCTCCTCGTTCGTATAAATAATCGGTCCGAGCTGCTCAAGATTTTTCTGCATCGCCTCGGCTCCCTTGCGATTTACCAACACTTCGTAGTCGCCACTGACCAAACTTACTTTTGATTCAACACCTGCAATGGTTGCGGCCCCCTTTGCAATCTCCTGGACGCGTTCAAAAACTTCCTGAAAGCCGCTTCGCTTATTATCGCGAATCCACATCCACACTTTTGCATACTCTGGAACTACGTTCGGCACGTCTCCGCCGGAGACAATTGCATAGTGCATTCGTACCGTCGGCTTTACATGCTCACGGAGCATATTAACTCCGTGAGTAAATGCTTCAAGGCCATCGACGGCACTTCTTCCATTCCAGGGATCGGCTGCGGCATGCGCTGCTTTACCTTTGAATTCAACTATAAAATCAACCATCGCCTTCGAGCTTTGTGTGCTCGCCTGAATGTCGGATCCAGGATGCCAGTCCAGGCAAAGATCAAGGTCATTGAAAATGCCTTCACGGGCCATATAAATTTTTCCACCCACTGCCTCCTCTGCAGGTGTTCCGTAGAAGCGCACCGTTCCCTTTAGTTTTCCCTGTTGAATCAGTTCCTTTATGCTGATGGCGGCCGCGAGACTTGCGACGCCAAAAAGATTGTGACCACACCCATGACCGGCGGCACCTTGTGCCAGCGGCTCCTTGACGGGTTGCGCTTTTTGTGAAATGCCTGGCAACGCATCGAACTCTCCCAGAATACCCACGATTGGTTTTCCACTACCATAGCTAGCGATGAAAGCCGTCGGCATCCCTGCGATGTTGCGCTCAACACGCATGCCCTGCGCTTCCGCGTAGTCGGCCAATAATTTCGAAGACTGTTTTTCCTTCAGCGCGGTCTCCGCGAATGCCCAGATTTTATCGCTCATCGCTATGAGTTCACTATTGCGCACATCAACTGATTTGATCACAGC
>JAYVQY010000078.1:0-26887 GCA_043776715.1 Cyclobacteriaceae bacterium | reverse complement strand
CTGCGTGTGATCACCGCGGCGATTTTGGGAGGTGCGAGCTTAAGCGGTGGACAGGGCAAAATTCCAGGCGCCATTCTTGGTGCGCTCTTTATGGGCATTGTAGCCAACATCATGGTGTTGTCAAGAGTTTCAGGCTATTGGCAGGAAATCATACTTGGCATCATCCTAATTACCACGTTGTGGTTGGACAAAAGGTTGCAAAAGAGATATGCGTAATCAAAGATCAAATACCCTTATCTTATTTCTGGCCACTCTTGCCATACAACTGCTATTGTCATGTGAGTTGCCACCAAGAAATAACGCTACCAATTCCCGATTGGATGTCGTAGAATCAATTGCGGAAGAAATTAATAACGAAGAATATGTGATGGTGACCACGGCGGTGACAATGCCCATGTATGTGAATCATGATCAGGCTGCCTTCAAAAAGTGGGGCCAGAAGATGAACGTGAAAGTTTCGATACTGGGGCCGGCAGATTGGGATGTGCCCGCGCAGATTAACACGATAGAGGAAGTGATCGGCACCAAGCCAACAGGGTTACTCATCAACGGTACTGATCCAGCGATTGCACAAGTGATCAATAAGGCAGTTGCTGCAGGTATTCCAACAGTTGTATATGACTCTGATATTCCAAGCTCCAATCGCCATGCCTTTCTTGGAACAGATTGGTATGAGATTGGAAGAATGCAAGGTGAGGAAATGGTTAGATTACTAAATGGACAAGGCAAGATTGCCTACATGGGCATCTTGGGTCTAACAAACATGGAAACAGGTTTTAAGGGCATGCTGGATGTTTTTGAAAAATATCCGGGCATCATAGTCGTTGGTAAATATGATGACAAATCAAACGTTGAAGATGCAGCACGAATTACATCCGACCTATTGGCGGCCCATCCTGACCTTGCCGGTGTTTGTGGATTTGATTCAAACTCCGGGCCTGGCATAGCATTGGCGATAAAAGAGGCTGGCAAAGCTGGTCGCGTAAAAATTACTTCTGTTGATGGAGAGCCTGTGCATCTGGCATTGGTAAAAGAAGGAACGATTCAATTGTTGGCGGGGCAAAAACGTGAGCTCTTCACCTGGTATGGAGCGCAGTTCCTCTATGATATGGTTCATAAGACCAACAATTTTTCCAGCAACGACCGCGCGGCTGGCATTACCAATATACCCATGATTACCAATACAGGCTTGCCTAAAATCACTTCAGAGAATATTAACCAATTCATAAACAGATAATTATATGACTATGAGATATCTTATTGCAGCTTATTGCATGTTAAGCCTTTCATCGAGCGCTTCAGCTCAATTGGCGAAAGAAATTTCCGGATCAAAATTGTTAACCACCAGTATCCGAACAGGCGACACCGAAGTCTTTATTTTCGATCCAGTCACAGCGGATGCATTTAATGTGACCAAGGCGCCATCATCTGAGGAACGCTATCCCATTTGGATGCCCGATGGCAAACAAGTAGTCTTTACGTCAAATCGCGAGGATGAAAAAACATTTAACCTGTATATCGCCAATGCGGATGGATCACAAGTCAGGAAACTTACTCATGAGACGGGGGGCGCAGTGTATTATTTCCCCAGTGTCCAGGAGGACGGCAGAAGAATTTGGTTTAGTATGGCCAAGGAAGATAAGATTATGATAGGCTATGTAAGTCCGGATGGAAAAGAATATCGCGAGGTTGCCAATGGTCGTGACGGAACGATTTCTCCCGATGGAAAATGGATTGCCTTTACTCAAAACACAGGTAAGGGGTTCCCGCTTTTCTTAATGAAATCGGACGGAACTGAAGTAAAACAAATAACTCAACATATAGACGAAATTGGCGCAGTAGCTCCTGCCTGGTCACCCGATGGAAAAAAGATCTTGTACGCTGACCAGGTGGGAGATTTTCTGGAGATTTTCATATGCGACCGGGATGGTCAGAATCTCAAGCAGCTTACCAGATTGAACAAGATCAGCAGTTCGGCCGCCTGGTCACCCAACGGGAAGTATATCACGTTCAGGGTAACCGATGATGCCTATTGGAGAAATACTCAAACCCGTGTCAAAGCGTACGAAGAAAAGACCGGGGATAAGCGACCGGTGTACATCATGAGGTCAGATGGAACAGATGTTCAAATCATCGAAGCCTTGCACTATCAATGCGGAATTGATGGCAGCCGGCCTATGTGGAAACCTAAGTAAGATGAGTGGACGCGTACTCCATGCAGGTCCCTTGACCGTTTACTATGAAAACGGTTTTCTAAGATACATTCGTCATGGCGAAAGGGAGATTCTCAGAATGATCTATTTCGCACTCCGGGATGAAAACTGGGGAACCTTTCAACCCCATATTGATAATAATCAAATCAACATTCAAAGCGATTCATTCTCGATAGAGTATGCATGCTTCCATCGGAAGGACGGTGTAAATGTGTTCCGGTGGGATGCATCGATTAAGTCCTCTCCTGCCGGTGTGATTACGTTTGAAATAAACGGAACGGCATTGACCGACCTTTTAAAAAACAGGGCTGGATTATGTGTTCTTCATCCCATTAAGGAAACGCTGCGCCAACCGTGTAGAATAATTCATCCAGATGAAAGCGTGTCCCATTCAATCTTTCCTGAATTCGTCTCACCAGAAAATCCATTCAAGGATATTAAAGAGTTTCATTGGGCCATTGATAACCGCTGGTATAAGCTTGAGTTTGAAGGCGATGTATTTGAAACGGAAGATCAGCGCAACTGGACAGACGCTTCATTTAAAACATTTTGTACTCCACTCGATTTGCCTTTTCCAGTCGCATTGAAAAAAGGTGATCAGGTCTACCAGAAAGCAACCTTCCAGCCAACTTCACCACTTCTGGCCATCACAGAAAAAGAAAACGGGACACATGGCACAACAGAAGACACACTAAATAGCAGACTTCCGTCGATTGGAATTTCGGCATCCACCGAGGCGAACGATCTCAATCCCAAATCCATTGCGCTCCTTCGGTCGCTTAAGTTGAGTCACTATAGAATTGATGTCTACCCCTTCATGGAGAACTGGGTAACAAGGTTTTCGAATGATTGTAAGAATGCTTCTTCTCTAGAGTTGCCTTTGGAGGTTGCGCTTCACCTGACGGATTCGTTTCAGAAAGAAGTCGAAGCTTTTGTCCTGATTTGTCTGCAGAATCGAATTCATATCAAGAAGATCATACTTCTTAGCGAAGGCCATTTCGTAACCAGTCAGGCTGTGATTGATTACAGTCCAGCAATAAAGCAACAATTGCCAGGTGTCTTGATCGGTGCAGGAACGGATTACAATTTCACGGAGCTAAATCGAAATCGCTTTCAGGCACACAACCTGGACTTTATTACATTTTCAGTTGACCCACAAGAACATGCAGTTGATGACTTATCATTAATTGAGAATACTGAGGCGCAATTTGATGTAGTGAAGAGTGCACAACAGATCTATCCTGGAATTCCGATACAAGTTTCACCACTTGCATTGCGAAGGCGCTATAATCCATATACCAATTCAGAAGATAAAAGAGTAATGACGAATGCAGAAAAATCAGACCCACGGCAATTGACAGACTTTGCAGCCAACTGGACCAAGAAAAGCATTATCCAGCTTGCTTCCGCCGGAGCTTATGCAGCGACGCTTTATCAAACTGTCGGGAAACAAGGAATTATGTCAATCGACGGAGATCCTTACCCTGTCTATTTTACAATGAAAGACCTCTTATCTCGGACTATATAAAACATCCATCAACTGACTATCTACATGTCAACATCCAAAAGTTTCTATTTTACCCTTGCCACCATTGTTATGATGGTGACAATAGCCTGGTCACCAGTCAATCAGGATCATACTCAAATGAAACCAGCAAAAGTTAACAAATACCTATACGTCGCAGTGCCGGGCATCCGGGATTACCTCGAGTATGGCGGTCATGGCATCCTGGTGTATGATATATCGGACAACCATCGGTTGGTCAGGCGGATTCCAACGGGAGGTCTAAAGGCGGATGGGACGCCGTCCAACGTGAAGGGTGTTGCTGTGAGCCTGGCTACCAATAGTATTTACATCACCACTCTGGAAGCAATGCAAAGAGTGGATTTGGCCACCGAAAAGATCGTGTGGGAGAAAAAGTATGAGGGTGGCTGCGATCGACTTTCGATATCCCCTGATGGAAAAGTTATTTACCTCCCTACGCTTGAGAAAGAACATTGGAATGTGGTGGATGCGGAAACAGGAAGTGTGATCAAACAGGTGTTCACAAACTCCGGCGCTCACAATACACTTTATGGTTCCAATGGCAACCAGATTTATTTGGCTGGTCTTCGCACAACCACACTGGGTATGGTGGATGCACGTACTCATGTAGTGATGAAACAAGTCGGTCCCTTTGCCGCTGCCATACGTCCTTTTACCATCAATGGTTCGCAGACACTCTGTTATGTCAATGTCAACGGATTGCTCGGATTTGAAATTGGTGACTTGAAGACCGGAAATAAACTTCATCATGTTGAAGTGTCAAGTTTTCAGCAGGGCCCGGTGAAACGTCATGGTTGCCCCAGTCATGGTATTGGATTAACTCCAGATGAAAAAGAGGTTTGGCTTTGTGATGCCTTCAATCAGCGGATGCATATTTTTGATAACACCATCATGCCACCGAAGCAGGTTGCCAGCATTGAGGTAAGGGACCAACCTGGCTGGATTACATTTAGTCTGGATGGGAAACATGCCTACCCTTCTACAGGAGAAATTATTGATGTAAGAGCGCGGAAGATCGTGGCTACGCTGAAAGATGAAAAGGGCAACCCTGTCATGAGTGAAAAGATGGTGGAGATCCATCTTGAAGCTGGGAAAGCTGTGAGAATCGGAAACCAGTTTGGTATCGGTAGGGTTTCGGAACTTAAATAATCAGTCAAAATTTATTGACCCCTAATTCTTTGCAGCAGATCAGCAAGCTCTTTTGCTAATTCAGGCCGGCGGGTGGCAAGGTTGTTTTGCTCACCTATGTCATTGTTCAAATCATACAGTTGTGGCTCGGACAAATTACCTGATTCAATATTAGTTAATTCATATACAGCAGGACCTACGTGAGGCTCAATGTATTTCCAGTTGCCCTTCAAAATGGATAGCGTGCCGCCTTGCTCTATGAGTGCTTCTCGTCCTATCTTGCTTTTACCTAGAAATGCGTCCAAGACATCTTCACTGTCGTTTGCTTCCTGAGCGGTCAGAGGGTAGTGAAGCAGCTTCGCGAATGATGCCATGAAGTCGATCTGACAAACAAGCGCATTGGATACACCTGGTTTCAGATCATTTGATCCGCTGACAATAAATGGAACACGTGTGCCCGCTTCAAAGGCACTGTACTTTCCCCCACGCAAAGGACCCGAAGGGGTATGACCATTTAGTCTGGTGACTGCCTCGTCTGAATAACCATCGTCGAGCACAGGGCCATTGTCGCTGCTGAACATGATGATGGTATTCTTGCTTATTCCAAGATAATCCAACTGCTTCATGATCTCTCCCACGGTCCAGTCAATTTGCAAGATCGCATCTCCGCGCAGGCCTAATCCACTTTTTCCTTTGAACATGGTAGCCGGCATGCGTGGGACATGCGGTTCGGTTAGTGCAAAGTATAGGAAGAAGGGTTCATCTCTATTTCTCTCCACAAATGCCTTTGCTTTCGCAAGGAAGGTGAACGAGACTTCTTCATCGGTCCACCATGCCTTTGTTCCGCCTGTCATATAACCGATCCTGCCGATTCCATTGATAATTGTTTGATTGTGGCCGTGTCCGGGGGATGCTTTTAGCTTCAACAAGTCCGGGTTGTCTTTTCCTGTCGGCAAGTTGCCAACTTTAGTAGCGTAATTAACCTGAATTGGATCTGAAGGATCAAGCCCAACAACTGAATGGTTTTCGATAAATATGGTGGGCACTCTGTCTGCTGTAGCTGGAAAAATAAAAGAGTAATCAAATCCTGTTTCATTTGGACCCGGTTTAATTTCTCCATTCCAATTCTTTTCGATGGAATTTCCCAGGCCAAGATGCCACTTGCCCACCATGCCTGTCTTGTATCCGGATTTCTTAAACAAAATGGGCAGCGTGAGTTTGTTTGCAGGAATGATCAGCGCCGCGTCACCTGGAAGAACACCTGTTCCCTTTTTTCTCCAGGGATATTGGCCTGTCATCAATGCATAACGCGACGGGGTGCAAGTGGCGGAGGTACTGTGTGCGTTGGTAAATCGAATACCCTGGCTTGATAACTTATCCAGGTTCGGGGTCTTAATTTTGGTAGCTCCATAGCAGCTGAGGTCTCCATAACCCAGGTCATCGGCATAAATGAAAATTATGTTAAGTTTTTGCCCGCCTTGATTTTGTGCGCTTCCGATCAGAGGCACTGATAGCACAAGTGAAAGAAGGACTAGCTTTAACTTTGTGGTCATCATATTCGCTTTATTGTGCCCTTACTTAGGAAAAGAAAGTACTTAGCACGTAGATTTGACTTACTAATATTTCACTCAGCCCTTCTGCTACTGATTCTTGATCCACGCATTGATCTTCTTCTCCAACAGCACCAGCGGTAGGCTCCCGGAATTAAGCACCTGGTTGTGAAACTCCCGGATGGAAAACTTACTTCCGAGTGCTGCCTCCGCTCTTGTCCTCAACTCCCTGATCTTCAGTTGACCTACTTTATAGCAAAGTGCAGCGCCTGGTGTGGCACTGTAGCGCTCCACTTCTACCGTGATCTTGTCCTTAGACTCCGCTTCGTTATCCAATGAATACTGGATTGCTTGTGCTCTCGTCCAGCCCTGCGCATGAATACCTGTCTCGAGCACCAGACGCAGGGCACGGTGCATCTCCAGGCTAAGCATACCAAAGTACTGATAAGGATCTTCATATAGTCCGAGTTCCTTCCCCAACGATTCTGCATACAATGCCCAACCTTCCACAAAAACACTGATGCTTTCGGGATGCAGGAATTCTGGTAATTCTTCATTTTCCTGTTGCAAGGTCAGTTGGTAGTAATGTCCGGGTATGGCTTCATGCAAGAATAGCGACTCATCGGCATAGGTACTATATTTTTTCACATCGGGAATTGGAACATAAAATATTCCTGGACGGGTACCGTCTTTGTTGCCAGGCAGAAACTCGGCGCTGGCTGAGCCTTCGCGGAATGACTCCGTCCTCCGTACTTCGAATGGACCTTTCGGCTTCAGTGCAAACAAGTCACCCACTTTCAAGTTGATACGGTCCCGAATCGAATAGAAATTGTTAATGACCTCTTCTGGTTTTGAAAACGGCATTAGCTTCTTGTTAGCTCTTATGTGGTCAAAGAAAGCGTTAAGGTCACCCTTGAACCCTACCTGACTTTTCACTTTCTCCATTTCTTCGCGAATGCGTGCTACCTCTTTCTTCCCGAGCTCGTGAATTTCGGCGGGAGTCATGTTGGTGGTGGTAAAATACTTAATGAGGTACTGGAATGTCTCCGGACCATGAGGCAGCGAACCTATTCCAAAGGTCTCGCGGCCTGCCGGAAGGTATTCGTTGATCAGGAATTCCTGAAGTTTTTTATATTCAGGTATCACTTTATCTCTGACCATTTCTGCATAGGCTTTGGTGAGCCGCTCTTTCTCGTCGGCAGGAAATGCGGATGGCATCAACGCGAGAGGTCCATAAAAGAGATGCTGAGGAACAGGAGTCTTTACAAAACCATCCAGTTGGGGAATCATTTTAGCAATTAGAACTTTTGGAAGGACAATGTCTTGCTCGATCCCTTGTTTCATCTTCACGATGGCGGTGTCCATATAAGGCAGGAATGCATCGACTCGTTTGAGCCATTGGTCATAATCTTGTACAGTCTTGAACGGATGCAATCCATCTCCCCCTGCCATTGTTGAGAAATACAGATGTAAAGATTGTATTTGCAGCAACGGCATTAATTCAAAGTTGGGCATGTCGAACATGGGCGATGCAATCGTAACCATGGGATTGGTTAGACCTTCCAACTTGAGCTGGCAGTCCCACTTCATCACTCCCATGCTCAACCATTGGGATGGCGTGACCTGAGTGGAGTCGTATGTAGCTAATTTGCTCAGGAACTGATTGTAGTTCTTGATGAGGTCTTGCTGATAAGGTTTTGAGATGTAATTGGCGATCTGGTCATTGTATTCATAGTCTCCGGCCTTGGTCGCCTCCAACGGGTTGATGCGTTTTTTGAAATCGTAGTATTCCCTGAACAGGCTATCGATGGACGTTGTCTGAAGAGCGACGACAGGTTTTTGTTCCTTAGAGCAAGCACTTAAGAGAACTGCTATTGCTATAATCGATGGAAGTATGATAGAGAAAGACTTCATAGGCTGGATTGATAACAACGGATTTGAAGAAAATCGATCTACTTGCGTGAGCTCACTGGGCCTCTAATGAGCTCTGTCTGGGGATGCTTGCACTTTCACAGCTTTACGGATCCCTTTTTGTTTCAATATTTCACTAATGGAGTTTATCAAACTAATGGAAGCTTCGATTTCCACCTTTCGTATGGCGACGCTTTCAATGTTGAAGCCAAAAGGAATTGAACGCTCGGTGCAATACGTGATCAGCTCCTTAGCGACCACAATGGCCATCTCAACAGAGCGACTCAATGGATCTACTGATGCTTTGAGCTCTTCCTTGATATCCTCAGGAACATGAATGCCCAGCCACTCCATAAAATCCAGTGTTTTCGCAGAACCGCACACGGTTAACGTAAAAATCATGGTGGGCAATTCTTGTTGCTTGCGTTTGGAACTAGCCAGTAGATCGTCCAGAACCCGCTTCGTGTACTCAACATTAAAAATGCATTGCGATATAAAATAAGAAACGCCAGAATCGATTTTGTCAAGGATACGAACATCTTCGTCTTTCAATAGGGCATGCCGTTCCGGAATCATTACGGCCCCAATGACGGACTGTTCCTCAAAGCCGCGCCAAATTTCGTAGGCATCTTTCAGACTGGTTTTTGGTATGTAATCTGGCGATGGCAAACCAACAAAGACCGGATAGAATCGATGCTTTGTCATCACCTGAAGCCATTCGAATAACTCTTCTTTTGTAAAGTTACTAGCGGGTCGATAGATTATTTTAGGAATGGGAAGGGCATGCAGATATTCACTTGCGTAAACAAACGGGTCCAGTGAACTGGAAAAAGGGAATGGCCTTGCTTCTGTTGTCCTTGCCGATTCATCCTGAACGTCATAGACAATGAGTGCATCAATATCCAGCGAGGATATGGTACCCATGGTCTTGAGAGCGATCTCACTCAAACGTTCAACGGCCGTCACGGCTTTGGGTGGTGTGATCCCATAAAGTAATATTCCTGATTCCTTTCTCTTGATTTTTGAAATGAACATGCGATGCGGTCTATGTACAAATTAAAGTTCTAAAAGTAGGGAATTAATGTGGAAACAATAAAAGGGTCAAGCAAGAGGAAAGGTTGCCTTCATTAAATCTTCTTTCAATACCTTTTCGATCGAATGCAATAAGAAGTCCGAGTCCTTTATTGAAAAAATAATTGGTGGTTTGATTTTCAAGACATTATTGTAAGGCCCATCCGTGCTCATCAAGATACCTTTATCGCGCATTCGATTGGCAAAATAGGATGCTTGCTCGGTTGCCGGGGTTTTCGTTTCCCTGTCTGTCACTAACTCAAAACCAATAAACAAACCAGGGCCGCGCACATCTCCAATGATTTCAAAATCATTCATCAATGACTGAAGTCCATTCTTTAAGTAATTACCAACCTCTTTTGCATTCTGTTGCAGTCTTTCATCTTTAATAACTCTCAACACTTCCATGCCAATGGCACATGACACTGGATTTCCTCCAAAGGTGTTGAAGTACTCCATCCCGTTTTTGAATGAATCTGCCATCGCTTGTGTCGTTACCACAACACCAAGTGGATGACCATTGCCGATGGGTTTGCCAATGGTAACAATATCGGGCACCACATCATACTGTTGAAAAGCCCAGAAATGTTCACCCGATCTCCCGCAACCTGTCTGGACTTCATCCGCTATGCAAACTCCACCGGCTGCCCGAACATGTTGATATGCCTCCTTTAGGAAGTTCTTTGGCAATTCAACTTGCCCGCCACAACTGATCACCGATTCAAAAATAAGGGCTGCAGGTTTTCTCTTCTCTTGCTGCAGGTGGGCAATAGTCTCCTGCACATGATCTGCATATTTGCTTCCGGCTTTCGGATCATTGGCTCTGTACAATCCACGATATGTGTCAGGAATTGGAATCACATGCGTATGCAAGGGCTTACCCTTCCCTCCTTTTCCATCAAATTTATAGGAGCTGATGTCAACGCAGCCGTTGGTGTTGCCATGATAACCCACTTCTGAGACAATCATATCTTTTTGCCCGGTGTGGTTTTTTGCAATGCGCATGGCCAACTCATTGGCTTCACTGCCGGAGTTCACCAGGAAAGCGACGTTTAGCTCAGGTGGGAAAGTTGAAAGCAGTTCTTTCACGAACTCTACCATATTCTCGTGCAAGTACCGGGTATTTGTATTAAGCACGGCCATTTGTCGCTGGCCCGCTTTGACAACACGTGGATTTTCATGACCAACATGAGCCACATTGTTGACGGTATCCAAATACCTTCTTCCAATATCATCTATCAAATACTGGCCAGCGCCCCTCACCATTTTTATTGGATCTTTATACGAGATGCTTAGGTTCTTGCCAATATGATGTTTGCGGAAGTCAACAATTTCATCCTTTGTCAGTACTTGAGTCGCAGATGATTTCTCACCTGTAATTAATAGCCATGGATCAGGACACAGACTTTTCCAAATGGAGGCCTGATGCGGAAGACATACCCCAGGAAAGTCCCCTTGTTGCCCCAGCATATCAAGCATGATCTGAAAGTGCAAGTGGGGAGGCCAATTTCCGTTTTCAGAACGGGCTCCAGTCTTAGCAAATATGCTACCCGCTTTTATTGTTTGTCCAACTCTTAAATTCTTCAGGGAGTCATTGTTCAGATGTCCGTAGAGCGTGAAGAAGGTAAGTTGATCGGAGACCTTGTGCTCTAGAATGATGGTGGGGCCATAATCCCGTTCGCCTGCATTATTGGCGAAGCTATGAATGGTTCCCTCTAGCACCGCCCGTACCGCTTGGCCGACTGCGCAAAAGAAGTCGAGGCCAATATGAACCGTCCGCCAAACGGGGCCATCGTTTCCTTCCTGTTGAAAAGCTTGTGTTGAATAAATGGCTCTCGCTTCATTGTATCTACCCAACGCGATGCTTACTTTCTCTCTTCGCATGATCATTGTGATACGCTCATCCAATTGATCGGCATCCAGCAACTCGTCTATATTTCCAAGATCCAAACTTCCAACGCTTAAGTCCAACCGGAAGGAATTCCCGATTTCAATGGGTGCGATCACTTTCTGATAATTCTCTGTGGACCATTTTTCAAATAGAGATGATTTTGAGCTGGCTGGAAGTCCACAGGAATTTCTAAAAGCACATTCCGCGAATGAAGGGGAAACCTTTCTTAATTTTTCAAGCAACGTCCACGCCGGTCTGTCACTCACCTGGAGATAAACATTTTCGGGATGTTCGATGCGATTTAGTTCTGAACATGTTACGCTAATGATGAGTCTGGAGGCAGCGAGTGGAAACAACACCTTGAGTTCATGCCCGGTTATTTCAAATTTTTTGTTGAACCCCTTTACAACATGGCAGGCCGCTTCAATGGGGTCAGACTTATCCATCATGCAGTACGCCAGGGCAATCGCCAGTTCATGGATGGTTTGTGTGTATACTACATCACCAAAGTCGATGACACCGGGAACCACCGGGCTTACAACGTCATGGCCTAAAAGGATATTATAGTCATTCGCATCATTATAGTTTACGCTTTTACGAAGTCCCGACAAGATGCTTGCGGAATCTTCAAACAATTGATAGAAATATTCTACTAAAAGCTTCCGTTCGCCACTAAATTTGGATAGGTGAGGTTTGATCCACTCCGTTTGTTGAGGATCCCACTTCATGAATCGGTGGGCAGCCGGATGATCAAAATTGACGAGTGACAAGCACATATTGCCGCACATTTCCCCCAGGCGTTCAAGAAGTAATGGACTGTGTGGATTGGCCTCGGCAAATGGGCGGCCTTCGACCCAGGAAAGCAAACGCATGAACCTCGGCTGGCCTCCATCATGAATGGTAATAATCTCTTTTTTGTCGAGTGACTTTACCACCCCCGAAACCTGCAAGTCAAGGTTTCCCTTCGTGAGATGTTTAATGACCGCATTCTGCAATTCAAGGTTCTCTAACTTTTCGTTTGTGTTTGCGATTTTCAAAATGTACGGAAAGCCCTCGTCAGAGATGACATGATAGTTTAAATCAAGTTCTCCCGGCAATTGCTTAACTGCGGCTTGAAATCCGAAAGTGTTGGAGACTAAATCCTTTATTTGATCAACTGAAAACATAGAATTTCTATGAATGTACAAATGAGGATATCAATGGAAAGCAGGATTTGTCACTGGCCAGATGGCGACTTGTCATCAGCAACATCTTAAGACTTCTGATACAATTTCCCATAATATTCCTCCAGCATCCGCTTCACCGCGAATTGGTCTCTCGTACTGAGAATGCTGGCGCGTATCATCTTTATCCATCGGGCGCGGTCATCGTAGTAGGTAGGGATCACATCATTCAGGAGCACCTGATACATTGCCTTTTGATCGTGTGAGTCCAACTTTTTATCTTCTTTGCTTTCGAAGCCATTTCCAATTTGCCAGCCGTTGATATTGTGCTCGCATGCTTCAGGCCACCAACCATCCAGGATGCTGAGGTTAAGTGCACCGTTCATGGCCGCTTTCATTCCCGAAGTACCACTGGCTTCCTGCGGGCGCCTGGGGTTGTTCAGCCATACATCGCTGCCACGCACCAACATGGAACCAATATTCATATCGTAGTTTTCAAGGAAGACAACAGAATCAGGATACTCACGGGTGAGGGCAACAATGTTCTGAACGATTTCCTTGCCCCGGTCATCGAGTGGATGCGCCTTGCCCGAAAATATAATCTGCAGCTTGCCGCTCTTGAATAACCCATCCACTTTCTTTCGGTCGCTGAAGATAAAATCGCTGCGTTTGTAGGGTACTGCCCGTCGCGAAAAACCAATGAGCAATGAATCTTCTTTCAGTTGCACACCGGTCCTATCTTTTACAAACGCCAGGAGATTCTTCTTGTTTTGCTGGTGCGCACTCCAGAGGTCCCCTCCTTTTTCTGCGGCCTCAATCATTTTTGGATCTACCCAAGTGGGGCGATGAATGGCATTGGTAATGCCGATGATCTCCGAGCGGTTCTTAACCTTACTCCACATCTTATTGGCGGTGACTGCATGCAACTGGGCCACAGCATTTGACTTCCGTGATAATCGTAGGGCGCCTACCGTCATATTAAATGGGGATCCACCCAAATCTTCGAGTTTCTTCTCATTGAAAACGTCGTTATCGGCACCCATATACATGAGCCGGGAGATGTAGTGAGATTCATTCCCCTGTACCACGGGTGTATGGGTAGTAAATACAATTTCGTCTCTTGTGGATTTCAATGCCTTTGCATAGGTCATGCCTTTCTTCACTTTTTCCCTCACCAGCTCAAAGCCAGCAAACAGAGCGTGCCCTTCATTGAAGTGATATACATCCGGCTTAATGCCGAGGGCACGGAGCGCACGCACTCCGCCAATGCCAAGCACCATCTCCTGTGCAACGCGCTCTTCGCCAAACCAACCGTATAACTGACCTGTGATCCAGCCATCCTCGTTACCAGGAACATCTGTATCGAGTAGATATAGCGGAACGGTACCGTGGGTATCATCCAGCCACACTTTGCACTTTACATTTCGTTGGCGGATCTTCACCGTGACAATTACGCCCGTGTCTTTGAGGAAAGAGTAATTGTATATCGGAAAAGTATCAATGACTTTATCCCCAGCTGTAATGCGCTGGTCTGTATAACCTTGTTTCCACTTGATGCCAATACCGACCATCGGATATCCATGATCCTTTGCGCCCTTGAGGTAATCGCCAGCCAGGATACCCAGTCCGCCGGCATACAACTTAACATCTGACTGAAGGGCGTACTCCATACAGAAGTATGCAACACTTGGAAGGCCTTTTTCTTTCTTTGCCATGGTTGGATAGATTAATGCGTTCAAAAATAGTCATTATGGGTTTATGGCCTTGAGATTTCTATCAGCTTTAGAATATTATTTCAAAGTTTTCTAATCTCTGCATTTAATCCATTCATCAGCCGGGCAATTTATTGCTTTGGCCTTAAATTATTTTGACCTTGTCCGCTATGAAAATCAAACCTTTTAAGCTGGAGCAATATTTTGCCAAGTACGAATTCTCTGCTAAATATCTTCTATCAAGTTCAGACTGCGATGGCCTTCCACTGGAGTATGTTCTTGACTGCGCCGATGCCTCGCAGTTGGAGTTGTGGAATGGCCTTAGGCTTGGTTATACAGAATCTAAGGGCTTACCCTTGCTTAGAGAAACGATTGCCAGGCAGTATAAAACCATTGACGCCGAAGAAGTACTGGTGCTTTCTCCCGGCGAAGCAAATTTCATTTTAATGAACGTGGCGCTCGACAAGGGAGATCAAGTGATCTGCATGTCGCCCATATATCAATCGCTGTATCAGGTGGCTGAGAGTGTTGGGTGCAACATCAGTTATTGGAAGCCCGATACAAGCAATTGGCATTATGCCATTGAAGACTTAAGAGCCCTGATTACCAATAAAACAAGGGCCCTCATTCTGAATTTTCCTCACAACCCCACAGGATTCATACCCACCAAAGCAGAGCTAGACGAAATCGTAGCCCTGGCACGAATGAATAATTTATTGATTTTTTCCGATGAAATGTATTTTGATCTGGTGCATGATTCTGGCAATAACATTCCAGCGATGTGCGACTTGTATGAAAATGCGATCAGCCTTTGGGGAATGGCGAAGTCATTTGGTTTGGCTGGCCTTCGAATAGGTTGGGTAGCTTCAAAAAATAAAAAGCTCTTGCAAGACATGTTGGATTACAAAGATTATCTGACAATTTGTAATAATGCTATGAGCGAAATTTTATCCATCATCGCTCTCACCCATAGGGATAAATTCATTACTCCCAATGTGGAGAAGATCAAAAGAAATATTGAATTGTTCGCATCGTTCGTGAGTACCCACAATAATCTCATTGACTTTTCCCGACCTGTTGCCGGATCAACTGCATTCATAAAGTTGAACCTGAAGGAAGGCAGTTTGGCTTACTGCGATAGGCTTGCCAATGAAGCTGGTATCATGTTGTTACCATCCGAAATGTTCGACTTTGATTCTCGGCATGCAAGAATAGGCTTTGGCAGGAAAAGTATGCCCGAGGCGTTAGAGGCCTGGGGCAGATACATTAACAAGAATCTCTGAGCAATAGTCTTATCCTGTAAACACGTTATTGCGAAATCTAACCTGTATGGGTGCTTCTTGTATCTTTGCACCAGGGAAATCTAAAAGTCTATGAATACAAGTTGTTGGCAGATTATCAGGGACGATGGGAAGTTGACGTTTGAAAATTATGGACAAACGACAAACAGCAATCATTTCACAAATAGTGTACATGCCATGCAAAAAGCCGGGATGAATGTGAGTTGCATGACGCCACCCGTCAGCAACAAGCTGTCAAGTAAAGGCTCAATAAAGATTACAGGCTATAAGAATGAAGATGGTCTGCATGATAGACTCCTGAAGCAGCACAGGTACATCACCATGAGATCCATGGATCAATTGTAATAAGTTACCTTCCAGCATTCCTACAAGAAGACTAAGCAAAGCCCAGGCTACCGATGCGGGTATTGACTATTTCATCTGTGGTGGCGTTTTCCCAAATGGGGTGATTGTAGTGTTCCATCGTGAATGATGGCACTTTATCAGCAATAGTCTGAAGCTGTTCTAACAAGACCCTGATTTCCTGGCCGTTCAAAATTTCCTGAACATATCCATCGAGTATCGTTGCCTGGGGCTCCCCGATCAGGTTGCGCATGATTGGATTGAATCCTGCAATGTGATGGGTTACCAACGCCCCGCTCCCATTGAGCTGATATTGCTCTGACAGTTTTTGAATGACGCTATTGGCGATGTAACCATCATCCATAAGTCCCAGCAAGCCGAGCCTGTCTGGGATGGCATCCTCCTCCAAAAAGAAGTAATACTCGACCTGGCTGATCAGAGGGTTGATGCTTTGCTCAATCTTCAGTTTCTTACTTTCCGCATCAAGTTGGTCGAGTAGCATCGGAACGTATTCCACATAGGCCCTTATGAATGCTACTCCATCCTCTCTTTGCCTTGTCGACAATACGATTCCGGTGCGCAAAGCTGCTACTTTGGCCAACGAATTCGCCAGCATATGAGTATTTAGCTCAATGGCAATTGCCTCTGCGATTTTTGCACGGATCTGAATGGTTTTCACTTCTGCTAAGGTTCGATCAAATTTAACAAATAAATTATGGCCCCCGACAATCTGGAATCATCACGCAATTTCTGAGTCCTCGCTTTCCATTGCTCAAAGAATCTATATTTTGCTTGTAGTTGATTCCATTTTCTGTCACAACGACCTTTCCAGGTGTATGTTCAAACCTTACACAGAAAAGACGAATTAATGAACGTCATAATAAATAAACGTCCTCACGTTATATTGCGATACCTTAGCCCTTTATCTTTTGTGATTTGAAATTGTTCTACGATGATAAATGAATAATGATTACTAAACTCAATTCATTGCTTTGTGCTTGCATTCTTTCAGGCACATGCCTGGCCCAGCAAACCGCATCGCCGCTGGAATCATCTTTTGAGTCTTATTCGAAGATGAAAAAGAATACCCTTTACAATTTGGAATGGATTTCTCTGGGCCCCACGGTTAATTCAGCAAGGGCGGATGTTGTGCAGGTCGATCCAACTCATCCCGGCACCATGTATGTCGGATTCGGATCCGGCGGCTTATGGAAAACCACCAACGACGGTATTTCCTGGAAATCAATATTTGAAGAGCAGCCCGCTGTCGGGATTGGTGATGTTGAATTGGCACCTTCCAATCCGTCCATCATCTATGTGGGTACGGGCGAAAATCTAAAGAAGCCAAGAAATTTCACGCTCCCTGGAACAGGCATGTATCGCTCTGGTGATGGCGGACAATCATGGAGCCATATTGGTCTGGAAGATTCATGGTCGATTGCAGAAATACCATGGTGGCAATTTTGTTTTCAAAAGTATTGACAGGGGCGATTCATTTAAAATCATTAGCCCCAATTTATCGATCTCCCCTCTTAAAGAAAAAAAATCATTTGCCCTTGGAGCACTGGTTGAATCAAGAATAGAAAAAGGGTTGCTCTTTGCCGGTACCGACAAAGGAGCTTTCTGGGTTTCCAAAGATGACGGTGGCCACTGGCAGGAAAACTCAACCGGCCTCGCCAATAATTATATCAGGAGCATTAGTCCTTCCCGTTTTTCAAAGCAAAGAGTCTATCTGGCCATGACGGGAATCAACTACGATGACCTCCACAAGTATCTTTATGTGTCCGAAGATTATGGACAACATTGGAAAAGCATCTCTGATGGATTGCCGGATGAACCCGTGAATGTGGTGTTAGAAGATCCGTTCTATGAAAATATACTTTACGCTGGTAGCATCAGAGGAGTTTATGTTTCGATTGACCGGGGCGGCTCCTGGTCCTGCCTGGGAATGAACATGGCTGGCGCAGCGATTGCTGATATCGAGGTAAATTCGAAAACAAAGGACCTCATCGTAGCGACCCATGGAAGAGGTCTTTATAAGATGAACCTTAAACCCATCCATCAATTGCAAGAAGTATCACGGCAGCGGAGCCAGGATATCTTTTTTGAAATACCGAAGGCCACCTTGCCGTGGTACAATTCTGCCGGAGGTGAAGTCGATTACCGGACTCTTGAGCGTGTCCCCATCTCATTCTGGCTCGCAGAAGCGAAGCAAGTTGACCTGACGCTTAATGACAAAGACGAAAAAGTCATTTGGACTGTGTCGATCAATGGCAAGAAGGGCTTTAATCAACATCGATGGGATCAAGTGATCGGTAGGACTGCCAGTGATCATCCCTATTTCATTCACTATGAAAAGTTCCTTAAACCAGGCACGTATCAGATGTCATTGAAGGTTGGAAATTCCGTTCATGCTCAGACTTTCGTGGCAACAAACAATGTATCTCCCTATTTGAAAAAATAGTATGCGTGAGGTCGTTTTAAAAACTTAGTTGTTCTTAAAGATTTTGTCAAGCAATAAATAACGGGCATCATTTTCTGCCCGAATGGTTCTTGATTGTACATCGATCACCATCACGGGCGGTGTCGGATCGGCCCCTTCTGCAGCCTGCCATTCAGGAAGGTTGGAACCATTCGGATTGCCTCCAATGATAAAATTGGCGAAGAAATTCTGCATGGTTTCTGAAACTGTATAGTCATCCTTCGTCCATGCGAATTCTTTTATGAGCTTTAGATTACCCATACAGTATTCAATTTCACATGCATGTGGCGCCCCAATTGGGTCGGGCATTTTTGTCCCAGTTGCGGGTGGTCCTCCAGCAGCATTTTGATCCGCTTTAGGTGGCCTTAGCTTGCTGTATAGATACCGGTAAACTTTTTGACTGCTGTTCTTGCGGTGAAGATCAAACCATTTCCAGGTGCTATAGGCAATAAACTTATCTGAAGCCAGGGCCGTGGCAGACCATTCAATTTCTTTGAGCGTTGCATGAGGATAGAGCCTGAGTACTTCCTCATGATTCATGGGATAAACTTCTTTTACTTTCTTGACATAATTTTCTTCTGTATAAGGCACACCTTGCATGAATGCCATGCCTGGGATTTCTGCCGAGTTCCAGCCCAGCAATAGTGGTACTTGAGCTTGTTCCTTTGCTTTAAAAATTGAGTGAACATCTTTCGGGTAGAAATATCCATCGATCACCGTTGGGAAACGAGATTGTTTCGATTCGAGATAAACTTCATAAAGTTCGCGAGTGCTCAGCGCTCTGAGTTGTGCCATTGATGCAAAGCCGGCATTCTTCGCAAAGTCCAGACCTGTCTTTTCGGCTTCTGCGAGTGAAACAGGATATAGGGTTGGGTTGATGGCAGCACCGCTCTCTCCGATCGCACCGGAGATAAGATCCCTTGAAAGAGGAGAAGCCATTTGTGCGCTTACAGATATGGAACCGGCCGATTCACCAGCAATGGTTACCCTTTTTGGATCACCACCAAATGCAGAGATATTCTTCTGAACCCAATTTAGAGCAGCACTCTGATCCAGCAGCCCATAATTACCAGATCCCTTGTAAGGAGATTCCTTGCTCAATTCTGGATGAGCGAAGAAACCAAATATGTTCAATCGATAGTTAACGGTCAGCACCACGATTCCTTTTCTTGCCATGGAACCTCCATCATAACGAGGTTCAGAAGCGTCACCTGCGACAAAACCTCCTCCGTAAAAATAGACCAGTACCGGAAGTCCTTTACTGTTTCGTTTGGCAGGTGTCCAGACGTTTAAGTATAGACAATCTTCATTGAAGCCATCGCCCCTCATGATCATATCGCCAAAAACTGCGGCCTGCACCGGTCCGGGGCTGAATGCCTTGGTGGCCAGAACTCCATTCCAGTTGTTCATGGCCTGTGGAGCCTTCCATCTGAGGTCTGCTACCGGAGGCTTTGCATAGGGAATGCCAAAATACATCTGAAGGCCAGTCTTGACTTCATATACACCTTCGATGACTCCATTCTGAACCGAAGTTTGAACTGGAAAAGTGCTCGTCACCTGGGCGATGGCACAAAATACAAATGCTTGCAGCAAGGCAATGGAAAATACTTTTTTCATTTTATGGGGGCGCTATGAAAGCTTAAGCTGTATGGTTCTTGAAAAGCGTAAAGATAAATAAATGATGCCAGATTTAGATTCCTACATCTTATATACGGCCTGACCTAAGCCTTTCATCTACATTAAGAAAGAATGGCAGCATTTGCAGCTTCCTTCCATTCATTTCCATTTTTTTGTAATACCTGGACGGACAGCTCATAGACATCTCTGAAGTTCTGCGAAAGTTCGCCCACAGACATCCCCGCTGCCAATGAAAGGTTCCCTTTGTTATGGGCCAATCGACATTGTCCCAGCGTAGCGCTATCATGTTTCACGATTTTCTCCGAGGGGGCTCCTCCGCTCTTACTGGGTTTCTCAAAGAATTCAATTTTAAAATTTGGGAAGGCCGTATGGAATTCGCTCTTCACTGCAAATAATTTGCGGTGGTCATTGATCTCGATTTTCATATACCATTGAATTTAAGTTAGTGCCTTCGAGTGAACAACTTCTGTCTTGAAGGCATACATCAAGGTGAGAAAAAACATATTTAAACTTCATGACATCGATCATGTGATTGCTTGAAATTAGTCAGTATACAATTTCATCCATTAGCCATAAAACTGTTTGCCCTCTAATCATCAAACATGATTTAAATCATAGCAATTAGCAGCCAAAACATGAAGATTTAGTGATTCAAAACTGCCGAATTGGCGGTAAGTTTTATTGGTTAAACGTCAAATGGTTATGGGTGCCGCTCGAAAAACATCGCTTGAAGAACTTACACACGAAAAAGTCTCGCATCAATTGTCTGGCATCGTGGATGAGATGCAACTTGCTGAAAGGAAATTTTCTAATCTGATCACGGAACTTCATGATAACTTCAAACTCAGCGGCTCCAATCTGATTCATTACCTGGTGTTGCGAAGCAATGAAATTCGTGAAGCCCAGGAGTATTTGCATCACATCGGATTATCATCGTTAACCAATTCGGAAAGCCACACCCAAATACAGGTGCTCAATGTATTGGGTTGGCTTGACCATAATGTACCGAAATCAAATATTTCATCCTGCAATTTTGACGTGGCCTCCAAACTTCGATTGATCCACGCGGAGCAATTGCTGGGAGTATTTCCCATTCAGGATCGGCCCCACATCATGGTTACATTTTCGGCGGAGTTGATGTTGGATCGCATGCTTGTGGAAGAGATGCTGAATGAAGGGATGTCGGTCGCACGGATCAATTGTGCTCACGACAACACAGAAGTTTGGTTGAACATGATTAAAGTGTTAAAAAAAGCGATCGCAAAAACAGGGAAGAATTGCAAAATATACATGGACCTGGCAGGCCCCAAAATTCGGATTAAGAGCATAGCGGCTAAAAGAAAAGATCATAACCTGCAACTTCCGGTATCGGAAGGTAAGAAATTGATATTAAGCTACGCTGAGAATGAAGGGGAAGAGGATAAAAGGCGACAAAAAAGAAGAAGCAAAGGTGAAGACACCTTATTTATTGAACCACGCGAACTGTTGTCGATGGTGAAAGTAGGAGAACATATCTTTTTTGATGACGGCAAATTTGAGGCAAAAGTAACTGCCATCAATCCTGAGCAAGTGGTGGTGAAAGTGGTTCGCATCTCGACAAAAAACCCGTTCTTAAAGCCTGAGAAAGGAATTAATTTACCCGACTCCGATCTTACCATCGCTCCACTCACCGAAGAGGATAAGAAGAACATACCCTTCATTTGTCAACATGCAGATTTGGTAGGTTATTCCTTTGTCAATAGCCCGTCGGATGTGGATTTGTTGCGGTCAGAAATTGCTAAATATACTTCGAAGAAGAAGCCGGCAATCGTGTTGAAGATCGAGCGCTTGTCAGCGGTACAAAACCTGCCAGCATTGTTAATGAATGGGATGAAAGATGCCTCACTGGGTGTCATGATTGCGCGTGGAGATTTGGCTGTTGAGATTGGTTTCGAGCGGCTCAGTGAAATTCAAGAGGAGATTCTATGGATTTGCGAGGCAGCGCATGTTCCCGTGATCTGGGCTACCCAGGTGTTGGAGACGCTCAACAAAACTGGCTACGCAACCCGCTCTGAAATAACGGATGCCGCCATGGGTGGTCGAGCTGAATGTGTGATGTTGAATAAGGGAAAGTATATTGTGAAGACCATCAAAACCCTCGATGACATCCTTACCCGCCAGCTAGGCCATGTAAATAAGAAGCGGTATATCATGAGACCGTTGGGAATTGCCAAGACCTTTATTCAGCCTTGAGAGACTCCACTAAAAAAATGACGCAAATCATTGGTGGGCCTGCGCAATGTTATTTTTTGATACGGTGAATCCCGGTAACTAACATGGAATTAGTCATCCATAGAGGCTGTAATGACAACAAGAGTTCTGAATATTGTACAAAAACTAAGTTCACAATCAGAAGAGGCCATCAGCCAGGTACTCGATGAACTAAGGCCGATCGTGGATTTGACTGCGGACGAAAAGATTGATCTTTCAGAAGCCCTCATTTCCATTTTCTATCATTATAGACATGCTGATTCCACAAGCATGCTAAAGCTAGCCATTCGTACGGAAAAGAGATTGGGCAAGTTTGGCCCCGATGTGGTCCCTTTTCTCCTGGATGAAATCATTGAAATAGATGGTGAATCTGCTGCCTACCTTGGCAAAGCATTGGCTAAGATAGGTAAGCCTGGCGTTGATTACTTCCTGAAAAAATGGGATCAACATCTCGACGATGAAGCCGCGCTTATTAACCTGACGCAGACCATATCGTTCTATAAGTTTGACGAGGCGGTCGAGGTCATTCCACGCATCTTAAGTGCCACACAAAGCGAGAATTTTCAACTGGCAGCGATGGCGTTAACTACGCTCGGAAGATTGGTTGAAAAATCCAAGCCACCCATAGACGAAAAACTTAAGCATACACTGTATGAAGTGGCCTTCAGTTTCTTATCAAATACCAAGCCGCTGGTCAGAAAGAATGCAGCCCGCACCCTCGGAAAAATGCTTCGAAAAGAATGGTTGACCGACGACCAAGAAAAGAAAGTTTATAATGCTTTTCTGTCAATTGCAGGAAAAGATGAACATCACAATTGGGACCGTGACTTTATTGTTCGGAGGGAAGCAGAAGCATTTATCCCCTACTTTCATGGGGCCTCCGTACCAACGAGTCAGTATAGCCAGAGCTTTCGCATCCTCTCCAAGAGACTCCTGTGTGCCCATACTTTTCACTATACTGTTGAGGCGCCCCTGATCGCTAAGAAAATTGCCGCCGGTCAATTCATTATCATCCGGCCTCATGGCACAAGCGAACGCATCCCACTTTCTGTTTGTGGGTGGAATCGTGATAAAGGAACACTTAACTTAATCATCGCTGCGGTGGGAAAAACTTCTACCGAAATCAACCGCATGAACGTGGGTGACTCATTTAAAGATATGGTTGGCCCGCTTGGTGAACGATCTCATCTTCCTAATACCGTCGGCACCTGTGTCGTGATTGGGGGTGGCTATGGAACCGGCGCCATCATTCCTACCGCCTACGACATGAAGGGTAAAGGAAATAAAGTAATCGGGGTTGTTGGTGCGCGCAGCCAAGACAGCCTGATCATGGTGGATGAATTGAAGGAAGTATGCGATGAGGTAATTCTTACTACGAATGATGGTTCAATCGGTAAGGCAGGCTTAGTAACGGATGCTTTGAAAGAGATTATTGCAAAGGAAAATATCAATCACGTATTGGCTGTTGGCCCTGTCCCCATGATGAAGGCCGTGAGTGAAATGACACGACCCTTGAAAATCGAAACCTTTGTGTCACTCAATGCCATCATGGTGGATGGCACCGGCATGTGCGGAGCATGCCGGGTGTCCGTCGGGAATGAAACCAAGTTTGCATGTTTCCACGGACCTGATTTTGATGGACACCAGGTAGATTTTGAGAACCTGATGAAACGACAGAAGATGTTTATAAAAGAAGAGAAGATCGCGTTTGCTGCGATGGATGTTTTAAAATTCAATGACCATGACCATTAATCGACCTCTGAGCAATAAAGAAAGAATCCAGATGCCGCACCAGGAGATGCCCCTAAGTCCGGCAGAGGCAAGGGTTAATAATTTTGATGAAGTACCCATTGGCTATTCTGAGGAGCAGGCACAGCTGGAGGCCATGCGTTGTTTACAATGTAAAAAACCTGCTTGTGTCGGAGCCTGCCCCGTTGGAATAAACATTCCGGCATTCATCAAACAAATTGAACAGGGAAATCCTGCTGCGGCTGCCAAGGTAATCAGAACGACCAATTTCTTGCCGGCCGTTTGTGGCCGTGTCTGCCCACAAGACAAGCAATGCCAGGCGGTCTGTGTCGTCGGACGAAAACATCATCCTGTGGGAATCGGGAACCTGGAGCGGTATGCAGCTGATTATGAGCGCATTCATAGAAAATTGGAGATGTTTAATGTGCCTCCCCCCACGGGAAAGAAAGTAGCCATCATTGGCTCAGGGCCTTCAGGCCTCACTGCCGCCTATGAGCTTACGGTGAAAGGACATGAAGTCATCGTATTCGAAGCCTCACACCGTGCGGGTGGCGTTCTGGTATATGGCATACCCCGCTTTCGTTTGCCATTGCAAATCATCGACGAAGACATCCGGTATCTTGAAAAGCTGGGCGTCAAGTTTGTTTATAACATGGTCATTGGAAAGATTTTTACTCTGGATGACCTGCTGTTGCGTGAAGGATTTGATGCCGTGTTTATCGGCACGGGTGCCGGGCTCCCCCGCATGCTGGATATACCTGGCTCCAATGCCAATGGCGTCTACTCTGCGAATGAATACCTGACGAGGATCTACCTGATGGATGCGGGAAAATTTCCCAACTACAGCACGCCACTCTATTCAGGAAAAAAACTTGCTGTGATCGGCGCGGGCAATACCGCCATGGATGTCTTGCGTACAGCAAAAAGGCTGGGTACGGTGGCCACCTGTTACTATCGAAGGTCACACGAGGAAGCGCCTGCACGGGCGGAAGAATTAAAGCATGCAGAACAAGAGTTTATCAATTGGCGATGGCTGAGCAACCCCGTTGAGTTTATCGTAGACGAAAACAATTTTGTAAAACAAATTCGTTGCGAGCAGATGGAGCTGTCAGAGCCGGATGCAACGGGCAGGCGCAAACCAGTGTCGACAGGAAAATTCTTTACGGAGGATTGTGATACCGTGGTGATGTCGCTCGGATGTAGTGTGAATCCCATCATCCCTTCTACCGATGCAGCCATTCGCACCAACAAGTGGGGTGTGATCCTCGTGGATGATTCAACGTGCCAGACCAGCAAGAAAGGTGTTTTTGCTGGAGGCGATGCAATTACCGGGGGATCGACGGTGATTTTAGCGATGGGTCAGGCTAAGAAGGCAGCTGCGGCCATCGACAAATTCCTGGGGGGTGAACTCAAGGATGAGCCTCAAGTTCCAACCGATCCAAATTATTCTGTAAAAGAATGGAAGGCTACCTACCTCAAGGCGGTAAGCTGATCACTTCAAATCTCTTTTTTCAATTGAGGTTTTGTAAAAAAGCAAGGAGGTTCGCCATCTCCTGAGGTGTCATATTGCCCTCCAGTCCCTCCATCATCAGGGATGTTCCAAGCGAGGACAAATTTTTAATATCGCTTTTGTAGATCGTCGCTTTTGTGCCGCCCATTTTCTTCAGCACGATCAATTGATCTGTTTCAGAATCTACGATTCCGATGTGCACTTCTCCACCCTTCGTTTCCAGACGATGGTTTATATACCTTGTTTCTACTGCAGCATTGGGGTCAAGGATGTCATGCATCAACGACTCCTTACTTTTTCTGTTGATCTCCGTCAATACGGGCCCAACATCCTGACCTTGTGATCCATAGATGTGACAATGACTGCACAAGGTTTGAAATAAAAGAGCTCCCTTTGCCGAAAAACCCGTTAACGTCAGTGCACTTTTCATGCGGTCCATCGCATCCTTACGGTTCACCACACCTGAATCAGAGAAGAGTGCTTCGGCTCTCCGTTTTGTATTTTCATCATCGGTCCACCAAAGTAAAGTTCTCCTTCGCTCAAGGTCAAAATTCATCTCACCGATATTAATCGTACCATTTTCCAGTCCTGTGAGTAAAGCATCATGGTGAATCTTGTGGTATAGTAATAAGTCGCCTGCAAGCCTTCTGATTTGCGGTCCGAGGCTCTTCCATCTTTCCACCAGTTTTACCCCAATGGAAGGCTCGGCATAAATTGCGAGTTGCCGGAGGGCTGCCTCCTGAATTTTTAGAGGTTCGGTGTTTTGCAAACATTGAAATAGCACGTCAGCCTTTTGTGGATAAGGCAATAATTCGACCAACGCCATTTGCTGATAGCGAACACTGTCATTCAATGATCTATCCAGGACATTTTTAAGGGAGGCCTTGCCGTACTTCAGAAATTCAGCAGACGGCGGCAAGTTGAGTTTCTGACGAAAACTTGCCAAGATGGAAACGACCGAGATGTCACCCGATTGTTCTAATTCGCGAATGGTTGGAAGTAAAGTTTTGCCATCCATTTGTGCCAGGTTACCCTTATTGAGTTGAGCGATAACACTTTGCTTGATATCCTGGTTAAGCCCAGCTTTGGTAAGTGATTTCAATACTGCCTCTATGTTTGTGAGCGATGTATTGCATGAGACGGCCAGCGATGTCAAGAGTGCCTTATGACTTGAGTCCAATTCACCAGAGGCAACTTTCAAAAATAATTCCACGGGTGCATATTTAGATGCCACGGTGATCGCCGCGATGTTCCACTCATCCATTTTTTTTGTAACCCCTATAATCAATGCTTCCAATATGTCATTCTTGGTTCGATCAAACATTTCCTTGGGAAGTGAACTGATCGACACTGCAGCTTGCATGCGTACGCGTTGATCTTCGTCAGCAATTAACTGCAGACATTTACGAAGCAAGGCTTCATTCGATGTC
>JAYVQY010000077.1:0-26930 GCA_043776715.1 Cyclobacteriaceae bacterium | reverse complement strand
CAAAACGAAAATCTGTAGTACACAAACTAACACCAGAAAAAACAGAACCTATTAGAACACAGCTACTTCTGACCGGATAGCTGCAAAGTGGGTTAAGGTCTTGACATTAAAATTGACCAACAAAGCCAATTTCAAATTTGACAATTTCAAGTAGGTTGACGTTTGAGCAAAGTGAACGGAAGCCAGCGTTTCAATAGCCTTTACTTCAATAATAACAATGCCACCTGCCTTTTTACGTCTAGTCCAAGCTCGATGAGATCATGAGCCAAAGCTGTTTCATAGACAGACTCTAATAAACCCGGTCCAAGAGATTTATGCAACTCCAAGGCCACACCAATAATCTTATATGACAGCTCATTCTCATCCATCCCTTGTACTCTTTGCGTTTCTCCTTAGCGGCCTTTGCGTGAAATGCATCAATACGCCAACACCGGCGACAGCCACTTCTCGATCACTCCAATCTCCATCCCCTTTCGATCCGCGTATTCCTTCACCTGGTCGCGATCAATTTTCCCCAATCCAAAATACTTAGACTCCGGATTTGCAAAATAATAACCGCTGACCGAAGAAGCCGGATACATGGCGAAGCTCTCCGTCAACATAATGCCGGTCTCCTTCTCCGCATCCAGTAAATCAAAGATGATCTTCTTCTCGGTGTGGTCGGGGCACGCCGGGTAGCCCGGAGCCGGTCGAATACCCTGATACTTCTCCTTGATCACATCTTCTATTGGCAAAATTTCATTCTTTGCATAGCCCCAGAATTCTTTTCTGACCCTTTCATGCATGAGCTCGGCAAATGCTTCGGCAAAGCGATCGGCCAATGCCTTCACCATGATCTCCTGGTAATCATCCTGCTGCGCCTTGTACTCAGCAATAAGTTTCTCAATGCCACCACCTGTCGTCACCGCAAACATTCCGATATAGTCTCTCTTCCCACTTGATTTCGGCGCGATAAAATCCGAAAGACAAAAATTGGGAAGGTCTTTTGCCTTCTGATTTTGCTGACGTAGGAAATGGAGAGTCGTGAGTTCTTCCTTGAAGTCTTTATCGCGAAACAATATCACGTCGTCATTGTCCGTAGCCTGTGCCGGATAAAAAGCGATGACACCGTTGGCCTCGAGTTCATTGCCAGAAACAATCTTATCAAGCATCGTCTGGGCATCTGCGAAAAGCTTCCTTGCCTCCTCTCCTACTTTCGGATCCCTGAAAATATCCGGGTAGCGACCAAACAACATCCAGGTCTGAAAGAACGGAGTCCAGTCAATGTATTTTCTTATCTCCTTGAGGGAATACTTCAGAAATATTTTCTTCCCGAGAAATTCTGGCACGGATGGATTAAATAGACTCCAATCGATCGAGACCCTGTTCTTTCTTGCTGCTGGTAACGCGATATAATTCTTTTCCAACTGGCGACTTTCATGGTCCTTGCGGAGCTGAACGTATTCCTTCTTTACTCTATCCTTAAACCCTCCTCTTGTTTCTGGGTTAATAAACTCACTCGCCACCGGTACAGAGCGTGAAGCATCCAGTACGTGGACAACGGGTCCATCATAGACCGGATCAATCTTTACGGCCGTATGAATGCGAGAGGTGGTTGCACCTCCTATCAAGAGCGGCATCGTCATTTTTTCATGCTGCATTTCTTTGGCTACATGCACCATTTCATCCAATGATGGTGTAATCAATCCACTCAGTCCTATAATGTCTACTTTCTCACGTTTGGCAGCCTCGATGATTTTCTCCGAAGGTACCATGACACCCAGATCAACCACATCATAATTATTGCACGACAAAACCACGCCAACGATATTCTTACCAATATCATGAACATCTCCTTTCACCGTTGCCATCAATATTCTCGCTGCCGGCTTTCCTACCTGGCCACTCCTCCTTTTCTCTTCCTCCAAATACGGAGTGAGATAGGCTACCGCTTTCTTCATTACCCTGGCGCTCTTCACCACCTGCGGCAAGAACATTTTGCCGGCCCCGAATAAGTCGCCCACCACATTCATCCCAGCCATCAATGGGCCTTCAATGACGTGCAGTGGCTTCTCAAATTTCTGACGAACTTCTTCAATATCCTGCTCAATAAAATCAATAACTCCTTTTACAAGGGAATGGGTGAGGCGTTCTTCTACGGTACCCTTTCGCCATTCATCATCCAACTCTTTCCTTTTTGCAGACCCCTTCACGGTCTCAGCAAGCTCAAGCAGCCGCTCAGTCGAATCTTCCCGACGATTCAGCAGAACATCTTCAACGCGCTCCAGCAAGTCCTTAGGAATTTCATCATACACTGCCAACATGGTCGGGTTGACAATGCCCATGTCCATACCATTCTTGATGGCATGATACAAGAAAACGGAATGCATGGCTTCACGCACCAGTTGATTTCCCCTGAAGCTGAAAGAAACATTGCTCACACCACCGCTTACATGAGCGTACGGAAGGTTTTCCCGTATCCACTTAGCCGCTTTAAAAAAATCAAGTGCATAATTGCGGTGCTCGTCAATTCCCGTGGCGACAGGGAAAATGTTTGGATCAAAGATGATGTCTTGTGGGGGGAAGTTTATCTTTTGAGTGAGGATGTCATAGGCCCTTTTGCAAATATCAATTCTTCGTTGATAGGTATCAGCCTGGCCCTGTTCATCAAAAGCCATCACAACAGTGGCGGCTCCGTATCGTCTTACCAGTTTCGCCTGGCGAAGGAATTCCTCCTCTCCGGCTTTCAGGCTAATGGAGTTGACGATGCTTTTTCCCTGCAAACATTTAAGACCTGCCTCGATCACATTCCACTTTGACGAATCCACCATGACAGGGATTTTGGAAATCTCTGGTTCAGAGGCCATCAGGTTTAGAAACCTGACCATGGCAGCTTCAGAATCAAGCATGCCTTCATCCATGTTCACGTCTATTACCTGGGCACCACCCCGCACCTGATCAAGAGCCACAGTGAGCGCCTCATCAAATTGGTCATCCTTAATTAACTTAAGGAACTTGGCAGACCCAGTTACATTGGTCCTTTCACCTATGTTAACGAAGTTAGAGGCAGGAGTAACTGTGACGGCCTCGAGGCCGCTGAGCTTAAGAAAATGATCAGGCATCGACTGTTACCTCCCTTGGTTTGTATTTCGCCGCAAGTGCAGCAATCACTTTAATATGATCAGGAGTTGTGCCACAACAACCGCCGATGATGTTCACCAGCCCCTCTTGCAGAAACTCTTCAATTTGTTCTCCCATTTCCTTGGGGCCCTGGTCGTATTGCCCAAATTCATTCGGCAACCCGGCATTAGGATAGGCGCTTACAAAAAATGGTGCCTGTTCATTCAATACCTGGAGATAAGGTCTTAACGCCTTGGCGCCCAGCGCACAATTCAATCCTACACTAAGCAATGGCACATGAGACACAGACACCAAAAAAGCCTCAGTTGTCTGGCCAGACAAGGTGCGTCCACTGGCATCTGTGATGGTCCCTGAAACCATGATGGGAATTTCTTTACCAATCTCCTCAAAAAGCTCCTGCGCAGCGAAAAGGGCCGCCTTGGCATTGAGGGTGTCAATGATCGTCTCAAATAGTAGAAGGTCAGCCCCACCGTCTATGAGACCTCTCGCCTGAAGCTTAAATGCTTCTTTGAGCTGATCAAATGTAATCGCCCGATAACCAGGATTATTAACATCAGGCGAAAGCGAAGCAGTCTTATTGGTTGGTCCAAGAGCTCCCGCAACAAAGCGTGGTTTCTGCGGCTCTTGTTTAGTAAATTCTTCAGCTATCTCTTTTGCTATTTTTGCGGACTGAAAATTCAATTCATATACAATATCCTCCAGGTGATAGTCGGCCTGAGCAACTGTTGTACCGCTGAAGGTATTGGTCTCTGCAATGTCTGCTCCAGCTTCAAAATACTGCCTGTGGATATCCTTAATTATATCTGGGCGCGTAATTGACAACAAATCATTATTGCCTTTGAGCGGATACTTGTGATCTTTAAAACGCTCCCCACGGAAATCCGCCTCCGTCAGCGTATGGCGCTGAATCATTGTACCCATAGCGCCATCCAGCACCATGATTCTCTTTCTTAAGATTTCTTCAATTTTCACCCTTTCTGTTGTTTTCTTGAACTTTTCCAGAAAGAGCCTTGTCGAGAATGGCCGCTTATCTTCTCCCAGATCGGTCTGGGAAGGGAGTTAGCACCAAGTGATTGGCGAGGTTGCTAAGACTTCATCGGGCCCTGTCCCTCGGTCTTTCTGGATAAGCGATGCAAAGAAAATCAATATGTTGCTAATAATAAAGAATGATCGATGAATTTATGACCAAATGGTGAATGAATACACTTATTTAAGCACTTACTTTGTGAACAGAATGAAGCTCGCCGCAATTGATATTGGCTCTAACGCCATCCGTTTCCAAGTCTCCAGCATATTAGAACACGATCATAGAGTCATGTTCAAGAAGCTTGAATACGTGCGCTTTCCTCTTCGGCTTGGCCATGATGTTTTTGGGACACATCGTATCAGCGAGGGAAGCATTGAGAAGTTCAAGAAGCTGATGAAAGCATATAAGCTCTTGCTTGAACTTTATGAGGTGGATGACTTCATGTTTTGTGCTACTTCGGCCATGCGTGAAAGTGAAAACGGAGAAGCTTTAGTCAAAGAAGTCTATGAAGAATTGGGGATTAAAATCAATATTATTGACGGGCAATTAGAAGCAGACCTGATTAACAAAGCCATTTCCTCTTACCTCGCCAGCAAAACATATCTCCATATTGACGTGGGGGGCGGAAGCACAGAATTAAATCTCTTTGCCGGGGGTAAGAAAATAAAAACTCGTTCATTTAAGATTGGATCTGTACGCGTACTGGAGCATTGTGATTCACCCAGAATGTGGGTCGATATGGAAAAATGGGTTAAGAGTAGCGTGAAGAAAGGGCTTGGCACCGTTACCGCAGTCGGCACCGGTGGAAACATTAGCAAGATTTTTGAATTAGCGCAGGTTAAGCAAGGCAAGACCATGTCCTTAACAAAAATCAAGCAGATCAAAAAAATAATTGAGGGCCACTCGATGGAAGAACGGATTTACGAACTCCAGATGAACCCCGACCGTGCGGATGTCATTGTTCCCGCAAGCGATATCTATATAAAAGTAATGGAATGGGCTCATTCAAAAAGCATCCTCGTTCCCGAAGTGGGTCTTAAGGATGGCATCTTGCTCCAACTATTTGAAAAGAATCAAAAGCAAAAGAAAGTAGAATTTGTTAACACGGACGACCAGTCAAAAGGCAAGAAATTGTTCTGGGTGAAGGGTAAGGCAGGTTGAATTACCAATCTTAACTTAGAAGCGTTCGCTCCCAGACTTCAAATTCATGCGATCACTATTAGAAGAGTTTCACATCCTCAATAATTTCCTTTGTCACATTATAAAACTCGTTGTGGATGTTAAAGGCTGGATCACCATTCTGTTCTTTAACCCGGTAGCTGCCATCTTCATTCATTGTGTACGAATTTACATTGTCACGCAGGTTGTAGCGCAGAATATTCATCACCTGTTTCTTCAGCAACGCTTGCTCGAGCAATACGAGCGATTCAATCCTCCTGTCAAAACTTCTTACCATTGCATCCGCACTTCCGATATAGACTTTAGGGTCGCCCGCATTATGAAAATAGTAGACACGGGAATGCTCAAGGTACTCGCCAACAATTGAAGTTACTTCAATGTTCTCACTGAGGCCTGCTCTTCCCGGCCGCAAGCAACACATTCCACGAACAATCAATTTCACTTTAACGCCATCCTGGCTGGCAGCATACAAGGCTTCAATGAATTCCTTATCCTGAATAGAATTGAGCTTGATTATGATGCCAGAGGGCAGTCCATTCCTTGCGTTCTCCGCCTCCTTTTTGACAAGGCCACAAAGTTGATTCCGCATGTCCCGCGGAGATGTGATCAGATTCCTGTAGGAGGAAGGTTCTGAATGGCCAGTGATGACGTTAAAAAACTCTGAGATATCAATTCCATAGGTTTCCTTCGTCGTCAAAAAGCCGATGTCAGTATAAAGTCGGGCAGTTGCCTCATTGTAGTTGCCGCTGGAAACATGAACGTATCGATACACCCGATCATCAGGCTCCCTGCGAACGATTAGCAATAGTTTTGTATGTGTCTTTAAAGCTCCAAAGCCGTAAATCACAAAACATCCGGACTTTTGCAGTCTTTGTGCTTCGCGCAAATTGTTTTCTTCATCAAAGCGTGCCTTCACTTCAAATAAGACTGATACATGTTTCCCATTCTCTGCCGCTTTCAATAAAGCAGCACTTACCCTCGACTCCTTGGCCAACCTGTAAATGGTTATTTTGATTGATAAGACCATGGGATCATCGGCAGCCTTTTCCAGCAATTCAATGACAGGCTCCATGGAATTGTAGGGATGATGAAGAAGAATGTCTCTTTCTTTTAATACTTCAAACAGATCCCGTTGCCCCTGCTCCGGAAAAGTGATTGGTTTGATGGGAGGCCTTGCTTGAGAACGCTTGTCCTTAAATTCCTTATGACCAATAATTTGCGTGAGTCCTGCGAGATCAAGCATGCTATCCTTCGGAACGGTAAAAATATTAAGATCCTCCAGGTCCCATTGAATCTTCAGCAGCCGCACCATCCATGGATCAGACCCTTCCAGCAGGTCCATTCTCACAACCCGGCCCGTTCGACGTGTCTGTAGTTTTCTTTTCAGCTCTTCCAGAAAATTTGACTCAATATCTTCGCTTTCTTCCAGCGTGAAATCACCATTGCGATTAATCCTGAAAAGGTTGACGCTCAACACCTCCATGTTCCTGAATAGGTGGTGGACGTTGTTGCGGATGATATCTTCAATGGGTATGAAAGCGATGCTGCCATCCATCTGCAGTATTTCAAAAAAGCGTCCGATGTTACTTGGAATCTGAATAAACGAAGCCCTTTGGTGCTGACTCGATTCCGTGGGTGCCTTTGTTACAACACCTATTAGAAGACGATTATTCTTCAGTGTCGGAAAGGTATGATAGCTATCAAACATCATGGGGGTAAGCATGGGGTAGATCGTACGCTGGAAATATTGATCCACCCTGTTCTTATCCTGAGGTGATAGGAATTGATACTCGCTTATCCGGAAGCCATTCTTCTCAAATAAAGGCTTTAAACTGCTGGTATAATAGTCATGTTGCGTATGAAGGAACTTTTGCACCTCTCCTAACAACATGGTGCGAAATGGAGCCTCTCGAAGGCCGCTATAATCAAAACGTTCTTTTCCGAAGTCAAGATAGTTATACAGACTACCAAGCCGGATCGTTGCAAATTCATCCAGATTAGAAGCTGTAATCGAAAAATATTTCAACCTGTCAAAAATACTACGGTCCAGGTGGCGGGCCTGGTCCAGCACACGGTAATTGAACTGCAGCCAACTTAAATCCCGGCTAATGTAGTTGCTTTCTGCAATCTGGTGTGGCACATTGCTCGTCAGCGTCAATAGCTCTTCTTCTCTATCCATACAACAAACAATTCTCTAAATATCTATTTTGGCGTACTTGGCATTTTTCTCAATAAACTCTCTGCGCGGAGCAACTTCATCGCCCATCAGCATCGAAAACAAATGGTCTGCCTCAGCCCCTGATTCGATGCCTACAAGTTTTAAGGTTCTTTTTTCCGGATCCATGGTAGTGGACCATAATTGCTCCGGGTTCATTTCTCCCAAACCTTTATACCTCTGAACCCCAACGCTATCCTCTTTACCATCTTTACCCAACTCCTTTACCAATGCATCCCTTTCTTCTTCTGTCCAACAATAGCGCTCGTCCTTGCCCCTCTTTAACAGGTACAGGGGTGGAAGCGCGATGTAAACATATCCTTGCTCAATTAAATCACGCATGTAGCGAAAGAAAAATGTCAGGATCAAGGTACGAATATGACTGCCATCAACATCTGCATCGGTCATAATGATAACCTTATGATAACGTAGCTTGGTAAGATTGAGTGCCTTGTCATCTTCGGCTGTTCCAAAACTGACGCCGAGTGCGGTGATCATGTTCTTGATCTCTTCATTTTCGTAAATCTTATGCTCTTGCGCTTTCTCTACGTTGAGGATTTTCCCACGGAGGGGAAGAATCGCTTGAAAGTGTCTGTTACGTCCCTGCTTTGCTGAACCACCGGCTGAATCGCCTTCTACAAGGTAAAGTTCTGACTCTGCAGGGTCGGCGCTTGCACAGTCTGCTAACTTACCTGGCAAGCCCGTTCCGCTCAGAACATTCTTGCGTTGAACCATTTCACGGGCCTTCCTGGCCGCATGACGTGCTTGGGCTGCAAGAATAACCTTACTTACGATGAGTTTGGCCTCCCTTGGATGCTCCTCCAGAAAATTCTGCAATGCCTCGCCAACAGCCTGATCCACAGCACCCATGACATCTGTATTGCCCAGTTTAGTCTTCGTTTGTCCTTCAAACTGGGGCTCCGCTACTTTTACAGAAATGACAGCCGTAAGTCCCTCACGGAAGTCGTCACCGGCAATTTCTATTTTAGCCTTTTCCAGCAGGCCAGATTTGTCAGCGTAGGCTTTTAACGTTCTGGTCAATGCCCTCCTGAATCCTGCTACATGTGTGCCTCCTTCATGCGTATTGATGTTATTCACATACGAAACCAAGTTCTCGCTGAAGGATGTGTTATAACTCATGGCTACCTGAACGGGAGTGGAAGTCTTATCGTTTTCCACGTAGATCGGTTCCGCAATGAGTTTTTCGCGTGTGGCGTCCATGTATTGAACAAATTCCCTTAAGCCACCTTCAGAATAGAAAGTATCCTTACGAGATTCACCATGTTCATCCTTCTCACGAATGTCTGTCAAATGAATTTTTATCCCAGGGTTAAGGAATGAAAGTTCCCTCAAGCGAGTAGAGATGGTTACATAGTTGTATTCTGTGACTGGAAAAATCTCAAAATCAGGCTTAAACTCGATCGTTGTACCTCGCCTGGATGACTCCCCAATCTGCCGGACAGGAAATTGAGGAATGCCCCTTCTGTATTCCTGCTCAAAGACTTTTCCATCCCGATAGACTGTGGCCTTAAGAATTTCCGAAAGTGCGTTCACACAAGAAACACCCACACCATGAAGACCTCCTGATACTTTGTATGTGTCCTTATCAAATTTGCCCCCAGCGTGAAGTACGGTCATGACAACCTCAAGCGCCGAGCGTTTTTCCTTTGCCATCAAATCGGTTGGAATTCCCCTGCCATTGTCCTCTACTGTGACGGAGTTATCAGGGTTAACAGTTACTTTAATTTCATCGCAGAAGCCCGCCATGGCTTCGTCAATTGAGTTATCCACAACCTCCCATACGAGGTGGTGTAGGCCACGGATACTTACGTCTCCGATGTACATGGCGGGCCTTTTCCGCACCGCTTCCAACCCTTCTAAAACCTGAATATTGCTGGCCGAGTATTCGGAGGCCTTTTTTGACTTTTCTTGGCTCATTTTGGTGTTTTACAAACAGCAAAAATAAGCGCTTTTGAGCGTAAAACCGCCCATTAAACCTTTAAATTAGAAGATATTATCTAGCCACGCCCACCTTCAATTTGTGGACCATTGGATCGACTAAAACCTTGCAGTCTAGTGGCCTATTTCACTCCCTTCTTGGACCCCTTTCCAATTATTTTGGGGCCCTTTTCAGCATCAGGTTGTTGGCTGTTTTTCTTGGCTTTCCCTTTCTTATCATCATTTTCACCCTCGAGTTGAATTTTAGCCCGTTGCAACTCAGCTTTTTGTGCTTCGGAAACTTCGGGATAGCTCAATTCCAATTTGCCAAACTGATGATAGATTACAGAAGCGATGGCGAGCCGGGCATACCATTTATCATCGGCAGGTATGACAAACCAGGGTGCATTTTCCGTTGAAGTCTCACTCATGGCCTCTTCATATGCCTTTTGGTATTCATCCCAATGCGCACGTTCCTTCAGATCGCTTCCAGAAAATTTCCAGTTCTTGGAGGGGTCTTCTATTCTTTCCAGGAATCGCTTCTTTTGTACTTTTTTTGACAGATGAAGGAAGAACTTCATAATGATCATCCCGTTGTCAGTAAGATTCTTTTCAAATCGCCGGATTTGTTTATAGCGGCTTTTCCAAAAGTTGTCGTCAATTTTTTTCAGAGAATCAATTCCAGGAATATTTTCGCCCATAATGTAGCTCGGATGAACACGGGTGACCAACACATTTTCGTAGTGTGACCTGTTGTGAATAGCGATTTCTCCCCTGGCAGGCAATGCCAACTCATGCCTCCAAAAATAATCATGATCCAATTCATGCGAATTGGGAGCTTTGAAACTGTAAACTTTTACGCCTAAAGGATTAAAACCGGACATAATATGTTTCACTGCTCCATCTTTGCCAGCAGCATCCATCGCTTGCAGTATAATCAGCACACTATATTTGTTGTGGGCATAAAGTTTATCCTGGGTTTCGCTCAGGTGTCTTATGCTCATATTAAGAATTTGTTCTGAATCTTCCCTATTCAGTGTCTTCCCCTCATACTTTGTGGAAAAATCCTTCAATTTTATTTTCCGATTAGGCTTCACAATGAGGTCTTTCAATTTGATAAGTTTTTCGTCGGTAAGCATGGCGTGTTATTTTAAATGTCATATAAAGCTAATCCTGTCATCACTGGTTTAACATGATTTTAATCATCTTTTATCATCAAATGTCAATGTCTTTTCCACAATTACGGTGGTGTTTCCTCAACCCGATTTATTCTCATGGAGAGCATATTTAGCAAAAAAAAATAGTGTCAGTTTCACATTATCAAATTTTTATTGCTAAATTTCTACTACTAGTAACTCAACCTAACCTAATCGTCATGAAAACAAGAATCAATATTCTGCTCACAAGTTTGCTTTGGCTCATCAGCATGTCAGCTGGAGCGCAGGCTGATAAAGATGCGATAAAAGCTGTCATTGAGAAAGAGACGACTTCCTTTTTTAATGTAAACCGCAAGGATTGGGATGATACCTGGACGCATGAGCCGTATATTTATTGGTCTTATTCAGATTCGACTGGAACTAATTTTCTGGAGGGTTGGGGTTCGATCAGCAAATATTTTGATGAATACTTTAAGACCCAAGTAGCAACCCGCGTCATTGATGTTGCACAAAAATCAGGTGTCACCATCAACCGGACGTGGAAAGAAATAAGAATCTATGGAAATGGTGCTTTTGTTCGATATGACCAACAGGTGAAAGACAAACAGATTCACATGGACGAAACTTCGCAGGTACGTGTTTTGGAAAAGACAGATGGCAAATGGAAAGTGGTTTGCGTCAGTGTAATAGCCAAATACCCTTCTCACTAATTTGATATTTGAGTTGAATTGATTGCCATTTCAGATTCTTAGGATTCTAATATTCCGGTTCAGGCATCTGTTGCCAAACGTCCATTAGACCCAACTTTAGAAAGGGTTGAATAAGTTCTTCATGCACCAGTAAATCTTGCCATGAAAGTAAAAACAGTGTTTGCAATTACAGTCTTGTGTTATTTCTTCGTTTTTACCGTCGCCGGGCAAAATGACATCGACGCCATCAAAGGTGTCATCGAAAGAGAAACAACATCGTTTTTTGCTGTTGATCGCGAGGGCTGGGAGGTAAATTGGGCGAATGCCTCGTACTGCTATTGGTCCTTGTGCGATTCAGGTGGCGGCAGTTATATGGAGGGCATAGAAAATATCAGGAAAAACTTCGACGAATATTTCAGAACCGCAAAGCCTTCAAAATCCAAGATCGACCGAGTATGGACCGAAGTACGCGTCTATGGGAAAGGAGCGTATGTGCGGTTCATCCAAAAAGTGGTTGACGATATTGATCATGACGTGACTTCCGAAGTTCGGGTGATGGAAAAAGACAAGGATGGCCAATGGAAAATTGTTTGTCTCAACGCCATTGCAATATATCCCCCGAAATAATAGTAGTAGAAATTCGCCAAAGCACATCGATTCATTAAAATTGTCTGGTTCGAAGCATAACCAAAGTACATGCCTCTATTGGCTCGATGCCTTCTTTTGTAAGCATTCGACTGAGCTCAGGATTTTCTGTTCCCGGATTGAAAATAATGCGAGCGGGTTTCAAACTGATCAGGTAATCATACCATTCGGGCTGATGTCGGGGGCCAATGTATAGCGTCACAGTATTTACATTTTCAATCTTCGGTTTCTTTCGGATGTCCTGAATTTCCACCTCGTATATTTCACCCTTTTTTATTCCTACCGGAACAATCTCATGGCCATACTCTGTCAGCATACCCGCAGCGATATAAGAATAACGTGAGGGATTGGTAGAGGCTCCTACAATGACTGTTTTTTTATTCATGGAGACTGTTTATTTTTTTTCGATCATTTGATCATTTATTAAAATACTTTTCGAGCACCGCACACGCACTCCGCTCACCGTCTATGGCCGCTGAGACGATGCCTCCGGCATAACCCGCACCTTCACCACAAGGGAAGAACCGCATTATTTGAGGATGCTCCAGCGTCTCTTTATCTCGTGGAATTCGCACCGGTGATGAGGTTCGGCTTTCGACGCCCACTACTTGCGCTTCGTTTGTAAGATATCCATTCATCTTACCGCCAAAGCTTCGGAATCCCTGGCGCAAGCTCTCTGTGATAAACTTGGGAAATACAGACCCGACATCTTGTGAAACAACTCCGGGCTGATAAGAAGTATCCGGCAAAGACGATGAAATCTTCTGATCCATAAAATCTACCAATCGCTGTGCCGGTGCCGATTGCTTTCCTCCCGCCAGAACACAAGCTTTTTGTTCAATCTCCTTTTGAAAATACAAACCTGCTAAGGGGCCATAACTTTCAAAATTCTTGAGGTCGCTGGTCTCTATTGATACTACAATGCCAGAGTTTGCGTACCTGGAGTCCCTGCGCGATGGGCTCATGCCATTCACGACTACCTCTCCTGGTGCTGTAGCAGAAGGAACAATAAACCCTCCGGGACACATGCAGAAAGAAAATACTCCTCGTTGCTGATGACCTGTTGCGACCTGATGAACCAATGAGTATGAAGAGGCTGGTAAGAAGGGACCCCGATCGTCACAGTGGTATTGTATCTTATCAATCAGTTGCTGAGGATGCTCCACCCTGACACCGATGGCGAATGGTTTGGCTTCAATTAATATTTTTCTTTCGTAAAGCAATTCAAAAATATCTCTGGCAGAATGACCTGTTGCCAGAATCACCGATTCTCCCTCAATTTTTTCTCCATCATTCAGAATCACGCCATCGATCTGATCGGAAGAAATGATAAAATCCGTCACCTTGGCGTTGAATCTAATTTCACCTCCCGATCTTAATATAGTTTCCCGCAATGCCTTCACCAGTTGAGGGAGCTTGTTTGTGCCAATATGAGGATGAGCATCATATAAAACCTCTTCGCTGGCCCCGTGTGCTACCAACACCTCCAGCATCTTCCTCACATCTCCGCGCTTAGTTGAACGCGTATACAGTTTCCCATCCGAATAGGTGCCCGCGCCCCCTTCTCCAAAGCAGTAATTCGATTCAGGGTTCACGATGTGGTCCTTGTTAATTGCAGCAATATCACGCCTTCGGAGCTGAACGTCCTTTCCGCGCTCCAACACAATTGGCCTAATCCCCGATTCCATCAAACGCAGAGCGGCAAACAAGCCGGCAGGGCCAGCCCCAACGATAATGACAGCTTTGGACTTCGAAACATCAGGATATACTGGACGATACGTAATCGCCTGGGCCTCCAGCTCTTTGGATATAATCTCGCCCAAAACCTTGACCACCACCTTGCGGCCCCTGGCATCAATCGATCTCTTGATCAGACGGAGCGCCTGATCTCCATTCGGTTGAATATGAAGTCGTTCAGAAATGATCTGTTGAAAAACGATGGGGTCAAATGCCTCCTCGGGGGTGAGGACTAATTCAATCTGTTTATTCACAATGAAAGGTAGTTAACCCTTAAATGAGATGTAATGCTATCGTCTGCCGTCAAAAGAAATAGAATATCCAAAGTTCAATCCAAATCTAAAACTTTGTGACAACGTATTCTGATTTATGTTGCTGAAAGTTTCCTGATAAATTGGGTCAACATCAAACATTCTATATCCAATGTCATACCCCACCACTGCGTCAATGGTGACCCCGTCTCCATCATTTTTTTGCATAAGACGTGCTCCAAGCATGACTCCATATTCAGCCCGCTGCTCTGATGCACTCGCGGTGATGATGACGTTGCCAGAGTTTGGAATCAGGATATTGCTAAAATGCCCAATGTTCGTGAACCTGACTTCATGTCCAAAATACCACATACCCGTATGGATCGTATTGTAAAATTTCTGTTTCAAAGCAATGGAGTAGCCTCTCTGAAAAGTCTTTCCCGGGGGAACGTCAGAGTCTGCGGTGAAGAAAGGTGAACGGATTCCTTCAAACTCAAATTCATGCCCAAGCCGCTCTTCATTGTAAAATTCAATCGCTAAGGGCATACGCCCAACAAAAGCCATCATAGGATTGACTGCGATGATTACGCTCCGGTACTCAGGAAAACGGGGCTGAAAATAATAGAAACCGGTCTTTCTGGTTCCCCGGGATACGGCCGGCGTTTCTTTGCTCTTGTTGATCAGAGAATTAATCTCACTTGCCAACTCATTGTTTTCATAAAACGGTTTGTAATAACCTGAGAGTGTTCCGTCAGGTTCATAAAGCTCCCAAGTTCCTACCCTCAAATCATCTTCCATCAGGCCTTTCGTTTGTAAAGTACCACTCAGATAATAGCCTTTGAATATTCCTTTACCTTTTTGATAGTCGCACTCTCCTTCCAGCTTACCATTGCTTGCAAAGTACTGCCATTTACCATCATGCTTTCCATCAGTGATCTGTCCCTTCGACTTCAATCTCTTATCAGGAAAGTATTCCCGGTATTCGCCAGAGCCATTCGAATAGGTAATCTCACTCTTGACAGTACCACCTTTATTGAAGCTACTCCAGTAGCCATTTCTTACGCCACCCACAAATTCGCCGGTGGAACTGATGGTTCCATCTTCAAAATAATACTTCCATGCTCCAACGGTCTCGTCATTTTCATACAAGCCCGATGAAGCCACTTTGCCAGAAGGAAAATAATTCTTCCACTCACCCGTCTTTTTTCCATTCACATATTCACCTTCATTTAGCAATGCACCATCTTCACCAAAGAAGCGCCAGTGCCCTACGTTTCTATTTCCTGCCTTGGGGCCTTCGGAGTATACCTTGCCCGAATGGTAATATTCAGTGTACCTGCCGTGGTCATCTATGTATTCAATTTCTCCTTTCCTGGTACCATCTTCAAAATATGCATTCCAGAGTCCTGATCGCTTGTTTGCAACGTAATCCCCTTTTTCCTTGAGCTCGCCGCTTTCGTAGTATATATTCCATTCGCCTTCCTTATTCTTGCCATTCACACTTCCCTCCATGCTCTTGATACCATTCTCAAAAAAATACTCCCACAATCCATAATTAGAACTCTGCCTTAGAATGCCACGCATCTTCAGATTTCCAGTCTCAAAATAAAATTCCCAGACCCCCGTGGTCTCATTATTTACAAATTGACCTTTGGATTCCATGTTCCCGTTTAGAAAATAAGAAACATACCGGCCTTGAAGGATATTTTGGATCGTATCTTTTACCTGATAAATCTCCTTGGGATTCTTCTTCTCTTTGTCGTAAAAGATAAAACGAGTTAAGCTCTGTGCCTGTACAAGCCACGGAAAAAGTATAAACGCCACCAACCCGAGAGACTTCTTCACACAGCAGAATTTACAATCACTAAAATTAACAAATAATCTTGAAGGCTGACAAAAGGTATCCCTAAGATGAGCGATTGGGTCAGAGGTGTTTTGCTTGATGCAAAGCCTTCTCAACACCTGGTCTACCCCATTCTGCTTTCTCTTGGTCAGTCCATAATTCCGGAAAGAACATGATCTTTTGAAAACGTGGAGGTAAATATTTTTGCCAGTTGGTACCACCCGTTGCTTTGATATCATCCGGGTCTTTATGAAGGTATCGCGCCGCTGATTTCATATGGGCCAATGGCCAGAAAACATTGGCAAGCAAATCATATTCCCGGAGGCATGAAATTATTTTCAGGTTTCCAGAAAAATTAACAAAATACAATTTCCATAAATTTCTTTCACGGTGTTTCAACCCTGCCTCCTTGAATTGTTCCAGATATTTCTCTTCGAATTGCTGTAGGGTAAGCGTTTTTTTTCCAGAAGCCAGTTCGGTGGCTCCGCTGCGCCAATAAAGTCTTTCTATTTCCTGAGTCAAATCGAGGCTTTCACCCAAACGGCCTCGTGAAGCGATCGCCACAAGGTTAATCATGTCGGTAGAACAAATTTCAATCAGTCTATATTGTGCAGATTGAAAACCACTGGCAGGGAGCAACGACATTCTAAACTTTAGGAATTGATCGCGCTCCATTCCTTCCGTCATGATATCAAAGGAATCCGTGAGGTTTTTAAAATACCGAATGATCCGCTCAAGCCGGGCGATAAAAAATATTTCATCCAGGCTTTTGTGCTCCACAATCTGATCAATTTCCCAGAGAACCAGATTAAAGTAAAGCTCAGTGATCTGATGATACGTGATGAACACTTTTTCGTCCGGAAATTGTGTCTTCGGATTTTGAAGACTTAGTAATGTGTCGAGATGAATATAGTCCCAGTAGGTGAGGTAGTCAGAATGCAAGAGGCCATCGAGGTAAGAAGATAAGTCCTGACCCATCACCGCATACTTCTTTTGCAGTTTGAGGAGCTGGTCGCTAAGCTTTGGATCGAGCGGAGAATCCATTCAATTCGTTAAATTTGAGGCAAATTAATAAATAGTATGTCAACTGTATTGAAGCAACAATCCGGGTCAAAAAAATCATTGAAGGCGGATGTCTACGAACATCCCGATTTCTACCAGATCGATAGCCTTTTAACAGAAGAGCATAAATTGATTCGCAGTTCCATCCGTGACTTTGTGAAGCGGGAAATTTCACCTTTCATTGAAGATTGGGCTCAGCGGGCTCATTTTCCCTACGAGATCGTGAAAAAGTTTGGCGATATCGGCGCATTCGGGCCCACCATTCCACAAGTATATGGTGGCGGTGGTCTTGACTACATTTCTTATGGCATTCTTATGCAGGAGATTGAGCGGGGCGACTCGGGAATGAGGTCAACGGCCTCGGTACAAGGTTCTCTTGTCATGTATCCTATTTACAAATTTGGAAGTGAGGCCCAACGAAAAAAATATTTACCCAAGCTCGCTTCCGGCGAATGGTTGGGATGCTTCGGCCTGACTGAACCTGATCACGGTTCAAATCCAAGTGGCATGGTCACTCATTTCAAAAGCGACGGAGATCACTATTTACTCAATGGCGCCAAAATGTGGATTTCAAATTCCCCTAAGGCCGACGTTGCTGTCGTTTGGGCCAAGAATGAAACCGGAAGGATTCATGGATTGATCGTGGAGCGTGGAATGCCCGGCTTCTCCACTCCGGAAACCCATGGAAAGTGGTCTTTGCGCGCAAGTACCACCGGTGAGTTGGTATTTGATAACGTAAGAGTGCCCAAAGAGAATTTGCTCCCAAACAAAAGTGGCTTGGGTGCGCCACTCATGTGTTTGGATTCGGCGCGCTATGGAATCGCGTGGGGTGCGTTGGGTGCAGCCATGGATTGCTATGAATCAGCAAGACGATATGCCAAAGAACGCATTCAATTCGGTAAGCCCATTGCCTCCTTTCAGTTGGTTCAGAAGAAATTAGCAGAGATGCTCACCGAAATCACCAAGGCCCAACTACTGACCTGGCGCCTGGGCATGCTGATGAATGAAGGTAAAGGCACGACTGCACAAATATCTCTGGCGAAACGCAACAATGTTCAAATTGCCTTGGAGATTGCACGCGAAGCCAGGCAGATCCATGGTGGAATGGGCATCACGGGTGAGTTTTCCATCATGCGTCACATGATGAATCTTGAATCTGTGGTGACCTATGAAGGAACTCAGGACATACACTTGTTGATTTTGGGGAATGAGATTACAGGAATACCCGCCTTTAACTAATCTAGCCTGAAAAAGATTATCACCATCATCGGTGCGCGACCTCAGTTTGTCAAGGCTGCTACTGTTTCCAGAGAACTTAAAAAGTCTGGCATTTCTGAAATTATAGTCCATACCGGACAACACTTTGACCCCAACATGTCAGAAGTATTTTTCGGGGAGATGGAAATTCCTAAACCTCACTACCATTTGGAGATCAACAGCCTGAGTCATGGAGCCATGACAGGCAGGATGCTTGAAAAAATTGAGGAGGTTCTATTGAAAGAAAAACCGGATGGCGTGTTGGTTTATGGAGATACCAATTCTACCCTTGCCGGAGCATTGGCGGCATCAAAACTTCATATTCCCGTGGCACACGTAGAGGCGGGCTTGAGAAGTTTTGACATGAACATGCCAGAAGAGATCAATCGCATCATCACCGATCGCATCAGTAAAATACTTTTCTGTCCAACAGCAACGGCCATCAAGAATCTGGAGAAAGAAGGCTTTAGAACTTTTGATTGCGAACTAGAACAACCGGGAGATGTGATGTACGATGCGGTTTTGTTCTATCGGAAAAAATCCCAGGAAGTTTCCGACGTGCTCAAGAAAAACAATTTAATTCCAGGTGAATTTACACTTGCGACGTTACATCGTGCTGAGAATACAAATGATCCTGCTCGTCTTAGGTCCATCTGCGATGCCTTGAATGAAATCCACAAGACCATCCCTGTTGTGCTCCCGCTGCACCCCAGAACCAAAAGCTACCTGAACTCCCTAAATATCTCATTGAATGCAATCGTCCTTGAGCCCCAGGGATATTTCGATATGCTCGCCTTGTTGGAACATTGTAAAATGGTACTCACGGACAGCGGAGGCCTACAGAAAGAAGCTTATTTTTTCAACAAATTCTGCATTACCCTTCGCGACCAAACAGAATGGGTGGAATTGGTGACCGCTGGAGCCAACGAAATCGCTGGCGCTGACACTGAAAAGATAATTGCCAGCTTTCGTAAGAATAGAGATGTAGTTATCAAGCATCAATTGCTATATGGCAATGGAGATGCCGCAAGGAAAATATCCGCTAAACTCCTCGCATCATAACACAATCGCACTAAGATTATATCCTTGGATCCTCAATCCTCTATATATACCTGAACATTAATACGCTGAACAGGGTTACGTGGATCATTTGAATAAAGTGTGATTGCCTTCAATTGAGTGCCTCCGCGGATATGGGGCTTAAATGAAATCCTGAGCATTGATGAATCTCCGGGATAAACAACCTTCTTGTTTAGTTCGGTGATGATGCAGGTACAATTACTTTGGATGGCCTTTAGCTGAAGGTCACGTTTACCACCATTCACAATGGCGACTATCTTGTCAATCAAATCACTTTGATGAAAACGACCTAAATCAATGTTCTGCTCCTTGATGAAAAGTATGGGTGCCTTTATTGCTTCTTCTCCGGTAGGGGTTGTATAATACTCTTCCAATGTTGCAAATACAGAAATGGATTTTGTTTCATGACCGGCATCATCCGTAGTGATTTGAATATTGTCAGAAGTAAAACCAAACTGATTCTTTTGCTGTCCATCGAACGAGACTCTAATAAACCCTTTCTCCTGCGGCGCAAGCGATAATGGCATTTCTACTTTTATGTATGAAGGTTTGGATACCTCCAATAATTTAATTGCAGCGGTGCCTTTGTTCATTACCGCAAACTGCTTTTCAGTAGCACTCCGGTTAATGAACACCTTCCCAACATTGAACGACTTGTTGGTGAAATATAAGTTTCCATCAGCAACTGAAAAATCATTTGTTTCAGTTGGTCCTCCGGTCAATACATGCCCTTTGATCTGAAGGACAATCGGGCTTGCATCCCAATCTGTGGTGATGGTGAGCGTCTTATTGAAATACCCCGGCCTGCCCCTAGGATCGAAACTCGCCTTAATAAAACCAGTCTTCGACTGGGGTACAGGATTCTGTGACCATGCCGGTGTGGTGCAGCCGCAAGATGCTTGAACGGAAACTATTTTTACAGGCCGTCCACTATTGTTGGTGAAAACAAATTCATGATCGGCATTGCCTTTCCCCTCTTCAATATCACCAAAGTCGTAAGTCTTTTCGCGAAAAATCAGTGGCTCCACTTGTTGTGACAAACAAGGGAGAGCAAGACACACCAAAATCAAAATCAGCACACTCTTCATGGAACAAAATTATTGCAAAAATACTGGTAATTGCACGATCCCTGTTTTCTTTGCACCACGATGGCACGAATTCTCACAGGTATACAAAGTAGCGGACTGCCCCATTTAGGCAACTTATTGGGGGCGATCATCCCTGCCATTAAGTTATCTCAAAAGGCAGAAAATGACTCGTTGTTCTTCATTGCAGACCTGCATTCGCTGACAACGATCAAAGATGCCGCTTTGAGAAAGCATAACACCATGGCGGTAGCAGCTGCATGGATCGCATTTGGTTTTGATACTGAAAAGAATCTCTTGTATCGTCAGAGCAGGATACCCGAAGTGTGTGAACTGGCCTGGTACCTCAGTTGCTTTGCTCCTTTCCCCATGCTCTCCAATGCCACTTCCTTTAAAGATAAGTCCGATAGACTGGCAGACGTAAACGCAGGTATTTTCATGTATCCTGTATTGATGGCAGCAGACATCATTTTATACGATGCCAACGTTGTGCCGGTAGGAAAGGATCAGAAGCAGCACATCGAAATCGCACGTGACATCGCTTCCGTTTTCAATCATCAATTCGGAGAAACATTTGTGATCCCCGAAGCAAAAATCGAAGAACAGTTAATGACCATTCCCGGCACCGACGGACAAAAAATGAGCAAGTCCTACGGAAATATCATTGATGTCTTCCTTCCTGAAAAGGAACTTAAGAAGCAAGTGATGTCAATCGTGACAGACAGCACGCCCATGGAGTCTCCAAAGAATCCAGATAACGACAATGTCTTTGCCATTTACAAACTTGTTGCCTCTTCTGAGCAAACGGATGGACTGCGGGGAAAATACCTGGCAGGTAATTTTGGATATGGGCATGCAAAGCAAGAACTTCTTGGTGTGTTGATTGATACCTTCAAAAAGGAGAGAGAAATCTTTCAATACCTTATGGCCAACCCCGGGGAGATTGATCATAAATTGGCAGACGGAGAAAATCGTGCGCGAGTTATGGCCGGCAACGTACTTGCTCGGGTGAGAAAGAAATTAGGATTCAGAGATTAATAAGTCAGCCGCAATCTATTTTGCAGTCCACACAACTTGTTGCTTATCCGCTCCAATACTTAACATAATCCTGACGGGGTTAGGGACGAGCACTAATTTAGTGTCTTGGCCGGGGTAGTCGTCCATCTCGACAAAGACGCCTTCGGTGGGCAGAACGGAATATTCATTTTTACTATTCACCTCATACGATTTTGCGATATAGGCGATGGGGACCAATACATCTGTATCGGGGCAGTATTCATCATGCACATCCTGAAAAGCCCTTTCTACCTCATCACCATAGGACTCCTGAAAGGCGTCTTCCAGGTCATGGAGCTTTTCTTCAAGGTCATCATATTTGGGATTGCTGTAATCCAGCTTCAGCAATTCCATGCGGCTTTTGATGATCTCCTGCAGGGCCTTATCAATTGCTTTTATGTCCATTTTTCAAAATTTTGCCAAGATTAGAGAAATGCAGCCAGAAATTAAAACAAACCTGCCGAATAGTTAATTTTGGCCATTCAAACGATAGCGGAATGAGACCGGATTTTCTACCCATCAACGGCACAGACCACATTGAGTTCTATGTCGGCAATGCTAAGCAAGCCTCCCTGTTCTACCAACATTGCTTTGGGTTTGAATGGATAGCCTATGCAGGGCCTGAAACAGGGCTTCGCGACAGGGCATCCTACGTGCTTCAGCAGGGTAAAATACGGTTCGTGCTCACGACGTCACTTCAGGCAAATTCTGACATTGAAGAGCACGTCAAAAAACACGGTGATGGCGTCAAGGTGCTGGCGCTGTGGGTGGATGATGCCACGAAGTCATTTAATGAGACGGTTGTTCGGGGGGCCCACCCTGCATTTGGTCCACACACCATTCGTGATGAATATGGTGAAGTGACTATCTCAGCGATACACACGTATGGAGAAACCATCCATACGTTTGTTGAACGAAAGAATTATAAAGGTTCATTTCTTCCCGGATACAAACCGGTGAAAAGTAGCTTTGCGGCACAGCCTATCGGATTGAAACATATCGATCATTGTGTAGGGAATGTGGAGCTAGGGAAGATGAACCATTGGGTGGATTTCTATGAAAAAATCATGGGATTTAGCCTGCTGCTAACCTTTGACGACAGCGATATCTCTACTGAATACAGCGCCCTGATGTCAAAAGTAGTTTCTAACGGGAATGGTTATATCAAATTTCCCATTAACGAACCGGCAAAAGGAAAGAAGAAATCACAAATTGAAGAATACCTTGACTTTTACAAAGGACCGGGCGTGCAGCACATCGCCATTGCCACTGATGACATCATACAAACCGTCGCAGCATTGCGTAGCCGCGGCGTAGAATTTCTGCATGTGCCAGATACTTACTATGACGATGTAAAGAAGCGTGTTGGTGAAATAAATGAGGATTGGAAAGAACTTCAAAAGCAAAACGTACTCATTGACCGTGATGAAGAAGGTTATTTGCTTCAAATATTCACTAAACCTGTTTTGGATAGGCCCACTTTGTTCTTTGAGATAATCGAACGGAATGGAGCGAAGTCATTTGGAAAGGGGAACTTTAAAGCTCTTTTTGAATCTATTGAAAGGGAGCAAGCATTGCGGGGAAATTTATGATCAGGACCTGCCGGAGAAATGATATAAAAATCAATTGAGTTTATGAATGGTGATCTATTAAAGCAATCCAGGGCTAAGGCAGAAGAATGGCTTAACAGTAATATAGATGCCGAGTCCAAAGCGCAGATCAAAGCATTGTTGGAGAGAAAGGACCCTAAACAACTTATTGATAGCTTTTATAGAAGCCTCGAGTTTGGCACGGGCGGTCTGAGAGGAATCATGGACGTTGGATCCAATTGTATGAATCAATACACACTTGGATCGGCAACACAAGGATTGTCTAACTACTTGAAGAAATCCTTTCCTGGGGAAACCATACAAGTGGCCATTGCATATGACTGCCGTAATAACAGCAAGTACTTTGCTGAAGTAACAGCCAATATCTTTTCAGCCAACGGGATCATGGTGCACTTGTTTCCGGAATTGAGGCCTACCCCTCTCCTGTCATTTGCCATTCGCTATTTGAAATGTCAGTCTGGCGTTGTGATTACTGCTTCTCATAACCCTAAAGAATACAATGGATATAAAGCTTATTGGAATGATGGCGCACAGCTTGTCCCTCCGCATGACAATAATGTGATTACCGAAGTAAACGCCATTACGAGCTTTGATCAGATTAAATTCACTCCAAATCCCTCCAACATCAGAATCATTGGACCCGAAATCGAGGAAGCTTACTACGCCGAGGTATTGAAATTGGTACCCCGTCAGGAAAGCATCCAACGGAATAAGAATATTTCCATCGTGTATTCCAGTTTACACGGTTCAGGAATTACGATGGTGCCAGAATGCCTGAAAAGATTGGGCTTTGAAAATGTTTCCATTGTTGAAGAACAGAAAGTACCCGATGGAAATTTTCCCACCGTAAGATCTCCCAATCCGGAAGAAAGGTCTGCAATGGACATGGCCTTAAAAAAGGCAAAGTCCGTTGACGCGGATCTGGTAATGGCAACTGACCCTGATACCGACCGCGTGGGCATTGGGATCAAGAACTCAGAAGGAGACTTCTTTCTACTAAATGGAAACCAGGCGCTGAGTCTAATGATGTGGTTTATCCTCAAGAACCTAAAAGACAACGACAAGAAGAATGCCTACATCGTAAAAACAATTGTAACCACAGACCTAATAGACAAAATGGCTGAGGAGATGGGGGTTGAATGCATCAACACGCTCACAGGCTTCAAGTATGTTGCTCAGCTTATTCGGGAAAATGAAGGTAAAAAGAAATTCATTGCTGCTGGAGAAGAGAGCTACGGCTACATGGTGGGAGATTTTGTTCGTGATAAGGATGCAGTCTCTGCCTGCGCATTTTTTGCAGCAATGGCCGCAGCGTCGAAGGATGAGGGTCAGAGTCTATACTCATGGCTCGTCAATTTGTATTGCGAATATGGCTTATATAAAGAAGGTCAGATTAACCTGGTCCGTACGGGTGCCGAGGGTGAACAGCAGATCAAGTACATGATGGAACAGTTTAGAATTCGTCCTCCGTACGTTATCGCAAAACAGAAAGTAGTTCGCGCTTTAGATTACAAAACAAGCGAGGAGAAAAGTCTTTTGAATGGAAAAATCACACCCCTACCGTTTCCTAAGTCGGATGTCCTTCAATTCCTTACCTGGGAAGGAGGCAAAATATCGGTGCGCCCCAGTGGCACTGAACCGAAGATAAAATTTTATATCAGTGTCAATCTCCGATTGTCTGATCCTAAGAATTTTATGTTGGCGATGGATTACCTGGAAGATAAAATTAAAGCAATCGAAAAAGATATTGTCCGATGAAGAAACACTTGCTTGACTCATTATCGGCCATCCTTATAAGAGATTTGAATAAGCTGGAAAGTGAGTTACTTCTTTATTCCAGCGAGGAATCTTTGTGGAAAGATGAGAAGTCAATCAAAAACCCGGCTGGTAATTTATGTCTCCACCTCTGCGGAAATCTGCAGTACTACATCGGTGCCGTGTTGGGAAATACAGGCTACATAAGAAATCGAGACAATGAATTTGCGGCACGGAATGTCTCCCGTGAGAATCTATTGAAAGAGATCGCGCATGCCAGGAAAGCAGTCTCTGAAACTTTACCATCCTTAACAGAAGCACAACTCTTATCTGATTATCCGGTAGACGTTTTCGGCCATCCTATGAATACACTTCATTTCCTGGTTCACCTTTCGACTCATCTTGGATACCATCTGGGGCAGGTGAATTATCATAGGAGGTTGGTAGCTTAGACCACCGTACTATAAGCAAACAGTAAATTGGACTAAAGTCCAGTCGAGAGCACCAGATTAACCCAAGACTTAAGTCTGGGGTTAATGACATACAACTTCCATGGGCTTTAGCCCAATCAACGACCCAGCGATACTCACATAGATTCTCAGTCCAGAAATATCCAGCACTCTCCTATCTTTGCACCTCAAATGAAAAAAGTCGCATTCTATACCCTCGGCTGCAAACTGAATTACTCAGAGACCTCCACCATCTCAAGGAAGTTTGAAGACAAAGGCTATCGCAAGGTTGATTTTACTGATACCCCTGACATTTTCATTATCAATACATGTTCTGTCACTGAAAATGCAGATAAGAAATGCCACAAGATTGTACGTGAGGCCCGTGCCATCTCACCGGATGCATATGTTGCAATCATTGGCTGTTATGCGCAACTTAAGCCAAAAGAAATATCAGAGATACCTGGTGTAGATGCAGTATTGGGAGCCTCAGAGAAATTCAGACTTGTAGAACTGCTGGATGGATTTGTAAGGCCTCACAAGACAGTCGTTCTATCCTCTGAAATCAAACAGGCCACAGCCTTTAACACCTCATACTCACTTTACGACCGTACCCGTACTTTTCTTAAAGTACAGGATGGATGCGATTATTCCTGTACCTTCTGCACCATCCCGCTGGCAAGAGGGGGTAGCAGAAGTGATACAATAGAGAGTATCTTAAAAACCGCCGGCGAAATCGCTACCACCAATGTGAAGGAGATCGTTTTAACTGGAGTCAATACAGGTGACTTCGGGATCCGAAATGGTGAAAGAAAAGAGCGACTGATTGATTTGATCAAGGCGCTGGATGAAGTTAATGGTATTGAGCGGTTTCGCATTTCTTCCGTTGAGCCCAACCTGTTGACGAATGATATCATTGAATTTATGGCGACGTCGAGGCTTTTTGTGCCACACTTCCATATGCCGTTACAGTCCGGCTCAAATAAGATTCTTAAATTGATGAGAAGGCGGTACCAACGGGAGCTATACGTTGAACGGGTTCAGAAAATAAAATCAGTCTTGCCCTACGCATGTATTGGGGTTGATGTAATCGTAGGGTTCCCAGGAGAAACGCACGACGATTTTCTCGACACCTATAATTTCCTCAATGGCTTGAACATATCCTACCTGCACGTCTTTACGTATTCAGAACGTGAGAACACGCTGGCTGCTGCGATGGCTGAAGTCGTACCAATGAAGATACGTCACGAGCGATCAAAAATGCTGCACATTCTCTCAGAGAAAAAGAGGAGGTCTTTTTATGAAGAAAATATTGATTCAGAACACATAGTGCTTTTCGAAAATGATATTGAAAACGGAATGATGCATGGGTTCACAGCAAATTACATTCGTGTTGGCGCCCACTATGATCCGTTGATGATCAATGAGATGCGGAGAATCAAAATCATGAAGATCAATGAAGCAGGACTTGCCCTGGTTGAAGACCCGCAGCTGGAAATGACTGCTCAACTCCATCATCATTAACCCTGAGCGATATGCACCGTTCCTACGGAACTCCTGCTTCATCTTTTGTTGCAAGCACCGGACTGAAGTCCGGTGTTACTAAATACATCGTTCCTACGGAACTTTGGCGTTGTTCACAACTTTAATCCAGAGCCGTAGGCTCGTTTGTGTATTTTAACCCACATTGCAGCTTTTTGAACAAAATGAAGGATTTCAAATTATTTTTGGGGTAAAATCTAATATTTCTATTTTTTCTCCCGTACCCTCCTACG
>JAYVQY010000076.1:0-7206 GCA_043776715.1 Cyclobacteriaceae bacterium | reverse complement strand
CCTGCGATTGTGCTTTTACTGGGACTTAGTGAATATCTAACAGACCAGCAGCCTCTTATTTTTTCCTGCAGCCCTCCAGGATCATTCGGGTGAATCTGTTGTCGTCTTTCAGGATATTAAAGAATTCACCAAGGAATTTTTTCATGTCTGCAAAATCCTTTGGGCTTAGATCTTTTTCGTATCGGTCCACAATGGCCATGATTTTTGGTTCGGAGGCGATGTATTGTTTCCGAACCAGTTGAGTAACGGGTTCCTTACGACAGAAGCCGCGATAAAGCCGGTCGCGTACACTGGAAATTCCCAATTCTTCGGCTGCTACAGCATAAGGTGCATTGACCACACCCGACATATCAAAATCATAAGCCAATGGTATATATTTTCTTGGCTCTTGGTAGATTAATTTGGCATTATGAAGAAAGGTAGTTGACCAATCGGTATTGGCGACCATGAGTTGGAAAAAATCATGTTGAAGTGCACTGGTGTCATTCAGTGACAGGGGATGGAGGTTCAAATTCTCCATCACTTTCGCATGATGACGTTTCGCTACGATGTCATCGTCCTCAATCAAAAAGGCTGTCAGCTGAAAATTCTTACTTTTCTTTCCGTCCAACTCGGTGAATTCCATATTAACGAGTCGAGTATTAAAATAATAAGGTGAAATCTCTTCGTACATTTTATAGCAGATGTATTCCTTCATGACGAGTGCATTTTTCCCATCGTTGTTCTGGCAAGGCATGACGAGTTTCAGGCTCTTGTTCCCATCCATCAGGGTTCCCTTCGCATCTGATTTACTGACTTTGATGCGGATTGGAGAAAAGTAGCAGTTCTTCCTCCTGTAAATGCCCCTCGCCCGGACTCCTATTTTCACTGAGTCCCATTGTCCGTTATCGTTTTTTATATAAAAGGCCGAAGGAAGATAAGTTGAATCATTGGTTTTCTTTTTAATATCTTTGATTGACACTTTTAGTTTTGTATCCAAAACTTTTTGCTCACGGAACAACGCAGTGACATCAGATTTTTGGGCAAGCAGATTAATGGTAGACAATCCAAATAAAGTGATGAATAGTAGTTTTTTCATAGTTAAATCATTTCAAATTGGTGAGCACCTAAAAAGTCGAAAATGAAAAAATATTTACAGATCATAAATATCAGAACTTTAATTGTCTTATTGATCTGTGTTGTCACATCTTTTTTAGTTATCCACTACAAGGTCAGATACGACTTTGACCTAACCATTATCAGCATCGCGATCATTTTCCCATTGGTATTCACCATTCGGGCAGCCTTTCGGAGACGGGAAAAGGCCATTGAACACTTGAGCAGGTTTAAAGGGAGTATGATCATCGTCAATTACTGCTTTCAGCGTAGCAAGAAACTAGACGATGAAAAGAAGGCTTTTATCAGGAAGACGCTAATACAAATTTCGGATTCACTTGTTTTGCATCTTTCCACGCATCACCACCAGGACAATGAGTTGAAAAATAGTCTTAACACTGTATTCCAATTTGTTCAGGATCATAAAGAAGAGATATCAACCTCGGAGGCCTTCAAAATATTCAGATTCCTGAAGGATGTCCATACCGCCATTGGAAACGTTGTGGCAATTGATACTCATAGTACACCCATCAGCCTCAGGGCTTATTGTCAGGTATTTATCTATTTCTTCCCCGTCATCTATACGCCAGCCTTGCAAGACAGGCTTAATAATAGCTCAGCCGACTGGGTAATTTACGTATTGAGCACAATCACAGGGTTTATTCTCATCTCTTTGTACAATGTCCAGGATCATATGGAAAATCCCTTTGACCAACAAGGTTTGGATGACATACAAATTGAGGAATTCAAATTCCTTGGCTAACGCCATGATATTTCGGTCGAATTGAGTTTTTGCTTCCCGAATTTCTAGCTTTGCGACCTTATTTTTTTAAATGTCGATCGAACAAGAAATTGCCAAGCGCAGGACTTTTGGTATTGTTAGCCACCCCGATGCTGGGAAGACTACCCTCACAGAAAAGCTATTGCTATTTGGTGGAGCCATCCAGAAGGCCGGGGCGGTAAAGTCCTCCAAGATAAAAGACCACGCTCGCAGCGACTGGATGGAGATAGAGAAGCAGCGGGGAATTTCTGTGGCTACTTCTGTCATGGGCTTTAATTATAAGGATATCAAGATCAACCTTCTGGATACCCCCGGTCACCAGGACTTTGCAGAAGACACTTACCGTACACTCACAGCAGTTGACAGTGTCATCATGGTGATCGATTGTGTGAAAGGTGTTGAGACACAGACTGAAAAATTGATGGACGTTTGCCGGATGAGAAATACTCCGGTGATCTGTTTTATTAATAAACTCGATCGCGAAGGCCGGGACCCTTTTGATTTGCTTGATGAAGTGGAGGAAAAACTGAATATTAAGGTCCGCCCGTTAAGCTGGCCCATCAGCATGGGCAAGACGTTTAAAGGAGTATACAGTCTTTACGAAAAAAGTCTGAACCTCTTTACGGCCAGTAAAACAGTAATCCAGGAAGGCATCCAGATTGATGACATTAATAGCCCAAGACTGGAGGAGCTCGTGGGCGAAAATAATGCGAAGCAATTAAGAGCAGACGTGACGTTGATAGAAGGTGTTTATCCCGATTTTGATACGGCAGATTACCTGGAGGGAAAAGTTGCACCCGTATTTTTTGGAAGTGCTGTGAACAACTTTGGCGTGAGAGAGCTGCTTGATACGTTCATCCGCATAGCTCCACCGCCCCGTTCTAGAGAAACTTCCTTGCGTGTGGTTCAACCTGACGAAAAGAAATTTTCGGGTTTTGTTTTTAAGATCCATGCCAACATGGACCCGAAGCACCGCAACCGCATTGCCTTTGTGCGTGTGTGCTCAGGTGGGTTTGAGCGAGGTAATAATTATTATCATGTGAGGCAGGGAAAAAATTTCCGTTTCTCCAATGCGACTGCTTTTTTGGCCCAGGATCGTGAGACCATTGATGAAGCCTGGCCGGGCGACATCGTGGGGATTTACGATACTGGAAATCTGAAGATCGGAGACACCCTGACAGAAGGTGAGAAATTGCAGTATACAGGCATCCCAAACTTTTCACCCGAAATTTTTAAAGAGGTTGTGAATAAAGATGCCATGAAAAGTAAGCAATTCGAAAAGGGGCTTCTCCAGTTGATGGAGGAGGGGGTTGCTCAGCTTTTCACTTTTGATATCGGCCAACGAAAAGTGATCGGCACGGTAGGTGCTTTACAGTTTGAAGTGATTCAATTCAGACTGAAGCATGAATATGGCGCGACGGTGGAGTTTGCCTCTCAGAATATCCATAAGGCATGTTGGATTAGCAGCGAGAACGAAACCAAATTGCAGGAGTTCATCAATTCAAAGCTGCGTTATATTGCCCGTGATAAGGAGGGCAAGCTGGTGTTTATGGCGGAATCAAAAGCGTGGTTGCAAATGGTGCAGGATAATTTTCCGGATATTCGGTTTCATTTTACATCTGAGTTTAAAGATTAGCTTGTCTCCTTAAATCAAGCACTCATGACAGATTCATCATTAGGCCGTTATGCGAACCTGTTCCGCAACATTCAAAACTGGCCCAACTACTTTGCTCATAAACAATCTTCCGTCTTCAAGCCCACACGGTTTGTTACACGAGGTGCAGGGCTCTCATTCGATGTCCCCACGCTTGAATTATACCTTGTTTTTAAAGAAATATTTCTGACCGATTTCTACTCCATCCAAAATTGGGTGCATCAGCTTCCATCCGTTCCAGTCGTGATTGATGTTGGCGCAAATGCCGGCTACTTTAACATGCTTCTGTTGTCCAAACGACCCGATGCAAAAGTTTATGCGTATGAAGCCATCGAATCGAATGTCAGACTTTTTGAGAAGAACATTGAGATCAATCCAATGATCGGTGATAAAATTCAGCTTTTTCACCGGGCTGTAACAGGAAAACCAATGGATACCATTACACTGTATAAAGAGGCCGATGCCGGCAACTCAGTGACGGCATCGGTTTTCAATGACTTTGAAACTCATAACCTTAGTGCTGTTACCGTGAAAGCCATTTCACTTGCCCAAATACTGGAAGAGAATAAACTTGATCATGTTGATTTTCTGAAGCTCGATTGTGAAGGAAGCGAGTACCCGATTCTATATGATTCGCCCAAAGAACTTTGGAAAAAAGTAAAATCAATTTTTTTGGAAGTCCACAATCTCGATGCCGATACCAGGAATTTTACGTTTATCAAAAATTTTCTGGAAACGGAAGGCTATGAGATTTCGTCACAGCTTGCAAGAAACGGATGTTATGCGATGTATGCACAGAAGAAATGAGTGTGCCCATCCATGTTTTATATGAAGACAATCACTTGCTGGCCATCAACAAGGCCCCGGGCGTGCTCGTTCAGGGCGATGAGACCGGCGACATTCCATTGGTAGAGCTTTGCAAGCAATACATTAAAAAAAAATATAACAAACCTGGTGAAGTCTTTCTTGGGGTGGTGCACCGACTGGACCGGCCAGTGAGCGGTGTGGTGATTTTTGCGCGCACGTCAAAAGCGCTGACAAGAATGAATGAACTTTTCCGCTCCCGGGAAACCCAAAAGATCTATTGGGCCATCACCGATCAGAAACCATCGCCATCGGAAGGTGCCCTCGTTCATTGGCTGAGGAAGGATGAAAAAAAAAATAAGACAACTGCCTTCAAAAAGGAAACAGACGGGGCCCTGTTCTCTGAGCTTGAGTATCGCTTAGTTTCAAGGAAAGGTGTTTATTATTTGATTGAGGTACGGCCCATCACCGGGCGTCCTCATCAAATTCGTGTTCAGCTTGCCAGTATGGGTTGTCCAATACTGGGTGATTTGAAATATGGCTCAGGGACGGCAACAGGTGATGGAAGCATCGCATTGCACGCCCGCAGCCTTTCGTTTGTCCACCCAGTAAAAAAGGAAACGATCCTCATTGAGGCAACTCTTCCAACCCGTGATTGGTGGGATGATTTTTCAAAGTAAATATTTATTATTTTCGGACCTTTTACTCAAAGCGGTGAATTGGATAGATAGACTTCAGCAACGGTGGAAAGTGAAGAGCGCCTTCCAGGTCGTTGTCATACTCATTGTATTTGCCTGTACAGGCTTAACAGTTGTCTTTCTTAAGCGACCGATCTTTTCTTATCTGTTTGGCGACGATTCAATTCCGCTTTGGGTCAGCGTCACTTACTATATCTTAATTCTACCAATCTATAATATTTTCTTATTGCTCTATGGTTTCATTTTTGGGCAATTTCGCTTTTTTTGGGACTTTGAGAAGCGTTTCTTCAGGCGTATCTTTGAAAGAAAACGGATCAATAAATTATGAAAAATTTAATCTTTGTCTTGCTGTCAATTGTGATGTTGGCATCTTGTTCTACGCCAAAGTATACCTACTATTTTGATCGTCAAAATAAGCATGTGGGCAAAGATAATGTGCAGCCTGAAAAGGAAACGAGCGTACTATCAGTTGATTCGCAAATCCTTTCTGCTACCCTGGAGAATGAGCCCATGGTGTTTCCGGCATCCGGGTCCGGCATCGGGAGTCCTGTAAAAAAGACCTATTTACAAATGAATAAGGTCGAGCGGAAAACTCTTCGTCATCAATTGAAAAAAGAAATAAAAACCCACGTGGCATCCGCAAAAAAATTGAATTCTGTGGAAGCCGCCACTGCTACTCAGGCAATGGACCATGATTTAAAACTAGCAGCAATTTTCGGTGCTGTGGGTATCGTCGGTCTGGCAATCATTGGTTCAGCGGAGATCTTTGGAATCATTGGAGGTATTGCGCTGCTGATTGGTGTCGTCTTCTTCGTAAAATGGATTATCAGACAATAGTCAGAACGAAAAAAATGATAGCAAAAAAAGGTCCTCCGGGGCCTTTGCTTTTTTCTGAAAAAAATTATTTTTGCACCATCTTTTAGAAACATCCTATGGATATTCAGATTGAGAATCTTTCAAAGAAATTTGGCTATCAAAAGGCGGTCGATAATATTTCTTTTGAAGTAAAACCGGGTGAAGTGCTTGGGTTTCTGGGGCCCAATGGAGCAGGCAAAAGCACCACAATGAAAATGATCACAGGGTATCTTTCTATGGGAGATGGTGATATTCGCCTTGGAGGAAGATCGGTGCGCGATCATAGCGATGAACTGAAGCGTCATATTGGATATTTACCAGAAAATAATCCATTGTACCTCGATATGCCTGTGATCGATTACCTGGAGTTTTGTGCAGCGCTCCAGGGGATGAAAGGAAATAAGGTAGATCAAAGGGTCCGCGAAATGGTAAGTGTCTGCGGGCTGAATCCTGAGAAGCACAAGAAAATTGGCGAGCTGTCAAAGGGTTATCGCCAGCGCGTTGGCCTTGCACAGGCGATGATCCATGATCCGGAAATTCTGGTCTTGGATGAACCAACGACCGGGCTGGATCCTAACCAAATCGTTGAAATCAGAAAACTGATTCGGGAATTGGGAAAAGAAAAAACGGTCGTATTGAGCACCCACATTCTTCCTGAAGTAGAAGCCACCTGCGACCGCATTCTAATTATTAACAAAGGGAAAATAGTGGCCAACGGTACCGCTGATAATTTACGCAAGCAGGCTTCCGGCAAGGAGATCATCAAGCTAAGAATCGAAGACGGAGGTGCTGATGAAATCATGCATGAGCTCCGAAGAATAAAATCGATTGATACCGTGGAATGGGTAGACAAAAGTTTAAACCGGTTTGAAGTACAGAGCAATACCGGCCTTTCCTCCAAACGTGAAATTTTTCAACTCTGTGTCCAGAAAAAATGGGTACTTAGTGAACTGATTCCGATCGAGACACGACTGGAAGATATCTTCAGAGACTTAACCATACATTAATATGCATGCGGTTTGGACCATAGCAAAAAAGGAGCTTCAGTCGTTTTTTGATTCGCTGATTGCCTATATTCTCCTTGTCTTATTCCTGGGATTCAGCGGGTTCTTCACATGGCTCTTTGGCTCGGACGTCTTCTATGTTGGGCAGGCCAGCCTGGGGACCTTTTTTTCAATCGCCTATTGGACGCTTTTCTTCTTTACACCCGCCCTTACAATGCGGCTCCTGGCAGAAGAAAATAAAACCGGCACCATCGAATTGCTGCTGACGAAGGCTGTCACCGACCGCCAGGTTGTATGGGGAAAGTTCTTATCGGC
>JAYVQY010000075.1:0-27003 GCA_043776715.1 Cyclobacteriaceae bacterium | reverse complement strand
GTCGAGATACGTGCTTCTTTGATGTTATTCTCAATCTTTGAAATATATGATTTCGTTGTCCCAACTTTTTCCGCAAGCTCTTCTTGAGTCAATCCTTTCTCAAGTCGAGCTTCGTAAAGTAGAACTCCAATTTTAAAGTTCTCGTACCCTGCTTCAAGTTTGTCACGTTTGGCAGTTCCTTTTTTTCCGTAGTGCTTGTCCTTGAATTGCTCAAGTGTCGCGATGTTACTTTTTTTCGCTTTCATACTCCTCCTTTATTTTAAGTGCTTTCTCAATTTCCTTTTTCGGTGTCTTTTGCGTTTTCTTTTGAAATCCATTTGCTAAAACAACCAATTGTCCTTGGTCGAAAAAACAGAATATTCTAAAAATGTCGCTTCCTTGTTGAACACGGATTTCAAATAATCCGTCAGTATTCTCAAGATGTTTTAAATAGGTTTCGGGAACTCTTTGAAGTTCTTCTATTAAATCAAAAGTCCAGATAATTTTTTCTTTTACCTTTTGCTTTTGTTCATTGAAGAAGTCGTCAAAGTAGCTTTTATAGAAAATGATTGTCCGCTGCTTCTTCTTTTTCTCCACTGGGCAAATATAAGAAAGTTGTCCGAAAGTGAAACTTTAAAAAATGTCCTTCTTGCCCAATTTTAATAGTTCAAACGTTTCTGTCCACGGAGATGGGTGGCTTGCCGACAACCGAATATACTCATTCCCATTATCCCTGAAAATAACCGTGGGGTACCCGATTATTAATAGAGTTAACTCGCATTCGGCTCCGTACAAGAATTTATCGAGGGCCCGTTTACCCACAATTGACAACCACCACGCAATCTCTCCGCTCAAAATTTGCAACGGCGCGAAATCATCCAACGATGCACATTACCGAGACAAGTCCAGCCAATACCCAACACCCAGCACCAGTACTCCACTCCTAACTCATCGCACACCTCGGCGGAAACAACAGCGTTGGTTTACCACTGGTCAACATCAAATAGAACAAAACCCCGGAAAGGCATACAGATGCGCGTCTTTTGACGGGGTTTCGGCTATTTGACTAAATGTTGTGGGTTGGGCTATTTATTGCTCTTTAATTCGGCAGCGTTTCTTTTGAAGTATTCAATCTCTTGCTTGGGAGTCATCCCCTCAATTTCCTTTGAGATCTCTTCCCGCCGCCTTCTCATAAACGCCACAGCGTCAAATGTCTTTTTAGCTTTTACTTCTGTTTTCATGCTTCTAGTATTTCCCTAGGTGTCCTTATTTCCAAAATTCGATGTCCAAATTTTATGTTGACTGAATTGTATCCTCTAATTCTTGCGATGTTAACAATATGTTTAAAATTCCAACTAACCAGGATGTCAGCATTAACTAACGTTGCTATCGCGATATGTCTGCAATCAGTCCTGCTTGTTTTTCCGACAACTCCTTCATTTAGATATTCTTCAGCAAGCTTAATTGAGTCTTCGGTCTGTTCCGCGTATTCTATTTGAGCCTTTGGAATTGCACGATAAAACTTCAAAACATTTTCAGGGGCTCCTTTTAATTCCGTAGCCAACAAATCCGAAAGAACTACTTTGATTTCTCCCTTCTCGACTCTTTCGAAGAATAACTTCGTGTACAATTCGAATTCTTCGTCAAAATATCCACCGATAACTGATGTGTCAATATAAATTCGTTCAATCATTCCGAAATTTACGATTTATTGAGCTCTCTTCAATCGGAGCCAGCCTTGCCCAACAACGGAACATACGCATTCCCACTATCCCTGAAAATAACCGTGGGCTACCCGTTTATTAACAGAGTTAACTCGCATTCGGGTCCGTACAAGAATTTATCGAGGGCCCGTCCTCAATTGACAACCACCACGCAACCTGCTCAAAATTTGCAACGCCGCGAAATCATCCAACAATACAATCTCATTGCCGAAACAAGAACACCAATCCCCAAAACCCAACACCCAACACCAGTACTCACACCCGCTCCTCCACCTTATTCATCACCTTCGTCTGCACCTGTATCGACTCATGGTGCACCAACCTCAGCAGGTCCCGTGTGAATCCTTCATCCAACCCCATGGCCTTGCCCAGGGCTGCGCGTGACTGTACGATCTCTTCCCATCGGTTCACCTGAAGGATCGTCACGTTGTTTTCTTTCTTGTATTGCCCGATTTCCTCAGAGACTTTCATGCGCTTGGCGAGCTTTTGCATGATCTCGTCGTCGAGATGGTCGATCTGCTCACGCAGCAAACTCAAAGTGTCTTTGAATACTTTGTTGTCTGAAGTGACGGTGCGCACGACGAGCCCTTCTATGATCTTCGCCAACGCGGAAGGTGTCACTTGCTGCTTGGCATCACTCCATGCTGCGTCGGGGTTGAGGTGACTCTCGATCATCAAACCATTCATATCGAGGTCGAGGGCTTTCTGTGACACCATGGCGATGAGCTCGCGGTTGCCGGCAATGTGACTGGGGTCGCAGAACATTTCGAGACCAGGTACACGGGTCTTCAACTCAATGGCGAGATCCCACATCGGCGCATTGCGGAAAGGTCCTTTCTCAAAGGAAGAGAACCCGCGATGAATGGCCGCGAGCTTGTTGATCCCTGCGCGGTTCAATCGCTCCAACGCTCCAATCCATAGCTCAAGGTCAGGGTTGACGGGGTTTTTCACCATCACGGGCACGTCAACACCTTTCAGTGCATCTGCAATTTCCTGAACAGAAAAAGGATTGACGGTGGTACGTGCGCCGATCCAAAGAATATCGACACCCGCTTTGAGACATGCTTCGACATGAGCAGTTGTAGCTACCTCTGTGGTAATCGGCAATCCCGTTTCTTCCTTGGCCATGACCAACCACTTTAATCCGTCGGCACCGGCACCTTCAAATTGTCCGGGACGGGTGCGCGGCTTCCAGATGCCGGCACGCAGGGCCTGGACTTTTCCGGTGGCCGCCAGTTGTTTGGCGGTGGTGATCATCTGACTTTCAGTTTCCGCACTGCACGGACCACTGATGATGAATGGCTTGGTTATCTTGAGGGCGGAGGTGATCGATTGAAATTGCATAACGTTTCTAGTTGGTTATTTTTTTTATTTGATGATGGTTTCTTCTTTCTGTGATGTTGGAGAAGGCTGGGGAATTCCTGACTTGTCGGGGAGGTATGCGTCCAGAACCTTACGTATTTTATTTGCTTCCTTCATCACACGGTGCATCTCTTTTGTGTTTCGTTTCATCAATTGATAATGAAACCGCTGCAGGTGCATAATGTATTCTGCCAGGGCCTGTCCCAGGTATTCTGCATTCTGTTCAAAGATCGGAGCCCACATGTCCGGAGAACTCTTCGCCAACCGAACGGTGGATGCCAGACCGCTGCCGGCGAGGTTAAAAATATTCTTTTCGTCTTTTTCAATGTCAAGCACGGTCTGTCCCAGTAAAAAAGAACTTACGTGAGATAGGTGCGACACATATGCCACATGCTTGTCGTGTTCTTCAGAATCCATGAAAATTGTTTTCATGCCTAACACGGCAAATATTTTTGTGGCCACCTCAAGCGAATGCAGTGACGATTTTTCTTTTTCACAAATAATATTCGTGTTGTTGGCGAACAATCCCGCGAACGCTGCCTCCGGGCCGGAGTTTTCTGTTCCGGCAATCGGATGTGCAGCAACAAATTGTTGTCGGTTGACATGATTGCTTACCGAACGACAGATCATCGATTTGGTAGATCCTGTGTCAATAACCACGGCATTACTCTTCACCACATCCAACACCTGGGGCAACAGTGCACTCATCGTGTTCACGGGGATCGCGAGGATCACCACATCCGCTTCGGAGAGGGCCTTGTCTTCCGGTTCGATGATATCCACAAGTCCAAGTTCAACGGCTTTTTGTCCATGTGCCTCGCTCAGGTCAACCCCAACTAACTGATTGGCAAAACCTGATTTCCTCAGGTCGATCGCCATGCAGCCTCCTATCAAACCCAACCCTACAATTGTCACTTTCATACCGCTGCTTTTATCCTATGGGTCGGACCCGATTGCTTCGTCTTTGATTTCCAGCTCCGAATGCGCTCCAATGCTTCTGTCATTTTTTCTATGGGCGCGCACAATGAAATGCGCACATGTCTTTGTCCAGCTTCCCCGAAGATAAAACCCGGTGTTATAAATACTTTGGTGCCGTATAGAATCTCATCGATCCATTTCTCTACGTCGATGATGTGCTCCGGCGCCTTGGCCCACACAAATAAGCCCGACTGCTTTTTGGAATAGTGACATCCAAGTTCATCCAGTAATTGTCTTGCCACCACGCTCCGTCCCCGGTATATGACATTCAACTCATCAAACCAGTGTTGATCGTTTTTGAGTGCCTCCACCGCTGCATGTTGTATTCCGAGAAACATTCCGGAGTCCATATTGCTCTTCACCTTCAATACCGCTTCTATGAATTCTTTTTTTCCTGTCACCCACCCGACCCGCCACCCTGCCATGTTGTGGGACTTGCTGAGGGAGTTTAGCTCAAGCGCCACTTCCTCTGCACCTTCGATGGACAGGATACTCAGGGGTGCATCATTCAATATCAAGCTGTAGGGATTGTCGTTCACGATCAGGAACTGGTGCTTCCTCGCAAGATCGACCAACTGTTTCATCTCATGGCGTGATGCGACATGTCCGGTAGGCATGTGTGGAAAATTCACCCACATGACTTTTACTTTGGAAAGATCTTGCTTCTTCAGAGAGGCTATGTCCACGCTCCAATCAAGCGATTCTTTCATCTCATAGGTACGGATTTTGGCACCGACTAATTTTGCAACAGAAGCATAGGTGGGATAGCCCGGATCAGGAATCAGCACCTCATCTCCTTCGTTCACGAAAGCCATCGCAATGTGCATGATCCCTTCTTTGGAACCCATCAGCGGGAGAATCATTGACTCAGGGTCAAGCGTAACACCGTACACCTTATTATAGAACCCAGCAATGGCCTGACGAAGGGATGGTATTCCTTTATAATTCTGATAACCATGGTTAGCAGGATTTTCCGCTGATTTCGTCAGTGCCTCCACCGTAGCGGTTGAAGGCGAAAGGTCCGGACTCCCGATGCCCAGGTTGATCACCCTGAGTTCCGGTGTATCCAGCGTGCGCACTTCCGCCAGCTTCCTGCTGAAGTAGTACTCCTCTACATTTGCAATCCTGGCGGCTGTCTTTATCATAATCATTTCGTCCATGTTCCCAATTCAATCAGTGTAATCTGTGCGATCCGTATAATCCGTGTCAGAATTTCATTTCCGACTTCTTATACTCCCCCAGCACATTCAAATTTCTTGTCTGACGCAACACTTGCCGAAGGGCATCATCATAACTTTTCCTGCGCTTCCATTCCACATCTACGTGAATCGAATATTCGCTCGGCTTGCCAATGATGGGTATTGATTGGATTTTCGTCATGTTGATGCCATTGTCTTTGAAAGAAATAAGCACATTGGCGAGGCTTCCAGATTCATTAGCTACTTCAAATGAAAGCGATGCCTTATTGCTATCAGGAACACAGCCTTTCTTCGTCAGTACCAGAAAACGAGTAAAATTCTTTTTGTGGGTTTCAATTCTCTTCTCCAGAATCTGTAATCCAAACTTCTTCGCAGCCTGCTCATTGGCGATCGCCGCGGTGTCTTTCAATTTTCTATCTCTGATCTTTCTTGCCGACAGAGCCGTGTCGTCACTCTCTCTAATCTCAACTCCTTCAAGTTTATGAAGAAACTCTGAACATTGACGGATCGCCATCGGGTGAGATTCAATGCTTTTGATGTCCTTCATTTTCACGCCTGGGAGCGCCAGCAAATGCATGTGAATGGGCAAGTACAATTCGCCTACAATCGAAAAGTGATACTCCTGTAAAAGAAAATAATTAGGTAGAATGCTGCCGGCGATGGAATTCTCAATGGCCATCATAGCATAATCCGCACCGTCATTCTTCAGTGTCTCACAGAGCACATGAAAGGACAGGCATTCTATGGTTTCGATGGGTTCATCAAAATGGGACAGTGCTGCCACTTCGTGAAAGCTGGTGGCAATGCCCTGTATGGCGACCCTTAGTTTTTTCTTCTTCATAAAATCCTTCTCATCTCAAATGGGTACTAAAAAAAAATCCCGGTATCTACCGGGACTTTCTGAGTTTCTGTTGTTTATCTGTCTATGATCAACAATGCGATACTCTGTCAGTCCCGTGGGATTGATAGAACCAGAAGTAAAAATAAAATCGTGTGTTGGTCATTGTTATATTCTGCAAAGCGAAGAACGATGAAAATTCCTGTTTGCGCAACTCCAAAGCGAAAGAATCTCAAAAATACATACGAACTAACTAGTGTTAGTCGGGTTATTTCACGGAGTTGCTCAGAGAAAATCGGAGTTTCACGAAGGAAATGCAAGGTTGAAGGTGAATCAAATTTTTCTCCGTGTGGCTCCGTGGGTTCTCTGCGAAACTCAGTGACATAGCCTGTCATAATTCCTAAAAAAACTAACTTTGCCTAAAATCTAATCCATATGAAAAGCCTCCTGATACCCGCTGCTTTCCTCATCCTTATCTCGTGCGGTAAGACCAATGACCATGAGGGCCATGGTGAAAGTGAAGATGGCAATACCGGCGATGCCAACCGGGCATTGTATGATCAGGTGATGGACATCCATGACGAAGTGATGCCCAAGATGGAAGACATCTACAAAACAAAACAAGAACTCCTGGAAAAGATCGCCAATACCCCTGGCATGGCGGAAGAGAAAAAGAAAGAACTGGAGGGCATCATATCCAACCTGGATTCCACCAACAACGCCATGATGGATTGGATGCATAACTTTAATCCCCTTCCCGATTCAGTGGATGAGGAGAAGGCCCGTGAATACCTGGAGAATGAAATAGAGCGAATCAAAAAAGTGAGAGACCGGACCATTGAGGCGTTGGAGAGAGCCAAGTCTCAGGTAGAAAATAAATAATCCAAGTAATGAAATCGCCGAAGGATTCTGGATTTTAGATTTACGAAGGACGATTGTCGCAGTCACAAAGCCAAAATCGTAAATCCCAAAATCGTAAATCGTCAATCCATATGGATTCGGGATTTTAGATTTACGAAGGACGATTGTTGCTGTCACGAGGGAAAATCGTAAATCCAAAATCGTAAATCGTCACCTATTTCTGCAGCACCTCGAAATTGGCCACGAGCGTCATCAGATCTGAATCGTTCACTAATTTCTTTTCATCTGCCAGCAACAAAAAGTTTTCATAGAGGGTGTTGAGTCCATCTCCTTCAAAGCGATGTCCTAACAATTCAACGCGGTGCTTGAGTGCCGCGCGACCGCTGCGGGCTGTGAGTACGATGGAGGAAGACGGTACGCCCACATCGGCGGGGTTTATGATCTCATAATTTTCAGCATGCTTTAAGAATCCATCCTGATGAATTCCGGAAGAATGGGCGAAAGCATTCCTACCCACAACCGCCTTATTAGACTGAACCGGCATGCGCATCATCTTACTGACAAGCTGGCTTAACTCGTAAAGTTTCTCGGACTTAATATTCGTGTGTAAATCCAGGTCTTTGTGCGTCTTGATAATCATGGCAACCTCTTCCAATGATGTGTTGCCCGCACGCTCACCAATACCATTCATCGTAACTTCTGCCTGCCGGGCACCATTCATCAGACCTGCGATCGTATTGGCAGTTGCAAGTCCAAGGTCATTGTGGCAATGCACAGAGATCACCGCCTTGTCAATATTCTTTACATGTTCAAAAAGATATTGAATTCTCTTACCATACAAATGAGGCAGGCAATAACCTGTTGTGTCTGGAATGTTGACCACATCAGCCCCCGCTGAAATCACCGCCTCTGTGAGCTGTGCAAGGAACGCCAGGTCAGCACGGCCGGCATCCTCTGCAAAAAATTCAACTTCATAGCCCTTCGTCTTTGCATATTGTACTGCCCAAACGCCCTGCTCAAGCACCTGCTCGCGCGTGCTGCGGAACTTATGCTTAATGTGAACATCCGATGAGCCAATGCCTGTATGAATTCTTCCACGCTTAGCATGATGAAGTGCCTCAGCCGCCACATCAATATCTTCTTTTCTTGAACGGGTTAGCCCACATACAACCGTGTCGGTCATGACTTTTGAAATCTCTACTACTGAAAGGAAGTCTCCAGGGCTCGAGATCGGGAAACCTGCTTCGATCACATCCACACCCATGGCTTCCAGCTCGCGGGCAATGATTACTTTCTCTTCCGTGGAAAGCTGGCAACCGGGCACTTGCTCTCCATCGCGAAGGGTGGTGTCAAAGATTTGAATTTTATGACTCATGGTCTTAATCGTTATTCGTTGTTGGTTGATCGTTGATCGCGGGCGGCATCATTAACTGATGGGCACGTTGATCATTGACAATTGCTTTATTATATGGTCACCCATAGCCTGGGTGTTTAATATATTACCCTTTGCTGTTTTCGCATCAGCTATGTCCACCGTGCGGAAGCCAGCCTTCAACGTAGCTTCAACAGCTTTTATCACGGTCTCTGATTCCTCTTTTAATCCAAAAGAAATATCGAGCAATAAGGCTACTGATAAAATGGATGCCAGCGGATTAGCAATACCCTTGCCGGTAATATCATGGGCACTGCCGTGAATGGGTTCATACAATCCTACCGTGTCGCCCACCGAAGCGGATGCCAACATGCCCATCGAACCTGCTATCTGAGAGGCTTCGTCCGTAAGAATGTCTCCAAACAAGTTTCCTGTAACCACGACATCAAAGCTCCTTGGGTTCTGGATCAGCTTCATGGCAGCCGAGTCGACAAACAAGTGCTCCAGAACCACATCAGGATATTTTTTACCGACTTCCTGAACCACCTCTCTCCACAGTCTGGAACTTTCCAATACGTTGGCTTTATCAACGCTTGTGAGTTTCTTTCGTCTTGTGAGCGCGGACTGAAAAGCCTTGTGGGCAATCCGTTCTATTTCATACCGTTGATAGATCATCAGATCGTAGGCGGTATTGCCATTGTCCTTTCTCCCTTTTTCACCGAAGTATACATCGCCGGTCAATTCACGAAAGAAAAGAATATCAGCTCCTTTCAGAATCTCTGCTTTGATGCTGGAGGCTTCCAGCAGTTCATCAAAAAGCTTAATGGGGCGAAGGTTGGCATACAAACCAAGTTCCTTACGCATTCTTAACAAGCCTTGCTCTGGTCGAACTTTGCGTGTGGGATCATTGTCATATTTCGGATGTCCTACTGCGCCAAACAATATCGCATCACAATTCCTGAGTTTGGCAAGTGTTTCGTCAGGCAAGGGATTGCCCGTCACTTCTATAGCTGCATGTCCTATGAGCGCGGTATCGAATTGAAAATCATGACCAAACAGATCTGCAATTCTCTCCAGCACTCTTTTCCCTTCGGCTGTTACTTCCTTGCCGATTCCGTCTCCGGGTAAGATTGTTATTTTCTTTCTCATATTACTACCATCACCTCAGTGCGCTAAATCAAATTCTCTGATCTCATTGTTCAAACTCAGTAAGTAGTCAATGTCATCGTACCCGTTGATCATGCAGGTCTTTTTATAAAGGTTAATATCAAAACTCTCTTCCAATCCATTTACGCTCACAATCTGTTGCTCCAAATCGACAGTCACCTCCGTTGCCGGGTTCTGTTTCACAATTTCGAATAGCTTCTTCAAATAAGAATCTGAAACCACCACTGGCAGCAAACCATTATTCAAGGCATTGCCTTTGAATATATCGGCAAAGAAACTTGAGATGACCACACGAAATCCATAGTCGTAAAGGGCCCATGCTGCATGTTCCCGGCTGCTGCCACATCCAAAGTTCTTTCCGCCCACCAATATTTTTCCCGAGTACGTTGTAGTGTTCAACACAAAATCTTTGACGGGGTTTCCGTCATTGTCAAATCGCCAGTCGCGGAATAGGTTGTCGCCAAAACCTTCGCGCGTCGTGGACTTCAAGAACCGCGCAGGAATAATCTGATCCGTGTCGATATTTTCAACCGGAAGAGGCACTACTGTTGATATAAGTTTTGTAAACTTCTCTTTCATATACTCGTTGTTGGTTGGCAGTTGTTGGTTGATCGTGACTCACAACGACCAACTAACAACGACCAACCATTATACAAATTCTCTAACATCGGTCACCTTACCTGTGATGGCAGCGGCAGCCGCACTCAATGGACTCGCCAGGAATGTTCTTGACTTCGGTCCCTGCCTTCCTTCAAAATTCCTATTGGAGGTAGCGATGCAATATTTCCCTGCCGGTATCTTGTCTTCATTCATGCCGAGACATGCAGAGCAGCCTGGGCTTCTCAACTCGAACCCTGCGGCTTCAAATACTTTATCAAGACCTTCCTTCCTCGCCTGTTCTTCCACTTGCCTCGATCCAGGAACCACCCACACTTCCACACCAGCTGCTTTCTTCTTTCCTTTCACCATCGATGCCACCAACCTGAGGTCTTCAATGCGCGCATTGGTACAACTCCCGATGAAAACGTAGTCTACTGACTTGCCGATTAACTGCGAGCCAGGCTCGAGACCCATGTAGTCAAGAGATTTCTTAAATGACGTCTGCTGATTTATCTCCTTTAACTCTTGTACGGTAGGGATTCTGTCTGTGATGCACATGCCCATCCCTGGGTTGGTTCCGTAAGTAATCATTGGACCAATGTCTGCTGCGTCAAATTTGAAGCTGGCATCATACACCGCCCCTTTGTCTGTCTTTAGTTTTTTCCACTCCTCCACTTTGCGATTAAACACCTCTCCCTGGGGAGCAAATTTCCTTCCTCTGATATAATCGAAAGTAGTTTCATCGGGTGCAATCAATCCTCCCCGTGCGCCCATCTCGATGCTCATGTTGCAAATGGTCATTCGCGCTTCCATAGAAAGGTTCTGAATGGTCTCACCTGCATATTCCACAAAATAACCAGTCGCACCACTCGAAGTCAGTTTCGAGATAACATATAAAATGATGTCTTTGCTCACGACCCCCTTTGCCAAGTTCCCATTGATTTCAATCTTCATGGTCTTCGGCTTGTATTGCAGAATGCATTGCGTGGCCAATACTTGTTCAACCTCACTGGTACCAATCCCAAACGCTATGTTGCCGAATGCTCCATGCGTGGAAGTATGACTATCTCCGCACACGATGGTCATGCCCGGCAATGTCAATCCCAACTCGGGCCCGATGATGTGCACAATTCCCTGAAATGGGTGCCCCAGATCGTAGAGTTCTATTCCAAAATCCTTGCAGTTGGTTCTTAGTGTTTCCACCTGGTGCCGCGACAAGGCTTCTTTGATTGGAAGGTGCTGATCTTTAGTAGGTACGTTGTGATCGGCAGTCGCTGTTGTCCGTTTTGTGTTAAAAACTTTTATGCCCCTTTTCTTCAAGCCATCAAACGCCTGGGGGCTCGTGACCTCGTGAATGAAATGACGATCAATAAACAAGGCATCAGGATATCCATCGGCATGCTTCACCACATGGTTGTCCCATATTTTCTCAAAAATTGTTTTTGGTTTCACCTCTCTCACAACAATCGTTAGTTTGGACCGTGCTCTTTAAAATGAAATCGCCCTGTCAAACTTGCGTTTATGACAGGGCGTATTCAGCGTTTTATTTGCGTTACGAATATGACAATTTTTATCCTATAGGCTTCTTATTGAGTCAAAAATATTTCAAATCACTTACAACCGTTAGTTCGATAAAGAATGAAATTTACACGATGAAATTTTGTAATCATGCTTAACCAATCAATACTGCCTCTGAAGTAATGGGGATGCTCAGAACATTTGAAATCAGACAGTTCTTTTCTGCTCCTTTTGTAATTTCTGAAAATTGCTGCTGCGAAATATTGGGCACCACACCCTTAATTGATAAATGCACATTGGTGATGGCCAGTCCTTCCAGGTTCACGGAAGCAACGGTATCAAGATAAGTTGCTGTATATCCTGCTTGTCCAAGGATTAAACTCACCGCCATCGTAAAGCAACCAGCGTGAGCGGCCGCTAACAATTCTTCCGGGTTCGTTCCAACACCATCGGCAAAACGCGTGTTGAAGGAATATTGCGTTTTATTCAATGTAGTACTTTGGGTGGATAGGCTTCCTTTGCCGGATTTTAGATCGCCTTCCCAATGAGCAGATGCAGTGCGCTTCATAGACTTGAAATTAGTTTGTTATGGGTGAGTGTTCATTATTACAATTGATAGAGCGTAATGGCCCTGGCGGAAATCTTCACCACCACGGCAACGGGAATTTGATATTGTCCACTGATTCCACCACCATGTCAGGCTTGAAGGCAAAGCGCGAAAGATGTTCTCTTTTCGTCATTCCACTTAGGACAAGAATTGTTTTATAACCCATCTGCACCCCACCCATGATGTCTGTATCCATCGTATCTCCGATGATGGTGGTCTCTGCGGCTTCGAGGCCAAGTGCTTTTCTTGCTCCGCGCATCATCACCGGGCTAGGTTTGCCAATGACAAAGGCTTTGATTCCTGTTGCCTCTTCAATCATGGCAGCAGTAGCTGCGATACCCAGATTGTCCCATCCTTTTTTCTTCGGTGAGGGGTCGCGATTGGTGATGACAAATTTTGCACCTGCAAGAATCATATCCACTGCCCGCTGTACCATTTCAAGCGTGAAATTTCTACCCTCACCCAGCACGACAAAATCTGGTTCGGTGGTCACGAGTCTTATCCCGTTTTCATGCAAGCTTGACAACAATCCTCCTTCGCCTAAAACGTAAGCGGTTCCCTCCGGAATCTGACTTGCAAGAAATTTTGCTGTAGCCATGGCACTGTTGTAGACATGACTCTCAGTAACTTTTATCCCCAGCTTGGCCAGTTTACGAACCGCCTCTAAACGAGTCCGTTGACTGTTGTTCGTCATGAACATGAAAGGAATCTGTTCACTCATGAGCTTTCCAATGAATGCGTCTGCCTCAGGGATCATGGTATCGCCACCATACACCACGCCATCCATATCAATTAAAAGACCTTGTGCCATTTCCGAAAAGAATAAAAATTTGGCCCTAAGATAAAGGATCAGCCCGCCTAATCACACAAAAGCTCCAATAAATCCTCTAGTCGAATTCGGGTCAGAATATGCCAGCAATAAAAAAACATGCCGGTTATAGAAGTAAGTGAAAAGGATTGCTAATTTTAGATCAAACACCGATACCAAATGAAAAAACAATTCATCCTAATTGCAATTCTTTCACTCAACAGTATCATGATGTTTGCACAAACCAGCGATGCCGACAAATTGAAAATTGACAAACCCAAGATTATTTCCAAGCTGGATAATCTGGCCCTTTCGCAAATCACCGTGAACTATATGCTCACGACCACTGCAAAAGCTGTAGGACAAGACAAAAGTTCAGGCAGTGTAGCCGGTGCAAAGATATCGGCGTATTTGCAAACAAATGATGGCGACCTCACCGAGACAGATTTTCAGGAAATTACCGATTATTTTCATGTCTATTTCCAGAGAACGCTAAAAGCGAATGGCATTGACACGGTCGCCTGGAATACAATTTCTGCGACAGAATTCTATAAAAACGCAGCGGAGAAAGAAGACGAAGGCGGGAAGGGTAAGAAAGATGAAAAGGTGGAAATATTTGGTTAACCTCCACGGCTCATAAGGGTAATCTCATGCATGGAAAGGAATTGGCCTTTGCGTTTGGGAAAATAAAAAAGGCATCTGCATTTTGTAAGGAAGTTGGCGCTCCGGCTGGATTCTTCTACTTAACTGTTGACTTCGCTGATGTACTTGTAAATGTGGATATCAAAACAAAAACGGAAGGCCTCTATTACGGCAAGACAACCAAAAATACCAAATACACATGGGCTGTGGACCCCGCGATGAGTGTAGGCCCTTCTGATCTGGGATACACCCTTTTTTGGAATGAAAAAGATAAGGGTGAACTCTTATTGCAAACTGGGCAAATCGCAGGAGGAGTTACTTACTCACACAATATGACCGAAGACGTTTCCAAAGCCAGAAGTGGCTTGGCAAAGCAATTTGCTTTTAGAAAAGAATTCACTCCCCTCGTGATTGAAACAACGAAGGAAAAATATAAAGCTGCCGCCAAAAAAACATTGGAGAAATATGCTGATGCATTTGTGGTGAAATGCAAACAGATCAGAAAGGATTGAGGAAGAAGTGGGCTGAATTTAATTTAATAATGGCTGGTGGTCTGGTATTTAAGAAGCCGCATGAAAGAGGCCATGCGGCTTTCCTATTTTGCATAGAAAGCGATTTCTTCTACACCAAATACTCAAAGAGATTCTCGTGCTGATTTATCTCCGTATAGTTGATCTTGCGGACATCCATCCGATCAACCAGTGATTTATAATCCTCCCTCGCCTTTACTTCAATTCCAATAAGGGCAGGACCTGTTTCTTTGTTGTGTTTTTGGATGAACTCAAACCGGACAATATCGTCGGTCGGACCCAGGATGTCATTGACAAATTCCTTGAGTGCCCCCGGGCGCTGGGCAAAGCGGACAATAAAATAGTGTTTCAATCCTTCGTGCAACAAGGACCTTTCCTTGATCTCCTGCATGCGGTCAATGTCGTTATTGCCACCGCTGACAATACACACCACCTTTGTTCCTTTAATCTGTTCGGCATATTGATCCAATGCTGCGATTGATAATGCCCCGGCAGGCTCAGCAACGATCGCATCTTCATTATATAATTGCAAGATCGTTGAACTCACCTTCCCTTCCGGCACCAGCAACATGTCGTCCAGCACTTCTTTGCAAATTGAGAACGTGAGATCACCTACCCTTTTTACGGAGGCCCCGTCCACAAATCGTTGTATCGAGTCGAGCACTACCGGCTTGCCTGCTCTCAACGCCTCTTTCATGGAAGGGGCACCCTGAGGCTCTACTCCAATAATTTTTGTCTGTGGAGAATAAGTTTGAAAGTAACTCCCCAAACCGGCGCTTAAACCTCCTCCTCCAACAGGAACGAATATATAGTCAATATGAGATTGATCTTCCAAAATCTCTTTCCCCACCGTCCCCTGACCTTCAATAACTTTTATATGATCAAAAGGAGGTATAAATACCTGATTTTCTTCTTTGGCAAACTCCAACGCATGCTCCTGGCATTCATCAAAAGTATCGCCGACCAAAATGATCTCAATCTTGTCGCCCCCAAACATCTTTACCTGATTGATCTTTTGTTTGGGTGTGATGGCAGGCATGTAAATCACACCATGGATGTTCAACAACTTGCAAGTGAGCGCTACACCCTGGGCATGGTTGCCGGCGCTTGCACATACAACACCTCTTCTTCGCTGTTCTTCGTTCAGGCTTTGAATCAAATTGTAGGCTCCACGGATCTTGTAAGAACGTACCACCTGTAAGTCTTCACGTTTAAGATAAATTTGGCAACCAAATTTCTCCGACAGCTTGCGATGAAACTGAAGCGGGGTTTTCAATACCACTGGTCTCAGCACTTCGTAGGCAGCATTGATATCCAGTTTAAACGTTTTCGTGTCTGATGTCATTGCTCTTAATGGCTTTGTTTGATTTTTTTCTTACAGCAACAATATCCCTGTTACCTAAGAATGTTTGGTGTAGATCCTCATTTAAAAAAACTGATGTGTCACAAATTACTGCGACACATCAGCCTTGATGATCATCAGTTTATCATACTTGCTTCTACACTTGCCTTTTCTGGTCTCAGCTTTCTTACGGCCGCACCTGCTTGCCAAAGTTCGCTGTCGCGCACTTCTTTCAGTTCTTCCGCGAGCTTTTCACGATAATCCGGCTTGCTACACGTTTCGATCGTCCTCTTCGCCTCTGCTCCACTGGCCACGCTGTCGTAAAGTTCTTTGAATACGGGTAATGTCGCTGCTTTGAATCTTTTCTTCCAATCAAGTGCGCCTCGTTGAGCGGTTGTAGAACAATTGGCATACATCCAATCCATTCCATTTTCTGCTACGAGCGGCATTAAGCTTTGCGTAAGTTCTTCAACAGTCTCATTAAATGCTTCTGAAGGTGAATGCCCTTTTGATCTGAGAACTTCATATTGTGCTTCAAAAATCCCGGCAATGGCGCCCATCAGAGTTCCGCGTTCGCCGGTTAGGTCAGAGTAAACTTCTTTCTTGAAATTCGTCTCGAAGAGGTATCCTGAGCCCACGCCAATTCCCAATGCAATCACCCTTTCACGAGCCTTTCCGGTAGCATCCTGAAAAATGGCGAAGCTTGAGTTAATTCCCTTTCCCTGTAAAAATAGTCTTCGCACAGAAGTACCAGAGCCTTTTGGAGCGGCCAGGATCACATCAATATCAGCCGATGGCACAATGCCTGTCTGCTCTTTGAACGTTACCCCAAAGCCATGAGAGAAATACAATGCCTTCCCTTTCGTGAGATGAGGTTTGATGGTTGGCCAGGTTGCTATTTGCCCCGCATCGGACAACAAATACTGGATGATCGTGCCGCGTTTGGCCGCTTCTTCAATATCAAACAATGTTTCGCCAGGTATCCATCCATGTTGAATGGCTTTGTCCCATGATTTTGATCCTTTGCGTTGTCCAACGATCACATTAAATCCATTGTCGCGCAGGTTTAGTGATTGCGCCGGGCCTTGAACACCGTAGCCAATGATCGCGATGATCTCTTTGCTCAAAACCTCCAATGCTTTTTCCATCGGAAATTCTTCGCGCGTGACTACTTCTTCCGTGGTTCCTCCAAAATTGATCTTTGCCATAATTCAGGTATTAATTAAGTTGATGGTTTATTGTTGTTTTTTGATTGTTCTTATTTATTAATCTACATCCACAATGCGCTCGCTCAATTCCATGTACGCGTTACTGCCTTCGAGATAATTCACTTCCTCCACCTCGATCAATTTCTCCAACTGCACTTTCACTTTCTCAATCATGTCATGAGTTGTATATAACAACATCACGACTCCTCCCCTGCGGAAGTCATCTTCGTTTTCGTGCGCCATTAATTTTTTTACGCGGACTCTTCTGCGGTTCAGAATATTAATAATCCTGTTCAGAACAGAAAAATTATTATCCGACATAAGTTCCATGGTGAAGTCTTGCTTCATATCAATCAAAATTTAATCTAATTTTTTTTCGGGGCTTCCAACAAAACTTCTCCCACTCCGGCGCCTGCCGGTACCATGGGAAACACATTGTCTTCCATCCCCACCACTACCTCCAGGAAATAAGATGTCGTCGCTTCCAACATTTCTTTCAATGCCCCTTGCAAATCTTCGCGCCGCTCAACCTTCCTTGCTTTTATGTTATAGGCTTCAGCGATTTTCACAAAATCAGGATTTTGCATTTCTGTAAAAGAATATCGCTTGCCGTGAAAAAGTTCTTGCCATTGGCGCACCATGCCCAGGAAATTGTTATTGAGTACCATTATTTTTACCGGGATCTTGTACTGCATGATCGTTCCCAGCTCTTGCATGGTCATTTGATAGCCTCCATCGCCGATCACTGCGACTACTTGTTTGTGCGGCATGGCCATCTTGGCTCCCATTGCAGCAGGAAGGGCAAAGCCCATGGTACCTGCACCACCAGAAGTAACGTTTGTCCTGGGGTGTTTGAATTTATAATAGCGAGAGGTCACCATTTGGTGCTGTCCTACGTCTGTAACCACAATCGATTCGCCCTTCGTAAACAAAGAGAGATGGTTGATTACTTCTGCCATCATCAATTGACCCGATGGATTGAATTCATGTTGGATCACTTTTTCATATTCGATCTTATCAAAGTTGTGGAAACTCTGAAACCAATCAACATGGCTTTGTGCCGTACACTTTTCTGTCAATGCAATTAAAGCCTCCCTTGCATCAGCCTGCATCGCTACATCGGTTCTGATAATCTTGTTTATCTCAGCCTTGTCAATATCAATGTGAATGATCTTAGCCTGTTTTGCATACTTGTTCACATTCCCGGTCACGCGATCATCGAAGCGCATACCGATTGCAATCAGCACATCGCATTCATTCGTATTGAGGTTAGGACCATAGTTGCCGTGCATGCCCAGGTACCCTACGTAATTAGGATGGTCGGTAGGGAAACCTCCCAGACCCAACAATGTACTCGCGACTGGTATGCCGGTTTTTTCTGAGAAAGCGATCAGCTCTTTTGTGGCACCCGAAAGCAACACGCCTTGTCCTGCCAGCAAATAAGGGCGCTTGGCATTGTTGATCAGCTCCGCAGCAGCCTCCACTTGCGACATTTGCAAAACAGGATGAGGTTTGTAAGTGCGAATGTGTTCACACTTTTTATACTCAAAATCCTCAATCATTTCATTCTGAGCATTCTTAGTAATGTCAATAAGAACTGGCCCTGGTCTTCCACTCCGTGCGATATAAAAAGCTTTGGCCACTGAAGAGGCTATGTCTTTCGCTTCAGTAATTTGAATATTCCATTTCGTTACAGGCAGCGTGGTGTTTACCACATCTATTTCCTGAAATGCGTCCGTTCCCAAAAGGTGTGCAAAAACCTGACCCGTGATGCAGATCACCGGGGTAGAATCAATCATCGCATCTGCAAGGCCGGTCACCAAGTTCGTAGCACCAGGGCCTGAAGTGGCCAACGCAACCCCGACTCTTCCTGAAACTCTCGCATAACCCTGAGCTGCGTGAACCGCACCTTGCTCATGACGAACAAGAATATGCGTGAGCTGCTCAAAGTCATACAATGCATCATACACAGGCATGATCGCTCCACCAGGGTAGCCAAACAGAACGTCGACATTCTCTGCAACGAGGCACTGAAGCAATGCCTTCGATCCTGAGATTTTTTGTTTGTGTTGGCTCTGATCCGCATAGTATGCAGGATCGGCCGCCTCGATCGCTTTAGTCTTCGTCAGTAACGCATCCATCTGCAGCTGTTTTTACTTGTTTAGCATATTTATAAAGTACGCCGCTTGTCACCCGAAGTGATGGGGCTTTGTAGCGCGACCTTCTGATCGCGATGTTCTTCTCATCGACGAGTAGATTGATCTGGTGCTTCTTGATGTCGATCTCGATCCAGTCACCATCCTCCACGAGCCCCAGCAATCCGCCATCAAAAGCTTCAGGTGTAATATGTCCAATCACAAATCCATGTGAACCTCCTGAAAACCTTCCGTCTGTAATAAGTGCTACGGATTTTCCAAGACCTGAACCCATGATCAAACTCGTTGGCTTGAGCATCTCTGGCATACCGGGCGCTCCCTTCGGCCCCACGTACCGGATCACAACCACATCACCTTCTTTGATTTTTCCCGACTTGATTCCATCTACCAATTCAAACTCGCCATTAAAAACACGGGCCGTTCCTTTGAATTTATCCCCTTCTTTACCCGTAATTTTTGCGACAGATCCTTTTTCAGCCAGGTTGCCATAAAGGATTTGGAGGTGTCCCGTTTTCTTAATCGCCTTTTCAATCGGGTAAATAATATCCTGAGTGTCAAAATTGATGGCGGTTACATCTTTCAGGTTTTCTGAAAGCGTTTTACCCGTCACGGTAAGGCAATCGCCGTGGAGGTATCCTTTTTCCAGAAGATATTTCAGAACCATCGGGGTACCGCCGATCTTATGAAGGTCTCCCATCAAATATTTACCACTGGGTTTTAAATCAGCCAGGAGTGGTGTTTTGTCAGATATTCGCTGAAAGTCTTCTTGTGTGATTTTTACTCCGACGGATTTAGCCATCGCGATCAGGTGCAATACGGCATTGGTTGACCCGCCCAAAGCCATCACTACCGTAATTGCATTTTCAAATGCCTTGAAGGTCATGATGTCGCGCGGCTTGATGTCTTTTTCAAGCAAATGAAGAATGGCTTTCCCAGCTTCCTGGCATTCTTTAGATTTCTCCTTGCTCAAAGCAGGTGCAGAAGAAGAGTAAGGCAATGACATGCCCAAGACTTCAATGGCAGAGGCCATGGTATTTGCCGTGTACATTCCACCACAAGCTCCGGCGCCCGGACAAGCGTTCTGAATGATGCCTTTATAGTCTTCTTCCGAAATTTTATTGGCGAGTTTTTCACCGAGTGCTTCAAACGCTGAAATAATATTCAAGGCTTTGCCTTTCCAATTTCCTCCAGCAATGGAGCCACCATAGACCATGATGGCAGGACGATTCAATCTTCCCATCGCGATGAGTGAACCCGGCATATTCTTATCACAGCCTACCACGGCAATCAGTCCATCATAATATTGAGCTCCACATACCGTCTCAATAGAATCTGCGATCACTTCACGGCTCACGAGAGAATAGCGCATTCCTTCGGTGCCATTGGCGATGCCATCGCTGACGCCGATCGTATGAAAAATCAACCCAACAAGCTCCTGGTCCCACACGGCCTGCTTCACTTCAATGGCCAACGCATTGAGGTGCATGTTGCATGTGTTGCCATCATATCCGGTGCTTACAATTCCCACTTGCGCTTTTTTCAAATCATGCTCTGTCAAGCCGATGCCATACAGCATGGCCTGAGAAGCAGGTAATGTCATGTCCTGAGTGATGGTCTTGCTGTACTTATTTAATTCCATTTGAATGCTTTCAATTCTGATTGATTACGAATGCCGGAGTATTTACTGCATCACACAATTACATAACTATAACTCTTATCCAACACGATGCACTGGTATGCCTCCTGAATTGTAACGCCCAACGATTTTTTCCAGGGCTTGAGGAAGATTTGCCCTTCGATAGAATCGATGGGAGTAATCTCTGCCGCCGTTCCGCAGAAGAATGCGCTGTCGGCTTCGAAAAGTTCTTCTGGCCTGAAGTATCTCTCCTCCACAGGAATATCAAGTTGTTGACATATCTCCAACACCGTATGGCGCGTGATGCCAGGCAAAATATTTCCAAGGGGTGGTGTGTAGAGGACGCCATCCTTTTCAAAGAAGAAATTTGCACCCGGTCCTTCTGCGACAAAGCCATTCATATCCTGCATGAGAGCCTCATCAAAGCCCCGCTCTTTTGCTTCCATGGTCGCCATAATAGAATTCACATAATGACCACAAGCTTTTGCTTCCACTTTTAGAGACTTGGGATTGGGACGTTGAAAAGTCGAAATAGAAACCCGCAATGAGGTGTTGGTGAAGTATTTCCCCCAATCCCAGGCAGCTATCATGACAGACACTTCCTTGGGCGCTGTGAGTGACATGTTAGGGCTGCAAAAAACCAACGGTCGTAAGTAAGCATTGGATAAGTTGTTCCGCTCCAGCACCTGATAAGAAAGCTGGGTGAGCTCCTCCACACTGTAGTCCATTGGTATGTTTAGCAGATTGCAACTATTTCTAAGACGTTCATAGTGTTCATGCGCTTTGAACACTTTCGTGCCATTGATCGTATGGTATGCTCGGATGCCTTCAAATACACCGTATCCATAATGGAGAGTCTGGCTAAAGAGATCAAGCTTTGCGTCTGCCGCTTTTACAAATTTTCCGTCGAGGAAAAGAACTGTGCTTTCGTTGTAGTACATAAGTCTTCTTAAAACAATCGTTAGTTTGTGTCCTGATATAGAAAACAAAACCGCCCCGATTTGGTCGGGGCGGTTGAAAATTCTGTCTATAAAATCAGATCAACACCACCCCGCTGGCTGCAGAATAATATTGACAAGAATCAGCACAAGAACCTGGTTGATTCTCTCGAACCAGGAACTCATTTCAATCTTTTCTATCTTTAAGCTATTCAATTTCACAATTTCATTTGCCGATGTACTACAAGGATGGAGAAAAATGAGATGAGATTCAATCTTTTTCCAATAAAAATTTCGTTTTCAGGCCAATAACGAATGTTAGGTAGAGCAATTCAATTGTTGTTCTTTGTTGGTTTGTTGTTGATCGCTGATTGCCTGGACCAACGAATCACTCACAACTTTAAATAGATTTCAAATAACTATGACGACCATTAAATTTACCAACTTGAAATCATCCCGAAGAACTTTCCTTGGCACATTGACAGCCATTGCCGCTGCCCTTAGCTTCAGTAGTTTCACCTCCAAACCCGCAAAATCTATGCTCACCCATCATGTTTTCTTTTGGCTTAAGAACCCAGGCTCATCAACAGACCTCGCTAAATTAATTGAAGGGCTTAGGACGCTTCAAAAAATTGAAAGTGTACGCCAGCTCCACATTGGTGTGCCGGCAGATACAGAGAAGCGACCTGTCGTTGATAATAGTTTCAGCGTTTCCGAACTTATTTTTTTTGATGATGTCGCAGGACAAAACATTTATCAAGAGCATCCGATCCACAAGAAGTTTGTTGAAAACTATTCATCGCTTTGGGAAAAGGTAATTGTGTATGATTCAGTAGCCGTGTAAGTGCTTCCGGTTTTAATAGTCAAACGAGACTTCATACAGTGCCTTCAACTGTTTGTCAATGGTGCTTGGCGGCACCCTCCTGAAGGCTCCGTTTCTCAATGCAATCAATAGCGGATTTTCAAGTTGCGCGATCTTACCGAAAGTCCAGGATTGGTTCACAATGCGTGTCGTGCGTTTGATTCGGTGAAGTTCAAATTTTTGAAACGCTTCTTCTGCCGGATATTTTACCAAGCCATTGGCCAATGTTGCAGCATCTTCGATGGCCATGCAGGCACCTTGTCCCATGTTGGGGGTTGTGGCGTGGGCGGCGTCGCCGAGCAAGACTACCCGTCCAAAAGCAAATTGTGTAATGGGTTTAAGGTCTATGATATCACTCCAGATAAGCTGTTCATTTTTTGTTCGTGCCAAGATCGCTGGAATGGGAAAATGAAAATCTTTAAAGACCTCCTCTAAATCCTTTACCGAAAAGTTTCTGTATGTGGCATCATTCGCTGGTGCGTTCAGCGTGGCAAACCAATACACTCTGTTGTTGCTTAGTGGCACAACTCCAAACCGTCTTCCAGGGCCCCATGTTTCTGTGGTCTCATCTGAATTAAAACCTTCCGGCAATTCATCCACGACGGCACGCCAGCAAGTATATCCTGCATAGCGCGGAGAACTCAAAGGCAATAGTTTTTTTCGAATGGGTGAATGAATGCCATCACAGGCAACAAGATAATCTGCAGCAGAGGTACTTCCGTCACTAAACTTAATGACGACGCCATTTTGATTTTGCTCAAAATCAACGCAGGCCTTTCCAAATACCAGTGTGTCGACCTTTAAAAGTTTTGTAAGCACCTCATGCAGATCGGCACGATGGATTGTGAAATTATTCACGACACCATATTGCTCTGTCAATTGTATCGCATCGGTAAAGCTGATCACCTTGCCCCGATCATCTTTAACATACATTCGTTTTATTTTCCTGCCAGCCTGTATCACTTCGCTGGCGATCCCAATATCTTCAAGCGCTTTCATGGCATTGGCAGCCAAAGCAATTCCGGCGCCAAGGGGTTTGAACTGTGGAGCCGCTTCAAATACTTTCACCTCCATTCCCTTCCGTTGCATGGCAATGGCCAGTGTCAAGCCTCCAATACCCCCTCCTACGATTGCAAATTTTTTCATGTTGAATCAAGTTGTTTTGCCACAAAGACACAAGGTCACAAAGTTAATATGGAATAAATTCCTGGTGCCTTCGTGTCTTTGTGGCCAAGAAATCCTTCGAATATCGTCAGCAGGTTGGAAAAGAAGTAAAGGGTGCGGCTAAAAAATCACTAAGATGTTAAAAACTAAAAACCAACGGTGAGAAATCCGCCGCGCAAAACCCTTTACTTTGCCGCCTTAAATTACGGCCATCAAAAAAAACATTCTTATCGCTTATCTATGCCTCGCTGGCATATGCCTCATCTGGGGTTCCACTTTCCTCGTGTTAAAGATCGGGGTGAGTGAATTCCCGCCATTTTTGTTTGCCTTCCTACGTCAAATTATTGCCGGAGGTATGCTGACAGCCTTTATGATTATGGTAATGGGTGCCAAATGGCCCAGTCGCGAACAGATACTGAAGCAAATGATGGGTGGATTCCTGTTGATCACCATGGGCAATGGACTAATTTCCTTTGCAGTCCATTATGTGCCCAGCAGCGTATCCGCCATTATTTGCTCGGCAATGCCTGTGATTGTGATTCTACTAAATCTTACGATCAATCGCTCCGAACTTCCAAATGCGACCATCATCTTTGGAGTGCTGGCAGGGATGGGCGGAATTACGATGGTATTCAGCGAACATCTTGCCGATTTTTCAAATCAAAATTATACAGTCTCGATAATACTCATTTTCGTCGCCACCTTTGCATGGGCATGTGCCAGTTATCTTTTGAAGAAATCCAATGAAACCATCAATCCATTTCTAAATACCGGAATGCAGATGTTTTTCGGGGGATTATTTTGTTTGCCCTTAAGCCTGATGTTTGACAATTATACAGTCACCACATGGTCACCCACAATGCTCTATTCGATGATCTATCTTATTCTGATCGGTTCTGTGGCAGCGCAGGCAATGTACTCTTATGCCCTGACGCAGCTTCCTCTCACAATTGCTTCTATGTATTCCTATGTCAATCCCCTGGTGGCCATGTTTCTGGGTTGGCTTGTGTTATCAGAAAAGTTAAATATCAAAATTGCATTGGCAATATTGATTACGGTGTCAGGAATATATTTGGTGAACCGGGGCTACCAACAATTGATAAGATCAAAATCATGTCAGAGCGGATAACTTTTCATCCTCTTCACCTTTCTGGAAAGCCAGTATTTTCAATCGTCATTCCTTCGTGGAACAATCTGGCTTATCTGAAATGTTGCGTCGAAAGCATTCGCAAGAATTCTGCCTATGTTCATCAGATCATCGTTCACATTAATGAAGGAAATGATGGCTCACTTGCGTGGGTACAGGAACAACGCCTCGACTATTCGCACTCAAAACAGAACGAAGGCGTATGTTATGGTTTCAATGCTCCCGCGACGATGGCGGTTTCGGATTATATTGTGTTATCAGATGACGATTTTTATTTCGCTCCCGGGTGGGACACCGCTTTGCAAGAAGAAATAATCAAGGCAGGTAATTCCAACTTCAGCCTCTCTGGCACCATGATCGAACATACGCTGTCGCGAAATAGCTGTGCCATTGCGCCGCATGATTTCGGCAAGACAACCCAGGATTTTGAAGAGCAAAAATTTCTTGCAGGTTTTGATAAAATTCCCTTTCATGATTGGAGTGGAAGCAATTGGTATCCATTGGTGCTGCCACGTTCAGTTTGGAACCAAATTGGAGGGCTAAGTATAGAATTTTCTCCTGGAATGGGATCCGACCCTGATATGATGATGAAACTTTGGAATGTGGGAGTACGCTATTTCAAAGGAGTGAGCCGGTCAAGGGTATATCACTTCGGTTCCCGGACTACTGCACGTATTGTTCGAAATGATGCTAACGGACAATTCCTGAAAAAGTGGGGTATGTCAATATCCACGTTCTACAAATATTACCTCAAGATGGGAGCGGGTTTTGAAGGTGCCTCAAAAGATCCTGCCTTAACTTTAGAATTTAGAAGCCGGCTCCTGCGCGACAAATTGAAAAGAATCATTGGTCTTTCTTAAGACACCACCCGTTTTCACCAACCACTTCTGATCACCTGACAGATGTAGTCCACATCTTTTTCGTTCATGTGCAGATGCAATGGAAGGACAATGTATTTCTCTTCAATCGAATCCATGTATGGAAGATCATCTCGTCTACCTCCAAGTACTGTGTAACGGTCGTTACGGTAGTGCACCTGCCCCGATTCAATTTTTCTTGAGCGCAGTTTATTCATGAAATCAATTCGTTTGTCTACCAGGGCGGTGCATAACCAGGCAGCATGCGTACGGTCGGTTGTCTCTGCTCCCATCAACGTAATGCCCGAGGCACCAGCAAGGCCTCGCTTGTAAGCCTGAAATAACTTTTGGCGGTGCGCCAATGTCTGATCAAATTCATGCAGGCCGGCCAGACCCATCGCCGCGCTGATGTCAGTCATCTGGTATTTATAACCCACTTCCCAGATATCATTTTCCCAATTCCCTTTTTGCTTGTTGGATCGGTCGATGCCAAACCATCTTATGCGCTCGGCTTTCGGTACGATCGAATGATCTTTCACTATCAGCATTCCTCCATCACCGGTAGTAATCGTTTTTATGGCTTGAAAAGAAAACATGGTAAAAGGAGAAATTTCTCCAATCTGCTTTCCTTTATAAGTAGCACCCAGGGCATGGGCTGCATCTTCAATGAGAGGTATGTTGTACTCTTGTGCAATCGCCAGCAATTCATCCATATCACATGGCAAGCCGCCATAGTGAACACAAACGATGGCCTTCGTTTTTTCGTTGACCAATTCACGTACATGGTCCACATTGATATTGAGTGTTTTCGGATCTACGTCCGCAAAACGGAACACCACTCCCATGTATAAAAAAGGGATGGTCGTGGCAGTACAAGTAAATACCGGCGTGATGACTTCATCCCCCTCTTTAAGTCCTGCCAGTATGTATGATAGGTGAAGTGCATCAGTACCAGAACCTACCGCGAGTGCCTTTCCCCCACCAGCAAATTTTTCTTCGAACTCTTTTTCAAATTGGGCCACACGAGGTCCCTGGCCGATCCATCTGCTTTTCAAAACTTCTGTGACAGCCTCAATGGCCTTTTGAGGAACATGAGGATAAAACAGCATAATGCCTTCGCCTTCCTGCATTACAGGGAGTTCATTCATTGGGCTTTCTTTATGCAGAGGCGTCATGGAGGAAAAATGAGTAGCAAATTTACGCGTATTACTCAAATATGAAGTCCATGGAAATAAAAAAGACCTCCGTCTAGGAGGTCTTTAAACAATAATTTCAAAGAATTAAAGATTCGGCTGAGGGGTAGTTCTCAAATAAGGCTTTATCCGTTTATATCCTTTCGGGAATTTGCCTGCAATGTCTTCATCTTTCACCGCCGCGGTGATAATGACGTCTTCACCATTCTTCCAGTTGGCTGGCGTTGCCACGCTGTATTTTGCTGTAAGTTGTAAACTATCAATCACGCGCAGAATTTCGTCAAAGTTTCTTCCGGTAGCGGCAGGATAGGTAAT
>JAYVQY010000074.1:0-7239 GCA_043776715.1 Cyclobacteriaceae bacterium | reverse complement strand
TTCCTTTTTGCAACAAATGATTTCCTGCAGCTAAAAACTCATGCAGGAGGCCGGGAAGAACCTCATGGCCAGAAGCTTCAATTTCAACAACCTGACGGGAACGATAAATGTTCTGAATGGAAATCGCGGCGATGATCTTCAACGCATCCTTGAATTCGCATAGGTCAATGATTGCATGATCAAATTTCCCATTTACAATGTCGGTTTCGTGAGCAAGGAAAATCTTGGTACATGCATCAATCAGTTCGCCAATGCTCATCGCACGCAGCGTTCCCAATTTTTTATTCAAGCCCTCATCCCCTGCCAGTTTAGCACGATTCAATTTTTCTTTCAAAATCGGGGCCAGCAATTCCACGGTGTCATCAAAACTCACCAGACCCAACCGGCATCCGTCTTCCAGGTCGATGATGCTATAACAAATGTCATCCGCGGCCTCCACCAGAAATGCGAGAGGATGTCGACACCAGGCTTCCCCTCCCTTTGGTAACAATTCCAATTGATTGGCCAACGCTGAGAAAATTTCTTTCTCAGTTTGAAAGAATCCGAACTTCTTTTGGCTTTTTTTTGACTTGTCTCTTGACGGGAAGAGTGAAGGACAAGGATATTTTGTAAAAGCTCCCAGTGTGGCAGCGGTAAGTTTCATGCCATATTCCTGTTGATTCAGGATGCGAAAGCCTTGAGCGTTTCCTTCAAAATGGATCAGATCATTCCATTCAGCTTCATTCATACCTTCTTTGAATAAAACATTTTCAAGAAAAAAATCAGACAAGGCGTCTTCACCTGCATGACCAAAGGGCGGATTGCCAAGGTCATGTGCGAGCGAAGCTGCTGCCACGATTGCTCCAAAATCAAATTGAGAAAAATCAGAAATCAATTCCGGATGACGTTGAAGGACCACATCGCCCACACGCTTTCCCAATGACCGCCCTACACTGGAGACCTCCAGACTGTGGGTAAGTCTTGTGTGAACAAAATCGTGTTCAGGAAGTGGATGAACCTGGGTTTTATCTTGCAACCTCCGAAAAGGATGAGAGAAAATGATGCGGTCGTAGTCTTGTTCAAACGCGCTGCGGGAAGATTCTAATGAAATTGACTTTTGACCAAGTCTGCCTGCCGAAAGAAGTGTTTTCCAGTTCACGATTTAAAACAAGTTGAGTATTTTGTTCCCGCCTCACTGGCAAGCTGAAACAAATTTCATGATTTTAAACTAAACCACCTCCCCACCCCCTACTTTTGACATTATGTATAAGGCACAAATCGGCCAAAAAGCATTTGACATCGAGCGTGATCACGAAACCCTTGTGGTAAATGGCAACCCGCTTGACTGGGACCTCACTTCCCTGGGTAATGGTCATTATCACATCCTATATCGGACGAAGGGCTATCGGGCTGAAGTGGTTAGAACAGACCGTGAGGCAAAGACCGTCGAGCTTAAAGTCAATGGGAGAAAATATACAATTCAGCTTCGTGACAAATTCGACCTCCTATTGGAAAAGATGGGGATGACCAACAGCACGGCGGCGAAAATCAATGTGATTAAAGCGCCAATGCCAGGACTGATTATCGATCTTCGTATTAAAGTGGGCGACTTTGTGAAGGCGGGTGATCCATTGCTTGTGCTGGAAGCAATGAAGATGGAAAATATTATTAAGGCTCCCGGAGAAGGGACCGTAAAACAGGTGAAAATCAAAAAGGGAGATACGGTGGAGAAGGGGCAGTTGTTGGTTGAGTTTTAGGGGGAAGAAGTGGAAAGTTCAAAGCTGAAAGTGGAAAGCTGAAAGTGGAAAGCTGAAAGTGGAAAGTTTAAAGTGGAAAGCTGAATGGAATATGATCATCTTAAAAGGGCGTTCGATACATTAAAGAGTCTTAATTTTTTTCAAAGACTGTTTGGATGGGGCAAGATCAAGTCGCAGCTGATTGATGCGAATGGCGATTTACAGCGACTATTTTCAGCCATTGAGAACGTGAAGTCTGAAAATACAAAACTTGCCACAGCCTCAGAAATTGAAAAGGCTTCCACGAAAAATCTTCAAGAAGCCGTAAACCGCCTTAGCACCGAAGTACAGGTGATAAAACAATCAAATGCTGTGCTGTCTAAACAGTATGAAGACAGCCTAAAAGACATTGCAACGCTCAAGGAATCTAATAGCAGCTTCCTGAAAAGAGGAACGGAGTTGTCGAATGAGCTCGCCGTAACAAAACAAAAATTTGAAAATGCCGATATTAATTTTCAAAAAGCGCGTAATCAGATAACTCAATTGGAAAAGGAGGATGAGTTTCGCAAACAGGAGCATTCGAATGCAATCTCATCTCTTAGACAAATACAGGAAAAGATTCAGAGAGACCGTGACCGTGAGATGGAAGAGAAGAATCGAAATGAGTTTGAAAAAATAAAAAAACTCAAAGAAACCTGGCTCAACCACGAAGAAAATGTAAAAAACAGAATCAAGACCATCTGCAATCAATACACCATTGAATATGTTGATCGTGTTCCATTCAAGGGGAAGCCTGACAATACGCTCAAGATCAACAATGAGTTTATCATATTCGACGCTAAAAGTCCGGGGAGTGATGACTTGTCGAATTTCCCCAACTACCTCAAGAGCCAGGTGGAGAGTGGAAAGTACGTGAAGGAGGACGATGTCAAAAAGGAAGTCTTCCTTGTTGTTCCTGGCAACACCCTTGATTACCTGGAGCAGTTTGCTTACAAGCTCAGCGACTATACCGTCTACATCATTTCGATCGATGCGTTAGAGCCAATTATTCTTGCCCTGCGAAGAATTGAAGATTATGAATTTGCTGAACAGTTGAGTCCGGAGGAGCGGGAAAATATTTGCCGCGTCATTGGCAAATTTGTCCATCTTTCGAAACGACGCATCCAGATTGATGGCTTTTTTGCAAAACAGTTCTTTGAATTGGTTTACAGAAGCGAAGCGGATTTGCCCAAAGAATTGCTTGAGAAAGTGGTTGAATTTGAGAAATCTGAAAAGCTCAATCCTCCCATCGAGCGAAGGTCAAAGCAAATCAGCATCAAAGATCTTGAGAGTGATAACGAAAGATTAAAAAGTGAGGCCAACCAACGTGGCATTATTACCCAAGATGCCTTGCTGAGCAAAGAATTAAATAAGCTGCCTCTTTACTCCACTGAAAGTGATGACATTAAAAACAAGGACCAGGGAAAGTTATTCTCTGAGTAATTATCAATTTAAAATATAAGACAATGAAAAAAATAATTTCCGTCATCGCGGTTTGCGTTATGATTACATCCTGTGCTCCTGGCCCGATTGGTGCCTGGAATTATTCTGTAACCGGCACTCCTCAAGGTGATTATGCCGGTGTTATGACAGTCAATAAGACGGACAAAGGATACGCAGCCAAGATGGTGGTGCTTAAGAACGAGGTCCCATTCAATAAATTCAAGTACGACAAGAAAAGTAAAAAGACGGAAGGAGACTTTGATTTCTCCGAAGTGAATGTCTTGTTTTCTGCGCAACTGAATAAAGATGTTTTGAAGGGCACGATGTCCACCAGTGGACTGGAATTTCCGTTCACCGCAACACGCAAAAAGTAAACTCAGAATGAAAGTTACGGCAGATAGCAAGTTGAAGAAACTCATTGTAGTGGGTGATCGTGTATTGATTCGCCCAGCCAAAGAATCAGACAAGACTGACAGCGGACTTTACTTACCGCCGGGTGTCCAGGAGAAAGAGCGGATTCAAAAAGGATTTGTCATTAAAGTGGGTCCAGGCTATCCGTTGCCCATGCCTGCGGATGAAGATGATCATTGGAAAGGAAAAGAGGATCAGGTAAAATATTTGCCGTTGCAAGCACAGGAGGGCGATTTGGCCATCTTTTTACAAAAAGGAGCAATTGAAGTGATGTATGAGAGTGAGAGATATTTTATTGTTCCACAGGCATCCATTCTGATGCTGGAGAGAGAAGAAGACCTCTGATGGCTGGCCTCTCTTTTGACGTACTACGGGTTGGAAAGAAATACAAGCTCGTCAATTTCGACGATCGGTTTGAATTTCAAATTGAGCACATTCTGAGCAATGGTGATTTTAAAGTCAAGGATCTGAATACCCTGGAGCGCTATCTCTTGAAAGACCTCATCAAATTTGGAAGAGGGAAAGATTTTGAAATCCGTGAGATAGAAGGCTGAGGTGATTTACTTAACCCTAAAGGTCTTCGCGGTTTTTGATGTCTCATCAAAATACCACGACCTAATAGCCTTCTTCAAATTCTCCAGCGCGTCCCTCCAATGGTTTCTGGTGCTCTTTTTCATTTCATAGTAAACGTTGACGATCGCCGCACCCGAGGCGGGACGCGAAGACATCCTCCAAAGAGAAGAATCACCCAATAAGAGCGCAATTTTATGATGGACTATTTTAATAAAGTCGAATATATTTGACTCCTGATGACTTTTGAATTTTTACCCGCCGACATTCAGGACGCCCCGGAAATTGCCCTGCTCGTCAATTCCGCCTATCGTGGTGACTCCTCCCGACAAGGTTGGACCACGGAGGCTGATTTACTTGACGGCACACGCACGGATGCAGCCGCCATTGAAGATATCATCCGGCAGCCCGACCATTGGATCATGAAATATATTGAGGTGGGGCAACTTCTCGGCTGTGTGGAGCTCCACAAAAGTGGCGAGAAACTTTACCTTGGCATGCTTACCGTACGGCCCCATTTACAAGGAAAAGGAATTGGCAAGAAAATGCTTCTCGGTGCAGAGACTGAAGCAAGGAAACTCAAATGCCGTTCTGTTTATATGACTGTCATTTCCATTCGCAAGGAACTTATCGATTGGTACTTCCGACACGGATATACTGCTACCGGTGAAAGAAAGCCTTTTGAATTTAATGATGAACGCTTTGGCCAACCGAAGACCAAATTGGAATTTATTGTGCTTGAGAAGTCTTTGAAATAAACAACAGAAATCTAAATCATACAATCGCCTCAACCGCGCGTTTCAAATTGCCGCGGTCATTGCATAGTTAGGGCTAAAGCCAGTTCAGGATACTGATAGTAACCACGGCCTTAAGGCCGTGGTTATCCAAAAATAATCCAATCGGGCTTTAGCCCATAAAGCGTCAATAATTCCGGGGGTTTTTGATACTTTTAAGACTGTATCTTAACGCACCATTTACCATAACCGATTCATTATGCGTAGTCTTATATACCTGCTCCTTACATTAACTTCCACATTCTGTTTCAGTCAAAATCCTGACCTTCCAGATGATCTTTTGACAAAAGATTTCCACAAAGGACGAAGACAAAAGCTGCGTGAGGGTTTGCCCTCTAATTCAGTGGCGGTTTTCTTCGCCAACGCGGCACGGAACCGTGCCAACGACGTGGATTATGTCTACCACCAAGACCCTAACTTCTTCTACCTGACGGGATACAGAGAACCAGATGCTGTATTGTTTATTTTTAAAGACTTACAGATCGCCGCCAACAGCAGCCGGTATGATGAGATCCTGTTTGTTCAGCCCCGCAATGAACTTCGCGAGATGTGGACAGGGCGCCGACTGGGCGAAGCAGGCACAAAAGAAATATTGGGCTTTGAACAAACTTTCAACAACACAGAATTCAAACGCTACAACGTTGACTTCAACAAATTTGACAAGGTTCTGTTTGTTGATTTCCAAAATGATGTGCGCGACAACCCAAGGGATTCTGCGGACCTTTATGAGATTATCACACAATTCAAAGTCAAGGTAAAATATCCGGAAAAAAACAATATTACCCTCAGCGTAGAACCCCCAAAAAATAACCTGGACATGCAGGGACTTGAAGTCCTGATGTCGAACCTGCGCGGAATTAAGACGAAAGAAGAAATTGAAATGATAAAGAAAGCCGTCCGCATCTCATGTGCCGGACAGGTAGAAGTGATGAAAGCAATGAAACCCGGAATGTCAGAGCGGGAAATACAAGGCATCCACGAGTTTGTCTTTAAGAAATATCAGGCAGAAGACCTCGGTTACCCGTCCATTGTTGGTGCCGGGCACAATGGATGCATCCTTCATTATATTGATAACTACAAACCCACCATCACCTCCAGAGAAATGATTTTGATGGACCTTGGAGCCGAGTTTCATGGCTATAGCGCAGACATTACAAGATCCATTCCCATCAGCGGCAAATTCAGTCCGGAACAAAAGCAGATTTATGAATTGGTATTGAAGGCACAGGAGGAAGCGATGAAGATCTGCAAACCCGGAACGCCACGGCAGCAACTCACGGTGGTTTGCCGGGAAGTAATCAACAAAGGACTTCTGGAATTGGGCGTCATCAAAACAATCGATGAGAAGCATATGTACTTTCCTCATGGCGTGTGCCATCCCATCGGATTGGATGTTCACGACCGAGGCGGGGCCAACCTTGAAGAATACAATGCGGTAACCATCGAACCAGGGATTTATATTCCGGATAATTCGAATTGTGATAAAAAGTGGTGGGGAATCGCCGTTCGCATAGAAGATGACTATCTGATCACCAAAGATGGATATGAACATTTGTCGGTCATGGCGCCACGCACCGTTAAAGATATTGAAGCGATGATGAAGCTCCCGAGTGCTCTCGATGATTTCATTTTACCTGAAATTGAAAAAAAGAATTGAATACGATTAACAATACTATATGAAAAAGCTTCTTCCTCTTCTTATTCTCTTGTCGTGTTCATCTGAAAACCCCAAAAACAAATTCGCGGAACAGATGGATGCGTATTTCTCAAAAGAATTTGCTCCTGATCAGCCTGGCGGGTCTGTGCTCGTGATGAAGGATACTACAATCGTCTTTTCAAAGGGCTACGGTCTCGCTGACCTGAAAACAAAGGAACCAATCACCACAAAAACACTCTTCAACCTTGGTTCAATTTCAAAGACCTTTGTATCCAATGGCATCCTGATCTTACAGGAACAAGGTAAACTATCCGTCGAAGACAGTCTCATCAAGTATTTTCCAAAATTCAAAAACAAAGGCATCGCACAAAAAGTAAAAATCAAACACCTTCTCACCCATACTTCAGGGTTGCCTGACACCAGAGAGGTCAGCAAAGACTCTATATTCTATCTCACGGCAAAGGATGCAGAGAACTGGTACCCCATCACACAAACGGATACACTTGAGTTTGAGCCTGGCTCAAAGTATAAATATTCCAACCCCGCTTTTAATGGGCTTGCCCTGATCATCGAGCAAGTGAGCGGAATGAAATGGCAGGACTTTATCTCT
>JAYVQY010000073.1:0-27015 GCA_043776715.1 Cyclobacteriaceae bacterium | reverse complement strand
TACCGACTTGCAAAGAAATATCGGGAATTTATTATCACAACGAAACGACACATTAAGGACTTTTTCCTAATTACAGTCGGTATTTTTTCTGCATCTTTTGGTTTTAAAGGTTTCTTATTGACAAATCATTTTATTGACGGAGGAGCCACAGGCATATCGCTTTTAATATCAGCACTTACATCAATACCTCTTTATATCTTAATAATATGTGTAAACATTCCCTTTATAATTCTTGCTTACAAAATTCTTGGTAAAGCCTTCGCAATAAAAACGGCTCTTGCGATTTCGGGACTTGCACTATGTCTTGCGACAGTTAATTTTCCAGATGTTACGAAAGACAATTTATTGGTGGCAGTTTTTGGTGGCTTTTTTCTTGGTACTGGTATCGGACTTTCAGTCAGGGGCGGTGCAGTAATTGACGGGACAGAAGTTCTTGCAATTTATTTAAGTCGCAAACTCGGGACAACTATTGGTGACATCATTATCGCTATTAATGTTGTAATTTTTTCTGCTGCTGTATATTTTCTTTCAGTTGAAATAGCTCTTTATTCAATGATTACCTATTTAGCGGCATCAAAGACACTTGATTTTATTATTGAAGGAATTGAGGAATATATTGGTGTTACTATTATTTCATCACATAGTGAGGAAATCAGACAAATGATTATTGACAATATGGGAAGAGGTGTAACTATATATAGCGGGAAACGCGGTTTTGGTAAAAAGGGAGAAGCGAAAGAAATGGACATTGTTTACTCAGTGGTAACCAGACTAGAGTTAAATAAATTAAATACTGAAATAGAAAAAATTGACCCGAATGCTTTTGTTGTTATGAGTAGCATAAAGGACACAAAAGGGGGTATGATAAAGAAAAGACCTTTGAAACATTGACGCAGCAACAAACGACAAGAACGCCAGCAGGTAACAGCGGTTTGGCAAAAGTGGCGGTTCAGTGCTTCGTAGGACAGTTTTGTGGGTATATAAACTTTAGTGCTTCGTATGAAAGTGAGTGCTGAAAATCGCCACCTTCGCCAAGCCGCAAACCGTTGTGTGTAATTTCCGCCCGACAGTTTACAGTTTCATTCCGCACAGTCATGCACATTCGCATTGCCGCACATCCGACACGCAAACCAAACCAAAGCAAAAGAACCTGCCTCTCCCACCCGCGACCCAGACGACAAAGTAACGACTGGAAACAAGCCGACAGACTTGCGGACGACTATGAAATTTAACCATTGGGACAACGAGGGCCACAGCGACCTCAGGCTTTGCAAAAGTCAAATCCAGCCCACAACACAGACACGAGTATTCAAATTGGTTGTTTTCAACTAATGCGGTCTTGAAATTTGATACCTAAATCTTACTTTTGACTAATGGCTTCCATTTTTGAATGGTTACGAAAATGACATTTTCATCAGTTACCGGCAGAAAGACAATCGGTCTGACCAGTGGGTAACGAATTTTGTTCAAGTACTGAGGGAAGAACTTGACTCTACTTTTAAAGAAGAAGTGTACTTCACACCCAAGCAATCAGATCCACCCATGCCACAAAGAATTTGTTTCTGAATGGGTGACTTGCAATCAATTTGCTCCTCTAACATAATTAAGTACATTTTGTCATACGATACCCAACGCAAGAAATGAGTTCGACTCCTTCATTTGATGAGCATGAGGCCCTTCATGAGCTAAAGCACTATCTGCCCGCGCAGGCTCCGCTCAAAGACTTCATCCATCATAATACCCTCCACGCCTTTCAAAACCTGAAGTTTTTCGATGCCCTTGGAAAAGCCTCCGAAATCCTTGGCTATCGGGTGAGTATTTCATTAAATGAATTCAGGTCCTTGTACAAATCGAAACGCATAAAAGAACAAGTACTCAACCAGATCATCATCAAGAGAAAAGGCAAAGAAAACCTGGAAGTGTGGAAGGACCGTGCCCTTATCAAGAAGTACGATGCCCTACCGCTGCCTCGGATAGGTTCGCTGCGTGCCAATTGGAAGCGATCCTACCAGATTGACCTTGACTCAATGGTACACCCGCTCCTGTTCCGCACACTCTGCAGTTATCTCGATCAGGGGATCTCCTTGTGGAGTTTTCCTGTAAAGAACATTGGCTTCCTCGACTCGATCGCGGAGATGGAACGTACCGCCTTCAACAGCTTCTTCAAAACACCCAGGGCAAGAAAACTCATCAAAGAAAATCCGACCATTCATAGTTTGCTCGATATCCTTGTCGGTGATGCGTCGCTGTACAAGCAATATCTTTTCGACCAACAATTTGCGCACCAGGGTTGGTCAGGTCTGGTGTCTACCGTGGAAGATGTGCCTCAAACACTGTTGGACACCAAGCAGATCACGCTCCATGATTTGGTGGTCTTCGAATTGCTGATGGAGATCGATGCCTTAGACGTTCACTTTGGAAAAAAATGGGGACCCCTCCACGAGCGCATCATACAAAGACCCGTTGATTTGTTCGCAGACATTCCCGAAAGCGAGGTGCATGAGATACGGTGCATCTGGCAGGAGGCTTACGAATGGAGTTACTACAATGAAGTACTCGGCGGTCTCCTGACAAAGAGAAATAATACGGAAGAGAGTTCACAGGAAAAAAGTTTTCAGGCAATGTTTTGCATCGACGACCGGGAGTGCTCCTTCCGTCGGTACATTGAAAGCACTGATCCTGCTTGCGAAACATTCGGTACCCCCGGATTTTTCAGCGTGGAGTTTTTCTTCCAGCCCCAGAACGGCAAGTTTTATACGAAGCTCTGCCCCTGGCCGGTGACGCCAAAGTTTTTAATTAAGGAAGTGGGAAGCAAAAGCAAGCGCGAAACGGATGTTCACTTTTCGAAACGCAGCCAGACACTTCTTGGCGGCTGGCTCATCAGCCAGACTCTTGGGTTCTGGTCGGCGGTGCGGTTGTTCATCAATATTTTCAAACCATCCATGGGCCCTGCCACTGCTTCGTCATTCAAGCACATGGACAAGCATGCAGCGCTCACCATCGAAAACAAGAATCTCAACGACAGGGAGAATGATTTGCAGATTGGTTTTACCACAGAAGAGATGGCCCTTCGCGCCGAAGGACTTCTAAAAAGCATCGGCCTGGTGCGTGACTTCGCCCCCATCGTATATATTATTGGGCATGGATCGAGCAGCATCAACAACCCACACTTCGCGGCTTATGACTGCGGCGCATGTTCAGGAAGAGCAGGATCTGTAAACTCGCGTGTGATGTGTCACATGATCAACCATCCCGACGTGAGGAAAATGCTATCAGAGCGCGGCATCGCGATTCCATCAGAAACCCAATTTGTCGGGGGACTGCATGACACCACCCGCGATGAAATTCTCTTCTTCGATGAACATTCCCTCTCGCAAGCCAACGTGTCGAGGCACCAGAAAAATGAAGCCTCCTTCGCCAAAGCGCTTGACCTCAATGCCAAAGAAAGATCCAGGAGGTTTGTTTCCATCAACACCCGACGCACGCCGTTTTCGATACATGAGGATGTCAGGATTCGCTCCGTTTCTCTTTTCGAACCACGGCCTGAACTCAACCATGCTACAAATGCGCTTTGCATCGTCGGAAGAAGGTCTCTCACCAAAGGACTTTTCCTGGACCGCCGTTCTTTTATGAATTCTTTTGACTACCGCGTAGATCCGGACGGTAAGTACTTATACAATATTCTAAAAGCTGCAGCACCGGTGTGCGGTGGTATCAACCTAGAATATTTTTTCTCCCGCGTTGACAACCAAAAATTGGGAGCCGGCACCAAACTTCCACACAATGTGATGGGACTGTTTGGTGTAGCCAACGGCATCGACGGGGACCTTCGGCCTGGCCTTCCAAGCCAGATGATTGAAGTGCATGATCCTGTCAGGCTGCTGATCATCGTAGAGCACTTTCCTGACGTAGTGCTGAAAACCATTCAAAAGGAGTCAGCAACCTATGAATGGTTTATCAACGACTGGGTCAAACTGGTGGCCATCAATCCTGAAACCAAAGAACTCTCATTGTTTGCTGATGGCGGCTTCACACCTTATTCTGTGGTCGATCAGAAGATTCAAAACATCACCGACCTCAACTCAATCCTTGAAGCGAACGAGGACAACCTACCTGTGTTCACACTTTCATAGCCTGTGATCACGATGGACTTTTTTCTTCCCTTCTTCATTCTATTGCCCCTCCTCGGGTTTATCATCAGCATGTTGATACCGGCCAGCAAAGAAGATTTCATCTCGTGGGGGGCCTTCAGCACCGTAGGACTTCATTTGCTTGGCATCACCCTTTTTTGCGGCGTGTGGCTGTTCAAAAACCACCCCACACTCAACCTCAAAGAGCTCATGGTGTACGAGACCGACGACTATTCTTTTTTTATTGATTTTTATTTCGACAAAATCACCGCCACCTACATGATGGTGGGTGCCATTCTCACTTTTCTGGTGACTATCTACAGTCGCTATTACATGCACCGGGAAAGCGGATACAAACGATTCTTCAATACGATCTTGTTCTTTTACCTCGGTTATACGATTGCCGTATTTTCAGGGAACATCGAAACGCTTTTTATCGGCTGGGAAATTTTGGGCATTTCGTCCTTCCTGCTCATTGCCTTCTACAGAGATCGCTATCTGCCGGTAAAAAATGCGGTGAAAGTATTTTCAATCTACCGTGTCGGAGACATCGGTCTGATCCTCGCCATGTGGATGAGTCATCACTTATGGCATGAGAATATCACGTTCCTGAAGCTGAACAATTATGAGCTGGTGAGCACCCAGCTGCAGTCGCATACATGGATCGGCGTGATGATTTCACTGGCGATCCTCATCTCTGCCGCTGCAAAGTCTGCACAATTTCCATTCTCCTCATGGTTGCCCCGTGCCATGGAAGGGCCAACACCTTCAAGCGCCATTTTCTACGGCAGCTTGTCGGTTCATTTAGGTGTCTTCATCCTCCTGCGCACATTCCCTTTCTGGGAGCATCAACTTTCAGTAAGAATCATCATAGCGCTCCTTGGATTAGTTACCAGTGCCATGGCCGCTGGAATCGCCCGCGTGCAGTCATCCGTGAAGAGCCAGATTGCCTATGCCTCCATCTCGCAGATTGGCCTGATCTTCATTGAAGTCGCGGCAGGCTTTGAGACGCTCGCCTTGTTTCACTTTGCCGGAAATGCCTTCCTCAGAACCTATCAATTATTGGTGTCCCCTTCCGTAGTGAGCTACCTGATCCGCGAGCAGTTCTACAATTTCAAACCTCGTACAGAGACGATAGAAGATTCGCTCCCCAAGAAGATCGAATACTCATTTTACCTGCTGTGTCTTAAAGAGTGGAACCTCGATTCACTCATGTATCGCTACCTCTGGAACCCATTGAAATGGTTAGGCAGGCGCCTGGATTTCCTGACGCTCAACAGGGTATTGTACTTCGGCATACCGGCTTATCTCGCAGGACTTTTTATTGTCTACAATCAAGAGTTGCTCCCCGAAAGCATTGAGCATTTGTTTCCATACCTTTTTTCTTCCTTCGCACTGATCATGGTTTTGAAGGCCTTCACCGAAAGGAAACAGGCCCGCATGAGCTGGCTCCTCGTGGTGATGAACCACTTCTGGATCGCGCTGGCCATTGCCTTTAATGAACAGTTCAGCTTCACCGAGATTCACATATACCTGATCGGTGTTGCAGTAGCTGGTGTTTTGGGCTTCATGTGCCTTCGCTGGCTGCGCGAACATGAGGGTAGCATTGACCTCGATCAGTTCCATGGGCATTCTTACCTTCATCCCAAGTTTGCTTTGGTATTTCTGGTGGCATGCCTCGGGGTTTCAGGATTTCCTATCACACCAAGTTTTGTTGGAGAAGATCTGATCTTCACGCACATCCATGAAGACCAGCCTGTATTGGCCACCATGGTTTCGCTGAGCTTCATCATTGATGGGCTGTCCATTATCCGTATCTATGCCCGTGTCTTCCTTGGGCCCCATGTGAAGTCTATTTATGAGATGGCGTATAGGTCGTCTTGAAAAGATAGTCGAAGCAGGCTGGTTCGAACCTTGAGCGATGGGTTGTGCGTGGTGGGGACTCGGACCTTGAATACACTTCGTTGTTGGTGTTCCCGTCTCGGGTCTCCAACAACTTCCCGAATACAATTTCTGATCTGGCGCAAGTGTTGTGCGGCGGCTATGTGCAATGGCTCACTTGCGCCTATCATGATGGCAGTATTCTGACTGCCATCATCTCGCGATTGGTCCAAGTCTCCTCCGCCCACTGCCCTGCGCTCAAGACTTGAACCAGGCGCGTTTGCTGTTGGTGACCTGATGTGAATTTTTGAAATGGATCTCCCCAACGACTTTTCATGGATGAAACGGGCATTGGCTTGACAGCCAATTCACTGAAAAGCATTGATGGACTAGAACTTTGCTCCAAAGCCAAGATAAAAGCTTCTGCCAATGGCAGGTATAATGCCCGGCCCAGGATATTCATCTGTACGCTTGGTAAAATAGCTTCGATCGGCAAGATTATTAACGCCCATCTTTAAATTATAATTCTTAATCCTGATTGTTCCTGACCAGTCCATGACTGTGTATGAAGGGATAACACCTGCAACTGCATCAGCGGAAGGTTTTTCAGAATTTCCAGCATCGCCAAACGATTTGGCCGTATTACTAATTAAGAATGTCGTAGAGAATTTTCTAATTACCAAATTCGTGCCGAAACGGTTGATGCTTGTGGGTGCATATTCAACATACTTGCCATCGAACTCACCTGAAACATATCTGGCATCAATGATGGCAAGCGAATTAAAGAAACTCAGACTCCAGTTCTTATTGTCTGCAAACGCCTTCACAGGGTTGAACTCCATGTAGATTTCCAAACCTCTATGCACACTATTGGCCACATTTGTCCTGTAGGGATATTGATTTCCCAAGGCATCTGTTTTTTCAACTACCCCTACTCGGTTATTGTACTGTAAATAAAATCCTCCGACGTCAAAGTTCAGGAAATCATTTACTGATCCCCGATAGCCAATATCGAAATTTGCGCCGTTCGAGTCCTTCATGTTAGGATCGACAGTTGCTATGGTAGCAAAAGGTGTCAGCGAAGAATAATCCAATGGTCGGTAAGCTTGCGAATAGTTTGCGTAAATGTTAGTGGTTGAAGTAATGCCGAACTGTGAACCAACTCCTACCAGGAAGATATTGCGATCTTTTGACTGGTCGGAATATACAGCACCACTATTATCATAGCTTGGATTAAAACCTTTCACAGTAGACTTGATGTATTCATATCGTAGACCCGGTGTAATAGATAACCTGTCTGTAACCCGAAATGTATTTTCGATGAATGGCGCGATGTTGGTGGTTGTGAAGTGCAGATCATATTCATAGCCTGGTTCCACAAGCGAAAAATCAAAGTCCGACCCAGTAGTGCCTTTGCCTCCCCCTTGGCGTTTCATCTTCCCAGTGAAGAATCGTACCCCTGCGGCGAGCGTGTTTTTCGTCTTTCCCAAATCATAATGAGTGAGCAATCGGACTTCAGTCGTATTGCTTTGAAAATCTTCGTGCTGAGATTCTCGATTGCTGTAAGAATTTATGGCTGGGTCGACCACATCTTGCGCATTGGGGCCACCATCTTCATTGCGCCATACCAAATCACGGGCACTTGAATTGAAAGCAGACTTGATACGGATGGAGGTACTTTGCGAAAGTTTCCAATCCAAAGTTGCAGCAATCACATTCCACGGACTTTGCAACCAGTTCCTTGCCCTATATGACTTGCGATTGCCAAGTGCATAAAGACTATCTGAAAACCCGCCTGGCATGTGGATGCGATTTCGGAGAATGGAATACTCGAGTCCGATTTTTAGCTTATCAGAAGCTTGATACTCAATTCTCGCAAAGCCTGTAAGTTTTCTGAAATCCGAATTCGGCCTCCAGCCTTGTGTAGTCTGCGTCTGGACGTAAGAGTAGTAATTGAACTTTCCCGCTTGTCCGCCAACGGAATTGAATGAATTAAACATCCCAAAACTCCCACCGGTTTGTTGTGTGGTGAATTCAAATGGTTTGGTGGTGTTGCCTTTCCTTATGATGTAATTGATAACACCGCCAAATTGCGCTCCATATTGCAATGAAGAAGCGCCACGAATTACTTCGATTCGGCTGACAGCTTCCATAGCAGGGAGATAGTATGATTCCGGATAGCCGTACAAATCTGATGTAATGTTATAGCCGTTTTGCCTTGTGTTGGTCTCAATGGATTGGGTTGGGTTTAACCCACGAAAGCCGATGCCATTGGAAGGGAATCCGCTTCCTTCCGTTTCGGAATAATTGGCCCCCGGAACACGGCCAAGAACCTGCCTTGGATTGTTTTGCGCAGTGTTGGCATCGAGGCTATCTAAGATCAGCACTTCTGTCTTTTTTCCAGCGAAGATTACTCCATCGTGAACCTCTCCCAAGTAGCCCATACCCGTTATGCTTTTTATATCGATAACTTCAATTTCATTGAGAAGTGATACTTTTTCTTCCGCTTGGAAATTCACCTCAGTGGTTTCATTTACCTTCACCACCACTGACTTGGTGATCGATTGAAAACCAACGGCAGAAAAGATAATTTGGTAATTCCCTACCGGAATTTTTTTGATTAGATAATTTCCCGACTCATCACTTGAACCACCAAAAGAAGTTTTCTCGATGCTGATGTTTGCATTCGGTATTGCATTTTGCTCATTGTCATAAACTCTCCCTTTGATTATTCCATCTTGGGCGGATGCGGAGGTATTAAGGATGAAAAACGCGAAAATTATAATCGGTTTAAGATTGAAATCCATGAGGTCGCTATTTAGAATCATTCCAAATAATTGGCAAAGGTGTCCTAAAAAGCGATTGGAGTCAAGTATTATTTAGAATAATTCCAATTTATTTAGAAGCTGCGAATCCCTGATCGGCCCTGATCTGGCGTAAGTGCGGTGCGGCGGCCAAGTGCGATGGCTCACTTGTGTCAACCATGATGGCAGTCTGCATTTCAGCTTCGTTGTTGGTGACTTGATGCAAATTTTTGAAATGGATCAACCGTAGCTATGAGCTTACGTAATCAATTTGGATGGATGGAAGCATCAGAACACGAACAACGGAGGGCTGGCTCGGCGGTTGGATTCCAATTTCATTGATTACTAAAATGTAGTTTTAATAACTATTCATTCTTGCGCATCTCCGCCTTGCGCATGGGCATGCTATCGATTAAGGCGAACAAAGTTTTGGGTTGCACAACCGTAAAAGACCTCAGCTTCTCTCCACCATCTTTGCCGATCAGGATGATGGCAAATTGATCAGGCTTGATAGCATATTTTTTATGAAACGTACTCCTCTCATGATGTGTCTAGATCACAAGATCGCGATCGATCAAGGCAATAGAATCTTGCTTTAGCAAGTCTAGCTGCTTTTTAAACTCTGGCTGGTTAACACCAAAAATCAACAGCTGGCGCTGATCTGATTGCATGTCTATTGAAAGTAATAGAAGTAAAAATGAAATCACGCTTGATAAACCCACATGAGTGGTAAATGTTTAATAAACCTGCTCAAAGATATCTGATTAATTAGTTGGAGTCCGTATCCATTCCTGATCTGGCACAAGTGCTGTGCGGCGGCTACATGCGATGCCTCAGTTGTGCTTATCATGATGGCAGTCTTCTGACTGCCGAAATCTCGCGATTAGTCCAAGTCCCCTCCGCCCGCTGCCCTGCGCTCAAGACTTGAACCAGACGCGTGACCTGATGTGAATTCTTGAACCGTAATTATTATCTTACACAATTGATTTGAATGGATTGATGCATCCTAAACTCCACAACGGTTAAGGAGTCCTCTGTTATCCAAAATTTTGATCCAACAGTTGGACAAGGAGTTGGAGAAACGAGGACTACATCTTTTTGATCTAATGAAATAAAGCGAAATGAATTTATCGAAAGCACATTTTAATGAACTGTTGTGGATTCTTATAATAAGTTCCTTCTTCTCCAGCTGTATTCAAAAATCAAATCTCCCGGCAGGAGATATTGACAATGGCGGCCTTTTCTTACCCGATGGGTTTGAAGCCGTGGTTGTGGCAGACAGTATTGGCCATGCCAGACATCTGGACGTAAATAAAAATGGGGACATTTATGTAAAACTTACTTATGCGAAGCAAGATTCTGGAAATGTTGCTATCAGAGACATGAACAACGACGGTAAGGCTGACAGTATCGTCTATTTTGGAGATTACAAAGCTGAGAGAGGTTATGGTCCAACAAGTATGAGAATATACAATAGTTATATTTATTTTAGTACTAAAGGTACTGTTTATAGACAGAAGTTAACCCCAGGTAAACTAATACCCGAAAGCAAAATAGAACTTGTTCTAACAGACAATTATCTAATTGAACATATTGGCAAAACGCTCGCTTTTGACGACGATGGACACATGTATGTTAATTTTGGGTCAATTAGTAATAATTGTCAGATAGATAATAGGATCCCCGAAAGTCCGGGTCAATATCCGTGTGCTGAACTTGCTGAACACGCCGGCATATGGAGATTTGATGCTGATAAGCTTGATCAAACTCAAAAAGACGGAGTTCGGTATGCCACCGGACTTAGAGACGGGATAGCGATGGACTGGAATCATGCAACTCATACTTTATTCGCGTTAGAACATGGCAGAGACGATCTGCATCAAACATGGCCATCACTTTATTCAGAATGGGAAGGTACCATGTTGCCATCTGAAGAATTTTTTGAAGTGAAAGAAGGAATGAAAGGTGGGTGGCCTTACTATTATTATGACCAACTGCAAAATAAAAAAGTAGTTGCTCCCGAATACCGTGATGTTGATTTGAAAGAAGAAGTGGGTAATCCTGCAAATCCTATCATTGGCTTCCCAGGACATTGGTCGCCGAACGATCTTTTATTTTATACCGGCAATCAATACCCTGACCATTATAAAAACGGAGCTTTTATTGCTTTTCATGGATCAAGTAACCGATCCCCGTACCCACAATCAGGCTATTTTATTTGTTTTGTTCCTTTCAGAAACGGTGCGCCGTCAAGCACCTGGGAAGTATTTGCGGATGGATTTGCTCAGAAAGAAACTATTGTGAGTTCATCTGATGCTGGTCATCGCCCGATGGGGATAGCAATGGGTCCTGATGGCTCATTATACATAAGCGATATTGTCACGGGAAAGATATGGCGAATCATGTTTAGGGGAGACAAAGAAAATTTCGGAAAGGATCAGTTAGCAAAAATGGAAAAGCGCAAAATGCTAACTCATCTTAAGACGCCAGACAAGATCAGAGATAACCTTGACAAGGGTATGGCGGCTGGAGGTCAGAAAATCTATAATATTTATTGCATTTCCTGCCATCAGGGAGAAGGAAAGGGCGACGGGAGTCGTTATCCCACTCTAGTGGAATCGGACTGGGTAACCGGAGATAAAAAGAGGCTCATCACTGTATTACTAGAAGGGCTCAAGGGGCCGATTACAGTAAATGGAAAGCCCTTCGATGGCGAGATGGCTAAACATGATTTCTTGAGCGATGCTGATATTGCTAAAGTAACCTCCTACATCAGATTGAATTTTAAAAATAACGCAGGCGCCATCCAAGAAAAAGAGGTAGCCTATGTGAGGGATAAACTAAAGGCTAAGCAATAATGGAGTGGTGTGGAATGGGTGGCTCGCAAAATAAGCAAGAGAGTTTTATATAATAAGGGAGGAATCATTCAAACAGAATTGTAACCATATTCTAAAATTTAAAAAAATGCAAAAACATTATTTTCAAAGGGAAGGCGTAAGAAAAAATACCCGCCTTAAAGAAAGCGTGTTTCAAAACTTAATTGGTGGGTTTTTTATCATACTCTTTCTTCTCCCACATCTTTCACAAGCACAGAACAAGGTGCAAGTGGGAAATTTTATTGTTGAACCACCAACACTAGAAAATTTGGGGTTCGAATGGTCTATTGTTGGCGATGATAACCGCAATGCCACGGTAAAGGTTGAGTATCGAATCGCGGGATCTGGTAACGAATGGAAAAGGGGAATGTCTCTCCTTAGAATTGGAGGGGAACATATGGAAAGAGCGGGAATTGATTATACAACTCCCCATATGTTTGCTGGAAGTATTTTGGATGTTAATGCTAATACCAGGTATGAGGCCCGCTTTACTTTAGAAGATCCTGATGGGGTTGAAGGGGAAGCCGTTAAAGTAGTCAATGTCTCCACGCGTGCCGAGCCTAAGGCTGCCAGTGGAGGAAGAGTCAGACATGTATATTCCCAATATTATACAGGTGAGAAAGAAGAGCCGAATTACCCAGGTCTGGTTTCTGCCTATGGTGGTTCTAAAGACACCAAGGGAGATTGGAATGTGGTAGCTGAAGATGTGGTGCAACCTGGAGATATTATTAAAATACATGGAGGACTCTATCAGGGGGTTCTTCTTAACTATCCTGATTGGCATAATATACCATTCGATGGAACTTATTTTTTCACGGCAAAAGGTACTGCGGAGCGCCCTATTGTAATCGAGGTCGCAGGAGATGGTGAAGTCATCTTTGATGGTGCAGGGGCCGCCATTTTATTTAATGTCATGGCCACCGAACATCATATTTTTCAGGGGTTTACTTTCAGGAATGCCGGCAGAGTTTTCGACGCCGGCAGAAAACATTTAGCAGGAGCAAGTGATTTAACAGTACGGAATTGTCGTTTTGAAAATGTAGGTGAGGGTATTGTAACAGAATATGCCGGTTCAAAAAACTTTCTTATACAAGATAACGTCATGCTTGGTCGCGATGATCGTAATAGAATGTACGGTTGGGCCGCTCACCGGGAGGGTCTGATTCCTTACGGGACGCATCTACTGGATTCTTACTATGGGATCAAAGTATATGGTCCCGGGCATGTCATCGCTCATAATTCCATTGCATTCTTCCACGATGCCATTGGTATATCAACCTATGGCACCCCGGAGAAAGAGCAGGAGTTAAAAGCTGTGTCGATCGATATTTACAACAATGATTTACACCTTATGGTCGATGACTTTATTGAGGCGGATGGTGGTGTGCACAATATTCGCATCATGCGGAACAGGGGTGTAAACGCTGCCGAGAGTGGAATAAGTGCTCAACCCGTATTTGGTGGCCCTGCCTACTATATCAGGAATGTTCTCTATAATATAGGACAGGGAGGAGCGCTTAAAATTCACGGAGGGGTACCGGGTCTCATAGCTTACCAAAACACTTTCATTGCAGAAAACAACGCTGGAGGCGGACACCCAAATTCGAACTACCGGAATAATTTGTTTCTTGGTGCGGACGGGCCAACAATCATTGCTGCTTTCCCCTATACAACTGCCTATTCGGTAGCTGATTATAACGGGTATCGGCCAAATCGAGGTACTGAAAGTCCTGAAAATCAATATGTGTGGTTATCCCCTAAAGGCGAGCGGGAAGGATTTAAGATGATAAATAGTGTGAGCAAAGCTAGTGGTCTTGAAGCACATGGCATCACAATCGATTATGATATTTTTGAGGATCTTCAGAAACCGATCCAGGCATCGAAAGGAGATAAGCCTAGTCCTGTTTATCATGCTGTAGATCTTAATTTTAAACTTAATCCTAAAGGGAAGGCAGTAGATGCAGGCGCTATTATTCCAAACGTAAATGATAACTTCAATGGAAAAGCCCCAGATTTGGGGGCACTCGAAGTAGGTAGTCCTGCTGTGATCTACGGCGTGCGTGGCCTTATTCAGGGCCAGGAGTTCTACCGCTGATCAGGTAGAACAAATGGACGGGAAAATTTTAGTAAACAAGGATAACATCGAACGGTAACTATTGCTCTACCGTATCATCACTTCCCAATACCGGGTACGTTTGGAACTGCCTTCGGTCCCTTCAACCTTTAAAGTAATGACCTTACGCACCCCTTTATTCTTAAAGCGATAAACCGGATTTTGTTCCGTCGAGCTCTCGCCATTGCCGAATTCCCATGTCCATTTATTGATCGCTCCAATAGATTCATCCTTGAAGGCCACGATTCCCTTTTCCTCGTCAATAACTTTAAAAGTCCATGCTGCTTTCATGGGCTCCAGAAATTTTTTCTCCAACGGCATCAGTTGAAAGGCACATAGATACGAGGCGTCGTTGACCATTTTGACATTGTGGGCGAGATTGACATGGCCTTCCCTTTTCCCCCCGTCAAAATCCAATATCGACCAAGAGAGGCCGATGACTTTATTTTCCTTTAGTTCCGATTCCACTGCCCTTTGCGGTCCTTCGTAGGGAGCATAGTCATAGGGGGTGATCCAACCTTCCAAAATCAAACTACCGCTTTCCCCATGTTTAAATTTATAATCATAGGCATAGTTTGCATGTGGAAACTCGGAAACCCACGGTTGGCATCCCCACACCAATACCCATGCATTGTTTACGGGCGGTGTATAGATATGGTAGTTCTGCGCATGGACGCCACTAAAGTTAAAATGGTTTTCAATATAAGAAGTGCTCTGAGGTTGCCATTTTATCAGCTCAGGATCAATCAAGGGGTTTTGAATAAAAGGACCTCCTGAAAGATCACCGTCGACCACGAGCTCAAATATATCGTTCATATAACCCTCGGGGTTGAAACGTTCAAAATCCCAAAAATCGTCGTAGGCTTCGTACAGAAAATAGAGACGGTTCATGCCTTTGACCCATCCGATGGTCACTTTTACGTCCAGGTCTTTGGGGTCGATGTCGGTGCCCTTGCCGTCTTCGGTATCGCTTAAGAGATCTGTGCCATAGGTGTAATTGTCAGGTATCATTGCCCAATCGCTTTTGTCCCCGTCGATTCGTGGCATTTGATTTCTGGGGAATTGAAAAATCCGGAATATTTTCCCGTCTCTCGACGTTTTGTAGGTTGGGGCGGACTGGCCCTTTGCGATCGATAGATTTCCCAACAAACAGCAAAGGAAAAACAACCAAGTCATTTTACCTTCCCGAAAATTTATGTTGCTTTTGTTTTTCATAACCTATAGATGCGATCTGCATTTTCATGGTATATTTTGTGGAGTTCCTCATCGGAAAATTGTCCTGTAATTTTTTCAAAAGTCCTGGACCAGCTTTCGAAGGAGCCGGCGAGTAGTACCACCGGCCAATCTCCGGCGAAGACCAAACGGTCCATCCCAAATTTTTCTATGACGTATAGGATATAGGGCTTGATTTTTTCGGCCGACCAATCCTTCCCGAAGCGGGTAATAATTCCTGAAATCTTACAATTCACGTTGGGCAGTTCCGCTAATTTTTCTATTCCGTTCCGCCATTGAGTAGTATCTGCATCCCCAACGTTCGGATTGCCTATGTGATCAAGGATAAAAATCGTGTTGGGAAATTTTTTGGCCACCTCGACCGCTTCCTCCATTAATGGTGGAGTGAGCAATAGATCAAAGCTTAGCTTACGGTCGACCGCTGCTTTGAAGCCTTCCAAAAAATCGTTGGACGTTGCTGCATTTTTCGGGAATCCTGCCCGTATGCCCTTAACGAGGGGGAGTTCACAAAGCTGTTCCAATGCTTTTTCCGTGCCAGACCCTTGCGTAAAGTCCGCCTTGGCCACTATACCTTTGATCTTTGGCTCGGATACGGCCAACTGGCTTACCAGGGTAGCTTCCTTGAGCCCTAAACCGGCGTCCGTTCCGCTTTCCATGAAAACTATTTTTCCGATATTCGAACTTTTCGTAGCCTTTCTATAATCCTGTAAATCGAAATTACGGTTGATTTCTGGCGCGTTCTTTAGCCACTCATAGGATAAATTATTCAAATCGAACAAATGTACATGGGTATCTGTTTTAGGTATTTTCCCTAATCGGCCATCCACATTTTTGCAAGACCACATTGCATTGGGAATACATAGCATACCTGCTGAAACGCTAAGCAGGTTTTTGGAGAATGTTCTTCTGTTCATGTAAAAAGAGCCCTTTTGCGCACTTATATCTTCTTTTCTGTAGTAGTGTATTTCTAGTCAATAAAGTAACAAACTATCGAATAGTCAAATCACCTCCAACGCTGCTGGCGCAAGTGTTGTGCGGCGGCTATGTGCGATGGCTCACTTGCGCCTATCATGATGGCAGTTTGCATTTCAGCTTTGTTGTTGGTGGCCTGATGCCAATTTTTGAAATGGAGTATCCGCATCTCATGGTTTCATAAATTTCAAAAAGTAAACCCAGTCCACCATCAGCAAATCATGTCCACCGTTGCGGAGGTGATAGCCGCAGTAACCCTCCAGCGTCGGCTCGTTCGTTCCTGGCATCTGTGCTGGTAAACGGGTGGGCAGGCCCAGAAACTGATACACTTTCTCCGCCTCTTTCAACGCGATGAACTCGCCCGGTGGATCTCCCCAACGATCGTCCTTCGCATTGCCGACATACACGTGTCGCGGAGCGATGCAGGCCACAAGCCAATGTTGGTCAAACGGTAGTGTATAGATGCTATCCTTGCCATTGTATTTTTTGTAGTTGGAGGAAAACCAGTAAGGGAACCCTTTGTTGATTTGAGCAATGGATTCTGCCCCGGCCGCATGATGGAAATTCAATTTAACCCCCGAGTTGCCAGACTCATTCACGAATGCGTAGCTGACCCTTTGATCATTCACTGCACACCAGAGCGCAGCCTTGCCCGTGCGCGACTGCCCCACAACCGCGATGCGGGTCGGGTCGGTGAAACTTTGACTGAGGGCAAAATCAATCATCCGTGAATAGCCCCAGGCCCAGAAGGCTATGGCGCCGGTCGATTCGGGATCCATCCCATAGAAGTCCATGGCCGCTTTTTTGAAAAGGGTGTCGTCGTCAGGAATGAAATCTCCGATGCAGGAGGTGATCACTGCACAGCCATTGTCTATAATCGTTTCAATCGGGAAACGGTGGCGGTAAGAACCGCGTGCTTGACCGTTCTGATAAAGTTTGCTGACTGAAGGCCGAACCAACGTATCCCCCACCAACGTGTGGTTGCCATAATTCAGTAAGGTAAAGACGGGGACACGGGATTTTTTTGCATTGGCTGGATAGTATATCAACAAATCAACGGTTGTGCTATCCCCCTTTCTATTTACGATTGACATCCGTACCTGACTCCGGAACGCCTTGTGGTTCAATACTTTTCTCTCTTTTTCTATGGTTCGATAACGGAACGAAAAAAGTGCCGTCGCCGGTTGTTTACCGAATTCCTCGCTCTCAAAAATGCTAATGATTTCAGGCCGACGCCGTTCATACCAATCTTTTGCTGTCCTGACTTTTTCACCCGAACGCATGGTGAATACATCGGGCAATGTTTGCGACTGTGCCGAGGGCACCGATGCTACAAGACACAAGCCTAAGCTCATTTGAATGGACCGTCTGAGAAAAGTTGCTACTCTGATCATAACATCAAAGGTATTCTAATTACAGAATGCATGATGAACGAAAAGTGATGATGGCAAGCAATAATCTCGATTCAGGTTTGTTGTTGGCGACCTGATGCGAATTTTTATAGTGGATCAACCGCAGCTATTAGCTTACACAATTGAATTGAATGGATGGAAGCATCAGAACACCAATAACGGATTTTCAAACTAAACGAGCGCCTTCACCTTTCCAACGGCCTTATCATTTTCCAATACCTGCCAAAGATCATAGTTTGCCTGAAGACTTAACCAATAATGCGGTGTCGTACTGAATGCTTTGGCAAGTTTGATCGCCATTTGTGGCGAAATTCCAGCCCGGCCGTTCAAAATCGCAGATAAATTCGGCCTGGCAATGAACAACTTTTCGGCTGCTTTCGTAAGGCTTAACTTCAAAGGTTCAAAGTAGAATTCAAATAAAATCTTACCAGGATGAGGGGGATCGTGCTGAGTGAATTTTTTCATTTGTTTGAGTTATTAATGTGTATCCAACTGAATGGATGGAAACATCAGAACACCAACGGATGCCCTTCGTAAAACCCTTTGGTTCGCTCTTAAACTCTTATTTTCCTTTTGGAATCCGCTATCATTTCCTGCGGAAACCCATGCTTTTCAAGGAATACCTTTGATTGCTTTGTCTTCTTGACAAAGAAAGGATCCTTGCCATAATCCTTCACCTTGTTGCTTACGATTGCTGACTTTGATTTAGTAGCTTTTTTTATTGTCGTCGCCATCTTAACCTCTGGTTTTTCGCTAGTATAAATTTATTGTTTTATTTACGCCTTGCCAAAAAGGCTTCATAGTTGACATTTTTGTGGAATAATTCCCACTTACCTTTGTAAAACCCAAAAACGAGTAATATTGGTTCAATCTCGACCCAGTTTGCGGAAATACCCATTTGATATAATCTTGTCCTGATTGCGTTACTTCCCTGTGCGTATACCGGCACATCCGGAAAATGACTGGTGAATTCCAAAACAGTCGAAGCCACAGTCGCTAAAATACGGTCTCTGTCAAGATTGTTTGAAATCACTGAATCATCGATGACGCCCGTACTTTCATTCCAGTCACCAAAAGCAAGATTGAAATAAGTGTGGCCATTGGCATTTTGAGGGCTGTACCTTACAACTTTCTTAATTTTTCCATTTGGGCCGTCACTTTCAAATTCAAAATCCAGAAAGGTCGCATTGGTTAAGTATGGATATCGGTCAAGATTCACAACTGGTCTGAATATTAAAAGATTGTTTAGCGTGATGAACCATAAACTAAAATTACTGATCGAAGCAAATTTGGCTGGTTTTACCTTTCATATTTCAAGTATAGCCATCTTAGAGGTTTATTGGAACCTCTGATTGAAAATCAATCAGGTTTTCCGGTGAGTCACATGTGAGAGCGCAGAGTAAATTATTACTCAAATCGAAAATAAACTGAGGTCAGTTCAACCCAGGAAGGACGTAGGCAATAGCTGATCTGAATCCGATTCAGATTTGTTGTTGGTGAACTGATGCGAATTTTTTGAAATGCATCAACCGTAATTATCAGCTTATAAAATTGATCTGAATGGATGGAAGCATCAGAATACCAACAACGGATAACTTGAACCAGGCGCAGAAGAAGTCTTATACTATCCCTGGCACACTCCCGCCCTCCACCTTCAACACAGCTCCATTCGTAGCCGACGACAACGGGCTCGCGAGATAGACCACCATGTACGCAATTTCTTCCGGTGAAGTGAACCGGCCCAGAAGGGAAGTGGTCCTCACATCCCGAAAGAAATCGTTGGCCACATCAACTTCGGTTTTTTTCTCTTTGACGGCCTGGCTTTTCAGAAACGACCTTGCTCCTTCCGTCAGCGTAGAACCAGGCATCACGCAATTGACAGTCACCGCAGTGCCTTTGGTGGTTTGTGCAAGGCCGCGCGACAGGCTCAACATCGCTCCCTTGGTGACGCTGTAAGCAATGAGATCGGTGGGTACCAATTGTGCGCACTCACTGCTGATGAAGATGATCCTCCCCCAGCCTCTTTTCAGCATGGCCGGAAGCAATGAACGGCTCAGCCGAACGCAGCTCATCAAATTGACTTCCATGAGACGATACCAATCCTGATCGGAAGTATCAGAAAAAGACTGTGATGTAAAAATTCCGACGTTGTTGACGAGAATGTCGACGGAGTCAATTTTAGCAAGGAGTGCTGACACAGAATCTTTGTCATTAAAATCTGCGGCGATGCCTGACACCTTAGCCGAAGGATATTCTTTATTCATGCGGGAGATGGCCTCTGAAACGCCCTGTTCGCTGCGGCCATTGAGGATCACTTGAGCTCCTTCTTTTACAAGAAGGCTGGCAATGGCAAAACCAATGCCCGCGGTAGAACCCGTGATCAGTGCTGTCTTGTTTGTTATTTGATAATCCACGATGCAGTTTAATTAGCAATCCCCCAGGTACTGAATAAAACCCACATCGCGAGCACCGCCACCATGAGGATGATGGTGAGGATCACATCGGATGTGAATACAAATTTTACCGCAGCATCTGATTTCTGAAACGTCACCATCTGCAAAGAGGCTTCCGACTGCGGCGTGCTCATGCGACTCACCACCATCATCACCCCGGCGCAGAAAACGAAAAGAAAGATTGCATAGTGCAGAAAATTGATACCCAGCATGATGCCCAGGAAGGAATCATCCCTTACGTGGATCACTCCTTCCTTGCTCATAAATTCCGTCACGAGCCGCGTCACGCCCAAGGCAAAGCCAGCCCACAGCGAGACGATGGCGCCCCGCGCGTTGATCCACTTAAAATAAAGTCCAAACAGAAAGACGGCCGCAATGGGAGGGGAGATGTATGCCTGAACACTCTGCAAATAAAAAAATATTCCTCCGCCCATCAGGGTCTTCATGAAAGGAATCCAGCCAAGGCTCAGCACGACCAGCGCAACGGTGGCAAGTTGCCCCACCCACACGAGTTCTTTTTCCGAAGCCTTGGGTTTGTATTGCTTATAAAAATCAATCGTAAACAACGTGGAAGATGAATTGAAAGCGGATGAGAGAGAACTCATCAACGCTGCGAGCAATCCTGCGATGGCGAGGCCCTTGAGCCCTACCGGCAAAAAGCCTGTGATCATGGCGGGCAAAGCATAGTCTGCATTGGAAGTAGAGAAATTCAGCAACCCTTTCTGTAAGAGGGCATAAGCAATCACGCCGGGAATAAAAAAAATAAACACGGGCAGCAGCTTTAGAAATCCCGCAAAGAGCGCACCTCTTCGGGCGTTGCTGATGTCTCTGGCAGATAAGGTGCGCTGCACAATGAACTGATCGGTGCACCAGTACCACACGCCAAGAATGGGAGCGCCGAACAACATGCCCGTCCATGGATATTGCGTGTCCGTCATGGGGCGCCACAGATTAAAGAACCTTTCAAGCGGAGGATGTCCTGGTTGTGTGGCGGCAAGCTGAATGGTGCTGATCATTTCATCCCACCCTCCGATCTGACTCAATCCAAAATAAGTGACCGCTGCGCAGGCGGCCAGAAGAATAAATGCCTGTACCATGTCGGTGTAAATTACTGCCTTGAGCCCACCCAACACGGTATAAAAGCCAGTGGCCAACACCGTGATGATGGCACCGGTCCAGAACGGGACTCCCATGGTCTCGAAAATGAGGGCGCCGGAGAAAATGATCAATGAAATTTTTGTGATCACGTAGGCGAGAATGGATACTACCGACAAATAATTCCGACATGCCTTCGAGTAGCGCAACTCCAAAAATTCCGGCATCGTGTACACGCCTGTCCTCAGATAAAAAGGAACGAATACCCAACCGAGCAATATCAAAATAAAAGCCGCCAGCATTTCAAAATTCGCCATCGGCATTTCAGCACGGGCACCCGCTCCCGACACGCCGAGGATAATTTCGGATCCAATGTTGGAAGAGAATAAAGAGGCGCCGATCACAAACCATCCCTCACTCTTGCCCGCAAGAAAATAATCCACCGAGCCAAGCTCTTTGGTAGTCTTTCCGCCGCCGCGGGAGGCCCACCATGCAATCCACAAGGTGACACCAAAATAAATTCCGATGATCAATAAGTCCCACGGACTCATGTACTCCAGCATTGGCGCGACAGGTTTGGTAAGTAATGTAACAGAATTATAATGAAAGTGGCAATCGCTGGTAACGATCAGTATTTCTCAACTCCCAGTAATTTTTTACCCAAGCTATTTAATTCAGCCATACCATATTTTGTTTGCTCCCACTTGCGTGGATCGCCAGGAAACGCGTAGCCATCCGGTGCGATGCGGTTCTTCCAGGAATTGATGCGCCATTGCCTCATCTCTTCATTGTCCTCTTCTGCGGGCATCATAGAAATATACTGTGCAATCCGCACCTTGTCGACCGACCGGTTGGGCCGGATACCATGAGGTTGCGTGCTGTTGAAAATCAGCAAGTCACCAGCCTTCAGTTTTACCTTCACCAGTTTGTCTTCCAACCCAGCTACGTTGGGCTTGAAGTGATCACGGTCAGCAGGCTGCGTCAGCTTCCAGGTATCATAGTTCCGGTACAAATCAGGAATGCATTGAAACCCACCCATGTTCTCATCGTCTTGATCAGCAAGTGCCAGCACACCCTGCACATTTTGCGGACGGGTTTCAGGATCGTAGTCCCAATGAATAAAACCCTTGTACTCATGCCCAGGGCGCATCGGAAAGTTCAGGTTGGCCCGATCAATGGTGACCCAAAGTTTTTCTGTTCCCCAGATATCTACAAACGAGTCATACACCCGCTGCATCTGCCGGTTGTTCCAAAGCATCTGATGGTTGTAGACCTCTACCATTCCGGTACCTACCAATTCCTTCATCTCCATATCGGCGCGTGGCGCGGTGTACCAGGTCGAGGGATCATTCTTGTCTTTATCTTCAAACTCCCAAATGAAGTCCGCTGTATTAAGGACCTGCTCCCGGGTCACCGCATTCCTGATCACCACATAACCGTTGTGAAGCCAGAAGGCCCAATCTTCTTCGCTCAGGATACGAAGCGGCTTCCCGTTTGAGTGGTCGTTCAATTTGATTTTGCTGCTCGTTGCAGTGGACGGATTTCCAGGAATCTCTTTGTGATTTTTATTTGGGCTTTGAGCCGGAGCCATGGTTTTGTACGGTTCCATAAGGATTGGTTTTGTTTGGATGGTATGTCAAATCTAAGGAGCGGCGGCAGCTGGTTTCTACTCCAATAATGATACCTTTTTGTACTATATTGATCTTTGGTCACTATTAATGCACATCCTCAAGGCAATTCTATTAAAATAGTAGCGTGAAAACGGAATTAGAGCAAATCGTAGCGCAACACAACAGCTCCCTGCGGTTGATGGTGAATCCCAATCTGAGCGACTTCTTTTTTTGGCATTTCCATCCTGAATTTGAGTTGGTCTTTATTGACGGGGCAAGTGGCACACGCCATGTTGGCAAACATGTATCCCGATTTCAGGGCAGCGATATGGTGTTTATAGGATCGGATATCCCACACCTTAATTTTGATTACGGGATCAAAACTCCCTACGAAAAAATTGTTGTGCATATAAAACCTGATTTCTTAAATGGTGCTCTTGGCGGCACCCCTGAGCTGCACGCCATTCAGCAATTGTTTGAGCAATCAAAATATGCCATTGCCTTTGGGCCCCGTGCGAAAACTCTTGTGGGCGACAGGCTGAAGCAATTACACACGAAGGCATCCTTCGATCAGTTCCTCGAACTCCTTAGCATCCTGCAAGTACTATCTGATACCGATGACAAGGTATTGTTGCACGAGCATCCGGTCATCAATCCACATACCCGGAAAGAACAAGGACGGTTGCGCCATATTTATCAATTTCTGGATGAGCAATATCAGCGAAAGATTACCATTGCGGAGGTGGCGCGATTGAGCAACCTCACGAATGCCGCCTTCTGCAGGTATTTTAAAAGAATGACGCGGTTAACGTTCACAGAATTTGTAAACCACTACCGGGTCGACAAAGCCAAAAAACTATTGCGCCTCGACAACAACGTGACCGAGGCCTGCTTTCAGTGTGGGTTTGAAAGCATCTCCTATTTCAACAAAGTATTCAGAAAAGTGACGGGTGAAAATCCATTGGCTTTTAAGAAAAGGCATGAGTGAGTTTTGTATTAGCATCAATGGTGGGGCATTTTTCCATTGCCCACTTTATCAATTTAACTGCACTGAGCACGTAGGCTATCCGAATTTCCTTTTAGGATCTTGCCTCACATCAAAGAATGAGAGAACAATGATTTTGTTACCCCTGATTGTGTAAAGTATTCAAATTTGTCGCGAAAGCTGAAAGCCGCGAATATTCTCTTTTTCAATAGGCCCCATTTCAGGAAAGTCTTCAAGCAATTGAAAGAGCGTGTCCGCCTTCTTCCCAGTCAAATTTGGGCCATTTATTATTTTGATGAATGTATATTCTACGCACTTGCAATTCCAGCCATAATTGAAATTGCCAGCAAACTTCTTACATCAAAAAACATCGAGCAAATCTATGAGCCTGCTGCTTGATGAGAATCTCCCCAAAAGGCTCAAACAAGATTTAACTGAACATGAGATTTACACAGTCGCCGACAAAGGTTGGACTGCTCAAATGGTAAACTTTTAACGCTGCTGACTGAAAATGGGTTTGATGCGTTGCTGACTTTTGATAAAAAGTAGACTTCGTCGGGCTCAATTTTCTTCTGACCGCAGTCTTTTTGTAATCACTCTTTGGAACCAAACCAATTGACAATGAGAAGGTCAATAAGTTTTCCAATGAATGATTGAATTCACCCGCCATACTTTTTGTCAGTAATCGCCAAACCATCAGCAACGAGTAATCAGCATTGAGAGGGCGTATGAAGGGCAAGCAGCACTCCTTATTGCGCAATGGCCGATTGATAAAAGGAGGATAAATCGGTCATTTTTGAGTATATTTTGAACCCTAACATAATTTAATGGCAATCAAGAAATCCGAACTGTACTCATCCCTGTGGGCAAGCTGTGACGCATTGCGTGGTGGCATGGATGCCAGTCAATATAAAGACTACGTCCTCATTCTTCTATTCGTAAAGTACGTCTCCGACCGCTATGGCAGCGATCCGAATGCCGTGATCGAGATACCCGCGGGTGGCAGCTTCAAAGATATTGCAGCACTGAAAGGTCAGAAAGATATTGGTGAAAAGATGGACATCGCCATCGGACAACTTGCCAAGTCCAACGACCTCGAAAATGTAATTGACGTTATCAGCTTCAACGATGAAGAGAAATTAGGCAAAGGGAAAGAGATGGTGGATCGCCTGAGCAAACTGGTAGCCATCTTCGAAAATCCTTCTCTCAACTTCAGTAAGAACCGTGCCCAGGGTGATGACATCCTTGGAGATGCCTATGAATATCTCATGCGTCACTTTGCCACGGAATCCGGAAAAAGCAAAGGACAATTTTACACGCCTGCGGAGGTAAGCCGGATCATCGCTAAGGTGATCGGAATCGGCAATGCAAAAAGTCAAAGCCAGACCATCTACGATCCAACATGCGGTTCTGGCTCACTGATGTTGAAAGCTGCTGATGAAGCCAACCATCCTGTAACGATTTATGGCCAGGAGAAAGATGTGGCTACGGCTGCCTTGTCTCGCATGAACATGATCCTTCATAACAATCCAACGGCAGAGATAGTAAAAGGGCAAAGCACTATTTCCAATCCGCTGTTTCTGGATAACAATGGAAATCTGAAATCCTTCGATTATGTGGTTGCCAATCCTCCTTTCTCGCTGGCGAACTGGATGGATGGCTTCGATCCGTACAATGACGAACACAATCGCTTCGATGGATATGGCGTACCTCCTGAGAAGAATGGCGACTATGCCTTCCTCCTGCATATTGTTAAATCATTAAAGAGTAATGGAACTGGCGCAGTTATTCTTCCGCATGGAGTTCTCTTTCGTGGTAATGCCGAAGCGGAGATCAGAACGAACCTGATCAAGAAAGGATATATCAAAGGTATTATTGGTTTACCCGCCAACTTGTTCTACGGCACGGGTATACCGGCCTGTATTATTGTGATTGATAAAAGTGGTTCTCAAAACCGAAAGGGCATCTTCATGATTGATGCCGGCAAGGGTTTTATCAAAGATGGAAACAAGAACCGCTTACGGGAGCAAGAGATTCATAAAATCGTGGATGTCTTCAATAACCAGATTGAAGTACCCAAGTACAGCCGGTTTATTCCTAATGGAGAAATTGCTGATGCCAAAAACGATTACAACCTGAACATACCCCGTTACATCGATAGCCAGGAGCCGGAAGATATACAAGACATTGAAGCACATTTACTCGGTGACATTCCCAATGCCGATGTAGAAGCACTCAGCGATTACTGGCAGGTGTATCCCACGCTTCGAAGTGAATTGTTTGGCAAAAGTAAGCGCGCCAGGTACAGCAAGCTGAAAGTTGAAAAAGACCAGATCAAGCACACCATCTTCCATCATCCTGAATTCATTCAATTCTCGGAGCAGATGGATGCCGTTTTTACGAAGTGGAAAAAGCAAAGCACGAAGCAAATAAAAAGTTTAACGGCTGGCTTCAAACCCAAGGAAATCATTCACCAGCTCTCGGAGAATTTGCTGGAAGCATACAGCGATATTCATTTGATTGATAAATACGATGCCTATCAACATACCATGAACTATTGGAATGAGATGATGCAGGATGATTGCTATCTAATAACCGTTGACGGATGGAAAGCTGAAGTGTATCGAGTGCTGGTGGAGAAAAATGGTAAACAAGTTGATAAAGGCTGGGCATGTGATTTAGTTCCTGCTGAATTAATAGTGAACCGTTATTTCTCCAAGGAGAAAAATACAATCACCCAATTGGAAGCAGACAGAGATGCCCTTGTTGCCAGGATTGAGGAGCTGGAAGAAGAACATGGCGGTGAAGAGGGCTACTTTGCTTCCATGGAGAAAGTAAACAAAGCCAATGTGCAAAAGCGTCTTAAAGAGATTAAAAATGATAAAGCTGCCAAGGAAGAGGTGAAAGTATTAGAAGCCTACTTAAAACTTACCGAAGAGCAAGGTGAACTGAATACCAGGATCAAGAATGCACTAGCGGAGTTGGATAAACTCACACTAGAGAAATACCCCAAGCTAACCGAAGATGAAATAAAACAATTGGTGGTGGATGATAAGTGGATGACCAGCATGGAGAAATCCATTAAGAGCGAGATGGAGCGGATTAGCCAGCGATTGACCCAACGCATTAAAGAACTGGCCGAACGCTACGAAACCCCCATGCCGTTGCAAACCAAAGAAGTGGCGGAACTGGAAAAGAAAGTGAATAAACATTTACAACAGATGGGGTTTGTCTTCAACCAGTAATGATGCGTATGGCAAAAAATAAAGCCATTCAGGTAAGAGGAACAGAAATTACGGTTGTACAGGGCGAACAATCCGACTCTATTTCGCTGTATAACTCAAATTTTAAAGGGTGTACGACACTTTTGCAAAGCCATTGCAGGGCTAAAGCCCATGAGGCTTGTAGCTGAAATAACCCCGTGCTTAAGCACGGGGTTATTGGGTAGCTT
>JAYVQY010000072.1:0-27037 GCA_043776715.1 Cyclobacteriaceae bacterium | reverse complement strand
GTGCAAGTCCATTTAGTAATTCGGATAAATGCAGCATCGCGCGCATGCAGTTTCTATGAGGATGCAAAGGAGTTGCACTGAGAAATTTCAATTATCTTAAGCTCTGTGAACTCCTGGATTTCTATACGAAACTCCCTGCCTGCGGGCGACGCTTCGGCGGGCAGGCTTGAAATAGCATTCTAAAATAAATAAAGTTGACAAAGTAGACTTCAATAACAATCAAAATATGGAAACCGCATTAACCCCGATGGATTTTTTGAGGCGTTCGAATAAGTTATATCCAAATAGAACTGCCGTCATCGATGGTAATAAGAGCTTTACTTACCGCCAGTTTTTTGAACGTTGTAATCGCTGGTCTTCGGCCTTGCAAAAGCTTGGCCTCCAACCTCAGGATCGTGTGGCCTACATTGCTCCGAATACACATGCACAACTCGAGTCATTTTACAGTGTGCCTCAGATCGGTGCCATCGTTGTGCCCATTAATTACAGGCTTGCACCGGAAGAGTTTGCTTACATCATCAATCATTGCGGGGCCCGCATCGTTTGTGTTCATAGCGACTATCTGGATGCAGTGCAAGGCATCCGAAACCAGTTGCCTAAGGTCGACCATTTCGTAGCGTTGGAGGGTGAGAAAGACAATTGGCTTAATTATGAAAGGCTAGTTGAGTCTGCATCAGATCATTTTACACGATTTACTATTAATGAACTTGATCTGATCGCCATCAACTACACCAGTGGAACAACCGCACGACCGAAAGGCGTTATGATCACCCACCGGAACGCATATATCAATAGCCTGGGTACAATGGCACATTGTCATCTTTCTGTGGATGAATGTTATCTGTGGACTTTGCCCATGTTCCATGCCAATGGTTGGACATTTGTGTGGAGCATTACTGCTTGTGGAGGGAAGCACATCTGCCTTCGGAAAGTTGACCCGGTCAATATTTTTATTTTAATCAAGCAGGAAATGGTGAGTATGTTTTGTGCCGCCCCGACAATTCTGATTTCAATCGCCAACGCAAATGAATCTTTGAGAGGAAACCTTCCAAAAGGTGTACGGATTCTTACCGCAGGCGCGCCGCCCGCTGCTGCTACCATCGAGCGAATCGAACAGGAATTTGGCTGGGAGCTAACCCATGTATACGGACTTACAGAAACTTCACCTTTCATCACCATTTGTGAGCCTCGCCCCGAACACAAACAACTGAATGCTACCGAGCTTGCCACTGTCAAAGCGCGACAAGGAGTTGAACTGATCAGCTCAGGCGAACTTATGGTGGTCGATGATGAAAACAAGGAAGTTCCTCACGATGGAAAAACCATTGGTGAGATCATTGCCCGTGGGAACGTCATCATGAGAGGATATTACAACGACCCGGAAGCAACGAATAAGGCAATTCGTGATGGATGGTTTCATTCCGGAGATGCTGCTGTGGTACATCCTGATGGCTATGTTGAGATTCGCGACAGGATCAAAGATGTCATCATCAGCGGGGGAGAAAATATATCATCTGTTGAAGTGGAAAGCGTATTGTTGCGACATCCATCGGTGCTGGAAGTGGGCGTGGTAGGAATGCCTCATGAGAAATGGGGCGAATCACCTCATGCTTTTGTGGTGCTAAGGAGTGGGAAGTCAGCGACAGAGACCGAGCTTAAGGAATTTGTTGGCCAGCACATCGCTTCTTTTAAGAAACCCCAGTGGGTGTCATTTGTAAAAGAGCTTCCTAAAACCGCAACAGGTAAAATCCAAAAATATATTTTGCGTGGCGGACACGTCGCCATTTCCAAACAATGATTCCTTAGTCATGGACCTCATCAAGCAATAAAGCCATCAACATAAGCCTTATTTGCTGTTTTAATTCTGAGCAAGCCCGCTTGTCTTCCTTGGATTCATTCTTAAGAACAGAAAAATAATTCCTGCATTCTCGCCAGGTGGTGTATTTAAAATTATCGCTTCGAGAGCTAAAGCCCCGATTAAGACTATTTTTTGCATGACCACGGCCTTAAAGGGCGTGGTTACAATCAAGTGCTGTGATTAGGCTTTAGCCCTGACTCAACAACGGCTGCGACAATTTGAAATGTACTCCCAATTATCTCTAAAGAATTTCCTTATATTCGACTTACCTAAGGAACTCTCCTACTCATTAATTCGACAGAAATGAAAATCAAAGTTAAAGTTAATGGCGTGGACAACAGCCATGAAGTTGAGCCACGCACCCTGCTGGTACATTATCTTCGCGATACGCTACGACTCACTGGCACCCACATCGGTTGTGATACCAGTGGCTGCGGTGCCTGCACCATTCATGTGGATGGAAAAGCCATCAAGAGTTGTACGATGCTGGCCGTACAGGCAGATGGATGTAAGATCACCACCATCGAAGGCATTTCTTCTGATGGAAAACTTCATCCACTGCAGGAGGGCTTCCACCAGGAGCATGGACTTCAGTGCGGATTCTGCACGCCCGGCATGATCATGACCGCCGCCGACTTACTAAGTCACAATAAGAAACCTACTGAAGCCGAAATCCGGCAAGCACTCGAAGGAAACATTTGCCGATGCACAGGCTATCACAACATTGTAAAATCCATTCAGCACGCAGCTCAAAAAATGTAAACCAGAATGCTATGACCGCCACCACAGGATATATCGGAAAATCAATAAAGCGCGTAGAGGACAAGCGTTTTATCACAGGCAAAGCAAACTATACCGACGACATTATTTTACCCGGCATGACCTATGGCGCTTTTGTAAGAAGCCCTTATGCCAATGCGAAAATTAAAAAGATCAATATCTCCAAGGCTAAAGCCATGCCTGGAGTAGTCGCCATCTTTACTGGTGCCGACATGACTGCCGTTGGCGGCGTGCCTTGCGGATGGCAAGTAAACTTCAAGAGCGGAGCGACGATGAAAGAACCCAAACATCCGTTGCTGATCGCCGATCGTACAAAACATGTCGGTGACCCTGTGGCCTTCGTCATTGCCAATACGCGCTCCGAAGCAGTCGATGCTGCGGAAAACGTGAAAGTAGATTATGAGCAACTTGGCTGTGTCACCAACCCTGCTGAAGCTGTGAAGGCCGGTGCTCCCCTCGTGCATGACGATGTTCCAAACAACATTTGCTTTGACTGGGAATTGGGAAACCCAAAAGCAGAAGTAGATGCAGCGATGGCCAAAGCAACCCATATCTCCAGTCTTGATTTCGTGAATCAGAGGCTCGTGCCTAATGCCATGGAACCTAGAAGTTATATTGGATCGTATGATACCACGGCAGATAAATACACCTTATATACCAGCACACAAAACCCTCATCTTATTCGGCTGCTCATGTGCGCATATGTTTTGGGAATCCCGGAACACAAAGTACGCGTGGTAGGTCCGGATGTCGGCGGTGGTTTTGGAAGCAAGATCTATCACTACACGGAAGAAGCCCTAGTAACCTTGTGCTCTAAGCAGATTGGCAGACCGATCAAGTGGACTTCCGAGCGCATGGAAAGTTTCCTGATGGATGCCCATGGCCGCGATCATGTGACCAAAGCCGAGATGGGTTTCGATAAAGATGGAAAGATCGTTGCCTTGCGCGTGAAGACATTCGCCAACCTCGGCGCTTATCTATCGACCTTCTCTACCTGCGTACCTACTTATCTTCACGGAACACTGTTGCAAGGACTGTACACCACCCCGAAGATTAATGTTGATGTCACCGGTGTCTTCACACATACTAACCCCGTAGATGCTTACCGCGGGGCCGGAAGACCGGAAGCAACTTATATACTTGAACGTCTCCTTGACCTTGGCGCTCTCGAAATGGGAGTGGATCCCGCTGATCTCAGATTCAAAAACTTCATTCCTCCTTTCGATGGCGTAACCCAACCAGGATATCAGACACAAGTTGCATTACAATACGACAGCGGAAACTATGAAGGTGTCTTAAAGAAAGGTCTTGAGGCATTTGACTACAAGAATTTCAGAAAGCTACAGAAAGAAGCAGCCAAAGAGGGAAAACTGTTGGGTGTGGGCTTCTCCACTTATATTGAAGCATGTGGAATTGCGCCCTCAGCAGTAGTTGGATCTCTTGGAGCAAGGGCTGGTCTTTATGAAGTTGGTGAAGTACGCGTCATGCCTACCGGTAAAATAAGTGTATTCACCGGCTCCCATTCGCATGGACAGGGACATGAAACGACCTTTTCACAATTGGTAGCAGATCGACTTGGCATCGCGATGGAAGATGTGGAGATTATCCATGGTGATAGCGATAGTGTAGCCTTTGGAATGGGAACTTATGGCTCCCGAAGTCTGGCGGTTGGAGGATCTGCCATCGTGAGGAGTATTGATAAGATCATTGAAAAAGGAAAGAAGATAGCCGCTCACAAGCTTGAAGCAAGCAGTGAGGACATTGAATTTGCCGGAGGCAAGTTCACAGTGAAAGGAACTGACAAGTCCCTCAGCTTTGGCGAAGTCGCGCTGACTGCTTATGTACCACATGTGTATCCAAAAGATCTGGAGCCGGGTCTTGACTTTGTGAGTTTCTATGACCCTACCAACTTCACCTACCCTTTCGGTTGTCACATCGCGATGGTCGAGATCGACAAAGAAACAGGTAAGGTAACTTTAAAACGTTTTGTGGCCGTGGACGATGTAGGCACCGTGATCAATCCAATGATCGTGGAAGGTCAAATTCATGGAGGCGTGGCCCAGGGTATCGGGCAAGCGCTGTTTGAAGGAGTTCAATATGACGAGGAAGGTCAGATCACCAACGGTTCTTATCTCGATTATTGCATGCCGCGCGCAGACGATCTGCCAATGTTTGAAACTTCGGGTCAGGTGACTCCATGTCCTCACAATCCGATTGGAGCAAAAGGTGCAGGTGAAGCGGGCTGCATTGGTTCGACACCTGCAGTTGTCAATGCCGTCATCGATGCAATGTGGAGTTGCGGAAAGAAAGTCAAAGACATCCGGATGCCCCTCACGCCTGAACGTGTGTGGAATGTTTTGCAAAGCTGACCTACACCAGTTACCAGATACCAGATACCAGATACTAGACACCAGACACCAGACACCAGACACCAGAAACTAATCACCATGATCCCATCATCCTTCACCTATCAGAAAGTCAAAAGTGTAAAAGAAGCGCTGATCGCCCTTGCATCAAAGGATGCCAAATTGCTCGCCGGTGGACACAGCTTGATACCCACTATGAAACTACGCCTTAGCGAACCTTCGAAGCTGGTGGATATTGCGTCCATCAGTGCGCTTCGAGGCGTTAAAGAGTCCAGCTCCAAGATCGTGATTGGCGCCGCGACAACGCATCAGGAAATCGCTTCCAACAAAGTCATTCAAAAGAAGCTCAGTATTTTTGCTCAGGGGGCATCTTCCATTGGCGATATTCAAGTGCGCAACAAGGGCACGATTGGCGGCAGCATTGCCCATTCGGATCCTGCTGCTGACTGGCCCGCGGTCGTACTTGCGGCAGATGCCACCATCGTTGCTCAAAGCAAAAAAGGTTCGCGCTCTATCAAAGCCACAGAATTCTTCAAGGGAATTTTCTCTACCGCATTGAAAGATGGCGAGATCATTACATCCATTCAAGTTCCAACTCCAGCCGGAAGCAAGGGAGTATATCTGAAATTCGCACAACCCGCCTCCCGATATGCGATGGTCGGATGTGCGGTGATGAAGTTCGCTGACGGAAAAGTGAATATCGCCTTTACCGGTGTATCAAGTTGTCCTTTCAGAGATACCGCTGCCGAGCAAGCCATCGCTGGAAAGAAACTTGACGCTGCCACCATCGATGCGGCGGCAAAGGCGGCGGCTGAAGGCATGAGCATCCTGAGCGATCATTATGCTTCAGAAAAATATCGCAAGCACCTCGCTAAAGTATTTCTCAAGCGCGCGTTGAAAGCTTTGGCTTGATTGGATTCACGGTGCAGGGTAGCCTTGGATTTTCAAATTATAGTTTGTCGTAAAAAGAGGTCACTAAGAACACCACGCACTACGAAGGTCACGACGAAATTTTGTTAATATTTCCTTTGTGTTCGTAGTGCTTTCTTAGTGTCCGTTGTGACCCCCTTCACGCCGGTTGACATTTGTAATGTCGACCTGACTGTCTTTGAAATCACTACAAATATTCATTCTTCGCTCTGATCACCGAAGCCATGATGCTCAATGCAATTTCTTTTGCACCCAGCGCATTAATATCCACACCGATTGGGGCCTCAATGCGTTTGATGTCGTTTTCAGAAAAGCCTGCCTGAGTTAGGCGGGCAATTCGTTTATCATGGGTCTTCCTGCTTCCAAGTGCACCGATGTAGGCCGCCTTTGATCGCAGAAGAATTCTTAGGGCATCATCATCGATCTTCGGATCATGAGAGAGCACCACGGCATAGCTATAAGCATCCAGTGGATATTGATCCAATACTTCGGAAGGATATTTCACCACGATGGAATCAGGCGGCTGAACAAACTGTGTGCGATCAGCAAAAGCTCCCCGCGGATCAATGACAATGGTTTCAAAGTCATGGAGGTGAGCGAGCTGCACAAGATCGGCAGTGATGTGCGCGGCTCCGATAATCAGCAATTGACTTCTGCGAGGAAACACCTGAATGAAGTATTGCGTCTCTCCGATCGTAACGGATTCATGAACTCTTTTGCTGTAAGCCTCTCTGGCCTTTTCCTGCAGCCCATCAGGCATTGGAGCACCCACCATCTTTCCTTCCATCGAGAGAAAAGTATTGGTGGTCGCTCCGTCTGTCAATGTGGTCATTAGAACGCCCGATTTATTTTCATTAAGCGATTGTATGAGTGCCTGCCACACGATCGCTTCCTGCGACTCTCCTGTCGCAAACGACTGCAGATAGACCTGCACTTTTCCTCCGCAGGTCAGCCCTACTGACCAAGCCTCATCATCACTTACTCCGAATGCCAATCGTTTTCCCAACTGCTGCGACATGACATTCTTTGCTTCTTTCACGACTGCACCCTCCACGCATCCTCCGCTTACCGAACCGGCCATCTCACCGTCGCGCGAAATGATCAGGGCAGAACCGACAGGGCGGGGCGATGAACCCCAGGTCTGGATGACTCTTGCCAATGCAAATGGCTTTCCCTCACGGGACCATGTTGTAATCTGAGGAAGAAGTTCTTTCACAAGCGAAAAATTATGTCTTACAACTGCAGCGCTCTGCCGAATAGCTTTAAAGGAAAATATCCTTTAATTTTATCTTCACGACGCATCACAAAAGTAAGGATTAATAATCCTCATTATCTACTGCTCAAAAGATTTGAAGGACTTATTTCTCATGGCTAAGATCAGATTTACTTCCGCGCTGACACGCTTCTTTCCGAACCTGACTGAAATGGAAATCCAGGGCACCACGGTGAAAGAGGTGTTGCTCAACGTGGAAAAAAAATACCCAGGCATTCTCAACTACATCGAGGAAGACAATGGGCAACTGCGGAAGCATGTCAATATTTTTCTGGGCGAAGAACTGATCAAAGACCGTCAGACCCTCCAAGATAAAATTGCACCGGAAGATGAACTGCTGATATTTCAGGCCCTGAGCGGGGGCTGATCTCATTTTATATGAAGGCAAAACTTCTTGTCGGCACCTCCAAAGGACTTATCATCTTTAGTTGCAGCAATCAGCAATGGTTGGTCGAAAAGGTACACTTTGCCGGTTTGCCCGTATCAATTACTTATATTGATGAACGTACTCACACCTGGTGGGTCGGACTATCGCATCGTCATTGGGGTGAAAAGCTTCACTTCTCAAACGATGAAGGCAAAACCTGGAGCGACGCAAACATTCCATCGTACCAAAACTATTTTTATAAGGAAGGTATTCCCACCTCCCTCAAACGCATCTGGGTTTTGCAACATGCTGGTGTGGATCGTCCGAATGGAATGTGGTTGGGAACAGAGCCCGGAGGATTATTTTACAGCGATGACAACGGTAAAAGTTTCCTGTTGATAGAAAGTTTGTGGGATCACCCAAGCCGCAAAGATGAAAAGCAGTGGTTCGGTGCGGGCAAAGATTATCCATTCATCCATTCCATTGTACTCGACCCCAACAACAGCGATCATCTTTACATTGGAATCAGTTGCGCAGGAATTTTTGAAACGAATGACGGTGGACAAAGCTGGCATTCCCGTAACAAAGGCTTGAAGGCCACCTATCTTCCAAATCCTACAGCAGAAATGGGCCACGATCCGCATCGTGTCATGATGTGTACTCAAAACACAAAGACGCTGTGGCAACAAAATCACTGCGGAATTTTCCGATCCATCGATGGCGGTCAGTCCTGGAATGATGTCAGTGGCGCCAGCGGTTTTCCTCAATATGGATTTGCATTGGCCATTGACGACAAGAATGAAAACATCGCGTGGGTAATCCCAGCTCAAAGCGACGAGCGGAGGATACCGGTTGATCTGAAATTATCCGTGTGCAAAACCACCGACGGAGGCAAAACCTGGAAAACCATAACTGATGGACTCCCTCAAGTCAATGCCTTCGATCTCTCTTTGCGCAACGCTCTTTCGAGAAAAGATAATATCCTTTGCTTCGGCACTACCAACGGAAACCTGTATGCTTCCCATGATGAAGGGGAATCGTGGGTAGCACTGTCTAAAAATCTTGCTTCGGTTAGTTGTGTGGCATTGACTTGAAGAAGAATTTGCCAGGCCGAAATCTGTTCCTGCCCCTTTATTTGGTGTTCCGCTTCCTCCGAGTTCGAAGTTCATAAGCATTTAACAATGTAGCATTCAGCTATTTGAAATAAACAAGCGGTCACTAACAAACTACGGGATATCCTAGCATCTCAAAATGATTGCAGCTCTTGTTGGTGGCTGCCTTGCAACTTCGGAATCACATCGATGGAACTCTTAGACTTTTCTTACACGATTAAGTTGAGGCAGAACACCAACAATGGAAAAGCTGTCACCAACAAACTCCGGGATGTCTTTTAACATCACAAAATGGATGCGGCTCTTGCTGGTGGCTGCCATGTAACTTCGGAATCATATCGATGAAGCACTTAGATTTTTCTTACATAAGTCAGTCGAGGCAGAACACCCATGGAGAAACTTGAAGATAAATTGGGGGATAAATCCATTTTTATCAAAAACTTTCCCAAATCCATCAAACTAATCCAACCCCTCAGGCATCATCAACGTTGCAGCCATAAAACAGATCTGTATGCTCAAAAACTACTTGGCCACCGGCCTAAGGAACCTTCTCAAGCAGAAAGGCTATTCGATGATTAACATTGCCGGCCTGGCTTTCGGTCTGGCGGCTAGTTTGATCATTTTTCTGTATGTGCAGGAGGACCTCTCCTACGATAAATTTAATCATCACTACGACCGGATAGCCCGGCTCCTCACGATTGATCAGGCGGAGGGCGTGAGCAGCAAACTGGTTGGTGTCACGGCCCCGGCACTCGGGCCAGCGGTAGAAGCTGAATTGCCAGAAGTATTAAAAACTGTGAGAATCAGTGGCGGAGGTAAGCTGGATTTGAGTTATGAAGATAATCTATTAAAATGTGATGCGGGGTTCAGAACAGAATCTTCATTCTTCGAAGTTTTCGATTTCATGATCCTGGAAGGAAAAAAAACCGGCACACTGGACGAACCCAATACCATCGCCATCACTCAAAAGTTGGCAAAGAGAATTTTTGGAGACAATAGCCCTATCGGGAAAACCATAAGATTAAATCAAACGACGGATCTGCAGGTTACGGCAGTCGTCCAGGATCCACCCAGCAATTCACACATTCAATTTGATTTGCTTCGTTCGATGACACCCGCACAAAATGAAGATGGTTATCGGCAGTTCCTTCAAAACTGGCAAGGCATTGGAATGTTCACATATGTGCTGTTGGATAAACCTTTAAATTCCAAAGAGCTCAATCCAAAACTTAAAGCAATAGCAGATAAGAATAATGCTACTTCCTATTTTGTACCGGTATCACAACCCTTAAGTGATGTGCACCTGAGGTCAAAGGAAATTTTGTTTGAAACCAATGCCAATAAATCTGACATCCTCAACGTCTATGTCCTTTCCATTGTCGCCTTGCTGATCCTTGTTCTGGCTGCTGTGAACTTTATGAATCTTGTGACAGCCAAATCAGTCGGACGTGCAAAGGAAGTAGGGTTGCGAAAAGTGATTGGCGCGAACCGATCGCAATTGGTTAGTCAACATCTTGTAGAATCTCTGGTCATTACCTTTGTCGCAGGCTCGATCGCTTTGATGATTGTCTATATGATCATCCCACTGCTGAATGGTGTATATCAAAGGTTCGCTGATTTCGGTGTGTTGCTTCAACCCAGGAACATATTAATCATTCTAGCGCTCGTCGTCAGCGTTGGTATGTTGGCTGGCATTTACCCTGCCTTTGTGCTCTCCTCTTTTAAACCGGTATCCGTCCTGAAAGGTGCATTCAAGAATTCATCTGAGGGAATTCGCTTGAGGAAGGCACTGGTAATTGTGCAGTTCACGATTTCCATTTCCCTGATGGTGGGAACCGGTATCGTCTATCAACAAATGCGCTTCATCTATACCGCCGACCTCGGCTATAACCGTGATCAGGTGATCACGCTCGCCTTGAACGGATCAAACACGCCTAAAGCCACCCTCTTTAAAGATGAATTAAAGCGCGATCCTAACATCTTCAGCGTTGGCACCGCATCATCCCGCATCGGACAACAACTGGGACGGACCAATATTATTCCGGAAGGTTACGACAGTAAATCCAATATCATCAGTAGCATTATGACTGCCGACGAATCCTTCATCCCCACGATGGGCATGACCATGAAAGAAGGAAGAAATTTCTCCCTCGAGTTCAAAGATTCTTTAAACATGGTCATCAATGAGGAAATGACCCGTCTTCTAAAATGGAATGATGCTGTCGGCAGAAAGATCAGTTTATCCAACGGGCCCAATCCTACAGAAGTCACAGCATATACAGTGATTGGTGTGGTGAAGGATTTTCATTTCGCTACCATCCGACATAAGCTGGAACCTATGTTTATGCTTTATAATAAGGACAATGGGTCGGTGGCGATCAAAGTCAAGGCAGGAAACACCAAGGAGGCCATCGCATACATCGAGGAGACGTGGAAGAAAATCATGACTGGTTCGCCATTTGAATATGCTTTCCTTGATGAGCAGTTTGGCAACCTTTACCGCAACGAGCAGGCTTTCGCCAATATGTTCAACCATTTCGCCATCCTAGCCATAGTCATCGCTGGACTTGGATTGTTTGCGCTTTCAGCCTTTACAGCAGAGCAGCGCAAGAAAGAGATTGCGATCAGAAAGGTGATGGGTGCAGGCAAGACTTCAATCTTTTACAAACTTTCTTACGAGTTCATGCAACTGATCCTCTTTTCATTTGTGCTAGCCAGCGCTTTGTCATACTACGTGATGGAAAAATGGCTGAGCGACTTCCAGTACTGCATCAAAATAGGTGTTGGCATTTTTATCGTGGCCGGGGGAGCCTCTTTGTTGATTGCCCTGCTAACCATCAGTTTTCAAGCACTGAAAGCAACCTTGGTCAATCCAGTGGAAAGCCTTCGAAGCGAGTAGCTTGGTCAGCGATTCGGAGTTCAATACTTCACCTCCAACTTGCATGAGGCCCTTTCCACTGCCAAGTATTTCACCTTTCAATTCAGCTATTTTCTAGTTAGCTTACCTACTCTTCTGGCAGTCTTTTATTCTCACCACAAAAATTCTCTTGATGCTTCCTTCTCAATTTGATTACTCATTGCCCCCGATGATTCAGGAAGCTCTGGCTTTATTGAAGCAACATGGAGACAAAGCAAAAACTTTTTGCTGAATATTATGAAAACAACGATTGAAAAAGAATTTCAACTGGAAGAACCCATCGCCAAAGTATGGGATTATCTCAGTGACCCAACAAAAATTGTAAACTGTGTACCGGGAGCTTCAATTACTACAATAATTGACGAAAGCAACTATGAAGGCCAGGTGGCAACCTCTTTTGGTCCCGTGAGGGCACATTATAACGGTGAAATAAACATCTCTGAATTGGATGTGATCAATCACAAAATGGTTTTGGTGGGCAAGGGCGTTGATTCAAAGGGAAAAGGGAGCGCCGAGATGACCATGAATGGCGTGCTGACGGAAACTGGTGGCGCCACCACCGTCAGGTTTATCATGGACATTTCCATCAATGGCAAGCTTGCTCAATTTGGTTCCCGACTTATTAAAGATGTATCGGATCAAATGGTGAATCAATTTGTGAGCAATTTCAAAGAAACCCTGAAGGGCAAAAAGGTGAACAACACTTTGAAAGCATCTTCTGTCATTGGCACGGTACTAAAGAGTAGCATTAAAGGCAAGTTTAGTAGCAGAAAAAAAGAAAAGTAGAATGACCCAATCGATTTCCGAGCTCATCGCATCGTTTGACAAACTGGGCTACGTGGTAGATGAAGAATTAGCCACCGGCCTGTTCCTGATGACAAGTTTGCAGAAACCCCTGCTGCTCGAAGGGCCGCCCGGAGTTGGAAAAACTGAAGTAGCCAATATTCTTTCAGCGCATCTGAACACAGAACTTATACGACTTCAATGCTATGAAGGACTGGATGTTCACTCTGCCGTTTACGAATGGAACTACCAGAAGCAATTGCTTTCTATCAAGATTCAGGAAAGCAATCAAAAGACAGATCAGGAAAAAGAAAAACATATTTTCGGAGAGGAATTTCTCATGCCTCGTCCATTGCTAAAGGCGATCCTCAACCAAGAGCAATCACCCGTGCTTCTCATTGATGAAATCGACAGGTCCGATGAAGAGTTTGAAGCTTTCCTGCTCGAATTATTGTCTGCCTTTCAGATCAGCATTCCGGAATTCGGAACCATCAAAGCCAATCATCGGCCACTGGTTATCCTCACATCCAACCGGACGCGTGAACTCAGCGATGCATTGCGCCGACGTTGTCTATATCATTGGGTCAACTACCCTTCCATCGAAAAGGAACTTCATATCATCCGAAAACGTCTACCCAATATTGACCAGAAACTTTCGGAACAGATTGTGAGGATAGTGAATGCACTGCGGAAAATGGAATTGGAGAAATCTCCAGGAATATCTGAAACTCTGGATTGGGCGATGAGTCTTCACGCGCTGGGAAAGAAAACGTTGGATGAAACATCCTTTGCTCAAAGCATTGGTGCCGTGCTGAAGTCACATGGCGATATTGAAAGAATCAAAACCCAGGGCCTCACCACATTGATAGATCAATCATAACCTGATATGATAGAGGGGGGCTTTCGCAGCTATCAAAGCATCACAGAATCCATCTTAGGATTTGCCGCTTTTGCACGCTCCCATGATTTCAACGTTGGCATCCGCGAGGTTCAAGATGCTTTGACCGCCTGTTCGACCGGGCTGATCCAGGAAAAGAAATCGATGCAGTACACGCTCAAAGCAATATTTTGCGGCAGCGCTGAAGACACCCTCCGGTTCGATGAACACTTCGAGCGCTATTGGCAAACTTTAGAAGATAGCCGCAAGAGCGGTATCGAAATCAAGAGTCGGATGCCGAGTGCCAGCAAGGCCGTGAAGTCACTCGTCTTCATAGGAAAAGGTCAGGCAAGCGAAGAAAAACCCCAAGAAGATGCGAAAAATGTTTCTGGCACCAATAACAAGGAAAGACTGAGAAAAACTGATTTCTCCAGAGTATCTGACATAGACAGTGCACATCTGGAAAAACTGGCCACTGACCTTTGGCGTCAGATGGGCAAAAGACTGAGGCGTAAAATGAAGAACACGACTATGCACGGCACGCTTGACATTCGTCGGACCATCAGGAATAATATCTCCAGTGGTGGCTCTATGCTTGAACTTAGTTTTAAAGATAAGAAGCCTGAAAAATACCGGCTCGTGATCCTTCTTGATGTGAGTGGCTCCATGGACAAGTACAGCTTCTATCTGTTGCGTTTTATTCTTGCTTTGCGCGAACACTTTCAAAACATCGAAGCCTTTGTGTTCAGCACTCAACTTGTTCGCATCACTGACTTTCTTCGCGTCAAGAACCTTGACAGTGTGTTGACTTTTCTCTCCAAAGGAACAGATCACTGGTCGAGTGGAACGAAGATCGGCGCATGCCTTCAAGAATTCAATTCGCGTTTTGCTAAGCGCGTTTTGAATGGCCGCACAATGACGCTCGTGCTGAGTGATGGGCTTGACACCGGTGAGCCGGAACTTCTTGCGAATGAATTGAATAAGATCAAACGAAGGAGCCGCCGGTTGATATGGCTAAACCCATTGAAAGGAACGGAAGGATACCAGCCTCTGGCCCGAGGTATGAAAGCCGCACTGCCCGAGATCGACATTTTCAAATCGGCCCACAGTCTTGAAAGCATACTTGAACTTGAACGATATTTGGCAGATGTCTGACGAATTTTTACAATGCTATGGCGCGGCGCTTTTTAGCGTGCCCGTGCGAGTTTAATGGTGATGAGGTTTTCCAAGATTTGAATAAAAAATTGCTTGGTCATTTTATTGGGAATATGGATAATTGGTTATTTATTTTGTTCGCACCGGAACGCGCTACAAGCGGCTCCATACTACCGATAAGGTTTTCCCAGATTTAAAAAGCGTACATTAAATATTCACAACAATAATAATTCTATGAAAAGACGCACATTTATAAAGGCCTCTGCATTGGGTGTTTCAGCCTTGATCGCCGGCCAGCCACTTCTTGCTTCCGCCATTCGTGCTGCAGCCCCAGTCAATAAACTCGAACACATGCTTCAATGGCTGGAGGGTAAATCTGAGCCTGGCTTTACCCCGTCTGCATTCTTCTTGCACTTTGATGATCAGCACAAAGTAGGCGATGCGGCGGCCACAAAGCATCTGGAATTTTTCCGTTACACCGATATGGATTTCGTTAAAATCCAATACGAGCAGGAATATACACCGGTAGATTTTCTAAAGAAGCCTACCGACTGGTCGAAGTTGAATCCAAAAAAACTTGATTTCTATGAACCCCAACTGGAAACGGTGAGGCGGATTGTGAATTCAGTGAAGAAAGAGGCCTTGATTCTTATGACCCTGTATTCGCCATTCATGTGGGCTGGTCACTGCGCCACACTGCCGGTGCTGCAGAGGCATTTGGAAGAAGACCCTGAAGCAGTGAAAATAGGATTGAATAATCTGATCGAAAGTCAATTGTTATTTGTTCGAGCTTGCATAAAAATTGGAGTAGACGGTTTTTACATGTCTACGCAAGGTTCTGAAGCAGGACAATTCAAAGATCCAAGGATATTTAGAGATTATATCAAACCATCCGACCTTGTTGCTATGAAGGAGATTGCTTCAGCCACTCCATTTAACATCTTGCATGTATGCGACTTCAATGCACCTTACTCAAACTATGATGCTGTGTTGGATTACCCCGGTCAGATCGTGAACTGCAACCCGAAACTTACGGAAACAAAACTTTCGTGGCCTGAAATCTCAGGCATGTTCAAACGACCCAGCATGGGTGGAATGGATCGGCTGGGTTTGTTGGCCACTGGAACCTCTACGCAGATTCAAGATGAAGCTCACAAAGTCTTGAAAGGTGCACCAAAGCAATTCATACTCGGGGCCGATTGCACGGTGCCGAGTGATATCGATTGGAAGAGACTGCGAGATACCATTTCTGTGGCGCACAACTTTGAGAGGTAATCAAAATAAAATTGTCTTTTAAGTTACGTTTAGCCTTGACTTGGTGCAATTGTAACCTGCACGAATACTACCCTCTTGACCCAATAGATAATCTTGGGCTGAATCTCATGAAGACTGATGAATTACCTCCTTGCGTTTTCTGCAATCGTGCAATTCTTTTGGCATCGAGCTTAGATTCAGTCTTTTCAATTAAGTCACAATTATTACCATACTATTTCTTTTTATCCCAGGAGGAGTGTCATAATTGGTTTAGTGCTACCCGTTTTTACTATCTTTCAGGATGTTTCACTGCAGGCCCTCGACCTGCGCTCACTTGGTCTTATGTTATTAACAGGGCAGAAATTCCGGATCGTCGTCATTTCCTTAATCATCGCTGGCTATGCAGATCTCGGTTACGCTCAATCATTTTACTCAATGCAATCGGCAGTCATCACTGCAAAAAGCAATAGCCCTTTATTGAAAGCGGAAGGTTACAACATCAACGTTGCGCAAAGCAATCTGACCACGGCGCGGTTGCATACCAATCCATCACTGAACAATCAATCATTGCAGTTGATGAATTCAAAATATTATCCAACAGGGACCGAATTTTCTAATCCACTTAACCGTCAGGTTTGGTGGCAGCTGACAAAACCTTTCATCCTTCCAGCCCAGCGTAGAGGACGCATTGATATTGCATCTCAAAATGTATTGCTGTTTCAAAAAGGCTTTAGTGAAACCATCCGGCGGTTCTCATCCGATGTTGCCCACCAATGGTTGAGTGCCTGGATTCTTAAGTCGCGTCTGGACTTGCTTGGCCAGGCATACACCAACATTGATAGCCTTGTAAAAATCAACAGGGCCAGGCTTCGCAACCAGGTGATCACTCAAACGGATCTCATTCGAACTGAATTGCTTCAGGACCAATACCAATTGCAAATGATCAATGCTCAGAAAGATTTTAAAAATGAAATCCAGCGTTTGAAGTTTTTTTTGGGTGTGAAAGACAGTGTGAATGTAGATATTAACTCAGAGATTGAATCCACCACCATTCCCGATACGATCGACTCTCTGCTGAGCAAGGCGATGCGGGAAAGATCAGATGTGCAAGCTGCCAACCTGGCCGTTACAGTATCTCAAAGCAATATCAAATACCAAAAATCATTGGTCTGGCCGGTACCAGAGCTGGGCATGATCTGGAATCCGCAAAACACAATTCCCTATTTAGGATTTTTCGGGACCATTAAAGTACCCCTGTTCGACCGCAACCAGGGAGAGATCGAAAAGTCAAAATTTTTACAACTGCAAGCGGAAGAAGGTGTGCGCAACGCTGAACTGAGAATCTCCACGGAAGTGTCGGCAGCATTTCAAACCTATCAAACAGAAAAAGATAACCTTAAGAAATATGAAGTCATGATGAGACAATCCGATCAAGTGCTCGACAATGTGCGGTATTCCTATCTCAAAGGCGGAACCACCATCATTGACTTTCTCGACGCACAACGTAGCTGGTTTGATACTCGACAATTATTTCTCAACGCGCGCCTCTCGTACTTTCAAAGTTACATACAGTTATTATACGTCACCGGGCTAATTAATCAGTTCTAATCATGCGCAATACTCTTTTCCTTTGTTTGTCCATTATTATTCTGGTTTCCTGTGGTACGGAAAGTGGCCAGGAGCGACACCTCAACTTCACGAAGCCAAAGGTTTCCGGTGATCTGATCACATTTGCTGATGATACCACTGCATCGTATTTCACCGCCGAGCCAATCAAAAGCATGGATTGGAAAGCCGACTTTTCAGTGCCGGCAAGGGTCGTAGCTACTGTAATCCGTTCGACAGAGAACCCTACTTTAAACATGGTATTGTTTGACAATCCCGAGCTCACCACCGACTATACTCAATTGCTGCAACATCTCACTAATATCAAGCAAATAGAGGAGGTCATGATTAAACAAAGGAATATTGAACTTGAACGAGTATTGGACCTTCAAAAGCATGGTGCCGCTACCGGTCGAGATGTATTGGAGGCACAGACTGCCCTGGCCATGCAAAAGACAAACCTCGTCAATGAAAGATCTTCTCTCATTGAAGAAGAATCCATGCTCAAATTGGGGGGATTCAGCACCGAAGACCTCCGCCATGCCAAACCAAACACGGTATGGGTCATCTCTGAAATTGCTGATAACCAGATCAGCAAAGTAAGGCGTGGTGAACAATGTGACGTAACGTTCTCGTCCTATCCTAACGAAAGCTTTAAAGGAAAAATTGAAGATGTTGGTGATGTCGTCGATAATGTGACCCGGTTGCTCAAATTGCGGATTGGTATTGTCAACTCGGACCGGAGGCTAAAGGCTGGAATGTTTGGAAATACGCGTTTCGGTCTAAAAGAAGGAAAATTTCTTACAGTACCCATGGATGCCCTTGTGATCGTGCAGGGCAAAAATTATGTATTTGTAAAAAAATCTAAATTGGAATTTGTACGACGATCGGTTACCATCGGCCAACAAGCTAACAACAGAATGATTGTCTTTGACGGCATACAGGAGGATGATCTTGTCGTCGTAAAAGGAACCATGCAACTAAAGGGTCTTTCGTTTGGATATTAACTCATAAGGCAATGAAACAAGTACAAATATTTTTTGACAAAGATAAATTCAAAGAAGATAAACCCATGACCGACTATATCATGGAGTTTCTCGCGGATAACCATATTCAGGGGGCGACGGCTTTCAGGGGTGAATTGGGCTTTGGAGAAAGTCAACGCATCAAAAGGCCTGGCAGGCTTTTTTCATTTGATGATCCTCCTATGTTGATCACCTTCGTTGAGGAAGATGAGAAAGTTCAAAAGGTACTGACCGCTTTTCGAAAAAAAGTGAAGACGGGATTTATTGTTGTCAACCCCGTAGAGATCTGGAAATAGTAAAATGATCAGGAACCTTCTCATATTTTCTCTTACCAACCGATGGATTGTCATTGCCCTGGCGATCATTACTTCTGCGATCGGATACTGGTGCTTCGTACAGTTAAAGATAGAAGCCTATCCGGACATCGCTGACACTAACGTGATCGTCATTGCCAAATATAATGGTCGGGCGGTTTCTGAGGTAGAGCAGCAGGTAACGATACCCATTGAGCGTGTACTCAACAACGTGCCACGCGTATTGGCCCGCAGAAGTAGGACCATCTTCGGATTGGCAGTAGTACAATTGACATTCGAAGATGGCACGAATGATTACTTCGCCCGTCAGCAGGTGATCGAACGCCTTGCGAGTGCCGAGCTGCCCGATGGGGTGCATCCCGAACTAGCCCCGTTGACGACGGCTGTGGGAGAAATACTACGATACGTGGTGGAAGCTCCTGCCACCTTCAGTCCCACCCAATTGCGTGACTTGCAAGATTGGGTGATCCGGCCATTCTTGCTGCAAGTCCCCGGCATCGCTGACATCACCACTTTTGGAGGTCCCTTGATTCAATATCAAATCTTGATATCACCCGACAAATTAAGAAAGTACAACATTACAGTGAATGATATCATCACTGCCGTGGATCAAAATAACCAGAATACCGGAGGCAATACAATCACGCGAGGGGGTCAGGGCATTGCGGTGCGTGGATTGGGAGCTATTAAATCCGTTCAAGACATTCAGACCATTGTCCTTACTTCTTTCCATGGTGTCCCAGTCTTTGTCAGAGATGTTGCCTCTGTAGAAATCGGACCCCCGCCTCCTTCCGGAATCCTTGGCTATACGTTTAAAAGTGAATCGATCGAAAGCAACAGCGGAACCGAAGGCATTGTTCTTCTGAGAAGGGGGGAGAACCCGAGCGAGGTGCTAAAAAAAGTGAAAGCACAAATTGCAACACTCGAGGAGAGTGAGCTGCCAGAAGGAGTTAAGATCAGGACTTTATATGATCGAAGCTTTCTGATCAACCACTCGCTGGAAACGGTTGGCAAAACGCTGTTCGAAGGGGTCTCCATCGTAGTCATTATTCTTATTTTCTTTTTAGGCAGCGTAAGGTCTGCTTTTGTAGTAGCACTCACCATACCGTTTGCGCTGCTCTTCGCTTTCATCCTGATGCGCATTACCGGCATACCCGCCAACTTGCTTTCGCTTGGGGCCATCGACTTTGGGATCATTGTGGATGGGGCATGCATCATGGCAGAACACCTGATCCGGAAATACCGCAGCGCAACTGCAGAAGAGAAAGAGCAGGGCATTATTAAGATCACATTATTGTCAGCCCAGGAAGTAGGGCGTGAAATATTTTTTTCAGTTACGATTATCATTCTTGCCTATATGCCCATCTTGTTGATGTCGAGGGTCGAGGGAAAGCTTTTCTCCCCAATGGCATTGACCTTGGCATTTGCTGTGATCGGATCCATGATTTGCGCCCTCACGCTAATCCCCGTCTTGATCTCATTTGCATACAAGCGTGGTCTTGAAAATCTTGAAAAGCCAATTCCCCAACATAGAAATTTCATCCTGGATTTTATTGAGAAAAAGTATCGACTTGGTATTCAGAAGATTTTGGAGATCCCCAAGACCGTTGTGGCAGTGAGCTTCGCGGTCGTCTTCGCCCTGATCGCCCTTGGTACACAACTGGGTACCGAATTTCTGCCTGAACTTGATGAAGGATCAATATTTCTTCGGTGCTTTCTGCCTGCAGGTGTCAGCATTCAGGAGAATGCAACGATCGCACCGGGCATCCGAAAGATTATCGCCAGCTACCCTCCTGTCGATTACGTCATCACTCAAACCGGGCGGAACGATGATGGCACAGACCCCTTCCCTACCAATCGAACTGAAATACTCGTAGGATTAAGAGACTATCATTTATGGAGTGACACCATCAAGAAAAAAGATTTGGTCGCACGCATGCAAAGTGACCTTCAGAACAAATTTCCGGGCGCATTCTTTTCTTCTGGTCAGCCCATCATTGACCAGGTAATGGAAATTGTCACGGGAAGTGCCGCCGATCTTGCCATCTCTGTTGTGGGCGATGACGTAGAATTCATGCGAGATAAAGCCGACACGATTAAAACCATCGTAACGGCAACGGAGGGTGCTGTAGCAGTTAATATTGAACAGGAAGGCAGGCAGTCGCAATTGGCCATTACGGTTCATCGTGAAAATGCTGCCCGCTATGGTATTAATGTGAGCGACATTCAGGCGATGGTAGAAGCCGCCATTGGAGGAAAAGTGATTTCAAAATTATATGATGGAGCAAAGCGTTATGATATTGTAGTTCGTTACCTCGCCGAGAATCGCAATAGTCTGGAGTCAATTCAAAATCTACAGGTGCCGTCTTCCATGGGTGCTCTTATTCCCATGAGCGAACTGGCAGACATACAATTCCTGGAAGGCCAAACGAATATCTACCGACTCAACGGCAAAAGAATGGCCACCGTAAGAACCAACATCCGTGGCCGCGATCAAGGTGGATTTGTTGCCGAGGTAGAAAAGAAAATCGAGCAAACCCTCCACATACCAAAAGGCTATCATGTGATCTATGGTGGGCAGTACGAAAACCTTGAGCGCGCGGGCAAGCAGCTATCGGTCACCATACCCCTGACCATCTTCATGGTCTTTATTTTGTTGTTTTCACTTTTCAAGAATTTCCGCCACACGATCGTTGCCATGTCTTGCATTCTTTTTGCGTTGGGTGGAGGAATTACAGCATTGATGATAAGAGGGTACCACTTCAATGTGTCTGCCGGCGTTGGATTCGTTTCCATTTTTGGAATTTCCGTGATGGCTGGAGTGCTCTTGGTGTCTGCCATCAAACGTATGGAAGAGACTCATGGAAGTGATTTGAAACAAATGGTTTCCCTCGCATCTTCAGAGCAATTGCGAGCCATTCTTTCCATTCTGATCGTAGCGATTGTAGGCTTGATCCCCGCAGCCATTTCCTCTGGTATTGGATCTGACGTACAAAGGCCTTTGGCCACCGTGATCATTGGAGGATTGACCAGCACCCTAATTTTTGCACCGCTTGTGTTACCACCTCTATATTATTTATTGGAAAAAGCGAACTTTTTGAGGGAATCCAATGCTTCAAAGTCAATGTAGCCTCCATCTATAATAAAGACTGTTAGATTCTCGGCAAAAGAAACTTTTTTTGGATTGAACATGTAGATTCGTATTCTCAGGACCAAAACAAATCATGTCAATGGACTCCTCGCAACTGCCCCCCGGACTGGAATTGCCGAAAGGAATTCCGGCCAGACTTCGATTCGATTCCCCTGCGGATGCGCGCCTACACAGGAAGAAAATGTTGGTTGCTGCCTTTCGACTCTTTGATCGATTTGGCTTCAATGAAGGTGTGGCTGGCCACATCACCGCCCGTGATCCTGAAAAGCTTGACCATTTTTGGGTAAACCCATTTGGCGTTGATTTCGGAAGCATCAAGATTTCTGATTTGATCCTTTGCAATCACCAGGGTGAAGTGGTGGAAGGAAAATATTCTGTCAATCGCGCGGCGTTTGCCATTCACTCACAGGTTCATCAGGCACGACCAGATGTTGTTGCTGCGGCTCACGCTCATTCTGTTTATGGCAAAGCCTTTTCCTGTTTGGGTAAATTATTGGATCCCATCACCCAGGATGTCTGCGCATTCTTTGAGGACCACGGACTTTACAGTGAGTTTGGCGGCGTGGCCAATGATGTGGCAGAAGGACAAAAGATTGCTAAGGCAGTTGGGAAGTACAAGGCAGCAGTGTTACAAAATCATGGGCTGATCACCGTGGGTCAGAGTGTAGAAGAGGCAGTCTGGTGGTTTATCACCATGGAACGCAGTTGCCAGGCACAGCTTGCAGCGGAAGCAACTGGACAGACCACGATAAAAATTGACCGCGATACGGCATTGAAAGTTCGCGCCGAGATTGGTTTCTCTATTGCAGGCTTATATCAATTTCAGCCATTGCTTCAGAAAATTCAAAGAGAGATCCCCGATCTCTACGCTGCTTAGTATTTCGATTGATCGGACATTACTCCCAGGACAGAGAAAGCAGCTCAAAAGACCTGGTGGAAGATCACTGTTCCTGGCGCGTAAAAGGGGTACTTCAAATAAATATTTTCCTGTAGTAAGGTCTTTATTCTTGAATGCCGTTTTATCAGACTTATAAAAGTTAAATTCAGGAACGATTTCAGCCGGAGCCTGGGCCCTCACACAGTAAGAAGCTAAAATAATTGTAATGAATGTTATAAATAAATATTTCATACCCGGTCTTCTTGTTTTATTTTAAAAATGTTTAAAACTCATTGATCTCTATTTCCAGATACTAGTAAGATGAATGAACTCCAGTTTTTCAATCAGGACATTATCGGATGATCGAAGATGAATGCTAGTAAATGGTTTATTAGGAAAAAAAATTGATGTCATGACCGTTAATCCATCATCAGCAAATAATTCAACAGAACTATCATCAATCACTAATGTAAAATCCATGACTGGACTGGTGGTCAGGCGTGGAGCTACATGCCGCGCCGAAAATTCTTTTTGAAAATCAATCTTGCCCGACCGGGTACGGTCAATAAAATATTGATTCTGAACATTATCAAATCCCATAATAATTTCTTCTCCCCTATCATTGGAAAGTACAACCGAAAAATCCCTCAATTCCTTTATGCTTAGGTTAAGTCGGCAGGGAATCGTTACCTTCCCGGTCACCTGGGTAATATCCAGACTTTTTGAAACTAGAATATTTTGAGCCGTAACGGGCTTTGACTGTAGGCTGGATAGTTCAGCAATTGGATTGGCGGAAACAAAAATATCGCTCCCAACATGCTTCAGCTTTAATTCCCGCGGTATCGTCACGGCATTTCGCCATTTTTGGGTAGGGACCAGGTTCGCATACAACCAGTTACTCATCCATCCGAGTAATATTTTCCGGTCACCCGTATTAGACCACGTTATACCCGCATAATTATCGGGGCCATAGTCTTGCCAGCGGGTATCCTTGTGAGCGGGTGTGAAAACTGTTCCGTCAAAATTACCGATGAAGTATTGTGTACCCGATCCAGCATTGGGGCCTCCTGGATTGAGGTTCACAATCAAAACCCAAATCTTCTTACCCTTATCATCCAAAGAAAATAAATCAGGGCACTCCCAAACACCACCATGAGCCCCGATTTCCTTTCCAAATTCACTTTCTTTTTTCCAGTTTTTCAAATCGGGTGAAGAGTAAAAAGTTATGCGGTCTTTGGTTGCCAGCGTCATCACCCATTTCTTTTGAGGCTCATACCACATCACCTTAGGGTCGCGAAAATCCGTAATACCCGGATTCTTCAGAACCGGGTTACGCCCGTACTTTTTCCATGTATTTCCATCATCATTACTGTAGGATAGGCTTTGGGTTTCAAAATCAACTCGCTTTTCCTTTTGAGCCGAGGGATTATGGCTAGTATAAATAGCGACGAGCGGTTCCTTTCCTTTTTCCCCTAATCCCGATGTGTTGTTCTTATCCACTACAGCGCTCCCTGAAAAAATATATCCCAGGCTGTCCGGATAGATTGCGATGGGTTGCTCTTTCCAGTGAATCATATCAGGGCTTGTGGCATGCCCCCAGTGCATCGGCCCCCAGGTTGTTCCATTGGGATAATACTGAAAAAATAAATGATAAGTCCCATTGTGATAAACCATTCCATTCGGATCATTTATCCAATTTGCCTTTGGCGAAAAATGAATTTGCGGACGATGTTGTTCATTCATGGTCTGCGCAAAACTGATATTGATGATAAAAAGGAGAATGAGGATGGTTTTCATTTTCATATGCATACTAATTAAATAAACAGCTCTTTAACATCGGTATTATGAACATTACATTTTTCGATTTATTTCTTTGAATCGTATTCCCAAATGGAAGCGAGCAAACTGTATTGCTTTCACTTTATGTCAGGCTCCCATAACCGATTTTTCTGAGCTTCCATGAAGCCCTGGTTAGTCGGTTTGAGTTTCCAGATTTCTAACTTCTTGACTACCGTTGATCTCCCAATGGTAAACGCCTCAAGACCAGTCTTACCCAGATAATTCATATCGCAACTCACCATTGCCTGGCGGCCGTTTGCGAAGACCTCAACAAGGTATTTATCAATAAAAATACGCAGTTCAATATCCTCACCTGTTGGAAGATCTGCTATGGAAAAAGGTGCTTCGGCGGAGCCCACACGCAGCGTGCCGTTTTCGGGACGGAACATAATAGGAAGGCCGCCGCCTGTGCCATCAGCAAAAAGTGTGAAACCAAAGATTTTACGTGCCGATTGATTGCGCTCAATGGTAATACGAAGTTCCATTGCATCACTGGTAAGTTCACCGATTTTTTGACTTTTTGGACTACTATTCAGTAAAACATTTCTGGCAATGCTGTCTATCTTGATGTTGCTCAAAGTAACAGCATCATACCGCAGTGATTCAAGTTCACGCAAGGGTTTGATACGCAAAGCACCATCTTCTGGCAAACTCAGTTCACGTGGTAATGATTGAATCGTTTGGCTGTTCATTTTTCCATCATTTTGGTTCAGTGTGGCAAGCCAAGCCCACATGACCCGGCGACCATCAGGTGTTAACACGCTTTCAGGTGCAAAATAGTCAACGCGCCAATTCGCTCTACCAAAAATACTTTGCCCGTCACGGCGAAAATTCATGCGTCCGTGCTTTTCGGGAACAAATTGCTCTTTCTTCGCATCCCAATCGCCAAGATAGTAACGGCAGCCGAGTTCGTGGCTGATGCACAGCATCATCCATTTGTTGCCAATTTTGAAAAAATTACCGCATGAAAGGTCTTCGCCTATGGCAACATCTGGCATTTCATGATTCAGAAAATCACCCACCACCGTCCACTTTTTAAGGTTTTTTGACTTCATCAGAGGTGGATTTTGACCGCCAGAAATTGCATAATATGTGTCGCCAATTTGGAAACAATCCGGATCCCAATGGTTAATCTTTGCTTCTGTCCCATCGGTATTTCTGATATCAAGTGGATAAGGTTTTTCCCAATGTTCCAAACTATTGTCAGTGGCAATCGCAATTTGGTTTCTCTTTGAATTTTGGCCATGATATATCGCAGCGGGCTTGCCTTCTTTGGTGATGAAACCTGTGCCACTAAACATGCCATGGCCCGTAAATGAAGGCTGAAGTATTGTTTTATGCCAGGTCCAATGCAGCATGTCAGGGCTGGATACATGGATAAAAGAAAAAGACGTTTTATCGGCGAAAGGATGTTTCAAAATGTAGTGCAAATGGTACATGCCATTGAGATAAAATGCAGCATTGGGATCGCCTGGTGTGCTCTCACCGCCGGGGTGCATCAAATGGTAGTTCAATACCAAATTTTCAGGAGGTGTTTTGGCAACAGGAATTGATCTGTCTTGCCCTGAGCAGGGTAGTTGTATCAATAATAATGTTGAAAAGAGAATTGAAATAGCTCCCATAATTAGATATTCAAAAACTTAGCGACAAAGTCTTATGTATTACCTTCTACTTAATTGGAGAAATCACAATGGATTTAAATTTAACATAACCATGCTTTGCATAAATCCACAAGAAACTGCCCTTTTGCCCGCTCAGTCGGTTTATAATGCACCTCCTGTTATCCACGCATACGTCAATGATGTCGTTTTTCATAATGATATCAATCCTGACGTTGTTATTTAAACCGTTAACCGCCGTGATCCTCGTCGTGGCAAGAGCAACGGTTTTGTCATTCTGTGATAAATTGAGTCTATAACCGCCCGCAGCCTTTTCATTTGCTCTCAGGTATAGCCCGTATTCTTCATTATCACCCAATGGCTCAATTTCCAATGTTATCCTGCTATTTTCAGGTACATTTTCAAAATGGGCGGCACCGACACCGCCTGGCGAACTGATCAGGTAACTTCCAGGACCCGTTACTGTTGTTAAAGAATCATACATCAACTTTAACTCCAAAGGTGTCCCTGTTTTCGGTATCATTTCGGGCGGAAATTTTGTGCTAAGTGTTCCATCTTCTTCCTGCACGACTTCGCGAAAAACGGCGGAGCCTCCGAAAATTTCATTTCCATTGTCCTTGTTATCCCTTCTACTGGGTATCCACGCGGCAGCAATTCGTCTGCCATTAATAAATTCTCCCGTCTTCACCACATTCGACCATTCTTCCTTGAGCGTCTGATATTGAGGTTGCTGCCAGGGACCATACCGGCTTTGTGACTTCACATAAAATGTGTCTCCCCTATCACCGTATATAAGATAATACCAACCATTCCAGTAAAAATAGTCGGGGCACTCAGGTACTGAAGATTGGCCGGTTAGCAGGGGTCCTTTCACTTCCCAATTTTTAAGATCTTTTGAAGCAACGTGCACCAGTGCTCCATCCATGCCCTGCAGG
>JAYVQY010000071.1:0-7455 GCA_043776715.1 Cyclobacteriaceae bacterium | reverse complement strand
AGCTTTGATCAGCATAACCCAGTGTGGGGACTGGCTTCTTTTTCAACAGTGCGGTTGTTCAAATCAACCCGTTTCCGCGCCGAACTGAATACGACCAGCAACCCTGCTCCAATAAACAGTGTTGAAGATCATGGTGGCCGGGTCTGGCGTTGGCAGTTTTTTGTCGGTGTCCAGAATAACTTTAAGATCAGCAACTCAATCGCCGCAAATGTGCAACTCCTTTACAATTTTGATAAGAAATTGAAAGATGCTTTTCCGGAAAGGCTTTCGGTCAGGATTGGTATTCAATATAAGTTTCAAAAGAAATCACGTTGAAGCTTTGATCATTTTTCATCAAACTACACTGATACGTCTCGATGGTGACTATCGGATTACAAATCCGGCTTCCGAAATAGATCATCCTTCGATTCGACAACTATGGCGCGCGCTTGCAGCGCATCGAACATCCCAACTTTAACGTAAAAATCTTTTATCGACGAAGAAGAAGTCATGTCCATTTTAAGCTCGGTGCTTTTGGAGGAAGCTTGAATGATTTCATGCCTCTTTCCCAGCTCAGCAGTCACCGCTTTGCCGATCGTTCCGGTAGCACCCACGATGACGATTTTCATTTAAGCCTTAATTTATTTACGCTTGAGGGTTGCGGTTCAAACCGAACGGGATCATCTTCTTACATTGACAAAACAGATTTCTCAATGATGTCACAACTGTCGTGAATCTGTTCTTCGTTAATCACGAGTGGTGGCGCCAGTCGAATGATATTTCCGTGTGTCGGCTTGGCAAGCAGTCCGTTCTTAGCAAACAAGAGACATAGGTACCAGGCGGTTTCGCTATCCGGGGTATCATTGATCACGATGGCATTTAAAAGTCCTTTGCCCCTCACCAACTTAACCAACCCTGATCTTTTATTGATCATGGCAGTCATCCTTTCACGGAAAATTGCACCGAGACGTGCTGCATTATCAGCGAGGCGTTCATCCTTTACTACTGCCAAAGCTTCTATGACAACCGCGGCCGCCAATGGATTGCCTCCAAAAGTAGAACCATGTTCACCAGGTTTAATCACCAGCATTATTTCATCATCGGCCAGAACGCAGGATATTGGCAAGACTCCTCCGCTTAGCGCTTTACCAAGGATCAATAAATCCGGCCTTACGCCTTCATGATCACATGCTAACATCTTTCCAGTACGTGCAATGCCGGTCTGGATCTCATCCATCATCAACAAAACATTAAACTGGTTGCATAATTTTCTGGCCGCCATTAGATACCCATCCTGTGGGATATATACGCCAGCCTCTCCCTGTATCGGCTCAATCCAAAGCCCGCAGACCTTCGGGTTTGCGAGAGCTTTTTCCATCGCAGCAATATTGTCATACGCTATCACTTCAAAGCCTGGCATGAATGGTCCAAACCCCTTGCGTGCAGATTGGTCAGTAGAGGCGGAAATGATTGTGGTCGTTCTTCCGTGAAAATTTTGCTCCACTACAACGATGACGGCTTCATTGTCGGGGATTGCTTTTTTTGTATAGCCCCATTTACGGGTAAGTTTAATAGCGGTTTCATTTGCTTCGGCCCCACTATTCATGAAGAGTGCCTTTTGATAGCCAAAGGTTTCGCAGATATTTTTCTCTGCCAGACCAAGTTTGTCATTATAAAATGCCCTTGAAGTAAGCGTGAGTTCTTTGGCTTGTGCTGTCAAAGCCTGGATGATGCGCGGGTGACAGTGGCCTTGGTTGACGGCGCTGTAGGCAGAGAGAAAATCATAATAGCGCTTGCCGTCCACATCCCACAAATGCACGCCCTCCCCTTTGCACAAAACCACTGGCAGCGGGTGATAATTGTGAGCGCCGTATTTCTCTTCTAACCGGATCGCCTCGTGGCCGGAAATGATAGATTCTACCATAAAATAATTGATTTAGACAAAGGTAATTAGGATTGACCTAACCTGACGAATGCTAACCGACTATTCCATTTGCGCTTTTCATTCAGGAAAATCCTCAACATATTTGTGGCCAATCCCGCCCTATCAACCAAAATGAAATACAAACGCATCGTTCTTAAGCTCAGCGGAGAAGCGCTGATGGGTAAATCTAAAACCACCAGCATCGATCACGAGATCCTGGAGCAATATTCAAAAGAGATTAAGGCAGTGAAAGAACTGGGAGTGGAGCTTGCCATTGTGATTGGTGGGGGTAACATTTTTAGAGGTGGGCAAGCCGAAGCTCTGGGCATCGACCGCGTGCAAGGTGATTATATGGGCATGCTTGGCACCGTCATCAACGCCATGGCATTGCAGAGCGCCCTCGAGCGCCATGGTCTTTATACCCGCCTCATGTCGGGCATCAAGATGGAACAAGTGTGTGAACCGTTCATCCGCCGCCGGGCCATCCGTCATATGGAAAAAAAGAGAATTGTAATTTTTGGGGCAGGCATCGGCAATCCTTATTTTACGACAGACTCTACCGCAAGTTTGCGGGCAATTGAAATTCAGGCAGACGTTGTGCTGAAGGGCACAAGGGTGGATGGTGTTTACACGAAAGACCCAGAGAAATTTCCAGAAGCCATGCGCTATTCTAAACTTTCATTCCAGGAGGCTTACGAAAAAAACCTGAACATCATGGACATGACGGCCTTCACGTTATGCATGGAGAATAAGTTACCAATCATTGTCTTTGATATGAACAAAACGGGGAATTTATTGAAAGTGGTAAAGGGAGAAGAGGCCGGGACTTTAATTAGTTAGCTAAATCGACAGTCAAATTCTTTCTGAATAAAACTATATTTTATGGAAGAGATCGAACTTTACCTTGATGATTCGAGAGAACAAATGACGAAGGCCCTGGCCCATGTAAGTCAGGAGATCACAAAAATCCGGGCTGGAAAGGCCAACCCATCCATGTTGGATGGCATCATCGTACCCTATTATGGCGCCATGAGTCCGTTGAATCAGATCTCCTCCATTACGTCACCCGATCCGCGCACCTTGTTTATTAAGCCCTGGGAAAAAAGTTCTATCCAGGAAATTGAAAAGGCGATCATGGCGGCTAACCTGGGACTGACTCCGCAAAATGACGGCCATCAGGTAATCATCAACATTCCCATGCTTACGGAAGAGCGCAGGAAACAATTGGTCAAGCAAGTCCATCATGAGTGCGAACTGGGTAAGGTGGGCATTCGGAGCATTCGAAAAGAAACGAACGAGGCACTAAAAAAAATAAAAGGAGCGCCAGAAGATGATCTAAAGAATGCGGAAGAAAGTGTCCAGAAATTGACAGACGAATTCATCACCAAAATTGACGCGGCGATGAAAAAGAAAGAGGTCGAGATTATGACTGTGTAGTTCCTGCACTCATTGATTTGGAAACTTGAAAATTACCTCCATCAAAATCAATGCACCCGGTCCTTGTTGAATTTGGCTCGTTTACGATTTACACCTATGGCTTCTGCATTGCGGTAGGGGCTTTGTTGGGATTCACTTACATGGCCTGGCAGGGAAAGAAGCTTTTCAAACTTACGTTCGATCAATCCAATACACTTCTATTAATACTTGTAGCCGGTGGAGTAGTCGGTGGAAAAATCTTCCTGATCCTGGAAGATCCTTCCTTTTACCTCTCCCATCCGCTAAATCTTTTATCAGGAAACGGCTTCGTGTTTTATGGCTCGCTGCTCACCTGCATCCCACTCATGCTATGGTATTTCAAAAGGCACAACATTCCGCTGTGGCCCATGCTGGATGTGATGGCTGTCGTGATTTGCATTCTTCATGGCTGGGGACGCATCGGATGCTTCATGGCCGGATGCTGTTATGGAAAACCGACCGACAGCATTTTTGGCATAACATTTACAAGCCCTGTTTGTCAGGCAGACCCACTCAATACTCCTCTTCATCCGACCCAGCTTTACGAGTCGGCGCTCATCTTTACGATACTGCTGGGTTTGTTATTGTTGAAACGCCAGAAGAAATTTGACGGACAGCTTTTCTTGATCTACCTGATCGGATACGCCGGTGGCAGAGCAGTGTTGGAATTTTTTCGTGGAGACCTTGAGCGAGGATTTCTCATAGAAGATTATCTGTCCTATTCTCAATTCATCTCCTTGTTGCTTATTGCGACAGCACTGTTCTTCTATGTTCGGCGCAGAAAGACTAAATTGCTCTCCGCTAACATAGTATAAGGTATGGAAAATGAAAACTTCGGACAAAAAGTTCAACGCAAAACCATCAGCATCTTGAAAAAAACATTGATCATACTGATTGTGGTCGGGATCGCTGTTTTCTCATTTCTTTATTGGGCCACTTATGAAAGTGGTGTGATGGCCGGAAAAGTCCTTCGGCTTAGTGAGAAAGGTCTTGTCTTCAAAACCTATGAAGGTAAACTTAACCTCGACACTTTCGGGGCACTAAAAGGCGTAAGCCCTATTGCAGAATCTTTTGACTTCTCGGTGGAGGGAAATCAACAGGATGTCATCAAAACACTTCAAGATGTCGCGCTGAGCGGAGAACGTGTGAACCTTCATTTCAAAAAAAGGTATGCACAGTTTCCCTGGCGCGGAGAGACAAAATATTTCGTGACGGAAGTAGAGCGACTTAAATAAATATTCCTTGAAAAATTCTTCCCTAATTGTTGTCTATGGATCGTATGGTTACACCGGCAAATTGATTGTCAACGAGTGCCGCAGTAAGAATCTTGAAGTAGTCCTCGCTGGCCGAAACGAAGAACAACTTAAAAAGCAAAGCGAACAATCGGGATATCCCTATCAGGTGGTAAACAGTGATGACGCTGCCGCGTTGAGAAAATTATTGGAGCCTGCAACGGTAGTCATCCATTGCGGTGGTCCGTTTCGGTTCACTGCCAAAACAATGGTAGAAGCTTGTCTTGCCACACAAACTCATTACACCGACATCACTGGTGAATATATTGTTTTTGAATTGCTGCCCACCATGGATACGTTAGCCAAAGAGGCTGGCATCACCTTGATGCCCGGAACAGGGTTTGATGTTGTCCCGTCCGATTGCCTTGCGCTTCATCTCAAGAACAGATTGCCCTCTGCCACGCATTTGCAGTTAGCCTTTACGATGTCAAAGGGGGGCTTATCACGCGGCACAAAAAAAAGCATGACAGAGGGCCTTGGCGACGGTGCGCTGATTCGTCAAAACGGACAACTCACACCCATTGCCATGGGCTCAATATCCATGGAGATTGACTTTGGCGCCTTCAAAACAAAAACCCTTTGCATTCCCTGGGGCGATATATCAACTGCGTGGAGAAGTACTGGCATTCCCAATATTGAAGTGTACACTGGTGCTACTGATAAAATGATCAGCAATGCGAAAATGAGCAACTATATTGGTTGGCTGCTCCGAATGCGTTGGGTGAAGAATTACATGTTGAAGAAAATCGACCGGCAACCCTCGGGCCCCAGTGATGAAAAACGAGAAGGAGGACGAAGTTTCTTGTGGGGGAAAGTTTCGGATTCTTCAGGTAAAGCATGCGTCAGCCTCCTGGAGACGGTCAGTGGCTATAGTCTTACAGCAAAGACCAGTGTATTAATCGCTGAAAAAATCCTAAAAGGAGATTTGAAGACAGGGTATCAAACTCCTGCCATGGCCTACGGACCGGAGTTAATTATGGAAATAGAAACCACGCGCAGAACAGATATTTGATTCTTGTCGTGTTCTATTTTACATATATCACTTTCTCATTTTTCGAAATGAGCTTTCCAAATGGTTTCAATTTTTGACCATACCTCGCTGCAGCCAACTCAAATTCAGCGGTACTGTTTGAATCTACCGATACCAAAAGCCCTCCACTGGTTTGGGGATCTGCAAGAATGGACCGCTGATCATCACTGATGGAAGAGATCTTCTTGCCATAACTGTCCCAATTGCGCTGCGTGCCACCGGGGATTGACTTTTGTTGAATGTAGGTTTCAAGGAAATTAAATTTTGGCACTTTGTCGAATTCAATCTCCGCCGACAGTTCGCTCCCTTCGCATACCTCGGTAAGGTGCCCAAGCAATCCAAAGCCCGTGACGTCTGTCATAGCGTTGACGTAAGGCAATTTCCCAAATTCACTTCCCAATTTATTCAGGGTTAGCATAGTTCCGACTGCTTTCTGCAAATGTGCCTCACTTACAATTCCCTTCTTTTGAGCGGTGGTAATGATGCCGATGCCCAAAGGCTTGGTCAGGTAAAGCACATCTCCCTCTTTTGCAGTATTGTTTCGTTTGAGATGCTCCTTTTTCACTTTGCCCGTCACCGCCAGCCCAAATACCGGCTCCGGACAATCGATGCTGTGGCCGCCTGCCAGCGGTATTCCTGCATCTGCACATACTTTCCTACTTCCCTCCAGAACTTCTCTTGCCACGTCGGGTGGAATTTTATCAATGGGCCAACCGAGAATCGCAATGGCCATAAAAGGCTCGCCTCCCATAGCATACACATCGCTGATGGCATTCACGGAGGCAATGGCTCCGAAAGTGAAGGGATCATCCACGATCGGCATGAAAAAGTCAGTGGTGCTTATGATGCAAGTGCCGTCACCGATTTCATAGACCGCAGCATCATCCTTTGATTCATTGCCCACAAGCAAGAACGGAAACTTGGTCTTGGGGCCATTAGAATGCAAGATGGTATCCAGCACCGCGGGAGAAATCTTGCACCCACAACCCGCACCGTGAGAATATTGAGTTAACTTGATCATGGTTGTGTTTCGTTGATTGTTATCTTATTTAATTGAAATGTAAGGCCATGGACTGAGTTCAAAAATGAATATGAGTTTAAGTGGACACCAACGATTAACTCACAACAATCAACCAACAACGATGCCCGAAACCTCCTGTATTAATCCATTCGCATACTTTTCGGAATCAACCCCATCCCACGGAAGTATCAGTTGAATCCTTTCCTTCTTCCTGCCGATGCTTTCAAGATAGGCTTTGTCATAATAGGTCAACAGGATTTCAATCGTGGCACCCATGTCACCCATCAATAGTTGTTCCTTCGCAGCATTGTAATTCTGACCTCCCAGTTTCTTTACCACCTTCCCCATTGCTTTCAAAAATTCGTCACGGTTTGCCGGGCCATATTCATTCACCAGACGTTGAACACGAATTTCCTTTGATACATCCATCTGCACCAATGGGCTTAGGCGCATCTGAAATAATAAGTCATTGGGTAAGAATATTTTTCCAATGGCGAGTGATTCATCTTCCACCCACACCCGTCTGGACAAATCAAGCTTCTGTATTTCTTCAAAGAGTTCATTCTGAAATTGCTCTGTGGTGGGTTGAGGTGGCATGAGCAATCCACCAAAAGCAGATCCTTTGTGGTGCGCTAGATTTTCCAAATCCAGAATTTGTTCACCCTGATTTGCCAAAGCCCTCAACACTTCACTCTTGCCACTGCCCGTGCAGCCCGTGATCAATGTAATTTTTAATGATTTCCTGAAAGACTCG
>JAYVQY010000070.1:0-130815 GCA_043776715.1 Cyclobacteriaceae bacterium | reverse complement strand
TCCACACGCTGATAATGATTGATAAGAGTCTTCCATCTTTTGTACAACATCCTTGTCCTTACAACTGGACTTGGTTCAAGACACACACGTTTGTGTATAAGTAGTGGCCGGGTCTATTGTTTGGGTTAACTCTTGACAACAAAGTAAGCTCAGCTTAACGCATCAGTAAAGATGTACTTCACCGAAGGTTTACTTTATAGGGAGCTTATTTCTCCGGATAGTAGCCGTACCACGTTACTGGTGTTGGCTTTTGTCTCGGGGCTTCCGCCTTAATAAGGTTCACGCCAAGAATTGCAAGGTTATCCAAGAAATCGATAGAGACCTGATTATCGTATCGTTTCAGATACGTGCCCTTCTTCCCGTCATTTGTTAACTGTCCACCGTTTGTTGTCATTGTGTCCACCGAATTGTTTAGTGAAACTCAAGTCGAGGGTGGGGCAACCGTTACACTGCATTTCTGGCTTACACGAAATCCTTACTACTTTGTCCCAGTGGTGCGGTGGGCGGCACTCTTGGCAAAGGCTTTGGCTTGCGCGTTGATTTGAGTGGCCTTTGGCATATGTGCCGCTTATGTTGGGTGTAATGTGAGGTGGGGTAATTTAGAATATTTGAGTTTTGTTATTGAATATTGGATTAATTGCCTTTACTCTCTCCTTTATCAGCATATCTGCTTCGTGAATATTATCAAAGGTGATGTCGAGGTTTTGCACATGAATTGTAATGTCCTCTGGTATCATTTGGGATGGAACCTGAAATAGCACTGGAGTGTTTAATGCGTTCTCTGAATGAGGATAGAGTAGAAGAACATTCCTACAGTTCCGTCTTAATGCATAACTCACCATCTGGTATAAATCATTTTGGCTCACACCTGCTTTCAAGCCATCTTTTGTTCCTCTGATTTTATATTTTGTATCAATTATGAGTTTTTCATTGATGTACATGTCGTTGCGGATTTGGAATACCTGTGAACCCTGATTTAGAGCGAGGTAATCTGTACTCTGACTTCTGATATTTAATGCTTGCCACTTGTCAGAAACAAAACCAAAGATGAAGTCCTCAAAAATGTATTCCATCGGAACGAGGAAACAGAAGTTACGACTGTCTTCTGAGTTCATGTCAATCACCTGATTTGAAAGGTAAAGCTTACACAATTCCAGTATGTGCTTGTGGTCATCATACAGTGGATTTAATTTAACCTTTTCACAATCCTCTGCCGCACAGGGGACATCTGATACATCATGTAACAAAAAGAGTATCTCATTCAGCCTTCCCTTGTTCAGATAGTTTTCGCTTATCGTTGTAAGCCTCTTTGTAACGTATTTGATGATGCGGTTGAATTGATTGTCATATACAAAAGGTTCATGTGTACAATAGAAGTTTTGCCACTTGCCAGTGGTGAGATTATGCTTAGTGTAATTTTCAAACGATAAGCGACCCTTTAGAAACGTGGTTTCTTCCTCTACCTTTTGATATGCTTGAAAAGGTTGTTGTGAAATTATCTCTTCTGTATAATTGGCAAAAACATAAATAAGCAATTCGAGGTAGTCATCAAATTTAAGTTTCGTTACATCGGCAAAGGAGAAAGGGAATTTTATTTTACGGCAATAGGAAAGCCAATACAACAAGTTGAGTTGCCACTTTTTTACATTCTCAGTTTCATCATCTTCGAATATTTTGGGGTATACTTCAATACGAACGCCTTCATACTGAACAACCCCAACATAGTTCCGAGCTGATATTTTTCCATCTATAGTAAAGTCAAAGAAGCGTTGCTTCTGTATTCGCTGTTCCTGCTCTTCTTCTGATACATCTTCTCCTGATTCGTTATAACGATTCCTATTTTGCCATACCCCGGAGAGGTATTCGACAAATGCGGGGATTGTATTTTTATGTCCCTCAAAGGATGCGCTATGCCATTCAAATAATCTCACTCAGCAATGATTTGAAAATTTTCTTTGATGCCCGATTGTTTAATTGAGATTTTTGCTTCCGTCAGTATGCGTTTTACAGTATCCGAGTTGTTTTGACAATACTCATAAAGAAGAGGGATTATTTTTGTGTTAAGTATTTTAACCTTATCAGATTCTGGTTTGTTGATAAAAAACGCATGGCCGATAAAGAAATCGGGGTTTTTCTTCCAATTGTAGATTGCCTGGTTAATGCCTTCGAGTAGTGCAGCCCACCATTCTGATTCCTTATATTCCGGATAAAGACCTTTAAACTCAAAGCGTCTTCTCAAAGCAATGTCTAATAAGGCTATTGAGCGGTCAGCCGTGTTCATTGTGCCAATTACATAGAGATTTGATGGCACACTAAACTTTTCATTGGAGTAGGGAAGTTCTACCCACATTTCATTATCTGCACCGATTCTTTTATCCTCTTCCAGTAGGGTGATTAATTCACCAAATACGGCTGAGATGTTTGCTCTGTTTATTTCATCTATGAATAGTGCAAACTGTTTTGACGTGTTGCCCTTAGCTTCAGCAAATTTGGCTACGCGATTTTCAACTTTATCCTGCTGGCATTCTTCAAATGAACCATAGCCCACTAATCTCAATGCCTCTAAGCAACTGCCATAGAAAATTCCCTTCTTAAGTTCAAATTGTAATTGACCAACAGCTTCATCTACTTCCACTTCCTGAAGCAATGGTTTTATTCCTTCGATAAAGTCCTCATAGCTGTATTTCTGATGGAAGGTGATAAAATTGAAACGTGCTTTTGAAATTGTGCTCTGAACTGGTTGTTGTTCTGGATTGGCAGCAATTCTTAAAAGCTCCTCTTCAACAATATTTACTATTTCCGCTTTTTTTGAATCAATAATTGCTCATTCACTATTCTGATTTTTGTTAAATATCTGTAATGGCCCCCTATACTTCTCATTCATCTGTGATGAGTCATAATCTGCGTATGATTGCAAAATTCTCCAAATAGTATTTTGAGGTGTCTTTGCTGTATCATTGACTTTAGCTTTAACTAATGGGTGCTCCATTATTTCTGCGACAGAACAATATTTATTCTTTACGCTTAAAATTGCAGCAAATATTTTCCAAAAAGGATATGCTGATACCTTTTCTTTTAAGACCTCTTCAGAGGTTTTCGTAATGCCTCTGTCTGTAAAATATTCTTCTTTGTACTCGTTTAACTTGAATGTTTTCCCCGTACCGGGTGGACCATACAAAATGGTATTGATGAATACATCTATTTTCGTGCTCATAACCTGAGTGCTTTTTTCGATTAGTTTAAGAAGGGTGTTATACTGTTGTCTTGTAGCTGATAAATTTGTGCCTTGATTGCCAACTTTTAACTCTCGCAAGCCATCTGTTTCTCTTATGGTCTGCCAGAGCAGGGGCTTGGCTAAAAGATTATGCGTTATTCCAATTCCTGCCTTGATAGAATTCTTGTCTTCTTTTTTCCAGAGGTGGCTATCGGGTGAGTTTGTTTTTTCTGCAGGGTCATCAGTAACCCTTGCCAATGCGTAGCAACCAGCCTTCTTGCCTGTAACCCACAAGATTACTTTATCGCCTTTCTTTATTTTGTCTTTATGCGCAGCCACAGTCCAATCATGTAGCAAATTGCTACGGACTGCTGCTTCAAAATCAAAATCAGCAGGGTTACATTGAAAAACCCAATAGTTAATGAGGCGGTCGTTCCAAATTGTTATTGCTTTGTTTCGAACATGGGGAACATTGACCCGACAAATTCCTTGCTGTAATTGATATGTAAATACCTCATCTGGTTCTAATTCATACCATTCTGCATTAGCGAACTTTACCCAAGGTTCATATTCAATTTCTTGGGCAGCAAAATCCTCTTCCAGCTCTGATGCATCCGTTACCGACTTAGGAACCTCTGATACTTTTGCTAATGCCCGAACGGTATAACCTTCGGTAACAACAATCAAATCACCTGGTGAGTAAAGTTTATCTTCAACACCAATAACAATTGCACGCTTTTTTATGAGTTCATAAAAACTCGGCTTTTTGCTTCCCCATTGACAGCCTAATTTCCAAACATTGCCGCTTAGATTAGCAACACCGCTAAAAGCAGCTTCAAATATTTCGTTTCTATATGTGTTATCGAACAGCGCCGTTTCAAATAGTGAGTTGTGTGATGCCGGGCGTTACATCGCTCATTGCAAAAGGATTTGTGGATGAAAAGAACATTGGTATTCAGGGTCACAGTTGGGGTGGTTATCAGATTTCATACCTCGTCACGCGCACTAATCTTTTTAAAGCGGCCGAGGCAGGGGCAGTAGTTGCAAACATGATCAGCGCCTATGGAGGGATTCGTTGGGAAACGGGCATTAGCCGAATGTTTCAATATGAACATACCCAAAGCCGCATAGGGGGTACTTTATGGGAGAAGCCCATGCACTTCATTGAAAACTCACCGATCTTCTTTGCGGATAAAATTCAAACGCCCATGTTATTACTTCACAACGATGCCGATGGCGCCGTGCCCTGGTATCAAGGAATAGAAATGTACATGGCGTTGAGGAGACTGAACAAGCCGGTGTGGATGTTAAACTACAATGGTGAACCACATTGGCCGGTGAAGCGTGAGAACAGGATCGATTTTCAAACCCGGATGATGCAGTTCTTTGATTATTATCTTAAGGGAGCTACTGAGCCCGACTGGATGTTGAAAGGAGTGCCGGCGGTGGAGAAGGGGATCACGAAGGGGTATTGATGATAGAAGTAATGGCAAACCGTATCCCGCAATTGAATAAATTTTTTGGGGGGGTGTGGGCTCATTTCGATTCGTCCCAAATTTCAGGGAGTGATCCATATAAAATCTCGATTGCAGGTTGTCGCTGTGTTGTTGGCTGTGCGGCCAATTTTGTTTCCCAATCTTTAGCCTTCTACTTTTCCATTATGCGTGAGTGTCATCTATTTGTTCATTTGTCGTGATTTAAAGAATATTTAATGGCCAAAATTTGTGGGCGGTCACTTAAAGCCGAATTTGTGATCACAAGTATTTGCTTATAGTATTGACTAGCTCCTTTGATGTCCCCTGATTTTTCTAATGCCAGTCCTGCTCCATACAACCCATTAAACCGATTTGGATGTCGTTTCAGGTCTGCTTCATATGCAAGTAGTGCATTGGTGAAGTCACCTATTTCCAAATACATATCGCCCAGTAATTCCCGTGTGGGAATAATTTCGCCAGGTGTTACCGGGTGTTTGGATGTAGCATCCTCCATTTTTGCTGCTTCAGTCATAAGCTTAATCGCCTGATTTTTTTGACCTTGTGCCAATTCAATCCAACCCTTAGAGGCTTTAATTTGAATGAGTACGAGGTTGGCTTTGTAGGCTTCATTGCCCTCCGTGAGTTTAATATAAATGGATTGTAGTTGCTCAAGTTCTACTCTTGCTGCTTTAAGTTGATGAGTATGAATTGAACCAAGTAAACGACCAAAGTTTATGTTCGCTTTTTCCCAAAGAAATTTTTCCCACGGAAAGTCGGCTGGCTCTAATTCAAGTTTAGCAGCTGCCGCCCAGTCCCTGCGTTCCAGTGCATATCGCGTGGGCATAGAAGCAAAAGAATAAGCGTCCTTAAAATTTTGAGGAAATACTTCTCTGATAGTTTTAAGATAATGAATTTGCTCCAGAGCTTTATCATCATTCGCTTTTTGCAAATATGCGTAGATCAAATAGTCTAAGCCGTGTAGTTCTTCATCCCAATGCCCTTTGGCTCCTAAATTCTGCGCATAGCATCGTGCAGCCTCGATTGATTTTATATTTGATTGAATTGATTCATCCCAAAGTCCCAGGCGGGTGAATATATGTGATGGCATGTGTTGAGCGTGCGCTGAAGCAGCAGCAATAGCCGCATATTTTCTTGCCGCAGGTAATCCTAGTTCAGCAAGTTCGGGGTAGTCATAGTTGTGAATAATGTAATGAGCGATGCCAGGATGATTGGGTTGATTGATATAAATTGAATTTAAAATATCTCCCGCTTTCTTTTGATTGCTGAAGGTTTTGTCAGATGGATTGGCAGAAGCACCAAGTGCCAGCGCATAGAATATAGCCGCTTCTTTATCGTCTGGATATTTCTCAACTATTATTTCAGAAGCCTTTTCAAATTTTGATAAGCGCATTCGATAATCCAACGTACTCCACTGATCATAGATGGTTGCAATGGCTTCAAGATAATCAGATTCACGCGAAGATTTGTTTTTAGTAATTGATCGGGCAAATGCAATAATTTTTGATCCCTTTTGCAGTTCCTCGGGGTTGGGTGGCACCCACTGTGGGTGAAAATTGCACATTGCAGCCCCCCAATATGCCATGATGCATTCAGGATCCTCGGCAATAACTTTTGCAAATACTTTCTCTGCCTCCGTATATTCAAATGAATGTAAAAGAGCCGTTGCAACATTAAAATCTTGTCGTACTTTTTCGGAGCAAGCAAGACTGAAGTCAACAGTACCAAATTGATCAAGCCCTGAACCGCACAAAGTAATGTCGCCCCTAATTAGATTTAGCGAATCTATCCCATTTTCAAACGGACTTTGATTCCTTTTTCCTGAACAGGATAGGATAATGATTGCAATTGAAACCTGTCGAATAAATCTTCTCATAATACTGAAGTTCATAGAAATTTATTAACTCATTTCTTTCATTATCGTTCCAGTTCTGTCATTCATCTACTCTGTCCGGCCGCATTGCCGGCAACTAGTTGCAATATTCAGCTCGATGCATAAAGCAGCCATATCGTCCTTTGGGTAAGTAAATATAATCCGTGATACGCCAATAATGGCCTGTAATTTCTATCCAAACGACGCGCAACCTTAGAACATATCACCCATAAGCATGCGCGCTTACGATGAAGGAGAAAAAAAATACGGTCTTGCTGTTTGAGATTGAGAAGTCATTATTAATAGAGAGAGGCAGACAGCGACATCACTTTCACAATCAATGATCATTTTCATTTTTGAAGTACTTGTCATCCTCGTCTTCATCTCCTTCTTTCTTCTCCTGGCGGATGCCGATCTCAAGAATTTTGAATTCCGTTCTGCGGTTGCGCTGCCTGCCGGCTGGGTTATCGGTTCCATCACGGTTGGTGTTACGCGCAATGGGTTTTGACTCTCCATAACCTTTTGCGACCAGGCGTGTAGGCTCGATGCCCTTCTTGATCAGATAATTGACGGTGGATTCAGCCCTGCGTTGCGAGAGGCGTTGATTGTAAGCTTCATCATCGACGCTATCGGTGTGAGAGCCCATTTCAATTTTGATTTCAGGATTGTCATTCAGGATTTCAACGAGCTGATCAAGTTCGAGAGCAGCATCTTTGCGTATGACAACGCTATCAAATCCGAAGTAAATATTTTTTAATGCAAAGACCTTGTTCTTTTCCAGCCGGTCAAGCACCAGCAGAGTATCGAGGGTAATGTTGGTGATCAATTCTTTGAGATTCTCTGGGGGTATGCTCTTACCAAGCGTTGTATAAGGCCCGCGTTTTACAAAGTAGCCGGCTGTCTCACCCAGCAACGTGTACTTTTCATTTTCATAGACACGAAATAAGAACTTCCCATCGCTGCCGGTCACAAAGTCCTGCATCACATCACCTTTCGCATCCATCAAGGAAACTTTTGTGTTGACGAGAACTTCCTTTGTGCTGTCTGGGCGAAGACTGTAAGTGATGCCCTCCAGAAAATAGTTGGCGACTCTCAGGTTGGGATCTTCATTGATGAACGTATAGATGTCGTCATCTCCTTTGCCCCCATCTCGATTCGAAGTAAAAAATCCACGATCTGGCTTAAAAAGAAATATACCAAAATCATCTCCTGTAGAATTCACAGGCTGGCCAAGATTTTCCACCACGGTTTTCCCGTTGGCGCGATTCACAACATACATATCCAGCATACCATATCCGGGGTGGCCATCGGAAGACAAGTACAGTTTACCGTTTTCAGAAACGTATGGAAACATTTCATTGCCGGAAGTATTGATCTCAGGCCCCATATTTCTCACCTTTGAAAAACGACCGCGTGAGTCCATCTGTGCAGTATAAATGTCAAGTCCACCGAAGCCACCTTTCCGGTTGGAGGCGAAGTATAAAGTCCGACCATCCGGACTGAATGCAGGTGACGATTCCCAGGAGTCGGGCTGGTTGATATTTATTTGTACCGGATCGGTCCATTGACCATTCCGGAAACGCGACAAATACAAATCCACATCATTGGCACCTTTGCGCTTGCCGGTATTGCCCTTTGCAAAGACCATCGTCTTGCCATCGGGAGCGAAAGTGATGGTGCCCACATTCACATTTGGAGTGTTGATCAATTCAGGAAGGGGCTTGACGGTATTGGGATCTACAATGGCGCCCTTGGTTTCGGCTTTGTACAAGTCAGTATAGGGTGTGCCGGTGGTAGCGTAGATTTTTTCATTCGACCGGGAGGAAGTGAAATACAATTCTCCATTAAGGTACGCAGGTGAATACTCGCTGAAGTTGGAGTTGAGTGACTCCATGTTCTTAACACGGTAATAACTTTTCTTCTCATTCAGTTTGTCGAGGTAGTCAAGGCCGGCCAACTCTTTGTTCGCCTTATCACGCATAGCATCAAGCGTAGTCGAGGAGCGAAGTTCTTCCAAGGTATTTTTGGACTCATCATACTTTCCATTTGCCTGCTGCGACTTGGCGAGGTAAAGGAGAACAGAATCCTTATTCACGCCGGGTCCGCCGGCCTTCAAATAGAACTTTTCTGCTTCCTTGATGCGATTGGATTGCCGATAGCATTCCGCGATGTAGTAGTTGGCCTTCCCGTTTCCTGGCTGACGGGCCAATACTCCTTGATAATAGCTAATGACTTCTTCGAATCTTCCATAACGAAAATTCTTCATAGCCTTTTTTTCAGGACTGCATGCCATCATCACAAAGAGCGTGAGGAGGATTGTTGCAATCAATATTCCGCTACTTCTAATCATCCGATCTGAAAGGTACAAAAAAGTAAAATCTGTGGTGATCACCCTGCTACCGGGGTTTGAGACGAATAGCGCGTCAGCCAGGAGTTCTTTGCCGGCACTTGCCAGTGGTTTTCCCATTCTGATTTGGTGCTTATTGCATTATTAAACGAGATACTGGCTTCGGATAGTGTCTTGTTCTCAAAGAGAGTTTTTAGTTCATGGATTGGATAGATGGTGATTTTTTCATTGACCAGAAAGGCCGCTTGTGTCCTATCAAAAAAGTCGAGACCCAATTGACTTTGTAAGCTTTTAAGATAGCGCACACTTCCGTCAATAGAACAACCACTGGCCCCCTGTTTCTGTTCATCTACCGCAAGGATAACAAAAAGATCAAACTGAAGCGTGAACGATGTATGAAGTGGTGTACCGTGGGCAGACCAATCTTCGCACAAATCTCTAAGCCCTTGATCGAGATGTTTCTTGTCGGTTGTAGTCAGTGTTCTGTTTGCCTGGTAAATCCATAAACGTGAGTGGCCGGGCAGGGAATCGAATGGGACAAACATATAATCGGATTTGAAATATTAACTCAAGCATCAATCAAAATATTCCCGGTCATTTCTGAAGGAATAGGAACGCCAATCAGTTTCAATATAGTAGGAGCCAAATCGCCGAGCTTGCCATCTTTGATTTTCCCCTTATATAGGTCATCAACAAAAATACATGGGACGAGGTTCGTCGTGTGGGCTGTATTGGGTGAACCATCCTCGTTCATCATCAGTTCAGCGTTGCCGTGGTCTGCGATGATGATCACCACATAGCCATTTTTTCGAGCCACCTCAGTCACTGCCTGATTGCATTGGTCGACCGTCTCACTGGCTTTGACTACAGCATCGAATACTCCGGTATGGCCTACCATATCAGGATTGGCAAAATTTAAACAAATGAAGTCGGCTTCTTTCTTCTCCAACTCAGGGATGATTGCGTCACGCAAGTCTGCTGCACTCATTTCAGGTTTGAGATCATAGGTAGCGACCTTAGGCGAAGGGCAAAGGATTCTACTTTCACCAGGAAATGCCTCTTCACGGCCGCCCGAAAAGAAGAATGTGACGTGAGGGTATTTTTCTGTTTCAGCCATCCGGATTTGTTTCTTCCCGGCCTTTGACAACACTTCACCCAATGTGTTGTTAAGATTATCTTTATCGAAAATGACATTCACATTTTTAAATGAGTCATCATAGTTGGCCATAGTCACATAATACAGACTCATCTTTTTCATTCCTTGCTCCGGAAAATCCTGTTGTGTCAATGCTTGTGTGATTTGCCTTCCACGGTCGGTGCGGAAATTAAAGCAGATGACAACGTCTCCTTCTTTGATGACGGCGGTGGGATTTCCATTGCCATCCGTGACGACGATCGGTTTGATGAACTCATCGGTCACTCCTCCATCATATGCTTTTTTTACGGCGTTGATGGCGTCTGCTGTCTTCTCACCGACGCCATTTACCATCAGATCATAGGCGAGCTTCACACGTTCCCATCGCTTGTCGCGGTCCATCGCATAGTAACGACCCACAACACTTGCAATCTTGCCGGTGGTTTTACTCAAATGATTTTGAAGATCGGTTAGATATCCTATTCCGCCTTTTGGATCCGTATCGCGGCCATCGGTAAAGGCATGAACAAAAAGTTTCGTGATGGAGTGGTTCTTAGCAATCGTGCAAAGCCCTTCCAAATGTTTGATGTGTGAATGAACGCCTCCATCTGACAAAAGCCCTATTAAGTGGATCGGTTTATCTTTCGCTTTGGCATACTTCAATGCATCCAGCAACACCGGATTCTTGTCAAGTTCTTTTTCATCGACAGCCTTATTTATTTTCACGAGATCTTGATACACAATACGGCCGGCACCAAGGTTCATATGCCCTACTTCCGAATTGCCCATTTGGCCAGCAGGGAGGCCAACCGCAAGTCCGGATGCCTCCAGTTTGCTATGTGGATACTTAATATAAAGTGACTTGATGTACGGGGTTTTGGCATGGTCTATTGCCGACACCTTTTCATTCTTGGCGATTCCCCAGCCGTCAAGGATCATTAACAGCACCTTTCTGTTCATACGCTAAAATTTGTTTCAAATATAGCTTCGAAGAGAGAGATTTGATGCTTTGTGGAGGTCATCTTGGCGGGTAGAATTTAATGGCATACTTTTGGACTGTTATGGGGGCAATGAAAGGTATAGCAGTTTTATGGGTTTTGATCCTGATGGCCAGCTCACCGGGGATGGCTCAAACGGAGATTTTCAACCCTATGAAGGATGCCATTAAGGGTGGGGACGCAGCCGCTTTGGTTAAATCTTTTGCCCAATCAGTGGATATCAACATCGAAGGCAACATAAACACATACAGCAAGGCACAGTCGGAATTTATTTTGAAAGATTTTTTCAAGAAACATCCGGTGAATGATTTTAGTATTGTACACACTGGCTCCTCAAAAGGCGGGCTTCAGTTCGCCATTGGCCGGTACCTCAGTGGCACGACAGCCTACAGTGTGCTGATGCGTGTGCGACTCGTTGGCAATGACAACCTCGTTCATGAAATAAGTTTTGTTAAGGAATAATTCACTGGAAGGTTAATCTGTGATCCTTGCTGTTGCGCAGACTGCAGAACATCCGTGTACTTCAACATCTTTATTAACCACCGGAAACTATAAGCGATGCATCCCATCTATCTCACACCTGGTGCAATCCAATCATTCATACAGTCGGCCCTTGCTGAAGATATTGGTGAAGGGGATCATTCAGCGTTGGGTGCTATTCCGGCGAAAGCAACGGCAAAAGCAAGACTCCTTGTAAAAGACAAAGGGATTATTGCCGGTTTGGAATTGGCAGAGAAGATTTTCAAACACCTTGACCCATCCATACGAATAGAATTCTATAAAAAGGATGGAGATGAAATTGATAAGGGAGAAATCGCCTTTATTGTTCAGGGCCCTGCCCGGTCGATTCTCAGTGGCGAGCGACTGGTGTTAAACTGCATGCAACGCATGAGTGGGATTGCCACTTATACGAGGAGGCTTTGTCAACTGATTGAAGGGACCCATGCAAAGTTGATGGACACACGCAAAACCACTCCCAATTTCAGGATCATGGAGAAATGGGCCGTGACCATTGGGGGAGGCATGAACCATCGTTTCGCTTTGTACAGCATGGTGATGCTCAAGGATAATCACATCGACCTGGCGGGAGGGATAAAGGCTGCAGTCGAAGCCACCAAACGATACCTTATTGAAATCGGGAAGCCCCTCGCCATTGAAGTGGAGACACGCAACTTAGCAGAAGTTAAAGAGGTAATGGAGGTTGGAGGCATCGAAGTAATTATGTTGGACAATATGAGCCTGGAAGATATGAAGTCGGCGGTTCGGCTAATTGACGGAAAGTATAAGATTGAGGCGAGCGGCCGGATTACAGAGGCAAATCTGAGGGAGGTCGCCCTTTGTGGTGTGGATTATATCTCGGTTGGAGCTTTGACTCATTCGGTCAAGAGCCTTGACATGAGTCTTAAAGTAATGCAGGCCTAGTAGGCAGTCTGCTTTGAGCCTATTAACTTTGGGCCCCATTTAGAATTCAACCATGATTGTAAAGACCCGTAATTACCGCCTTGAGAAAAATCTCTACATAAAACTGGCGCTGAAAAGCATCCTGCTGAAACAGTGGTGGGCGGTGCCGATTGCGATGGCCATTTGTCTACTCTATTTTTGGATTCCCAGCATATGGTGGATCATTGGAGGTCTGTTGGCGTATGGCCTGTTCGTGCTATTCTGGTTGATTCAGTTTTATGGTGTCACACAGCTGGACCAGGGAAAAATGCTCTTTGAACGGTTTTCATATGAGATCAACAGTCAGCAAATCATCATGAAACTCAACGCACGTGAAGGCATGCCCCTGAAGTGGGACCAAATTCAAAGAGTGGAACTAGGAAAAGATTTTTTCCTTTTGTTTGTGAATAAGGCGCAACTCATCCACCTTCCTTTTAAGATATTTAATACTGAAAATGAACGCAAGTTTTTAACAAGCATCCTGAAAACAAAGGGATTGTTGAAGTAGTTCGATTGGACTTGATTCCGAAGCCAGGTGTTTGGATATTTGAAGATGGCCAGCGTTCAATATTCTGAGTCCTTAACAACAAAAAAATTTTCTCCGTCAGAAGCTTTCGGTAAAATCTGCCGCTTTTGTGCATATCAGGAACGGTCGCACAAGGAAGTGCGTAATAAGTTGTATGGCTATGGACTCTACCAGGCAGATGTTGAAAAGACAATTACCCAACTGATCACAGACGGATTTTTAAGTGAAGAGCGATTCGCCAAGGCATTTGCTGGCGGAAAATTCAGAATGCAGAAGTGGGGGCGTAATAAAATCATCAATGAGTTGGAATTGCATGGGGTAACGACAAGGTGCATTCGAAATGGGCTTAAGGAAATAGATGATGCTGATTATCTCAGAACTTTGCGGGCATTGCTGAAAAAGAAATTTAGCGCGACGGACGAGCCTAACCCCTTTAAGCGACGAAATAAAGCAGCGAAGTTTGCCATAGGCAAGGGGTATGAACCAGAACTTACCTGGGAAATTCTTAAAGAGATAAGTAAGGGGCAGGATTTGTAAGCCAAGCGACAATGTGTTGAGGTAATAAAACCGAATTTTGAGTTCGCGCATTGAGGCATTGTAGATAGAAAAGTTCATGAAAGCATTGATTTGGATCATCGCATTGGTCACCACCGCTGGCTTTGTCTCTGGTCAAAGTGACGAGGCTCGCATAAAAAACTTTAACATAAAGAAGAGCATAGCCCTCGAAGGATATGACCCGGTGAGTTATTTTGACAACAAACCGTTGGAAGGAAAGAAGGAATTTCAGTTCACTTTTAGAGGGATAACTTACCAATTCGTGAGCACAACGAATCTAGGTAGGTTTAAATCTTCACCTGAAAAATACGAACCGGCCTATGGAGGCTGGTGTGCCTATGCGATGGGTGAGACGGGAGAAAAAGTAAAAATCGACCCTGAGACTTTTAAAATCCTGGATGGTAAACTGTTTGTATTTTATAATTTCTGGGGCAATAACACGCTTACGGATTGGAACAAAAACGAAAGGAGCTTGAAAACTCAGTGCGACCAGAATTGGAAAAAATTTATACCCTGAATTTCGGTGCCCAAACGCGCGAGTATATTCAATTAATTTTATTTTAAATTTGCGAATATTTTCCAAGTATGCAGCTTTCAGACACTTGTGGTTCCATCCTTGATCAGTTGTCGGACATTATTCAACAACTGAAGGAGGCAGATTTTGCCAAACCCTCTGCAGCACTAAACAAATCTACCATTGGCCAACATGCACGGCACACGTTAGAATTCTTCTTCTGCCTGGAGCAAGGCTTTCAAAAAGGAATTGTGAATTATGACAAGCGCGAACATGATAAATTGATTGAGACTGACAAATTCATTGCCCTTAACTCCATCGAACGAATTCGGGAATTCATCCGCGCTCATAAACCAGACCAACCGCTGAAATTAGAAGTTGGGTATGAACGATACAGTGAAACATGGATGACCATTGAGACAAATTATTACCGCGAACTTTCTTATAATATTGAGCATGCTGTCCATCACATGGCAATCATGAAGATCGGTCTTCGGGAGGTAGCTCCATACGTCACCGTTCCTCCCGATTTTGGTATTGCGATCAGTACGTTACGCCACCAGGAAGAGATCACAACCTCGCATTGAGGGATGAATTTTTTCACCAGGATTTTCCACAGCAATTTTATCATTAAGGTCAGGAGTTGGGAATATTGGCCATTTGGCATCCTCCATGCTCCCATTTTTCCATATTGGCTTTGGCTCTCCTTGAAGTCTAAGTCTCTGGTTTTTTTTTCTGCCTCCAATCCTGGCATTCTGATGGGTGGTATGTTCGGCGAATCAAAGTTTGAAGTACTTGAAAAAGTACCGGAGTCCCTGAAGCCCAAAGCCATTTTAATCAAACTCCCAACAAGTGTGGAGATAATCTTGGGACGAATGAAAGAAAGGGGAATGGCGTTCCCCCTCATTTTAAAGCCAGACCTCGGCGAACGCGGTTGGATGGTAAAAAGAATTTCGAACAGCCGGGATATAGAAAATTATTTAGCAGAGATAAAGACCGATTTCATGGTACAGGAATTGGTAGACCTGCCATTGGAATTCGGTGTGTTTTACATACGCTACCCAAGTGAAGCAAAAGGTCGTGTCACATCCATTGTGGGCAAGGAAATGTTAAGCGTGAAGGGTGATGGAAAAAGGACGCTGCAAGAATTGATTTTAGATCAGGATCGTGCAAGACTTCAATGGAAAATATTGAAAGTAATTTACAAAGACAAGATTTCTTTGGTGTTGCCTTTGGGTGAGAAGGTTGAGTTAGTGTCCATTGGCAATCATTGTCTGGGTACAAGGTTCCTGGATAAGAATCATTTAATCAGTGAGAAACTTTCAAATTCTTTTGATGTCATTAGTAAACAAGTTGATGAGTTTTATTTTGGTCGGTTTGATTTGCGTGTGGCAACACTGGAAGACCTTGAGAACGGCAATGTAAAAGTGATGGAACTTAATGGTTGTGGTGCCGAGCCTGCACATATTTATCAACCCGGTTTTCCTCTGGGAAAAGCCCTTGGCGTATTGTTCCGCCACTGGGGCGACATCTACCGCATCAGCGCCGAGCACCATCAGCGTGGCGTTGCGTATATTTCATTCAAAGAGGCCAGGTCAATTTACAAAAAATTCAAAGCCCTGACTTCCTAAGCACATGATGTACCTCCAGGTCTTTTTGATGGGTTTCTTTTTCAGCTTCATTGGATCCATCCCGCCGGGCACACTTAACATTACGGTGCTTCAGTTAGGCCTAGAAAAAAAAATCACCATCGCTTTGCGGTTTGCACTGGCGGTTTCCATCATTGAGTATCCTTATGCCTGGATGGGTGTGCACTTTGAATATTTGATTTCTTCCTCGCCGCTGGTGGTGGAAAATTTCCAGTTGATTGCAGCGGTGGTAATGACAGCCCTCGGAATTTTCAATCTCCTTCCTTCCAAGACCCACACAGGCTTTGCAAAGAAATTCAGTGAAAGTGGCTTCCGGCGTGGAATAGTCCTGAGTCTGCTTAATCCGATGGCGATACCTTACTGGATGGGGTTTACTGCCTACCTGAAAGCGCAAGGGTGGATCGGACTGGAAACCGATGGCCTTTTGCATACGTATGTATTGGGTACCGCCGTTGGTGCCATGGCCCTTCTAACATTGCTTATCTTTTTTGCACAACGGCTTGCACCCTATGTGCAGGGCAGCTGGTGGATAAAAATTATACCCGGACTCGTGCTGCTGGCGTTGGGTGGCTATGCCTGGTGGAAGTATTTATTTTGAGGCAGGCAAATTCATTAAAGGTTGGTGTCTCAGTTTCGGACTAAAGTCCCTTATGAAGCTGGTCGCATTAACCCTAGCCTTAAGGCCAGGGTTAATCAACCGTCGTCCGTAGACGGGCTTTAGCCCAACCAAATTCAAACTGAGACGCTACCGAAGGCCACTGGTATATCGCCAGCATTCCATCAAATGATCGTTGACCAACCCACAGGCCTGCATATGTGCATAGATCACCGTGCTGCCAACGAATTTGAATCCTCGCTCAATAAGATCTTTGCTTAATGCATCCGATTCCCTGGTGGTAGCAGGAACTTGTTTCATCGTTTTCCTTCTGTTGACGATTGGTTTGTCCTTCACAAAACTCCAGATGTATCGATCAAAACTTCCAAATTCTTTTTGAATTTTCAGAAACTGCTTTGCGTTGTTGACAGCGGCCTGAACTTTAAGTCGGTTGCGGACGATGGCTGGATCCAGTAAAATCTTTTCGATACGATTCTGGCTGAACCTTGCAACTTTCTCCGGATCAAAGGCTGCGAAATTCTTCCGGTATCCTTCCCGCTTATTTAAGATTGTAGACCAACTCAAACCTGCCTGAGCGCCTTCCAATATGAGGAACTCAAAATGTACACGATCATCATGCACCGGAACACCCCACTCTTCGTCATGGTAGCGAACGTATAATTCAAATTTTAAACACCACGGGCATCGGATCTTATCATCTGTCATGGGGATAATTTATATTATGTAACTTTAAATTAAAAGACGCCGATGAAATTATATTGGCAAATTGGGTGTTTTCTCCTCATCGCAAGTCACACCTATGGGCAATCTGACGCAGTGACCAGTACACGATACCTCAATCAACTTTCGTCCGAATCAGCTTACCTGAAGGTTGACAATAACAAATCGTTCATAAGAGGATTACAATCTGACCCACAAGCCTATGCTCAGTACTCAAGTCCCTGGTTAACGTTTTGGCCCGGAACGTCCGGTAACGCAACGCATGCCTATTGGCTTGCAAGTACGACAACCCAATCTTTTAACAAGGGAAAATTTGGCACCATTTATTATTACGACATGATGGGCAATATGCAGTATGCCCGCACTTTTATCGACATTGCGGGCAAGAACAAGAGAGGATTAAAACTTCTTTTACCCACAATCAATCAGCGAATGTTTATGCAGCGTTAAATCTTAACTTGCTGAACAGATGTTTTTTTATCTTTGAAAAAAACCAAACTCAATGAAAAATATCTTTATCCTCCTGATGGTCGTCTGCACAGCCTTACCACTGGCAGCTCAGAAAGTCGATTACGACAAGAAGTTGAAAGACATGGGAATTGAGTTATTCACTCCCCCCAAACCCATTGCCAATTATGTAAAAGCAGTAAGAACCGGCAATCTCATTTACCTCGCTGGCACCGGTCCGTCCAAAGCGGATGGGAGTCTTATCTTGGGTAAACTCGGGAAAGACATGACCATTGAGCAAGGCTATGAGGCAGCGAAGCAAACAGGAATCACGGTTCTCTCGACCTTAAAAAGTGAAATTGGTGACCTTAACAAAGTAAAGCGGATCGTAAAAGTGCTGGGAATGGTGAACTGCACGCCTGACTTTATCGATCAACCGAAAGTGATCAATGGATTTTCTGACCTGATGGTAAGTGTGTTTGGGGAAAAAGGAAAACATGCGCGTTCTGCCGTTGGAATGATGTCCCTTCCAAATGGTATGGCCGTGGAGGTTGAAATGATTGTGGAGGTTGAAAATTGATTAATATTATTTTCCTTACCATCTAGTCCACTTTGTACTACACACGTCTCCAGGTCATTTGTCATCTCGACTTCAGTGAAATTCTAATGGCTGAAGTGGCCGAAGCCGGTTTCGACACCTTTCTCGAGACAGAGAAGGGCTTTGATGCATATGCTGAGGAGTTGAAAACAGATGCATTGCTATTGGAGGAGATAAAGGAAAAATACAAGCATGTCCAACCACTGATCTTCTTTCAAGACAAAGTACACAAACAGAATTGGAATGAGGAGTGGGAAAAGAATGTAGCTCCTGTGATCGTAGATGATCGCTGTCTTATTAGAGCGGAATTTCATAAGATCGAAAAGAAGTACCCGTATGAAATAATCATCACACCGAAGATGTCATTTGGCACCGGGCATCACCAAACCACTTACCTGATGGTAAAAAATCAGTTGGACATCGATCACCTTAACAAACGGGTGATGGATGCGGGGTGCGGCACAGCCATCTTATCTGTGATGGCCTCCCTTCGTGGCGCAAAAGAAGTCGAAGCCTTTGACATTGATGAATGGAGCATTGAGAACGGCAGGGAAAATGCTGAAATGAATCATTGCTCCAACATCAATGTCCGGCAAGGAACCATCCGGGATTTTGGTTGGTCAAATAATTTTGACATCATATTGGCAAACATTAACAAAAATGTGTTGCTCGACGAAATAGAAGTCTATTCACAAACCCTGGTGCCAGAAGGCATTTTATTGCTCAGTGGATTCTATGTCCATGACATCGATGATCTCCAAAGGGAAGCTGCAAAGTCCGGCTTGCTGCAGGATCGATATGATCAGCACGAGGGGTGGGCTTCTATGTTGATGAAAAAATCAAAATAGAATAGGCATTCAATGCCAATGATTTTCGACGGTTTTACGTTATAGCAATAATTTAGAACCTGTTAATTCAATTTATTTTACGAATTTCAGGGTTTGACTCTGTGAAAAAGGCATTTTTATATTCCATTCTCATCTTCCCATTGACTTCATCGCTTTACGCGCAGAAGCAAGAGGCTTATAAACTGGCTTTCCAAGATAGTATCAGAGTGATTCTGGAGACAGGTCAAAATACTGAGACATCCATGGTAGGAGGGGTGTTTGCAACAGCATGGCACAAGTTGACCCTCGATCAACAAGACTTGATACGGTCACAAGCTGAAATCCTGAGGTTAAAACGATACAAAAAGTTTCCGTTGCTCACGGACTACTATGGGACGATCGGGTTTGCCGTTGAAAAGGAAAACCTCGATCGGGACAGGCTTGGTGCGTTTCTTAAGATCGCAAGCCGGGTGATTGAAAAAGAAAATGCAGCAAAAACCGCAGCCTTCTTTCACTATTGCCGCGATTTCTTCGAATATCACGCCTTACATTATGAAAAGTCATACCGTCTTTATGCCCAAGAGGACGACTACTCATTTGACTATATTATCGACAAAACGCTGGAGATCTCAGACACCACCAACGTAAAAGACAATTTCAACCAATGGGACAATCCGAAGCCTCAGGACAATGATTCTGTTTGGAAAAATGATACCATACCATCGACACCCACAGACATTCCCGTCTGGATGCTCCCAGCCGTACAGCCTGTATTGTCAGGACCAGTGCTAAAATTTGCAAGTGTCACTTTTAATTTCTCCACGAGATATGATTCTGCATTTATTAAAAATACAAAGGGCACTGTTTCATTACTGGATGGAACTTTTGTAGGCTCAATGGGGTCCTTTGGTTGGGCACCTGCGGGACTAAGTTCCGATTCAGTCCATTTTGAATTTGACACATACAACTTCAACGTCGATAAACCGCATGTGAAAGCGGAACAAGGGAAGTTGCGATACATTGGCAGAGCAGCGAACAAAGTGAATGGTATTTTTGAATTTAAGAGTGTTAGCCACAGAGACAAGTCTTCTGCGGTGTATCCCCGCTTCATGTCATTTCAAAGCGACATACCCATTCTGGGAATCAGCACTGATAAAATGAAGTATACTGGGGGTTTTGCTTTGAATGGTCATCGCATCTACAGCTCTTCAGTGAGTGGTGATTACTCAAGACTGGAAGTGACGGATGGATTAAATCGAAAATTCACCGCGTTGTCCCGCCTCTTTGAATTTCAAGATTCAATCATCACCAGCAAACGTGCCATGATGCAGTTATATCAGGATAATGATTCTATTTTCCACCCAGCCGTGCAGATGCGATATGACTATGGCAAACAGCACCTATCGATGCAGCGCGAAAAGGGTCAACTACGTGATACGCCTTATACTTCTTCCTTTTTTAATGTTGATTTCAGCGCCGATCTACTTCGTTGGGATCTTACATCCGATAGCATGAATATCACTGCGATGGGCGGCGGCGGTCAGGCACCCATGATCATTGAATCAATTGACTATTATAGTCCGGAAGATTATCGTTTGCTGGGAGGAATAGGATTCAGTTTTCATCCACTGGCGCTGGTCGTAAACTATTCCGAGAAAAATGGTACGCGGGAATTTTATGCGGATGATCTTGCCACAAAGACAAGAAAAAAACCCGAAGAAATTAAGATGGCAATGGTCTTTCTTTCTCAAAAAGGCATGATCAACTATAGTTCCTCTACAGGATTGGTTGTTGTTAAAGAAAAAGCTGTCCATTTCTTTGATTCCAAAAAAGGGGAATCAGATTATGACAATTTGAAAATCCATTCGATCACCGACAACTCAGCCAATGCAACGGTAAATTTTAAAAAAAGATGGATGACCATACGCGGAGTGGATGAAGTGAATGTCAGTGATTCATTGAATGTCATTCTCAAGCCCGACAGCAGCATAATCACCATCATGCAAAACCGTGATATCAAGTTTGATGGGAAAATCACGGCAGGAAATTTTGAGATCAATGGTAAAAACTTCACTTTCAAGTATGACAGTTTTTTCGTCAACCTTAGTAAGATCGACTCCATCCGTTTTTACGTTACAGAAAAAAACGCCAAAGGCCAGACAACCAGAAGGCGCGTAAACAATGCAATGGTAAGTGCAGACTCTGCGGCCACAGCTGCCGCGGGCATTTCGGCGGGGTCAAAAGAAACTTCAGGTACCCTTTTTATTAATTCCCCGGGTAACAAATCCGGAAAGGTCAAGTATTCAGATTATCCACGACTTGACGCAACCGCTGGGGGAGTTATCTATTTTGACAGAAGTGAAATATTGGATGGTGCGTATGATAGGTCTGTGTTTTTTGTGGTACCCCCCTTCAAGCTTGATAGCCTTAATGATGCAGACCCTGGCTCTATCAACTTTGACGGATCGTTTGTGTCAAGTGGCATGTTTCCAAATTTCAAAGAGAAACTGCACACCATGCCAGACAAGTCGCTGGGCTTTAAGCATCTTATTCCAGATGGAGGGTATCAACTGTTCAAAGCAGAGGGGAAGGTGTTTGGAAACTTGAACATGGATAATTCGGGTCTTCGATTGGATGGAAAGATTGAATACCTCGCTGCCACGGTGGAGTCCAATGATTTTACATTTTATCCTGATTCAGTCATTGGAAAAGGAAAAATAGGGGCCATGAAAGAAATGCAATTTGGTCCGGTATGGTTTCCGCAGGCCACTTTGTCTGAATTTGAACTTAACTGGAAGCCACGGTTGGACAGGTTCGTCCTAAAAAATCTTAAGGATCCATTCAATCTATATGACGCCACTGCTCAGTTGGACGGTACGATGACAGTCTCGAAAAAAGGTGTGATGGGTACTGGTAAACTGATTACACGCGGTTCCGAAGCAATATCAGATGAGCTTAACTTTTCCGCAAAAGATTTTTCGGCTCGCCATGCTAACTTCCAGGTGAAGACCACCAACCCAGACAAACCTGCCCTGTCAGCGGATGACATTCGATTGAATTTTAATCTTGCGCAGAATTTTGCAGAGATCAGTCCTGAAGTCGAAGGTGTTGCCGCAATTGATTTCCCTTATGCCCAGTTTCGAACATCCATACCAAAGGCACGCTGGGATCTTACTACTCAGAAGATATCAATGACCAAGGATGAGAACGTTCCAATTGAAAACTCTTATTTCTATACTACGCGCAAGGACCTGGATTCCCTGTCATTCAATGCTGAGAAGGCAGAGTATGACATCAAGAGTCAACAACTGAAGGTGAGTGGCATCCCATTCATTGTAGTAGCAGATGCTAAGATCACTCCGGAAAATAATGAAGTTCTTATTCTTGAAAATGCACGGATCAATCAACTTAAGAATACCACCATTGTTCTTGACACATTGAATGGATATCACCGACTCACGAATGGTGTGGTTGACATCATTTCCAGTAAGAAATTCTCAGGGTATGCAAATTATCAATATGTCAATGCAAGTGCAGATACATTTGCCATCAAAATGACTGACTTTCGCCTGGAGGCTTTATCGGAAGAGGGTAAGACGAGGCGCAATAGGGTCGGGCCTCAGATGCACACAGTAGCCAATGGTGCCGTAGATGAGAAATTACAGCTGGTACTTGCACCTCGTATCTTTTATAAGGGAGACATGGTGTTGTATGCCTCGAAACCAGCCTTGCAACTTCGAGGGTTTGTAAAGCTTGACTTGAAAAAAATCAAGAACTACAATACATGGCTGAAGTATGAACAGAGCGGTGACGAAAAGGATGTTTACCTGGATTTTGACAAAGCGGAGACTGAAGAAGGGGGACCCGCTCAAGCCGGCCTACATTTTTCTGCTGATAATAGTCTGTACATCACTTTCGTAAATGATAAAAAAAACCAGGATGACGACGACTTCTTTTTGCCCAGCGGCTCACTATTTTTTGACAAAGAGAGTGGTGAATTTAAAATTGAAGATCGACAGAAAGCAGCAGGTGAAAGGCTTTCGGGGAAAGTATTCGCTTACAATGAAGAAAAAGGAGAAGTGAGGTTTGAAGGCCCTGTGAACTTCTTCAAAGGATTTAAGGAATTCAATCTCACCACGACAGCACTTGGATCTGGCAATCTTGAAACCAATGAGATTAAGTTGAACTCCTTCATCATGGCGGACATGAATCTTCCTATTCAAGCCTATCAATTCATGGCTGCGGAGCTTATGGCCATCGTAAAAAATGAAAACGTACCGGATGGGCTTGGCGAGCAGACCGAATTGCTTTACAAGATTGCAGATATTGTTGGAGAGCGGGTTGTCAAAGACTATGAACAAAGGTCGTTGCAGAGCTTTGTTTCCTTAGGCACCTTGCCAGGGCTGGCTCAGCCGCTGGTCTTTTCAAATACAAATTTGAAATGGTCTCAGAAGTACAAGTCCTTCTATAGCGAAGGCACCCTGGGCATGAGTAACATCCTGAAGTATAACATCAATGGAGCCTTCGAAGGATTTATGGAACTCAGGAGGAATGAAGATGGGAGCCCGGTATTCCATGTGTTTTTCAAAGCTTCTCCCGAGTCGTGGTATTATTTCGGATATGAAGACAACCGCCTGTTGGTCCAGTCCTCCAATCAGGATTTTAATACCTTGATTTCGAAAAAGACGAATGCAGCCAAGGCAAAAATTGGGGAGTTGACATTCGTGCCCGGCAGCGATGACGAAACACTCGTGTTTATCAATCGCTTTCGCAAAAACTACTTTGGCATCGAGGCTCCCTATGAGTTAAATTCAGCTCCGGCAGCGAAGAAAAAAGATAAGAAGAAGGATGATAAGACTGACGATGGATTTTGACCTGACTCCGTTTCGAAATTCTATTGTCAAATCTCAATTCTCTCATCAAGCACCAACTAATACTTCCCCCAGCCTCCTCCTCCTGGAGTCTTAATAATTAGCCGATCGCCTTTCCTTACAGATTGACTGACCATGCCCTTCAGTTTTTCTTTCTTACCGTTGCTTCTTACGATCACCTGTTCTCCAGTCTTTCCAGGTGCCCCTCCATTCTGACCATAAGGTTTTTCTTTTCTGTGTTGAGTTAGAAGATTGATCTCAACCGCTTCTTTGAAAAAGACTTCGCGGACGGTGCCGTCACCGCCGCTCCACTTGCCTTTGCCCCCGGAGTCTTTTCTTATTTCAAAACGCTCGAGTCGAACAGGGTATCGAAATTCCAATATTTCCGGGTCGGTGATGCGTGTGTTGGTCATGTGTTGATGAACGGCATCCGCGCCATTGAATCCAGGACCGGCGCCCGTTCCACCACAGATGGTTTCATAGTAGCCGAAGGCATCATTGCCGAAAAGAAAATTATTCATGGTGCCCTGGCTACAAGCTGCTAATCCCAATGCTTTTAAGATCGTATCGGTTAACCGCTGACTTACTTCCGTATTTCCACCTACTACGGCTGGGAGATTACCCTTGGTAAAATCAGGATTGAGCAATCCAAATGGCAAGATTAGATCGATTGGTTCCATCAGTCCTTCGTTCATAGGAAGCGGATGGTTCACCAACAAACGGAGAGAATAAAGGACCACACTTTGAACAATGGCTTTGGTCGCGTTAAGATTTCCTGGGTGAACACCAGCTGAGCCGGTAAAATCAATTTTTAAATGGTCGCTCTTCTTGGTGATCTTTGCACGTAGCACGGATCCATCATCCAGCCGCTCGATGGCCTCAAAAGAATTCTTTTTAAGAGATTTTATTTTTTGACGCATTAGGGAGGCTGCGTATTTTCTCAAAGCCCGCATTTGATGTGTGACTTCTTTCTCGCCATGTAAGCGGCAAAGTTCCAAAAAACCTTTTTCCCCCAGATTAACGGCAGCAAGGCCGCCATTAAGATCCGCGAGGTTTTCTTCAAGCGCCCTTGTTGGATAAATAGCTTCTGATAACAGTTCTCTTACCGGGGACCAGTTAGATTTACCTCGTTTCATCAGGTACATGGGAGCAATGATGACGCCTTCCTCTTCAAGTGTACTGGCATCTGCCGGCATGGAGCCAGGCTTCTTTCCACCGATTTCTGCGTGGTGGGCTCGATTCGCAACAAAGCCAATCAATTTTTTCCTGTAGAAGACAGGCTTGATCAAAGTGACATCCGGCAGATGCGATCCACCGTAAGCAGGGTGGTTGGTTACTATCACATCACCCTCCCGCATCTTAATCACCTTACTCACTTCTCTTACACAGACACCCATGCTGCCCAGATGCACGGGGATGTGGGGAGCATTCACCACCAGAAAGCCCTCAGCGTCAAGTACGGCACATGAGAAATCAAGCCGCTCTTTTATGTTTACTGAAAAAGATGTACGCTGTAGCAGCGCACCCATCTCCTGAGCCAATGCGGTAAAACGATTGGTGAAAAGCTCTAGCGCTGCTTCGGCCGAGTGGGCAGCAATGGTTTTCGATCTTTTTTTCTGAACTAGATGAGCATTGTTCACAGCATCCAGCGTCCACTCCCAATGATCCTCGATAAAAGTGGTTGAGTTGCCACTCACTACAAGCGCGGGCCCATTCAACACCGCGCCCGGCAATAATTTTTCCCAGCGAAAGACATTGGCTTTCTTTATCTTTCCTCCAGACACAGTTTGTATCCTTTTTTCGGGAAGGGGTTTATATCGTTTTATTTTTTTTGGATTATTTTTTTCTGATTTTGAACGCACCGAAGCAATAACTTTTATTGACTCCACCTCCACCTCGCGATCAACCCAATGACCAAAGATTGAAACATATTTTTCATGAAAAACTTCCAGAATATTTTCTGTGGATTGAAAATCAATTTCAATAGAACTGTCTTGTCCAATAAATCGAAGGTAGAGGAGGGTGCTCTTCCATTCAATATCTGCTTCATCAAACCCTTCAGACAGCAGACTGGCTTTTGCATTGTTGAAAAGTTCCTGAATGGATTTTTGAAAACCCGACGCAATTGTTTTCCATGGCTGCAAAATCAATTTCTCTTCAAACCGTTCGATGGCAGCATGACCAATGCCATAGGCACTTAAAAGCCCTGCATCGTAAGGAGCAAGAACCTCTTTGATTCCAAGAATAGTTGCAAGGGCACACGCATGTTGCCCCCCGGCACCTCCAAAACTCAGAAGCGTAAACTCGCGGGGATCGTGCCCCTCTCGAACAGAAATCTTCTTGATTGCCTCTGCCATCTTCTCATTGGAGATTTGAATCAAAGATTCAAGAACGTCGTCCGAATGATAGGCCCTTCCCGTGAGGCGCTTAACCTTTTCCAATAATTGCCTAAGTGCAAATTTTGAAGCTGAGGGATCAATCGGAATGGCAAAATTTTCCGGGTCCAGCCTTCCAAGCAACACATTTACATCCGTGATCGTCAACGGACCACCGGCCCCATAACATGCAGGTCCTGGCGATGCCCCAGCACTGTGAGGTCCGACGGTGAAACGATGGCCATCAAAATCACAAATCGATCCGCCTCCTGCTGCGATCGTTTCGATGGCCAGTGAGGGTGATAGGATTTTGAAGTCCCCGACGCGAGACTCAAAACGGTAGTCAAATTTCCCATCGTACAATGACACGTCAGTGCTGGTGCCACCCATATCAAAGGCAATTATTTTTTCAATGCCCGATAGACTTGCCTGCCGGGCAGCACCCACCACACCTCCGGCAGGACCGCTGAGTAAACTGTCTTTAGGAAAAAAAAGATTTGACTTCACAAGACTTCCGGCACTCGTCATGACACTCAGCTTTGCTCTGGAAAGTCCATTTTGAATGCCGGATAAATAGCGATGAATGATGGGATCAAGATAAGCATTGGCTACCGCTGTCTCCGCCCTCGGAAGGATCTTGATTTGTGAGGATAGTTCGGAGGAGGCTGAAATGAACTTAAATCCGTTTGACCTCAAAGCATTCACCAGGACTTTTTCATGCAAAGAGTTCTTGTAACTGTTCAAAAGCGCAATGGCAACTGATTGTACATCGTGTTTTTTTAATTGCAATACCACGGATGCAATGGAAGCGGCATTCAGCGCCTTCACGGGATTGCCATCGGCATCCATACGCTCATCGATTTCAATAACGAAATCGTAAAGAGGCTTTGGCTTAAGGATATTAAGGGCAAACAAATCAGGTCTTTGTTGATCGCCGATCAATAAAAGATCCTTGAAGCCCTTTGTCACAAGAAGCGCCATCTTGGCTCCTTTGCGTTCAAGAATGGCATTGGTTCCACGAGTCGAACCTAATTTCATTTCTAAGGGAGGAAATTTGTTCTTAAGTGGCGTGGAGGTAAGGAGTCTGGTGGCCAAGACAGGCACTTCTTCATTGGAAGAAATTTCAATGGCAGCGCCCTCAAAATTTTCCGTGAGCGTCGATTGAAGATAGATGCAATTTTCTGCGAAGTCCACCCGCTCAATCTTTAAACTAAATGATTCTCCGACGATCCGGAATTCAAAATCCTCAAAGATATCCTGCTCAACAAGCCATGACATTTCTACCTGAATCGCTCGCCCTGACAAACGCTTTACCAATTTGCCCCGAAGGACACTGCTGCTGAGAACTTTTAGCCTTTTTGTTTCTCTTTCCGGCGTAATCGCGATGCAGTCGGTAAACGTTCCCCCGGTATCAATCCAGATTTGCCAGGATGGAAGGGATGTCATTGACACAGGTTACAGTAGTAAGAATATTTTAGGGCTTGGGCATGGAAAGGACAACAGTCTTTTTTGCAACCTTGATCCCAATTGCATGACTGAATTGTTGTGACCCGTCAGGGCGGTTCTTAAAGATGGGGGCCGTGTAAAGGAGAGAATCCTCTCCGGCTTTTTGCAAATTATCGCCCGCCAGACCCGTATCCGCACCAGTGATATATGCCTCTATCAATTGTGTTTCAATTTCGCGCAACGTGGAATCGTTCGGGATCAGGGAGTAAATTCTTACATGATGCTGAGCTGCAATGGAATCTATTCTTGATTTTTGATTTAAATACTTGTCGATCTTTAGAACGTCAATCAATACTGACTTTGCATAGACTATTGTCGCTTCCTGCAAGTCGGCGTCAGTGACTCTCTTGATGTCCTGAGTAGCCATTCCTTCATGCAATTTTTGACGTTCTTCCTCACTGAGTTTGCCGCCGCAAGCCCAACAAACGATCGATATAAAGACTAATTTTTTCATATGCCAGGTTCAAATTATTTTCAAATCTACTACTAATATGATGTCCGTCTGGATTCTATGTGAGGGAAATAGATTACATGAGTCACCTCAAATACCTTCAAACAAAAGTAGAGTTGAACCTGATGCTTTTGGAGGCAAAATATTTCCCGCCTCCAAATTGAATCTACTCGGGGAACAATACTCCTCTCGAATTTATAACTTTGCCCCCTGCTTTTGAAATATGATCGAAAAACTAGAAGAAATCAACCATCGCTTTGAAGAAGTGGGTCAACTGCTGGCCCAGCAGGATGTGGTGAAGGACATGAAAAAGTTCACACAACTGAGCAAGGAATATAGGGACCTTGAAAAAGTGGTGATCAAATATCGAGGATATCGTTTTGTGCTGGACGGGCTGGAGCATGCAAAAGAAGTGCTCGAAACCGAAAGAGATGCTGAGCTAAGGGAATTGGCGAAGATGGAATTGGATGAGTTGGCGCCCAAAAGGGATTCCATAGAAGAGGAGATCAAAGAGCTCCTTATGCCCAAGGACCCCAATGACGATAGGAATTGCATCCTTGAAATCAGGGCTGGTACGGGAGGTGATGAGGCCGCAATCTTTGCTGGTGACTTGTGGAGAATGTACCAGCGCTTCTGTGATCGAAAAGGGTTGAAATTGACAGTCATGGACGTGACGGAAGGTACATCCGGAGGCTATAAAGAGGTCATCAGTCTGGTGGAGGGCGCCGGAGCCTTCGGAATTTTTAAATATGAGTCAGGTGTGCATCGTGTGCAGCGGGTGCCCGAAACCGAGCAACAAGGTCGTGTACATACATCTGCTGCATCGGTCATTGTTTTACCAGAAGCCGAAGAAGTGGACGTAACCATCAATCCTGCTGACCTGGAATATCAAACAGCGAGAAGCAGTGGGGCGGGTGGTCAGAATGTAAACAAAGTAGAAACGAAAGTGCAGCTCACCCATAAACCGACCGGCATTGTCATCACTTGCCAGGTAGAGCGCTCACAACATGCTAACCGGGAGCGCGCTTTGAACATGCTTCGATCGAAGTTGTATGAAATGGAAGTTGAAAAGCAGAATGCTGAGATTGGAGCCTCACGCAAATCACAAGTGCGCAGTGGCGACAGGTCAGAAAAAATCAGGACCTACAACTATCCACAAAGCCGCGTCACTGACCACCGCATCGGCTTCACCCAACACAACCTTCCGGCCATTATGAACGGAGAGATTGACGAATTCATCAATCAATTAAAAATTGCAGAGACTGCAGAGAAAATGACAGAAGGGAGATGATTTCAATTTAATTCTCAACTTCAGATTTCTTCACCTCTTCATCCAGAATTTTCTGTATGAGGACCTGTTGACGTTCGTTGATCGTTTGGTCTGTCTTGGCCTGTCTCTTCATGAAGCGAAACATCGCATTCTTCTTAATTTCATAAGCGATAAAGACAGTATACTTATTCTCTTTTTGATTGTAGTATTTCTCTTCGCCAATCTTCCGCAAATCAGCGAGGTCGGTATTCATCACTTGGCGTGACAGGCTCTGAAATTTTTCTGCTACATCAGCACCCCGGTCATTTTCCGTTTGGCCCTGGTAGTTGTCGGCCACTTGTTTCATGGTGGTATTCACCTGGCCTGCCAGGATCGTTTTAGCTTCGATGTCGGCTTTACCCCGGGCGATGTTGTCTGAAGAACTTTCGCCTTTGCCGCTGGCTCGAAAGAATCGGTTATTCGATTCGTAAGCGGATCCTCTAAATGGTTCTTTAACTTTCTTCCCGAAAGGACTGGAGGCACACCCGGCCAACAGCAACACAGACAGAAGGAGAATATTTGTTTTCATATTTGGATATTAATGCACCCTCTAATAAGTAAAAATTGTGCCAAATGTTTCCGCTTAACCCAACGCTTTGGAAGCAGTTATTTGCCACCGAAAAGCCCATTTCCATCTTAATTGAAAATGCTGAATTCCCGCCCTTTCAAGTATTTCTATTAACTCTTTCCTGGTAAATGCCCGCAAAACAGAAAGCGGAGCGTCAAATTTAACCATGGAGGATTTGGAAAAGAATTTTGTGAGAATGCGAATGGAATAATAGGCAAGCCAATGTCGGTGAATGTCGTTGATGACAACGCCTAAGCGTGCCTGGTGTATGAGCTTTGCGAAAAACCCAACCAATACTGTATTGTCAAAATGATGATAGAATAGTGTTCCCATAATGATGTCGTATTTTTTCTGCTGAAACTCAGGTAAAAAAATATCAAGGATTTCAAATGAAATTTCAGGATAGGAACCGCAATTATTTCTTGCGAACTCAATAATATGAGGGTTAGCGTCTATCCCAACCAATTTTAGAGATCTATTGTTTATTCTACCCCATTCAGCCAGCAACTTTAACATATCGCCGCCGCCGCATCCAAGGTCAGCAATAAAAAACGGTTCACTCGTGTGGCCTCTGGTGAGTTGTTTAACTCCTTCCAGAGTAACAGCATTTCCTCCTAACCACCTGTTGATGAACTCAAGCTCCCGCAATGTTTGATTGACCACTTCTCCCTGGCATTGAAGATCGTCCATGATTTCAATTTGTTGAGAGCGATGGGTAAACAGAGACTGCATTTTCTTGGTGGAAGTTTGAAATTTTGAGCTGAAAGAAAAGTGAAAGAATTATTAAGTTAGGTTGATCTTTAAAACCATACTTTCCAATGTTAGCCCTGGACCGAATGCGAAACTTAGAATACGCTTCCCGTCATCGGTTGCTTTCAGGTTCTTGCTCACTTCATGAAGAACAAAAAGAACAGTAGGGGATGACATGTTGCCAAATTTCTTTAGCACCTCATAGGAATATTTGTTTTGCTCTTTTGTCAATCCCAACTCGCTTTCGATGGCTTCCAGAATTTTTTTGCCTCCCGGATGAATTGCAAAATAGGCAACGTCTGAAAAGTTTTGATGAATCTTATCAAACAAGGATCTGGTAAGATTTTTGATGCCACTGCGCACCACCTCAGGAACATAGGATGACAAGCGCATCTCAAAACCAAGATCTCCTACCGTCCAGGTCATATCGTGTTCACCTTCTGTGGCGAGTTCACAATGGAAACTCTCAAGTTGCAGGCTCAACCCTGTGCGGGGAATGGGTTCCACCAGGAGTGCGGCAGACCCATCTCCAAAAAGAGCGTTTGCGAGGAAATTGTCATCGGTGTTTTCTTTTTGAAAGTGAATGCTGCAGAGCTCAGTGCAAACAATGAGAGCCTTGGCATCCGGGCGTGCAGCGCATGCTGCAGCGGCAAGTTTCAGAGCATTGAAAGCGGCGTAGCAGCCCATGAAGTTAATGCTTGTTCGTTCGATGCTGGAATTTAGCCCCATCGCTTTCACAAGGTCAATGTCAAGACCAGGAGCATACATACCGGTACAACTCACCACGATTAAATGTGTGATTGAATCTTTTCTGAAATCAGTTAGGGGTGAAAGACACTTTAGCACGGCTTCGACGCTTACTGATAGGGCATGCTTTCGGTACAGCTCAAGCCTGCGCTTGGTGGACGGGAAGGGCTCCAATCCTGGGGTGTTCTCGAAGAAATGAAAGCCCTCGGTTCTTCCATAATCTTCTAGCACAGAATAGCGTGTTTCAATGCCGCTGGCACGGAAAAGGACCTGCAATTTCCTGGTATCATCCGCTCCAAGCTTCATGGCACGAATCATAAAATCAGCAATGGCGGACTGCCGAAGCAAGTGAGACGGCGTGGCGGTACCAATAGAAGTAATGAAACTCATTTGTCAATAATACTTTAAAAAGGATTATTTTAATCATTAAGTTTCGTCCTATGTTTTCAAAATCGACACTTCTCCATCTTCGCTTTCCTTTTTCTTACTTTTTGCTTCCAGTATATCTATTTTCACTGTCCATCTCACCTAATTTGATTGAGCCGAGGTTGATGTGGGTCTTTATCATTCTCCACTTTTTTTTGTATCCCGCAAGCAACGGCTACAACAGTTACTTCGACAAGGATGAGAAAAGCATTGGTGGATTGAAAAATCCACCGCCCGTAAACAAAGGGCTTTATTGGATGTCACTTCTTCTGGACCTGATTGCCATTCTGATTGGTTTCATAAAAATCTCCTGGTTATTTTCCCTGATGCTTTTGATTTACGGATTGGTCTCAAAAGCATACAGTTATCCTTCCATCCGGTTGAAAAAATATCCAATGATGGGCTGGCTCGTCATAGGTTTGTTTCAGGGTGCGTTTACGTTTTTAATGTGCTACGCCGGCATCAATAATTTTGGGATTGAGAATTTGTTAAAGATAAAAGTCCTTACCCCTGCACTGCTCACCAGCCTCATGTTGTGGGCAAGCTATCCAATGACACAAGTGTATCAACACGAAGAAGATGCCAAGCATGGTGACAAAACCATCAGCAGAATGCTAGGCATCCGAGGCACTTTTTACTTTACGGCGGCCTTTTTCTCCCTGACAGGGATCGGCTTTGTTTTATTCTTCATGAATTCCTATGAGTTGAAATATGGTTTGGCTTTTCTTACTACTCTGAGTCCGGTAGTGTTCTTCTTTGGCTTTTGGTTCCTAAAAGTTTTCAAAGATCCTCTGGAAGCCAACTTCCGATACACGATGTGGCTCAATTTTATTTCCGCCACGTGCTTGAATGCATTTTTTATCTGGCTGTTCTTAGAGCTGAGCCACGTTACGGAGTATCTTTTTTAGAAGGATTAAACTAGCAGTGTTGGCTACAATCATATTGATGAGTGATTGATCCCGATCGCCAAACATCAAAAAGGCTCTCCATGGGTTTTCTTCATCAGATAGCGTGCGATTGGCTTTGCATGTTGAGCAAGGTTCACCGCGAGATTGGAAGTCCATACATCACCAAACAACCTTTGAATCTGTCGGCCCGTCCAAAGCCTTGTGGCAAATAGTTTTGTCCATGCTTTTGAATAATCTCGTTCAAGTTCAGTTCTGGAATAGTGAGGGTCCTGATAGAAGCGAAGTACATGTTCGCTGAGAATTTTAGCGGAGTGAATGGCCATTGCCATCCCATTCCCACAGAGCGGGGTGATCATTCCCGCAGCATCACCGGCCATCAAAACATGTTGTTCCACCGGTGCTTTGGTCTCAAAGGAAATTTCATTAATGGTTTCGGGCTTGTCAAACAAAAATTCAGCATCTTCAAAAATCCTTTTCAGGAATGGATTTTTGAATAGCACTGCCTCTTCCATGCAACGAATGTTTCCATACGTTTTGACATTTTCGCGATGGGTCAGGTAACAAAGATTCACCCGGTCATCTTCAACGCGGCTTATACCACAGTAACCATTTTGAAAATTATGAAGGCCAATCAGGTCTTTTGGGAAGTCCGGTAGCCGAAGGTGATATTTTACCCCGACATAGGGTGAGCGTTTCTGGATGAATGAACGCTTGAGCTGTACATCTAGCCTGGATCGTTTTCCGAATGAACCGATTACGACAGAGGCAGAATGCAATTCATGATTCGTTTGGATGTTAAAGCGATCATCTTCAAAAGATACTTTTCCAACTTCGGTATCAAGGAAAAACTCAACACCCAGCTGTCTGGCTTTTTGAAAAAGAAAAAGGTCAAACTGGTATCTGCTGATTCCAAAACCACCCAGGTCCAATGAAAGAGAAGCGGATTTGCCATTCACAGAGGTGAGTTGGAATTGCCTGATCAATGCTGGATGCAATTCTTCGGGGAATGCCCCAAGGGATTTTAAGTAGGGCACAACTTCATTGGAAATGTATTCACCACAAACGCGATGAAAGGGGTAAGCTCTTTTCTCGATGAGGGTGCAAGGTAACCCCGAATGGGTTAGGTGAATCGAAGCGATCAAACCCGCCAGCCCGCCCCCCAGAATGATTATTTTTTTCTCCGACACCCGCTAAAACTAATGATTTGGTTGTGCAGGTGAAATGTTTACGAGATTGTTTTGATGGATAAAATAATTATCGGGTTACTTCTTTCAATTTCTTGCACTAAACGTTTGAAAGAAGACTATGTCTAAGTGCGGTAATTTGCAGGAACGGTGGAAAGTGCTGGTGGTGGGGAATAATCCCATTGAATTAGGTCATGTTTTTGATCGTCTGCATGGGATTCAGGACAAAGTCATCTCGACTGAGATGGCCTTTGATCTTAAGTCAATCCTGCAGCGGCTGGTGTGGTTTCGTCCGCAACATATTTTGATTGATGATAATATCGGAAGAAGCGCACTGCAGGCCATGGTGTCTATGCTTCACAACCGAAAGACCCGCAATGTTCCCATCACGATTTTAAAGAGTTCAAATTATCAGGAGGCCATCAGCGCCGGAGTAATGAACTATGTGCTGAAGCAAAACCTTACAAGCGAATTGCTATATCGTGAACTTCTGAATTCCCTTCACTTTCTAAAGACGCAGCGGTATTGGGATAAAGCATACCGAAAGCGGAAAGGGCAACTTGCCCGGTTCCTTCAGCCCTTCATTAAATCTGACTTTCCAGCTCGAGGGTTTTGGTAATTTTTTCTCCATTGCGAAGAAGTTCCAACCTGATTTTCTTACCGGGCTTTGAATTAAAAAAGCCATTTACATTACTAAGTTCCAGGTCTGAGGCACGGAGGCCATTAATAGAAAACAATTCATCACCACTTTGAATGCCCACTTTTTCGGCGGCAGAGTCTTTTCTCACATCAGTGACTTCAAATTTTCTTAAGCGAGCCCCTTTTGCTTTCAAGGTAAGGCCACTCATATTGAAATTGAATTTATTTGAAAAGGCTGAGTTTTTCTTGAGATAGATTTTTCCCTCCGGAAAATTGAAGATCGTGGTAAAGCGACTTAATATTTCACCTCCAACTGCGCCATTCCTAAATACGTCTGATGATTTTAGGGTATCTACATAGCTGTTGGGGTCTGGGAAAGAGGCTATAATGTTTTCAATGTGGTAGTTGGCAAGATCCATTGATTTAACGCGGCCCATTTCACCGGTGATTATTCCGCCAATTCCACGTCCAATCAAACTGCTGACATGTTTTTCAGGTAATGTGATCTGCTTGTCGGAAGCGCAATCCAGCATAAGCCCATGGCTGGCACCACTATCCACAAGCAATTTTGCGTTGATCACCGTGCCATTATTTAGTTCCACCGGTACTCGAATGTATGGCTTGGTATCCTGAATCGTAATGGGCAACGAACGAAATTTCCTTTTTGGATGAAAATAAGCTGGGGAAGTGAGTGTCAGGAGCTTTCTCTCATAATCGATCTCAACGACAAACCGACTAAATACTTCATAACCCAGCACTCCCTGAACGTCAGTTCCAAGATAATTTCTTAACTCCAGGTAGTCCTTTTCAAGAACCAGCATGGCATGACCTGTGCCGTGTACACCAGGCATGTCTAGTGTTACATTGTTGGTGATGTATGCTTCTACTATTTTTTCTCCGCCAGGACCGGCTACCTGATAATGTCTACCATAAGTTAATTTTAAGATATCACTAAAGCTTTTTTCAGTCAGTATTGTTGTGCGAACTCCGGTATCTAAGACAAATTTGAGAGGCAGTTGACCATTTAATACAATCGGGATGACCACCAGATTATTGCATATTTCAATGGGGAATCTTACCCTGTGCTGCCCTTCCTTGATGTTAAAGCCAAGTTGTGCTTTGCAAAAAGCAGGTAAAGCCAAGCAGAGAAATAGAAGGTATCCACGTAAGTCCATACAGCCAGGTTGCCCTGGATAAAACTATTGAAAAATTCAGAACTGATAAATGCTTAAACGGTAACTACCCCCAATGCGGTGAGCAATTTTGCCGGAGAATTTTCAACGGTGAGAAAATTCAAGTTATCCGATCGAAGAAAACCTTTTTTAGACATTGTTTTCATCTGTTCGACCAAGGGAGAAAAGAAGGATTCTATATTCAAAAGGCCTATGCCTTGGTTGATCAGTCCTAATTGACGCCAAGTTAGAATTTCAGCAAGTTCATCCAGTGTTCCCCATCCTCCCGGCAAGGCAATGAAAACATTTGCCAAATCGGCCATCCTTTTCTTTCTCTCATGCATGGAGTTTACGATCACCAACTCTGTCAGACCCAAATGACCAACTTCCCGTTTCATAAGGAAATCGGGAATAACGCCGATTACTTTTCCGCCTTCGGCAAGGACCGAATCTGCAATTATTCCCATAAGGCCTATGTTGCCACCGCCATAGATAAGGGTATGACCTCCACGGGCGAGGAGTTGCCCGGTTTCACGCGTGGCGTCAGCATAAATAGAGTCTTCACCGGTGCTAGATCCGCAAAAGACGCAAACATTTATTCCGACCAAGGTCAGTGCTTAATGTCGTGTTCGTTTTTGCTAACGGATTTGTTGGGGAAAAGCCAAACCGAAACAATTGCTAAGATGAAAAGCGCAATTACTACACCGAAGACTGCCATAAAATTTTGTTTAGAATGTCAAATTAAGCTCCTTTTGTGATTTCTAACAATATTTGATCCATCAGGAAACCTTATTCTTTAAAATTGAGTTTAAAACGCACTTAATACATCAAAATAATGAAGAAAATTCTCCTGACCTCAGGGCTGTTGATATTGTTGGCGATTGTTGCATTCGCCATCTACAGCTATTATATCACTAAGTCTCACAGTCCTGAAGCCGCGACCACTTTCGAAGACAGTGGTCTGACCATTAACATTTTTTATAATCGACCATTCAAAAAGGGCCGGGTCATTTTTGGCGGTCTCGTGCCATACGGAAAAACCTGGAGGACTGGCGCAAATGAACCGACGGTCTTTGAAACCAATAAGGATTTGAAGATGGGAGAAAAAATTCTGAAGGCAGGCAAATATTCCTTCTGGACTGTACCGAATGAACAAAGCTGGACAATTGTGTTTAACTCCAATATTCCCAGTTGGGGCATTGATGTGATGAATAATGGAGATGCAGCGCGCGACACGGATTATGATGTTTTAGTTTTTGATGTCCCCGTGATGAATACGGCAAAAGAGTTCGAACAATTTACCATCTCAATTGAGAAGGCCGATGATATGTTAGAACTTTTTATTGCGTGGGATAAAACGGTTGTGGCGGTGCCACTTTCAGTCATTGCACAATAACTTTGACCGTTGTTTTTCGATTTTCCAATATGGCTTCCAGAACAAACCTGCCAGAGTACTTGATGCGACCTGGAGCAATCCCCTGGCGGACTAGATACTCACCAATTATTTTTGCCTGACTCGGCGTGCGGTCGTTGTGGTACGTCTTTCTTATTACGACAGAGTCCCGGATTGCAGATGTTAACGAATCAACTTTATAGGACACTGGAAATTTTAATGAATCAATGATGACTTCTGTCAGGTCGGCATTTGAACGCACTGAATCTTTTTGATATCCCACCAGCGTGACCACGATTGAAAAAGACCTTTCAGGATTCCCCTGCATCATCCTGGCAATTCTGCGAAGTTCTTGCGTAGAGGAAGGATCTATTTCTGATGTATAATCTTTAAATGAAATGCCATTTAATAAGATCTCGTCACCAATGGCGGCAGCTTTGATCGGCGCGCTTACTTTTTCCAATGCCGTGAACTTGTCTCCACTGAGGTCGAACCGTTTTGAATAAAAAGTGTAGTTGTCTTTTTCCGGCTCTACCGACAAATCATAAACTCCACCTTCTTTGATATAGACGACAAATACTCCATCCTTTCCTGGCTTTGTCGAAAATACTTTGCTTTGGTCTTTCATATTAAAAACAGTTACGAAGGCGGACGATGGATCTGCAGGTCCTGTAATAGCGCCCTCAATTTTCATCATCCCCTTTGGCCGTACTTCAGCTGGAAACAGGACCTCAATCAATTCGCTGTTGCGCTGTCCCGGTGCATCCTTAAGCAGATACCTGCCAAGGGATGTGGCGCTGACATACTGATCATCGGCGGAGGTATTCGCAAATTCAAGGGGCTTTGGCTTGCTCCATTGCCCATTGTTGAATTGGGTAACATACAAATCCATTCCGCCCTTCGAGGGCTGAAGTTTATTGGAAGAGAAAATGAGCGACTCTCCATCCCCCATGATCCTGGGCGTTTGAGAATTTCCAGTATTGATGTGAGGTGGCAATTCGAAAGGAAGATCCCATTGTCCATTGGACTTTTTAGTCATCATCATGAGCCTACAGCCTTCAGCTTTTGCAAAATCCATTTTTTCACAGCGCATGAAATACATTATGTTTCCATCCACTGAAACAGAAGGGCAAGCCTCATTACTTTTGGAGTTGACTGGAAGCCCCATATTTGCCGGCTCACTCCAGATCATTCCGGACAGTTGGCTTGTATAAATATCAAACCCTCCCAGGCCACTTGGTTTTCCATTGGAGAGATACAAAGTTTTGCCATCGGGACCCAGCGCAAAACCTTTCAGTAAATTAAGGCGACTATTAATTGATTTTCCGAGAATGATGGGGTCTCTCCAGTTCACGCCGTCACGCACGGTGTAATTCATGGTAAGCGCATTGTCTTCGGCGACATCTGCAATATAGACCATGGCATTACCATCAAGACTTACATAAGGAGCAAAGTTGTTAACGGAGGTATGGTTGATGTTTGCCGGCATTTTACGAAGTTTCGCCTGACCAAATAGTTGTTTGGATGTTAGACACAGCAGGGTGAGCAGCAAGATTTTTGGGTTCATTATTTAAAATTACTGAAAAGGCATTTATGAATAGAAATCGTTCGGCTGTACACCCATCCCCTGAAAATCAAAAAGAAACTTTAATGACAGAAAAAATTGCTTTAGTTTAGGACAATGATTCAAGTAATTCCTTCCATTGCCATCCGCAGAGGTAAAGTGGTAAAGATGCGCAAAGGCGATCCGACAAGCGAAAAGGCCTACGACGAAAACCCCCTTGATCTGGCCAAGCGTTTTGAAGACCATGGCATCGATATCGTGCATTTGGTAGACCTTGATGGTGCAGAGCGGGGAAGCCCGAAGAATTTTCATGTTCTCGAAGCAATGTCCAATCATACTGACCTCAAAATTGATTTTACAGGAGGAATTAGCAATGATGGCGATATCAGCAGTGCCTATGAATTCGGGGCCGACTATATCACCGCCTCCAGCATAGCGATCACCAATCCGGAATTGTTTGCATCATGGGTTGTCTCTTTCGGTAGAGAAAAAATAACACTTGGCGCTGACGTAACAGACATCAAAACCAAACAGGTCGCTTTCCGTGGATGGCTGAAGAAATCAGATTTAAATTTATTTGATCACCTACAGTTTTTCTACGATCGTGGATTGAAATATGCCAAGTGTACTGACATTTCGAGGGATGGCGTACTGGAGGGGCCAGCGTTCTCATTCTACCAGGAGATCCTGGATACCTTTCCAGACCTGAAGGTGTTGGCGAGTGGCGGTGTCCGGGGTGTTGACGATATCCAACGCCTTAACGACATGGGAATTTTTGCCGTCATCTTTGGCAAGGCCTACTATGAAGGCATCTTGAAACTCAAAGACCTTGAGAAGTTTCTCATAAAAGCCTGATTTATTCCTTTTGCCCTCCAGACATGGCATGCTTGCAATAAAGTATTCAATTCTACATTCCAGGTCGGCCGAAATGGCGGTTTAATGAATCCTGAAAATTATCTCACCAATGGGGACTCCGCAGTAATTTGTTTATCAGAAACAAATACGAATCATTACTGTTTCTGATCCATCTTAGCGGGTTTGAGTTTCTAAGTTTATGCAATTGGCCTTTGAACGCACTCCACTATTTTTCGGCATTGACCATGTTGCCTCAGCCTTTGGGAAATTTATTCTGTTCTTTACAAAAAAAGAAGAGCAACCTAAACTCTGTTCACCCACTTTTTGTTTACCATCTTTAGACTCCATCAGGCACCTCCTAAGTGAAAACAACCAGCACACAGAAGAAATCAGATTTTTCCGACCTCACTGGCCATGATTTCATTGAAGTGATCGGTGCCCGCGAGCACAACCTGAAAAATATCAGTGTCTCTTTCCCCCGGAATAAACTGGTCGTTATTACCGGCATTAGCGGAAGCGGGAAATCTTCCCTGGCCTTTGATACCATCTATGCAGAAGGTCAACGCAGATACATGGAGAGTTTTTCTGCTTATGCGCGGAGTTTCATCGGAAACCTCGAGCGGCCTGACGTTGACAAGATCAATGGCCTGAGCCCCGTGATTTCCATCGAACAGAAGACCACCTCGCGCAATCCCAGGTCTACCGTAGGCACGGTAACGGAAATATATGACTTCATGCGTTTGCTCTTTGCGCGTGCGGGCGAGGCATATTCCTACCTCTCTGGTGAAAAAATGATTCGCCAATCTGAAGAGCAGATATTGAATGGCATCTTCCAGCACTTCAAGGATAAAAAACTAACGCTGCTTGCTCCCGTGGTGAAAGGCCGTAAAGGTCATTACAGGGAATTGTTTGTTCAGATACGCAAGAGTGGATACTCAAAGGTTCGTATTGATGGAGAGGTTGACGAGATCACCGCTAAAATGCAGCTGGATCGCTATAAAATTCATGACATTGAAATTGTCATTGACAGGATCGTGGCGGATGAAAAAGATCGTTATCGGATCGGGCAATCTGTGGCTAGGTCGCTCAAAGAGGGAAAAGGCGTGATGATGCTGCTCGAGGAAGACGGAAAAGTCCACCACTTCTCGAAGTTCCTCATGGACCCTACAACAGGATTGTCTTATGACGAGCCTGCTCCGAACTTATTTTCTTTCAATTCTCCTTATGGGGCATGCCCTACCTGCAATGGGCTGGGGGTGGTCGAAGAAATTACCGAAGAGTCTGTGATTCCCGATAAGAAACTAAGCATCGCACGGGGAGCCATTTTGCCGCTGGGTGAGTATCGCGACATCTGGATATTTAAGAAAATTGAGGCGATCCTAAAACGACATAAACTCTCTCTGACAACTCCAATCAAGGAAATTCCAAATGACGTAGTCAAGACGTTGCTGTATGGAGACAACTTACCGGTGGCAGTCGCGTCTGTTAAATATCCCGGCACAGAATGGAACACACGCTTTGAGGGGATTGTCAACTTTCTTGAAAAGCAGCGTGATGATGGGTCCGATGCCCTCAAGAAGTGGGCAGAAGATTTTACCATTGTCAAACGTTGCCCGGAGTGCGAGGGAGCCAGACTGAAAAAAGAATCGCTGCACTATAAGATTGACAATAAAAATATCTCAGAGTTATCACTGCTTGATATCCAGGAACTAAAAAAATGGTTTGACCTTCTTGAAGATCGACTCAATGATAAACAGCGACTCATCGCGGTCGAAATTCTAAAAGAGATCCGCAAACGCATTGGATTTTTGTTGGATGTGGGATTGGAATATCTAAACCTCGACAGGCCGCTTCGAACATTGAGTGGGGGAGAGGCACAGCGCATAAGGCTCGCCACACAAATTGGAACACAGCTCGTAGGCGTACTCTACATTTTGGACGAACCCAGCATCGGTCTTCATGCTCGTGACAATGTTAAACTAATCAAGGCGCTGAAAGATCTCAGAGACCTCGGCAACTCTGTTGTGGTCGTGGAGCACGATAAGGAGATGATGCTGGAGTCGGATTACATCATCGATGTGGGACCAGGAGCGGGAAGACATGGTGGCCAGATTGTTGCAGCAGGGATTCCACGCGAAGTGCTGAAGAATAAAAGCACCACATCACAATACCTGAATGGCAAATTGTCAATCCCTTATTCAAAAGAGAAAAGAAAAGGAAGCGGTGCAAAGCTCTCCCTCCTCGGGGCAACTGGCAACAACCTCAAGAACGTCGATCTAAAAATTTTGCTGGGTTCCTTCACCTGCATCACCGGAGTATCGGGCAGCGGTAAGTCGACGCTGGTTCATGACACCTTGTTCCCCATTTTGAACAAGCATTTTTTTAATTCGCATGCAGAGCCGTTGGCGCACAAAAAGATTGAAGGCCTCAATCACATTGACAAAGTCATCGAAGTAGACCAGTCGCCCATTGGACGAACGCCCCGTTCTAATCCAGCGACCTACACCGGTGTGTTTTCAGAGATACGCGATCTGTTTGCACAAATGCCGGAATCAAAAATCAGAGGCTATAAGCCTGGACGGTTTTCGTTCAACGTCAGGGGAGGCCGCTGTGAGACGTGCGAAGGTGCAGGCTTGCGATTGATTGAAATGGAATTTTTGCCGGATGTGTATGTGAATTGTGAGACGTGCAAAGGCAAACGCTACAACCGTGAGACACTTGAAGTGCGGTTTAAAGGAAAATCCATCTCCGATGTACTCGACATGACGGTGGAGGAAGCTGTAACCTTTTTTGAGAACCAACCCAGGATCTTGCGCAAGATTGACACACTCAATGACGTAGGCCTTGGTTATATTTCTTTGGGCCAGCATGCCACCACCTTGTCCGGCGGCGAGGCCCAGCGTGTGAAGCTGGCCACGGAACTTTCCAAGCGCGACACCGGCAAGACCCTGTACATCCTCGACGAGCCCACCACAGGCCTTCACTTCCAGGACATCGCCCACCTGCTGGATGTCCTTCAGAAGCTCGTGGACAAGGGCAACACAGTCCTTGTAATAGAACACAACATGGACATCATCAAGTCGGCAGACCAGATCATCGACTTAGGTCCGGAGGGAGGAGAAAAGGGAGGTCGAATCATAGCTTTAGGCACCCCGGAAGAAGTTTCTAAAAATCCAGCAAGTTATACAGGAAGGTTTTTGAAGGAGGAGATCCATGGTTGATAATAGGCATTGGGCATCTCAATGGTTAATCGTCGAATATCAGCCTGAGCGGAGTCGAAGGCTGAACCTATTATATAAAACGCAAACAGACGGGCGCCTTGAATTGAAAAACCACTCGTCACACAGCGTTCGGTTCCCCTCTCCGAATATCTACCTTTGCATTCCCAATGGTCAACAAAAGCCGATTATACTGGACACTGCAAGTAGGAGGCTGGACCCTCTACGCCCTGATTCAAATTATCGGAAGTGTGTTCGCCTCTGAAAGCCAGGGTGTAAGTGTGCAGCGGGTGATATTCCTCACATATGAAGCAATATTCTGCCTTTTGCTGACGCATGTTTTTAGAAACCTTATCAACCGGTGGCGTTGGCTTCAGGCAAGCATGGCTGTTTTGATTCCCCGCGTCATTGCCAGCGTATTTGTCCTTGGCCTCATCATGTACTTTCTGAGGATGCCAATATCAATTCCATTGGGATTGTACAGTAGCAAAGTGGCTTTTGATCCAAGCAACATTCTCGGCCTAACAGTAATCTATGCAATCATTTTTTTCTTGTGGTGTGTGCTCTACTTCATATATAATTATTTCGAACGGTATAACACTTCATTGAAGCTTGAAGCCTCCGTGAAAGAAATAGAATTGAACAATCTGAAGTCTCAACTCAATCCACATTTTATTTTTAATGCCCTTAATAGCATCCGGGCATTGGTGGATGAAAATCCTGGCAAGTCGAAGCTGGCAATAAACCAGCTCTCCAATATTTTGAGAAACTCCCTCACTACCGAGAAGCGAGGCCTCACGAATTTTGAGGATGAATTAAAAATCGTCAAGGATTATCTTGGCCTTGAAAGCATCCGCTTTGAAGAACGGTTAAAGACAGAATTTGAAATTGACCCTGCATCGCGAGGTTTCCTCGTACCTCCGCTGATGATACAGACACTGGTAGAGAACGGCATCAAACACGGCATCTCCAAACTGACAGCCGGAGGGATCATACAAATGAAGACAACTGTCCACAACGACCGTCTCACCATTCAGATTCGCAACAGCGGCCAGTATATGAATGGTGCAAGGCGAAATTCCGGGGGATTGGGACTTGAAAACACGAAGCAGCGGCTCAAACTCATCTACGGAGGTAAGGCGTCATTTAGAATAATGACTGAAAACGATACTTTTGTTTTGACTGAAATAGAAATACCCCACTTGAGATAAACTAAGAAAATGAAAGCACTCATTGTTGATGATGAACGCCTGGCGCGGAAGGAGCTGATTAAACTCTTGGAGGAACATCCCTCCATCGAGATAGCGGGCGAAGCTCAAAACGCAGATGAGGCCGAGCAACTGATCACCGAGTTGAATCCAGATTTATTATTTCTGGATATTCAAATGCCGGGCCGCACTGGCTTTCAGTTGTTGGAATCTCTGGACACGGTGCCCATGGTGGTTTTTACTACCGCATATGATGAATTTGCCATCAAAGCATTTGAAGTAAGCGCGCTTGATTATCTGCTCAAGCCCATTACAGCAGAACGACTTGCAGAAGCTGTGCACAAAGTCCAGGAAAAGGAACGCACACGCTCTGGCCGGGCCCGCGATCAGAAACTTGGACTCGAAGATCAGGTCTTTGTGAAAGATGGAGAGCGATGCTGGTTTGTTAGCTTAGCGAATATTCGCCTTTTTGAATCGGACGGGAACTATATCAAAGTCTATTTCGATACCAACAGGCCCATGATACACAAGTCGCTCAACGCCCTGGATGAGAAATTGGACGAGCGCGCCTTCTTTCGCGCAAGCCGCAAACATGTCGTCAACCTCAGCTGGGTGGAAAGCATTGAGCCCTGGTTCAACGGCGGACTCATGGTAAAACTTCGGGGAGGAGATAAGGTGGAGGTGAGCCGTCGCCAAGCAGCGAAATTTAAAGACATGATGAGTTTGTAACTCTGATTAAGATTTGAAGCGACTGGTTTAAAGTTCAAACAAGGTTTGAAGCAATTTCGTGCACTGCGAATTGCCAACGGCCAATACCCAGCACCCAAAAGCTTTTTACCTCAGCACCAGCTGTATAAATTCTCCCTCAACTTTCCAATCTCTGGCAAGCCTTAGCATCGCATTAGCCTCCATTTCAGTTACATAGCCCTTCAGATTGTTGGAATCCCAAACCATATTGACAAGCTCCACGCGTTTTTCTTTGGTGTAATCGCCAATGATATCATTAAGAAAATCTCTGGCTCGGTCAAAAGCAGTAATTTGATCTTTCTCAATGAAATCCATGGCCCACCTAAGCGCTTCCAATCCATCCATTCTTTTAGCCGACTCATCCAGGTCTATTTTTTCCAATTGATCAAGACCGTGATAGTGGAATATCACAGCTTTCAATAGTAAGTAAACACGCTTTTCTTCTAAGGTCATGTGGCAAATTGATTGAAAATTAACAACATGCGCGACAACTCCCAAAAGCGTTTAGATTGAGACAAACAGATCTTCCACGATTTTGTCTGCCAGAAGCTTACCCTTGCGTGTTAAGCTAAGGATACCTGATTCAACGGTGACAAAGCCTTGTTCCTGTAGCTGGGATATATAGGCCCGTCGACGCTGCAGCAGGTCATCTCCCAAATTTTGCCTTAAATATTTGAGATCACATCCCCAAGTCGTTCGCAAAGTTGTAAGAATGTATTCATTGATTTTGTTTTCAGGGGTAAGGATCTCAAGCTCAAAAGGAATAATTCCTTTTTCAATCGATCTGGTGTACAAAGCATTGTTTCGGATATTGGATTGTCGTGAAAGGCCATTGTAAGAATGAGCGCTTGGACCAATGCCGAGGTAGTCTGATTGCTTCCAATAACTGCTATTATGCTTAGAATGATAACCACGTTTGCAAAAATTGGATATCTCGTAGTGCTCATATCCAGCCGCCGCCAGAACATCAATCAATATTTCAAATTGTTCTGCCGCGATGTCCTCGTCGATCGGTTGGAGTTTGCCATTCTTGCTCCAGTTCGCAAAAACCGTTCTATTCTCGATGGTCAATGCATAGGAAGAAATGTGCTCAGGTGAAAATTGAACGGCGTACCGTATGGCTTCTTCCCAGGCTTTATTGGATAGACCGGGGATCGCATAAATTAAGTCAATGCTCACATTGTGAAAGCCGGACGCACGTACATCAATAAGGCACCGTTTCGCCGTGTTGGCGTCATGTGCTCGGTTTAATAACCTTAAAATACCCTCGTCGAAAGATTGTATCCCAATGCTCAATCGATTAATCCCTGCTTCCTGAAGCATTTTTAGTTTTTCTTTTGTCAGATCGTCGGGGTTGGCTTCCAGGGTAATTTCAGCATCAGAAGTGACAGAGAAATTTAGGTTAATAGCATTGATAAAGGCATCAATTTCAGCGTGGTTTAACAAGGATGGCGTTCCACCACCGAAGTAAAGGGTATTGACTTGCCCTGTTAGATAATTTTTTTGTAGTGCCAATTCGCTTGTCATGGCATTGCAAAGCTCGGAGATGTGCCGGTCATCTGTTGAAAAATGAAAATCGCAGTAATAGCATGCTTGTTTGCAGAAGGGAATGTGAAGGTAAATTCCTGCCATTTTGATTGGTTGGGCGAATTTGCAAATTGTTTTTTCGGTAATGCCAGGGTTTAGAATATTTTTGGAATATGATAAAGGTTCTTTTGATACTGATGGCTCAAGCCGCTTGGGCTGCTGAACCTTTTGTCGTGAAGGATTTAAGATCTGAATGGCTGCAATTTACCTTAGACGACTATCATCCTTTAAACAAGATTCCTGATAAAGACCTCCACACTATTTATTTTCATGTAAAGTCCCCTTTGTTCAAAGGCCAGTATTTATCAATCAAAGGTCCTGAAGGTTATGATTTATTCATTAACGGTAGATTAATTTATACTGGGCGGCAACAAGCATTTGAAATTGATAGCCTGTATTCTTTGTATTCTTCAGATTTATTTTTTGCTGTTCATACAATTTCGGCGCTCAGCGAACTGACGACTGAGATTGTATTCCCGGCCTTGACTGCCTCGGTCATTTCTCACGAAATGGTTGTACGCCCTATGACATTTTTTCGTGATTATACCATCATCGTCACTTCAGTTTTGTTGATCTTTTTTCTCATTCTATTTAGAAGCAACCCTCAACTAACTTTTGATTATTTCTCCTTTGCAAAAATATTTTCTGTTCAGGAGCGAAATGAAAACCTCCTGGCATCCCGCATTACCTCCAGCGTAAACTTTCTGTTCTATTTGTTTTGCGCAATGTTGACAGGTTTTTTATTGTCCATTGTGCTCTATTTTGCCGGTTCTTTTTTTATTGATGCTAAATTCATGAATGTCGATTCTTTGAGTGGGGCTTTCATGATGTGGCTTAAACTTTCTTTGTTCATTCTGGTTTTGCTGGCCTCCAAACTGATCATTGTGCTGCTATTTTCTTCCCTCTTTAATTTCAAGGAAACAATTAGTTTTCAATTTTTTAACTTTCTACGCTTTGTTCTATTTACTGCGGTGGTCATGGCCATCTCTAGCTTGGTTTATTTCGCCTTCAGAGGTAGGCAACCTGTATTTTATGAAAGGTTGATGGTATTGGCCCTTCTCCTGTTGAGCGTTGGGTCTATCATGGTCCTGATAAAATTATTGGCACGGGCCCCCTTCTCCTTTTTTCATTTATTTTCCTACCTTTGTGCTTCGGAAATCATTCCGCTAGTAATCATCATCAAGGTATTCTTTTGACACGCGAACACGATTGGTGCCGATATGACAGAAACCGTTGCTATTGACAGGATGCGGAAAGTAAAAAACATTCTTGTCACTCAGGAGTTGCCTACCGATCCTACTTCTCCCTACTTCAAGATTGCTGAGAAATATTCGATCAAAGTCGATTTCAGACCTTTTATTCAGGTTGAGGCTGTCCCTGTTAAAGAGTTCCGTAAGCAGAAAATTGAAATATTAAACTATACGGCCATTATCTTCACGAGCCGAAACGCAGTGGATCATTTCTTCACCTTATGTCGTGAACTAAAGATCGAAATGCCTGCAGACATGAAATACTTCTGCATTTCCGAGCAAACTTCCAATTATTTACAGAAGTACATCGTCATCCGAAAACGTAAAATTTTTACGGGCCTCAAAGACACGCGCGATTTATTGGAAATCATCAAGAAGCATAAGAATGAAAATTTCTTATTCCCTTGCTCTGACATCCGTAAAAATGATATACCTGATTTCTTACGTGAAAATGGTTATCGTTTCAGTGAAGCGATTACTCACCACACCATCGCTGCCAATCTTTCAGACCTAAAGGAAGTATTTTATGATATTCTGGCTTTCTTTAGCCCGTCTGGAATTCACTCGCTCTATACCAACTTTCCCGATTTTAAGCAAAACAATACTCGCATCGCTGCCTTCGGACCCGCCACCGCAAAGGCAGTAAGAGATGCTGGGCTAGTGCTTGACATCGAGGCCCCTCTCCCAAATGCCCCCTCCATGACGGGAGCATTAGAGATCTATATCAAAAAGGCCAACGTTTCTAAATAAAAGAAGACGATTCTTTCGTTACTTCGCTGACGCTTTTGACAAAGCAGAAATTTGAATACACTAGATAAATTATTATTGAGTGTATTAAGCATTAATGCGAACCTACTGTGAAAAAAACGATCGTCATTTTCCTGGTTTTCGGCGCCCTTAACGGATTGTCTCAACAGGATCCGCAGTTTTCGCAGTACATGTTCAATGCGTTTTATTACAATCCCGCCATGGCAGGGACTGATGGGAACACAAAAATTGTAGGTCTCTATCGAACTCAATGGCTGGGTTATTCCCCAACGTATGGTGATGGAGGCGCGCCTGTGACACAGATATTGAGCGTGCATACACCGGTGCCAAAATTGAAAGGCGGAGTTGGAGGGTATCTGGTCAATGACAAACTAGGACCGGTGAGCAATTTCGAAGCACAATTTTCATATGCCTATTATGTCAAAGTGAAAGATGCCAAACTTAGCATTGGGTTAAGAGCAGGGATTTTTTCACAAAAAGTAAATTTCGATTTGTATAGGGCAACCGACCAGAATGACCCCCTATTGGCGGGCAAGTCGGGCAAAGAATCTCAAGCCAGGCCCGATTTCGCCATTGGGGCGTTATATCGAAAAGAAAAATACTATGTTGGATTGGGCCTCAGCCACCTGACCGAGCCAGCCTATGATTTTGGACTGACCCAGGACAATAAGTTGCAGCGCCATTTATATCTTACGGGTAGTTATTTTTACGATTTGGATTTTGACATTCGCCTTCAATTTGTCACCCTAATCAAGTCAGATTTTACCAAAACATCATTTGATATTGGAGGTCTGGCCTATTTCAAGGACATCATGTGGGGGGGAGTTTCTTTTAGGCAGTCTGAAGCCCTCATTATGATTCTGGGATATAGCCTGCTAAAAGATAAATCTTTGAAGGTTGGTTATTCTCTGGACTACATAGTAAAAGATCAGCAAGCAAAACAGCCGACATCGCATGAATTAATGGTTTCGTATAGTCTGCCGGTTGATTTTAGCGGTAAAAAGGTCATTCGAACCCCCCGCTTTCGGTACTAAATAAAACATTTTTGGGTTTTTTGAAGATTTTGCTGAATTTGGGACTCTATTTTTGGCAAAGCAGGGTAATGAAATAAATTTATGGTCCCTTCGTTGGACAATAACCAACTAGGAAATAGACTTAACAAAATGATTATGAATGTAAATGTGACATCGAGAAGTCTTGGTTATTTGGCTTTGGCAATGGCTTGTCTGTCAATTGCTAGTTGCAAGTTGCTAGGTATTGGTGGGAAAAAGGGCGGAGATCAGGGTGAACTGGTTGGAGTAGGTAATCGAGAAGGGTGGGTGATGACAATCCCTTACGGCATGGTACCTATACCTGCCGGCACTTTCCACATGGGCCAGGCGGATGAAGATCCTGCGTCCACTCAAATTAACTTTAATAAGCAAATTACAATCGGCCCATTTTTTATGGACGATACCGAGATAACAAACAATGAGTATCGGCAATTCACAAACTTCTTTCTGATCGATAACGGGACCATCGAAGGCTTTCCAGCAGTGAGTGCTGAAGAATTCCGGCAAAAGTATTATCCTGATACTACTTCTTGGGTTCGAGATTTTGCTCACCATATGGGCGATCCTATACAAGACTATTATTACTGGCATCCGGGATATGATGATTATCCTGTGGTAGGCATTAACTGGGATGCTTCCGTGTTTTTTGGGAAATGGAGAACTGCATACCTCAATGATTTCAGGAAGACGGTAGGAGAATTTCCCATGCCTGAGTTTCGCCTTCCATCAGAAGCGGAATGGGAATACTCTGCCCGAGGGGGGCGCGACATGGCAAAGTATCCATGGGGTAACCCGTATATCCGTAACTCAAAAGGATGTATGCTTGCGAACTTCAAGCCAGGTAGAGGAAATTTCTACGATGATGGCTTTGCTTACACCTCACCAGTTCAATCATACTTTCCAAATGACTATGGCCTTTTTGATACATCAGGAAATGTTTCTGAGTGGTGCCTTGATGACTTCAATCCTGCTTCTGTTCCGACGGTATGGGATTTGAATCCACAATATATTGACCCCCGTACTGATCCTGATAATAAGAAGTTTAATGCCAAGGTTCCACCGAAGAAAGTCGTGCGGGGTGGTTCATGGAAAGATGTAGCTTATTATTTGGAAACCGGTACGCGGACCTATGAATTCAAAGACTCCTCAAGGGCCTATATCGGTTTCCGATGTGCGATGACCCATCTGGGACGCTCTTCTGGATCAGAATTTTAATAATTGAAAACTCGTGCTATCTTTAACTCGTGCTATTCAACCAAAAAAACAAACCTTAACCTTAACCCTAAACTCTAAATAACCATGGCAAAGAAAAAAGGCGGATTCATGGAATTGCTCTACGTGACTATTATGCCAAAAGTATATGGTATTGGTGCAGCAGTTGTTATTATCGGTGCTTTGTTCAAAATTCTGCACTTACCAGGTGCAAATGAAATGTTGATGATAGGTCTTTCCGTCGAGGCCGGCATCTTCTTTCTTAGCGCGTTTGAACCGCCACATCCAGAAACAGATTGGTCAAAAGTGTATCCAGAGTTATCAGAGGATTTTGAAGGACCTGTCAACCAAACCGCCACACGTATCAGCAATCGCCCAGCAGCAGGAGATTCCCCACTGCTTAAAATTGATGATATGCTTAAGACTGCTAAAGTAGATCAGAATTTGCTGGATAATCTGGGAAAAGGATTGACTAACCTCGCAACTTCAGCCACGCAAATGGGAAATCTTTCGAATGCTGCTGTCGCAACAAATGAATATGCTAAGAACGTACAGGCAGCCTCTGCTTCCCTGTCCGAAATGAATAAGTCATATGGCTCAGCCATGAAGGCGGTTTCAGCCATGGCAGATGCATCAAAAGATACAGGAGAATACCACGCTCAGGTACAAAAAGTAACTAAGAACCTGGCAGCACTCAACAGCATTTATGAAATGGAGTTGAAGGATGCAGACTCTCATGTTAAGAACATGAATAAATTCTACGAGAGCTTAACGGGTGCCATGCAGGGACTTTCTTCAGTCGGAGCCAATACTTCTAAATTTACATCTGAGCTAGGTAAGTTAACGGACAACCTCACTTCATTGAACAACGTCTACGGAAGCATGTTGACAGCAATGAAGGGGTCTTCTGCAAAATAATTTTCTGTTAGTTTAGGGTTGAAACTGAATTAAACTAAAACAAATACACAATGTCAGGCGGAGTAGAAACACCGAGGCAAAAGATGATAGGCATGATGTACCTGGTACTCACTGCCCTCTTGGCGCTTAATGTCAGCAGCGCAGTGCTTGAAAAATTTGCAATTCTTAACACCACATTGACTGACCTGATTCATGAGACGGATGCCACGAATGAAAAAAAGCTATCAAACATCACCTCATCCACCAGCAAGGACCCCAAAGTTTTGGTGGCCGTTGAAAAAGCAAAACAAGTAAGGACACTTTCAAGAAGGACCATCAGATTGCTGGACTCTATAAAAACCGTTTTAGGTCAGGACCATGAGGGAAAGCCCATGGTGGGAGGCGAGCTTGTGGGCAACACAAACATTTCTGAAGAGAAAATGCTCAATGACGAATCAACGCTAGCGCCAGATTATGAGAAGGCCCTTACTGGTTTTCAGGATAAATTAACTGAGTACTCGGGAATGAAATTTCCCAAACTAAATAAGCGCGCAGTTGATTTTGAAGAATTAAAAAATGAGAAAGGTGAAGTAGAGCATGGGGATAAATCCTTTATCGAATTTTCTTTTGAAGGAACACCCACCATGGCGGCCATCGCTGGAGTGACTCAAATGGAGACGGAGATTTTGGAATATGAAGGCATGGCGCTTGATTCTCTCGCCACAGTCGCTGATGCGGTAAACTTTAAGTTTGATAAAGTGGTCCCAATGGTGATCGGCCCTTCTGTGGTTGCTGCGGGATCAAAGTATGAAGGTCAATTATTTATGGCGGGTGCAGCTTCTGGCGTAAGCCCTGAAATGTTTAGAAATGGAGCTCCATTGGTAGTATCTATAGATCCAAAAAATGGCATCAAGATGGGGAAGGTCGAGTTTTCCGTATCTGGGGAAGGAAAGCAGTCTTTCATGGCCGAAATACGGCCGGGGGGTGGTAAGGACCCAATCAAATTACCGATTGAGTACAATGTGATAAAACCTACAATCCGGATTACAAATGGGAATGCACCTAGTCTATACATGAACTGTGGAAACACCGTGAATGTGGAAGTACCCGCATTAGGCACAAGTTATAATCCAACTTTTAGTGCCAAAGGGGCAACCATTGAGAAGGGTGATAAAATTGGTCGGATCACCATTATTCCAACAGAAAGAAAGGTGGCTTTAACAGTTTCTAATTCTGGCTCTGTGATTGGTACTGAACCATTTGATGTGAAGCTAATACCAAAGCCCCGCTACGTTCCAAGAGATAATCAGGCAAAGGAAATTGACTTAAAAAATGGTGTAAAGGGCTCCGCCACCAGCGGCCTCAAAATTTCTGCAGATGCCGATGAAAACTTTAAGGCAGAAGTACCTAAAGACGCTGTTTATCGAATCCGAAGTATGGAAATCATTTTAGCACGCGGAACCGCGCGCATACAAACTAAAACAGTCAGCTCGGAGCTGGTGGATCTGAACGATTGGAGGGCACTATTTAAGCCTGGTGACCGAATTGTCGTAGATATTAAATCAGTTACAAGGAAGACTTTTACAGGGCAGGATGAGAAAGTGGACATCGTGGGGGGAACTCTTAATATTCCAGTTCAATAACCAATCTAGTATGATGACAAAGAGGATATTTTGTGTATTGGCATTTTTATCGGCAAGTAACTTTTTGTTTGCTCAGCAAGAGGAAGCACAGGTGAATCCTAATTCTATTCTCAACATCCCCAGATACGAGCAGTTGTATAAAATGAAGGTCTGGAGAAGGATTGATCTTAAGGAGAAGCAAAATAAGGGTTTCTTTGCCCAAGGTAATGAACTGACCAAATTGGTTGTCAAGGGTGTCACCTCCGGTGAGTTGGCTGATATATATAGGGATGATTCAGTGATCGTTAAGAAGAGCAAGGAGGATTTTATGAAGGATATGGTTTCTCAGCAGGGTGCTGCACTCGACCCTTGGGCGCCAACAACCGACTATTTTGTTGGAGATCAGAAAACCCTTGACGGTAAAAATTATGAAGCGCTTGTAGACAACAAGGGCAAGAATCCCGCCACCTCTTCAAATGAATGGGTCGAGACTCAAGCAGGAAGAGCGCAGACTTATCTCTCAAACGAAATTTATGTTTGCAATCTCTTGGAAGAGGTCATTTTCGATAAGAGAAGATCCAGGTTATATTATGATATGCAAGCTATGGAGTTTCAAGCGTTTGATCAGAATACGGGCACGTTCAAATCACTTGGGTGGTTTAAGTATAAGGATCTCGAGAAACTATTCAGAAGCCACGTGAAGGAGGCTGTTTGGTTTAATCGCTACAATACCGCAGAGAATAAGAATTATGCAGATGCATTTCTTTTAAGACTATTTCATGGAACAATTACCAAAGTTGAAAATCCGGATAATGAAACCATACAGGATACAATGACTGCCAACGGAAGGCCTTATCGAGAGTCCGTTTGGGCTACAGAGTGGGAGGAAATGAAAATGATGGAGAAGGAGCACAATCTTTGGGAATACTAGAAGTTGTACTCGCTATAATAGACATACAAAGGAGGGCTAATCGCTCTCCTTTTTTTGTTGCCAGGCTTTTACTAGCTGGGACTTTGATTTGCCGATAACCAGTTCCAATTCTTCCACTGAAGCTTCCTGTATTTTCTTAAAGGATTTGAACGAAGATAGCAGTAGATCGGCGGTCTTTTTGCCGACACCGGGGATCGTCTCGAGTGCTGTAAAAAAGACATTATTGCTACGTTTCTGTCGGTGGAATGTGATTGCGAACCGGTGTGCTTCATCCCGGATTTGTTGAATCAGCAGAAGGCTTTGAGATTTCTTGTTAAGGTGCAGCGGAACCGCATCTTCCGGGTAATATATCTCCTCCAGGCGTTTTGCTATTCCAATGATAGGAATTTGTCCATAGAGCCCCAGATCTTGTAAGGCGTTCACCGCGCTACTCAGTTGACCTTTGCCGCCATCCACAATAACCAAGTCTGGCAAAGAGCTTTTTTCAGAGATAATTCTTTGATAGCGACGGCCTACAATTTCTTTCATAGAGGCAAAGTCATCTGCTCCTACGACCGTCTTGATGTTGAAGTGTCGGTAACCGCTTTTATTGGGTTTCCCGTCTACGAACCGAACCATGGAGGCCACGGGATCGGTTCCCTGAAAATTGGAGTTGTCAAAACATTCAATAACAATGGGTAATTTTTTTAGTTGTAGGTCTTTTTGCAGCACTCTAAGTAGACTGATATTTTTAATTTTGAATTCTTCTTTTGCAATTTCTTTTTTGGCCTTTAGGTATAGAACATTCTTCAGGGAGAGATCTATTAGTTTCTTCTTATCCCCAATGAGAGGGACGATGTTTTCAGTGAACTCGTCCTTTACCAGAAGGTAATGATTACTGAATATGATCGGATGTATGCTGTTTGTTTCGCTTCGTAGTTGTTGTGCTACGATTGTGAGGATCTCTTGATCTGATTCTTCGAGTTTTTTCTTGACTTCAACGTTCTTTGAGAAAACAATTGCACCTTCTTTGATCTGAAGAAAATTAATAAAAGCTTCTTGGTCAGAGCTGGTGATGGTAATAACGTCTATATCCGTTAGTTTTCTGTTCACCACCAATGACTTTGATTGGAATTTTTCGAGCAGATCTAACTTGTGCTTGAATAGATTTGCTTGTTCGAACTCCAAAACCTCTGCAGCGCGGACCATATTCTCCCTGAAATAATTTTCTACCACGCTGAGGTTCCCTTTGAGGATGTCCCTTGCGAGGACAATTTCTTGCATATAATGGTTTTCGCCCTGTAGACCCTCACAGGGCCCCTTGCAATTCCCTAAATGATATTCCAGACAGACCTTAAATTTCTTGGAACTGATATTTTCTTCAGTGAGTAGCAGGTTGCACGTTCTGATGGTGTATAACTTTCGAATTAGCTCTAACACATTTTTCATTGAGACTACGTTGGAGTAGGGACCGAAATACTCACCTTGGAGTGGGATGTATTTTCTGGTAGAGATGATACGGGGGTACCGCTCCTTTAGAATGCATAGGTAGGGAAACGTCTTATCATCTTTTAAGAGGATATTGTATTTAGGTTGATTTTGCTTTATGAAATTGTTTTCGAGCAGCAATGCATCAAATTCGGAATTAGCAATGGTGAACTCAATTTTTCTGATTTCGGAGACTAACTTTTCAGTCTTTCGGCTATACTGTGATTGTTTTGTGAAGTAGCTGTTGACGCGTTTCTTAAGACTCTTGGCCTTTCCAACATATATCAGAACATCTTGCCCGTCATAAAAGCGGTAAATTCCCGGTGCGTCGGGAAGTGACGCCACCTTTTCTTTGAGCCCATCCGTCATTGATTGTTGATGTCCCAGGGTTTTTGGTCCAATTTTATTGAATCCTGCTGGAGAAACCGTGAGCAATCCAGTGTCATGTCCATGCCAGAGGTCGGAACCTTGAATTTTCCTTTTACGATTCCAGAGAGGGGATCTGCGTACGCTTTTGTCATATAGTTGGCCCAGATAGGCCTCGCGGTCCTTCCGCCCTGACCAAAAACCCAGGAAGGGAAATGAATGGCTCGCTCATCACCTCCAACCCAGACGCCTGTCACTAAGTCATGAGTGGCCCCCATAAACCAACCATCGGAAGCGTCATTGGTAGTACCTGTTTTCCCTCCGATTTCATTGTCTTTCTTGAGTTCGGCAGGTAGACCAGCGGAGGTTCCGTGAGACTCCTCAACACTCCCTTTTAGCATATATAACATCTTATAGGCTGTTTGATCACTGATGGATTGCCTTGTTTTTGGAACGAAATTTTCGATCACATTTCCATTTTTATCCTCGATACGAGTAATATAGAAGGGTTCTGTATGGATCCCGTTGTTGACATAAGTGCTGTAGGCACCGACCATTTCAAATAATGAGACGTCGCTCACTCCAAGGCATAGTGAAGGAACGGCATCCAATTCACTTTCGATTCCGACGCGATGCGCAAATTCAACTACGTTTTCTTCTCCAAGTGCTTTCATCATTTGAGCCGTGATGGAATTGACTGACCTGGCCATGGCTTGTCGTATGGTCATCTTTTCACCAGTTCCCCGGGTGGCATCGGCATTCAATGGATACCAGCTTCCAAAGCTTGGAGCAATGTCTTCAAGGACATAGCATGGAGAATATCCTGATTCCATTGCCAGGCCATATACAAATGGTTTGAATGTGGAGCCGGGCTGTCGTTTTCCTTGTTTGACATGGTCGTATTTGAAATATTTGTAGTTGATGCCTCCTACCCAGGCCTTAATGTGGCCGGTATTAGGGTCCATAGACATTAAACCAGTTTGTAGGAAGCGCTTGTAATAGGCGAGAGAATCCATTGAGCTAAAAAGAGTATCGCGTTCACCATCCCAACTGAAGATTGCCATTGACTTTTTTAGGTTGAGCATGATGCGTACCGAGTCTGACTTTTCGCCATATTTAGCCACGAGGTTTTTATAAGCCTCAGTTTGTTTGATGCGCAATTTCAAAAATCCGGGTATTTCCTTTTTGTCCTGATCAATCCAAGGATTCTTTCCTTCCCATTGCTCTTTAAATCCCTTTTGAAGGACTTTCATGTGCTCAGTCACGGCTTCTTCAGCATATTTTTGCAATCTGCTGTCTATGGTAGTATATATCTTAAGTCCGGAATTCCATAAATCGATTCCTCTTTCAGAGCAAAAGTTCATCAATCGAGTCGTGATGACCGTATGAAAATAGGTCGCAAGCCCCTGATTCTGATCTTGAATCTTGAAATGGAGACCAAGGTCCAGTGCTGCAATTGAATCATATTGCTCGCGTGATGTGATTTTGTATTGGCTGCGATAGATTTTGTATAGTACCTCATTTCTTACCCTCAGAGCATTTTCAGGCCTCCGCATCGGATTGTAGAAGTTCGGGTTCTGAAGCATTCCTACTAGCAAAGCTGACTCCTGCAAGTTTAGGCTGTCTTGCGATTTGTTGAAATATGTTTCACTGGCTACCTTGATTCCATAGGCATTGTTGTTAAACTCGGTTGTATTCAGGTACATGGAAATAATTTCTTCCTTAGTGAAATTACGCTCAAGGTCTACGGCAATAATCCATTCTTTTGTCTTTTGCACAATGCGTCTCGGGTATCGTCCAAGTTTGGCAATGGCTCCATCCAATGATTGGTCCGGATTGCGGGTATATAAATTCTTCGCCAATTGTTGCGTGATGGTACTTCCTCCTCCCGCAGGGCTAAGTCTAATGAGCCCCCATGCTACGCGTAAATAAGCTGGAAGATCCAATCCTGAATGCTCGTAAAATCGGTGGTCTTCAGACAAGACTAGGGTATTTACAAGATCTTCGGAAAGTTCATTGAAGTTGACCTGACTTCTGTTGAACCGGAAATATCGCCCCAGGGAAACTCCGTCGGCAGAGATCAATTCAGAGGAGAGATCATTTTCTGGATTTTCGACATCCGCAAGGCTAGGCATGTCCCCAAATAGTCCGAAAAGGTTGATGCCAACGGTATAAACATAAAAAGGCAACCCGAGGATAAAGCAGAGGAAGGCAATCCAGCAATACCTTATGAGCCTGCCGAACCAAGCCCGCCGCACGCTGAGTAGATCACGGGTTTTCCTTTTGATAATGTCGATCAAAGAAGCTGAGGTACTCATCAAGTGCTTTATTGCGGTAGAAGATATTGAAATTGTCCTTCGTGATAACAAAGCTATGGAAATTTAGGGTTAGAAAGGGTTTCCCTTTCATCACCGTGCTTTTGAAATGATCAAGGTAATCAATGGCGTCTTTTTTATTTGCCAAGTTACCTGCGAAAGTCAACGAGTATTGTTCATTGAAAATGAGATTTGTAGTTTCAAGTTTTTTACCCCTGTAGAAGACGTCATTGAATTTCTCGACCGCGGCAGCAATAGGAGCACTGGCTTTGTCAATGAAGCGATGTACGATCACAAAATAGTGAGGCTCTTCAAAGGAAGTTGTAAAGCGGATCCCTCTCGATCGTTCTGTTTTTTCAATAAAGGTAATTGAACTTGCAAGCAATGTCTCAGCATAATTGTGCACCGGAGCATCTGGATATTTTTTGATAAACTCACCGAGTTCGTATTGATATCGCGTAACGTCTTCTGTTTTTCCAGTGATCAGAATCTGCAACAAATCCAATTGCGATGTAAAAGAAGTTTGACCAACATCACGCGCTAATTTTATTTTGTCCTGTGCTCCGCGCAGGTTGTTACGTTGAAACTCTACATAGGCTTCTTTATAGATTATTTTTTGTTTCTCTTGAGCAACACTTGTTTCTCTCAGATAATTTGGATTCAAAAGAATTTTAGAAAAGGTTGAGTTTGGAAATTCATCCTTTAGTGTTTGTGCAATGGCATCAGCCTGGCCATCGCCCTTTTCTTTGTGGATTAGATAAAGTTTGTAAAGGACTTCAGGTTTATATAGCGAGTGTGGATAACGATCAAGCAATTTTTCGTAGGAACCTTCTGCATTTTCTTTTTCAATCAATTGAAAATAGTAAAGATCACCCAGCTTGAAGTAGGCTTCTTCTATTTTCGCGTTAGCATCTTTTTTTTGTTTTTCGGTTTTAGGGAGCAAAGAAAAAACCTTCAGTGCCGCATCTTCTGCTGCATTTACCTTTTGCAAATTGTTTTGAGTACTGTTTGTCATACTTAAATCGGAAGGATTTCCGTTGGCTTGTGTTGTTTCTGTTATTGCGGCCGTTGTTCGTGACGATCTTCTCCAATTATCCGCCAGCGGAATGTTGCCCCAGATTCTTTGAAATTCGCTTTGGCCGGACGAAACGGCAGAGACGTTTCCAAAATACCAATCATTGGTACTGGTTGATTCGGATTGAAATAGGGTGCTATTTTGATTGTTTCCACTCCCATCCGACCTCTTGCGTTTCTTTTTCTTGCCGGAATCTTTTTTTTCCTTGGCGGCAAATGATGAGTCGATTTTAGCACGCAGTATGGAGGAGTCCATTGAAGCCATGATCAGAAGGCTATCCTGCCATTGAATGGTTTCAGTGTATTTTACAAATTCCCCTAAGACTTCATGTCGCTTCTTAATGGCTTCATAGTTATCAAATTCTTTTGGCAAGGAAGTGATGGCACTATCGTAATATGATTTTGCTAATGGAAAACGTTTTAGGGAATCAAAATATAATTGCCCTACGCGAAGAAATGCATTACCCTGTATGCGCTTGTTCTTACCAGAGTGAGCCGATAGTTTGTATTGCTCAATCGCTACCAGAACATTTCCTTGTTTCCTTTCAAACTCGCCAAGTTCAAAGTAGATTTTATCCTTAAATTCCTGATTCTTCGTATCAGCCAACAATTTTTCAAACTGTTTTCGGACCACACGAACGTTCTTCGAGTTGTCGAGCCGCGCAACTTGTGCAAGGTTAAGCCGCGCATAGAAGTCGATTTCGTAGTCAGGGTTTGTGCCCAGGCATTTGCGGTAATAGTTGTATGCCTCTGAACTAAAACCAAGTTTTTGATAAACCTGACCGATGATAAAATAGATTCTTCCCTTCCTGTCAACGTGAGTGAGCAGGGAGTCTGTAGAGGTCAGGTTTCTGACCATGTTGTCGTAGTCACTCCTTACCTGGTAGTAATAGGCTTTTTCGAGATAGAGATTCTTAGCGTTTTCTTTGCTTAGTTTTTCTTTTTCAAGAAACTGAAATGCTTCTTCTGCCTTCTCATACTCGCCCTGCTCAGTGAAAGTTCTGATTAAATAAACCAGGGCCTTGTGACGCAAACTAGGATCATGACTCTTTGTATTAACGAACTTAAAAGTCTGAACGGCGTTTTGAAAATCGCAATCATATAGTCGCGCTAGCCCTACCAACAGGTAATCGTCGTCTACCCAGCGGCTGTTGGGGTGCCTCTGAATGGAAATGGAAGCCATCTTCACAATTTCTTCAGTATCCTTACGATAGCTTTTGGCAAGGGTTGTGTCAAGTTTCGGGAAGAGCCTGAGAATTTGATTGGGGTCATCGTCCAGGCTTTTCAGAATAATTTTTTCTATTTGCAAGCTCATTTCCCTGGCATAGAAATACCCATTGAACCGGGCGGACGAATTGTGGAAAATGTCCGCAGTAACTGTATTTTGGTTGGAAGAACAATGCCAGAAGGTTAGCCCTGGTATGCAACAGAGAATGACTATCAAGATCCGCAAGGGCACCTTCATGAACTGGTTTGAGTTACAAACGTAAAAAACAGGTTTTCAATGTTATAATCAATCAGAATATCTAATTTTATGAATATTTTCCTTAATTGAAGCCCAAAAAGACAATATCAGATCGGCTCGCCGCTCGTTACCAGATGGTAATCAGAAGTGAAGAAAATCTCGAAGAGAAATCCAGCTTCGGGTTTACCTATGCGAAGTTGATGGTTTTTTCAATTATTGTCTTTGTCATTATCTTCTCTGTGAGTCTTTTTTTGTCGCAAACCCTCCTAGCAAAATGGTATGACCCTCGTTATGCCCAGCGGGAAACCAACAAAAAACTGTATCAACTAGCACTTAAAGTTGATTCTCTTGCTCAAGAAGAGGAGAATAAAGACCAGTTCATACAAAACTTCAAGCGTGTGTTCAATGGCGATACAACCAGTGGATTTGTTGATCCAGCAGTTGTGTTGAAAGGACAAAACAAACGAATCTTGCCTGCCAACAGTGTGAAGCTTGAGCCAACGGATTCACAGTTTAGAAAGGATTTTGAACAATCGGAGCTATCACTAATCACGCTTACAGGAAGTAAGTATCGGGAGCTTCGTGAAACATTTTTTTTCGCTCCAATTACTGGTTTTGTTTCAGATCACTATGATGTAAAGAAAGGGCATTTTGGCGCAGACATTGTTGCCAAAACAAATGAACCGGTTAAATGCATTGCTGATGGTACAATCATGCTGGCTTCATGGACGCAAGATTCAGGTTATGTCATCGCCATCCAACACCGAGGCAACCTGATCTCAGTATATAAACACAATGCCGAAAATTTGAAAAAAGTTGGTAATTTTGTCAGTGCTGGTGAAATTATTTCTATTGTTGGCAACAGCGGAGAGATGACGGATGGCCCCCACCTTCACTTTGAACTGTGGTATAATGGAAACTCACTGAACCCAGAAGAGTTTGTAACTTTCTAAATAAAACACTTAAGACATGTTCACTACAAAAGATGAGAAGAAAGCCGCTGAAGAGATCAGCAATTCCAGCAACGTGATCGGCAAGGGAACTGTCCTGGATGGAAACATTGAGACTTTTGGCAATATCCGTATAGAAGGACGTATCAACGGAAACATCAAATCGAAATCCAAAATTGCATTGGGCCACTCAAGCCATGTGGATGGAAACATTACGGCGCAAAACGCTGACGTCGAAGGAGCAGTCAGGGGGAAAATTGAAATTTCAGATGTTCTTGTACTGAAGGCTACCGCCGTCGTGCACGGCGATATTTCCACCGGAAAACTCGTTGTAGAGCCTGGCGCGGTATTTAATGGAAGTTGTAAAATGGGGGCCGCCATAAAAGACATAAAATCAGCAGAGAATGGAACAGAAACGCACGCCTTCAGGGCAGAAGCCAACTGATTCCTTTCTCAAGTATAGTGGTTTTGCTTTTCAACTTTTCGGGGGTATTGGGCTTGCAGGGTGGGCGGGCTATCGCCTTGACAAATTCCTGTCGTTAAGATTTCCTGTATTCCTGCTTTCTTTTGTTTTTATAGTGTTTGGTGGCATGATGTACCAGATGTACCAAAAAATAAAGTAAAGTTGCTTCGGTTTATTTTCATTGCAGTTTTGTTGGCGCTGATGATCCTGGGATTTGTAATGACGACTTCAAAGCTTGGGCTGATTGCTCCACCATCCTTTGCCATCGAGATCGTTAGCTTCCTGCTCTTGTCCACCACTGTGCTTTATATGGTTATTGTTCGTCGCCTGGGAGTGCGACCTGCAGACTTTGTCATAATCTACCTCGGAACTACCGTATTGCGAATTCTTTTATTTGGAGCATTTATTTTCGTGGTGATTCGCCTTGATAAGGCTGGCGCCTGGAGAAACGCTGCACTTTTTTTAGTGTGTTATTTTTTGTTTACAGCCGCAGAAGTTTTGTCCTTATTTTTTCAGGTAAATTCTCCAAAGAAGGGCAACCAAAAAGAGGCCTAAAGATTTTTTTTTGGTCTATTAATGAATAGTTTTGCGGTCGATCAAAATGACAGTGCGAGCCTATACCGAAAAGCCATTTTCCTTAGCAAAAAGCGTATTATTGGTGCTATTTTTTACGCTGTGGACTGCTCCAATCATGCCGTTGTCTGCTCAGGATGAGCAGCAGCCAAGTGGCGAGAAAAGTGCTTCTAAACATTCATCGGAACTTAAGATCAGCGAAGTAATCATCGAGCATGTGATGGACAATCACATATGGCATTTTTTTGATAGCCATTATGGAACACTTTATCTTCCGGTCATCATTTATTCTGCAGAGCGAGGACTCGATTTCTTTTCTTCCAGGAACTTGGTTGATGAACATCACAGTGAGGTCGCTTACAATGGTTATAAGCTTGAGCACAATAAGATATTCTTGCAGGACAAAGAGGTTACAGATCTATCAATCACGAAGAATGTATTGATGCTTTTCATCAATGCTGGCTTGTTATTCATTGTCCTAACGTCAGTTGCAAAAGCGTATCGACGAAATACCGGCAAGGCCCCAAAGGGGATTCAATCCTTCATTGAGCCAGTGGTGCTTTTTGTAAAGGATGAAATTGTAAAACCTAATATAGGACCGAAGTATGAAAAGTACCTTCCTTATTTGTTGACGCTGTTTTTCTTCATTCTTTTTGGAAATCTATTGGGCTTGTTGCCTGGAGCAGCCAATCTAACCGGAAATATTGCCGTGACAATGACGTTGGCCCTGTTCACTTTTATCATCACCAATGTAAGTGGCAATAAGAATTACTGGATGCATATCCTATGGACTCCAGGAGTGCCATTGCCGCTTAGATTTATTATTCTGCCAGTGGAAATCATTGGCATATTTACAAAGCCATTTTCTTTGATGATACGTCTGTTTGCCGCCATCACAGCGGGCCATATTGTGTTGCTTAGTTTGATTGGGCTCACTTTCATCTTTCACAGTTGGCTGGTTGGAATCGGGTCGTCGATTTTTGTGTTATTTATAAGCCTGATTGAGTTGTTGGTGGCAGGGATTCAGGCGTATGTGTTTACCTTGTTTTCTTCACTGTACATTGGAATGGCAGTGAAAGAACACGGTCATGATCATTAGGAATAAACGTAGGAGACTACGAAAGATACTCCAGGGAAACACCTGGATTTTGTTTCACTTAATTACTTAATGCTATGTTATTTTCAATGTTATTGGACGTCAGCTACGCAATCCTGGGAGCTGGTATTGGTGCCGGTCTGGCCGCAATAGGCGCTGGAATCGGGGTAGGCCGTATCGGAGGCTCAGCGATGGAAGCAATGGCACGCCAACCGGAATCTGCCGACAAACTGCAAGGTTCAATGCTGATCATCGCAGCCCTTGTTGAAGTTGCTGCACTTTTCGCTTTGGTGATTTGCTTCCTGATTTCAAACTTGACAACAGCCTCTCTAGGTTAGTTCAGTTGATTTGAATTGGGCGTTGAAGCTTTTGAAACTTGCCTTGGGCGATGGGCCGGGCAAGTTTCTTTTAGCCCTCGAATTGGTAACATTAAAATTGTTGTATTTAGTCCAGCTTAAATAAAAGAACCATGGAATTACTTACCCCCGGCAGCGGTCTTATTTTCTGGCAATTCGTAGTGTTTGCCGCATTGTTTTTCCTGCTTAGTAAGATGGCATGGAAGCCAATCTTGTCTTCATTGAAAGAAAGAGAAACATCTATACAGGCGGCCCTGGATTCTGCTGAAAAGGCGAAAGTTGAAATGACAGCCCTCAAATCAGATAATGAAAAACTATTGAAGGAAGCCCGCATTGAGCGCGATCATATATTGCGTGATGCCCGCGAGGCAGCCAGCAGACTACATGATCAGGCACAGGCCGACTCAAAGAAAAATGCGGATAGAATGATCAGCGAGGCGAAGTCAGTAATAAACGTAGAAAAGCAAGCGGCCTTGCGTGACGTCCGCACTCAAGTGGCACAGTTCTCACTTGATATTGCCGAGAAACTAATGAGGAAGAACCTTTCCGGAGATAAAGCACAGAAAGAAATGGTGGATGGTTTCATTAAAGATTTAAAGCTTAACTGATGGCTGATTTTCGAGTCGCGTCAAGATATGTAAAATCGCTGCTAGGATTGGCCGTGGAGCGGGGCGCTGTGGAGGCCGTGCATGAAGATATGGTACTCTTCTCCAAAATCTGTGCTGAGAATCGAAATTTTGTTGTGATGCTAAGAAGCCCTGTCATCCGTCATGAAAACAAGAGGGCAATTCTTGAAAAAATATTTTCAGGCAAGGTGAATGAGCTCACCATGTCAATCATTAACATTCTTACACGGAAAAACAGAGAACCACTTTTGCCAGCGATTGCCAGCGAATTTCATAATGCCTACAATGAATTTAAGGGTATCGGCAAAGCCCTTATTACTACTACGATCCCAATGGATAAAGAATTACGTGATTCCGTTGAGAAAATCGTGAAAGAGCTTAGCAATAAAAAGTTTGTAGAGTTAGAGGAAAAAGTTGATAAGGAATTGATCGGTGGATTCATCCTTAATGTGGGTGACCGCCAGATCGATGCTTCAATCAAAAGCAAACTGAAAGCGTTGAGTCTAAAATTCAACGAGAACTATTTTGTGAAGGAAATTTAAGAACAACGATTAACTAAATATTATGGCAGAGATCAGACCTGAAGAAGTTTCCGCAATCTTGCGAGAGCAACTGTCGCAATCCAGAACGGATGCTGAATTGCAAGAGGTTGGTACTGTGCTGACCATCGGCGATGGAGTGGCACGGATATATGGACTTACAAAAGCTCAGGCGGGAGAATTAATCCAATTTGAGAATGGGTTGCGTGCCCTGGTACTAAATCTCGAGGAAGACAATGTCGGGGCTGTGTTGCTGGGAGATCCTAAAGGCATTAAGGAAGGGGCGATTGTTAAGCGTACCGGCGAGATAGCTTCAATAAAAGTGGGTGATGGTGTGTTGGGGCGTGTAGTAGATACATTGGCCAAACCCATTGATGGCAAAGGACCTCTCACAGGAGAACTTTTTGAGATGCCGTTGGAGAGAAAAGCCCCTGGTGTCATTTTTCGTCAGCCAGTAAATGAGCCACTTCAGACTGGTATCAAGGCGATTGATTCCATGATTCCAATTGGTCGAGGTCAGCGTGAGTTGATTATTGGAGACCGCCAGACAGGTAAGACTGCCGTGGCGATTGACGCGATCATCAACCAAAGGGAATTTTACGAACAGGGCAAGCCCGTGTACTGCATTTATGTTGCCATTGGACAAAAGGCTTCTACTGTTGCATCTGTAGCGGCCACGCTTGAAAAAGCAGGGGCAATGCATTATACCGTAATTGTTTCCGCTTCCGCTTCCGACCCTGCGCCCATGCAATTCTATGCACCCTTTACAGGTGCCGCTATTGGAGAGTTTTTTAGAGATACTGGTCGTCCTGCGCTTGCGATTTATGACGATTTGTCCAAGCAGGCGGTTTCTTACCGTGAAGTTTCTTTGCTTTTAAGAAGGCCTCCGGGACGTGAAGCCTATCCAGGGGATGTATTTTATCTCCACTCACGCCTACTGGAGCGGGCCGCAAAAATTATCAACAATGATGCGCTGGCGCAAAAGATGAATGATCTTCCCCCTTCAATAAAACACCTTGTAAAGGGCGGCGGCTCGCTTACCGCTCTTCCGATCATTGAGACGCAAGCAAATGATGTTTCAGCCTACATTCCTACAAACGTAATCTCCATTACCGACGGGCAGATATTTCTTGAAACCAACTTATTCAACTCCGGTATTCGCCCGGCGATTAATGTTGGGATTTCAGTATCCCGCGTCGGCGGGTCTGCTCAGATCAAATCGATGAAGAAAGTGGCAGGTACCCTTAAGCTGGACCAGGCTCAGTTCCGTGAACTGGAAGCTTTCTCGAAATTCGGTTCAGATCTTGATGCTTCCACGAAACTTACGATCGAACGAGGTAGGAGGAATACTGAAGTATTGAAGCAACCTCAGTATCAGCCTGTGCCTGTTGAAGAGCAGGTGGCGATATTGTCTGCTTCTACCCGTGGATACCTTGATAAAGTTCCAATCAACAAAGTGAAGGAGTTTGAAAAAGAATTCCTTGACTTACTCAAAGCCCAATACAAAAGTATTTTGGACAACTTCAAGGCTGGTAAGATTGAGGATGCTGATATGGAAACAATTAAGAAGATTTCAGCCGAGATAGCTTCGAAATACTAGTAATGATCATAAGATTAAGGAATTGTACAATCTTATATGGCGAGTTTAAAAGAAGTTAAGACAAGGATTGGTTCGGTGACAAGCACCCAGCAGATAACCAAAGCCATGAAGATGGTGGCGGCTGCAAAACTGCGCAAGTCCCAAGAACGCATTTTTCAGATGCGGCCCTTTGCACAAAGGATGGCCAACATCATGCAAAACCTTTCCGGAAACTCGGATGGTTACAATTGGTACAGCAAAGCGAGGAAGGAAGAAAAAATCCTCATAGTAGCCATCAGTTCTGACCGGGGATTATGTGGATCATTTAACTCAACTGTTATCAAGGCTGCTCTTCGTCTGATCGAAGAAAAATATGCTGCCCAGCATGCCAGGAAGAGTGTTATGATACTTCCAATCGGCAAGAAATCCTTCGAGTATTTCAGCAAACGCCAATTTTTCCTCAAAGGAGACTTTGCTAATTTATTCTCTGGCTTATCTTTTGAAAAAGTTTCGGAGGCGGGTCAATATATGATGGACGTCTTCCAAAAAGGTGAATTCGACAAGATTGAAATTGTATATAATCAATTCAAGAATGTGGCAACACAAATCTTGATCACCGAGCAGTTTCTCCCGATCTTACCCATTCCTACAACATCCGGCAAGAAGGTTGACATTGATTATATTCTTCAGCCGAGTCAAGATGAAATACTGAAGGGACTCATCCCTAAATCTCTTAAGGTCCAGTTGTACAAAGCGGTACTGGATTCCAATGCTTCTGAGAATGGAGCACGGATGACAGCCATGGATAAGGCTACTGAGAATGCCGGTGAATTGCTTAAGGAACTTAAGTTGACCTATAACCGTACCCGCCAGGCGGCCATCACGAAGGAAATTCTTGAGATTGTAGCAGGAGCGGAGGCACTCAAATAAGATAGCCCTCACAGGAAGCATGAAAGCTCATCTCGATAGGATGGGCTTTTTATTTTTGAACGCATGTATTTTGAATGAGAGTAAGGATGGGCCTATATAGGTTTTTAAACCTCATGAGCATTGACGTTGCCGTTGGTGCGATGGTGTCAGCCGCTTTTTTTGCTCGCATTTTCCATGTTCAATTGGATGCCAATATTCTTGCAGCATTGGGCATTTCTGTTTGGATTATTTATTCAGCAGATCATCTTTTGGATGCTCACAAATTGAAGAAGGATGCTTCCACAAATCGTCACCTTTTTCATCAGACGCATTTTGGAGCGGTTAGCCTGGCTGTTATCGTAGCTCTTGTCATTGACCTTATTTTGATTCAGGATATTGGGAGGAAGTCTATTTTTTTGGGTACGATATTAATATGTGCCATAGCCCTTTACTTACTTTTCCAGCGGTGGCTAGGTCCATTCAAAGAATTAATTGGCGCTCTTCTATACTTTCTCGGCGTGTTATTGCCGGTGCTATCACTTCTCACCACCCCCACATCAACGCCAGTTATTTTTCTTATGCTTGGCTTTTTTTTGACAGCCCTGATCAACCTGCTAATATTAGCCTGGTTTGATTTCGAACATGACTTGAAAGATGGGCACATATCAGCTGTTACTTTTTTCGGCAGGCAGAAATCCACCACGGTACTCGTTTTGCTCTTTGTCTTTCAGGCCATACTTTTTGGAAAATTGCTCCTGGCAGCCCCCTATAAATGGGCGGTTTTGATCTTGGTTGCTATGAATGTTGTCTTGTTGGTGATCTTCTATCTACGCAACCGTATTGTCAAGGAAGACTTTTATAGGCTAGCGAGCGAAGTAGTCTTTTTAGTGCCCCTTCTTTATCTGATTTTTGAATGAAGGGCGGAGCGGGATTTGATTCAATTGCAAAGTATTATGATTGGCTGGCACGACTTGTGTTTGGCCCAGCAATTCTAAATGCACAGACCTTATTTTTGAACAAGATACCTCCCTCATCTAAAGTCCTGGTGTTGGGCGGTGGTACAGGATGGTGGTTAAAGAACCTACCTTTCAAGGGAAATGAATGTAAAATTTTATACATCGAGCCATCCGCCGAGATGATAAAATTGGCCAGGAAGTCGAATGAAGATAGCGGGATCATCTTCGTTCAGGGGACGGAGCAATCATTGGGCTCTGATGATGAGTTTGATGTTGTAATCACATTCTTTTTTCTTGACCTTTTTCAGGAAAAAAAACTTCAGGAAGTTGTTGCAAAAGTACGAGGATTGATGAAGCCAAATGCACTTTGGTTAGTGGCTGATTTTGTTCGGTATAGGTGGTGGCATTCTGTAATGCTAACCATCATGTATGCTTTCTTTTGGCTCACCACGGGGCTTCGAAACCAAAGACTATCAAATTGGGAAAAAGTTTTAATGAAGAACAAGCTTGAGAAGGTAGAGATGGAGGTGTTTTATAAAAGTTTCATCATGAGCGCAGTATACCGCGTAGGATTCTAAGATACTTTGGTAATTTCAGGGTGCTTAAGTAACCAGACCAAATTAGTGAAACAATGCTTAACAATCGTTTCAGGCCGCTGCTGTGTGCCCTTCTTATTTTCGCCAGTTTTCAATGCGAAAGTCCTAAATCCAACACGGTCGACATTGGCCCACCAATCCTTACCGAGAAGCAACTGAATGCAGCTTTCCTGTGGAAGGCGTGTACAATTCGGAATTGATTGCACCGACGGATGTGTTACACCATACTGTGTTTCATACGGATCATGGCATTCAGGTTTTTACAGTGGCTCAGGAGCGCGACACCCTTACTACATTCGAAGGCCTTAAGATTATTCCTGATTTTTCCTTTGTCACTGATTCATTGCCGGGAATTGACATCCTGGTAGTACCCAGTGCGAAGCATAGCATGGATTCTGATCTTGATAATCAAGCTTTGATGGAATTTGTGAGAAAAACAAATCATGAGGTAGCCTATGTACTTTCACTATGCGATGGAGCTTTTGTTTTGGCCAAAGCGGGTCTACTTGAATTGCATCAGTGCACTACTTTTCCGGGTGATGTTGGCAAATTCCGCCAAGCTTTTCCGCAATTGAAGGTCCATGAAAATGTAAGTTATGTACATGATCTGAAAATGATCACTTCCGCAGGGGGGGCAAAATCCTATGAGCCGGCCTTGTACTTGGTGGAGTTATTATATGGTAAGAAGGTTTCGGATGGTATTGCAAGTGGATTGGTGATTGATTGGGATGTGTCAAGATTTTCAGCTGTCTATGCCAACAAATAATCTATTAGTTGAAACCGATTAAGCAGGTTACCGCGCAGCTTTGTGAAAGATCTTAACTCTGCGCTTTGGCCGCAGTGACGCCTCCAATAGATAGTCGTAAAGGACTAATCGATCTTTTACCTGCTGTGGTATTTGAATACACTTTCTTTCCTGATGGCCGCCGCCAGATTACTTACCTCAGCCCCCGGTGCGAAGAATTGTCGCGCGTTGACCCTGAAACATTTATTCGTGAGCAAATACCCATTCATAGCTTTATTCACCCTGATGACATAACCCTATTCGACTTAAGTGTCAAAGAAATTCTGCTTGGTCTTAAGGAATTACCTGCTCTATTGAAACAGCAGATGGAAAGTGCTCCATTATTTTTCAGGATGATGGTATTGGAATAGATAAGGGCAGTTTGGGAAAGATTTTTGAGATGTTTTATCGGGCCAGCAACCAGTCTGATGGAAGCGGTCTCGGGCTCTACATTGTCAAGAATGCTGTAGACAAACTCGGTGGTAAAATATCGGTGGAGAGCGAGTTGGGTGAAGGAACTATTTTTAAAATTGACTTGCCAAATCAACGCCTTTCAAAATAAACAGTATCTTTCCGTGCCATCGTCGCTATGCAAATACAAGAAGTAAAGACACCAAAGGAAATCCGTGAGTTTTTGTTATTGCCGGTGCGTTTATATCAATCTACGCCCCAATGGATACGCCCGTTGGATGCTGAAATTGGAGCCGTTTTTGACAACGAAAAAAATAAGTCTTTTCGACATGGTGAGTGCATTCGTTGGCTATTAAAGAGTGAGCAAGGGGAAACCATTGGAAGAGTAGCAGCTTTTATTCTTGAGAAGATTGTGCACAAAGGAAATGATCAGCCAACGGGTGGTATGGGTTTTTTTGAATGCATCAACGATCAAGCAGCGGCTTTTATGCTTTTTGATCAGTGTAAAGCATGGCTTCAAGCGAAGGGAATGGAGGCCATGGATGGGCCGGTTAATTTCGGGAGTCGCGACCGGTGGTGGGGACTCCTGGTGGAGGGTTTTGAGAAAGAACCCAATTACCAATGCAACTATAATTTCCCCTACTATCAAACCTTTTTTGAAGGGTATGGATTTCAATTGTATTTTAACCAGCTTACATATTCACGAAAAGTGATGGAGCCACTCTCTGAGCGACTTTATGTGAAGGCTAAATTGGTTGCACGAGATCCGAATTATAATTTTCGATACATACCCAAAACGGAACTTGGCAGACTGGCGGAATATGTCAGGATCGTTTACAATAAAGCATGGGCTAACCGGGCGGAAAACCCTGAGTTGAGCCAGGCACAGGCAGTTCTTCTGGTGAAGCAAATGAAACCCATCATCGATGAGCGACTTTTGTGGTTTGGATTCTATAAGGATGAGCCTATTGCTTTTTTTGTTTCCTTGCCAGAGATAAATCAAATCTTTAAGTATGTTAATGGAAAGTTGGATTGGCTTGGGAAGTTGAAGTTTCTTTGGCACAAATTGAGGAAGACAAACAAGAAGGCATTTGGAATCTTGTTTGGTGTGGTACCTGAGCACCAGGGAACAGGAGTGGATGGTGCACTGATCCTGGCTTCCAGAGAATTATGGCAATCTAACAAGGTGCATTACACCGATTTTGAAGTGAATTGGATCGGAGATTTTAACCCAAAGATGATACAGGTATTGGAGCAGGTCGGAGGATATGTTTCAAAAAGACACATCACATATCGAAAATTATTTGATGAAACAAAGCCCTTCAAGCGTCACCCATTTTTGAGATAACCATGCAAGAGGAAGAAACAAAGTCAAGTTTTTTATGGAAGAACCTGTTGCGGGGGCTCATTTGGTTTGCGGTTATCATCACAGCTTACATTTTGGCCAGTGAAGATCTAAAGGTGTATCAAAAGGAAATTAATGACATCGGTGATCGTCTGCCATTATTGTTGGGAATTTTTACAGTATCAGAAATTGTTTTTGGAATAATACCTCCTGAGTTGTTCATGCTCATCTGGCAAACCAAGGGAGTTCTTTCAGAATATGTAATCAATCTAACGTACCTCACTTTTATTTCTTATGCCGCGGGAGTGCTAGGTTATTATATCGGTCATTATTTTTCAAAAACTGATTTGTACGGGCGGATCAGTGATCGTTACTTGAAGCAATATGATCGGCAACTTAAGAAATTTGGAATCTACCTTGTGCTCGTAGGGGCCATTACGCCGGTGCCTTTTTCTGCCACTTGTATGCTTGCAGGCTCCGTGAATATACCCATCAAGAATTTTCTGCTTATTTGTATTTCAAGAATTGTTCGTTTCGCAGGATACGGTTGGGCGGTATGGGCTTTCCCAAATTATTTTAGCTAATTTTAAGTTACAGACTTTGACATTTGTTTCATGAGATAAATTCCGAATGAAGGTTAAGCACCTGAGGAATAATCATGTGCTGATCGTCATTGTGAATAACAAAGTTCGCTCTATTTAGCTTTTTTTCTTCCGGCCATTGACTCTTCATTATGGCTTCAATATCCTTCTGTGATCTGTGTGGGTCGCGTGCTAAGATTCGACTTATTCTGATGCTTTCAGGAGCCGTCACAACAATCATTTTGTCCACTGATTTGTAGGAGCCTGCTTCATACAATAGGGCAGCTTCCCTCAGCAGGTACTTAGCGCCTTGATGAGCCATGCACCAGGCTTGGTAGTCGACACCCACTCTTGGATGAACAAGGTTGTTCAATTTTGCTAAGCTTTGTGGATTTTCAAAAGCAACCCTACTTAAATACACGCGATCAAGTGCTCCATCCTGGCTGTAGGCTAAATGGCCGAATTCTTTTTTGATCTGCTCGATCAGGACCTTATCTGTCGTCATTAGCTTTTTAGCGCGACTGTCGGCATCGTAAACCGGGACTCCGAGGCATCGAAAAATCTTGCAAACCAGGCTTTTTCCTGCACCAATGCCACCTGTAATACCTACTTGAAGGGGGCGCATGGATTTTAGTATTTTTTCATTATTACGGAATCGATCTGAATCAACTTAGCGTAGTTAAGTTTCCCATTCAAATAGGGCATCAATGATTTGGATTCTCCCTTCTTAATTTCAACCAGATCGATGGTAGCGAACAGGGTGGATACTTCTGATAAGAATCGGTCACGTTCTTTTTCGGGCACAACAAAAACACATCGAACGCTATCACTGTCAACTTCAATTCCCCAGGGTGGTTTAGGGATTCTTAGTTTCAGATACTGCACGCGTTCTTCCATAGAGCCTACTTCAAACATCACTTCCGTCACCGGGGGATTGCGGCTGATAAGTTCACTATGAGGTACCACCACCTCTACGTTTTCCCGATAATTGCTGTTGATGTCTGTGCCTTTTACTTTTAGAAAGATGGTATCCTGCATGCTTTCCAAAATACTTTTAGGGCCCTCGAGTACAACGGAGTCAGGCAAGAGAACGATTGGGCTGGTTTGTCCGAAATCCTCGTTAAACGAAAGCTCGCTCAGATCTGCTTTTAAGTTGAGCTTCCTGATGATTTTGGTCTCTATCTCCAACCGGAGGGTATCTGTGACGATGAAATTTACCTGCAGGGTTCCGATCTGACTGGCTACGATAGGAGAAATTGAGGCAGCGGCAATCTTGTGTGTATCCGTTGGCCGTTCTAAAGGCAAGGAAATGCTTGGAATCTTGAAGCCGAGGCTTTCGCGGAATATTTCCCATCCGTTGCCACTTACATTGAGTGTGAGCGTGGCCGGCAGTGGCTCAACGGCAATGTATTTTGTATGATCGAACTCAAATTGCAGCGGGAACCTAAGATTGGCTGCGTAGTTATTATTCAGCGCGTTGAAAATCCAGAAAACGGATGCAGCGAAAAAACAAAGTGCCAATGCTCTCCAGTCAGTTCGGTCAAACCGCAAAAGATTGCTGATGGCACGTAAAAAATTCAAGTGTTTTTATTCAGTCACTACTCAGGAAGTTTTTTTCTCCGCATTCGCTGCTTTGGTAGACTCCATGGAAACTGATGATTTTGCAAACTTGATGCGGGCCCCTCTTTCGAATTCAAGTATGAAAGTATCACCTTCAATTTCGGCAACCCTGCCGTAGGCTCCACCAACGGTCACAACGAGGTCACCCTTTTTCACTTCCTCCACAAACTTTTTCTGGTCTTTGGCCTTCTTTTGTTGGGGGCGGATCATGAAAAAGTAGAAAATACCAATAATTGCTACCATGAAAATCATGGAACTCCATTGGCTGCCTTGTGCCTGTAAGATAATGATGTGCGTCATAATTAGAGTTTTGCCGACCAAAGTTAGTCGTTTTTGGACTGGAAAAGGAAAAACAAGAAAAAGTCCTCCGCGTTGTGCAGAGGACTTTTCTACTAAAGGGATCTATTTCGTAGGACCGTTCAGTTCAGCTTTGGGAGTTACCATTGCCTTAAAGCGAAGGGTAGTGGTCTTAGGCCATGTATTTGCAGTGACGGTAATTGTCTTATTGTTTATTCCTGGTTTGCCGTTGGTGTCAAATTCAGCAGTCACTGCACCCGTGCCACCGACCGGGATCGGCTCTTGCGTCCAGGTAGGCACTGTACATCCGCAGGAAGGTTGAGCGCTTTGAATGATCAATGGTGCCTGGCCAGTGTTCTTTATTTTGTATGTATATGATACTTTCTTCCCCTCACTGACAGTGCCAAAATCATGGTCGATTTTACTAAACTCCGCTATTGGAAGCGGCCCTTCGGGCTTTTCATCCGCAACAGCGGCTGCTGGTGCGGCGGTGGTAGCAGCAGCTGTTGAAGCACCGGCGGCACCTTTGTTGGTTTCTAATTGGGCCAATCGTCCTTCAAGCTCAGCAATGCGCTTTTCCGCAGCCCGGTCTTTGCAAGCAGATGCTAAGAATGCGGAGCCACCAATTATTAACCAAATGGAAATTGTTCTTTTCATAAAATTGAAATTTAAATCCTTTGCAAAATTATTCAGAAATTCTTTACGAAATCATCCTGTTAACAAATCATTAACTTTTTTTGTTGCCCCTTATTTGAGCAAGCAGATCATCAACATCTTCCAGGAGGCGTTCAGCCTTACCTTTGGCTTCCGACACTATTTTCTGGCCTTGAGATTTTGCTTCTGTCGTCAGGGGTGTGTCTTTTCCAGAAACCAGATCATCGAGAAAGTCCTCTAAAACTTTCTTGTATTTGTCCAGCCGGAAAGAAAGTTTTTCTCGTGTGTTCGAGCCTTTATCGGGGGCGTATAGTACTCCCAGAATGGCACCGGCGGCGGCCCCCACAAGGAAGGCAATCAATGTATTGCTGCTTTTTTTACTCATGACCAATCTCTTAAGAAGTAAAGATAATTCATTCAATTGATACTCAATAGTAGCATTGGGAACCAAAATTACGGGTTCTACTTGTTATCCATCAAACCGCGCCCGCTTTTTTTGATTTTGCCGGACTGTTTGAGCTCTTTGGCAATCACGTCCAGGATTCCGTTTATGAATTGCCTGCTTTTTGGGGTACTATAATGCTTCGCCAATTCAATGTATTCATTGATAGTTACCTTAACAGGAATATTTTGAAACCCAATCAGTTCAGCAATCGCCATTTGCAGAATCACCCGATCGGTAAGCGGTAAGCGATCTACTTCCCAATTTTTAGTGTTATTGGCAATCAATTCGTGATAGCTTTTATCCAATTGTCCAGCGTTGATGAAAAGTTTTCCAATGAAATCTTTATCCTCATCCCAGTCGAGTGATAATTTTTGAATCTCGATGGCATTGGATTTCTCATCGAAAGATTTTAGAGTCTTATCGGTCATGCTTCTAACAATCTCGTGATCTTCAGCCCACCTCAAATCTTCTTCCTCGAAGTATGAATTTATGAGCGATTCCCCCAATATGATCTTCCTCACAAGATGCTTTATAAAGGATTTGTGTGCTTCCAGATCTGGCGTGACCAGGGCGAGATACTTCTGAAATTCTTTGTCAGGCTTGATGCAATCTCTGAACCAACCCCGCAGCGTATCCATTTTTTGGTCCCAGGCTCCTCCCTTCCTCAGGGTTTCTTTTCTTAGGTTTCCATTTTCACGAATCGCAGCAACCAACGGATTTGAAACATAATTCTTCGCTTCAATTTTCTTGTCCTGAAGGGCCACAGATAAGAAGGCTGGTATAAGATTCAGGACAGCAAAATAGAATACGTTGATCTTCTCAACGTCTAGCACAATATTTCTCCGGAAAGACTCGAAGTCTTTTTTAGTTTGCTTTTCATAGAATGAAAGGGCCTCATCAACAGCCTTGGCGATCCTCACGTCCGGATTTTGTTTAACAGGATGCTCCAAAAACCTAGCCTCAAATTCCTTAAGGGCCTCCAGTCGTTGGCCTTTTAATAAGACCTTATCTTGTACCTCCATTGAGTTGAGGTCGGGCTGAAAAAATGCTTCAACATGGTCGTGGGCAATCTGGTAGTCGGCCTCCTTACATTGTTCAAAGCCAAAAAGGCTTTGCATGATTTTGATTCTGAGAGTACGTCGATTGAGCATGGCAAGGAACGGTAAAAAAGAGGGCTGCAAGTTACATTTTGTAAGGGATAAAATGGTTGATTTGAACTAAAATTGAATTGACCCGTTTTATCCTTGTCGCGAACATTTCATGAAGGAACTCTCCCACCTCAATAAATATCTTCTTAAGTACAAATGGCACCTTGTTTGGGGCCTGGTGTTTGTGATCATTTCAAACCTATTTCAGATCGTTCCGGCGCAGATGGTGCGTCATGCCATTGATTTGGTGATGGACAACATCAAGGTATACCGCGTTTTTGGAGAGACCCAGGCTCAGGAAAAATTCTTCGCTGTCTTTGCCCGTGGAATTCTCATCTATGCAGTATTAATACTGTTGATGGCCCTGCTGAGGGGACTCTTTCTTTACTTTGTCCGGCAGACGTTAATTGTAATGAGTAGACTGATTGAATACGATTTGAAGAATGATGTCTTTGAACACTACCAAACCCTACCGCTGAGTTTTTACAGACGCAACAATACAGGAGATATCATGAATCGGATTTCTGAAGACGTGGGACGGGTCAGAATGTATCTCGGCCCGTCGATCATGTACGGACTTCAGCTATTCACCTTATTCTTCATGCTCATCCCGATCATGTTTATGATTAGTGTAAAGTTGACACTGTTTGCGCTCATTCCTCTACCCCTTCTTTCCATCAGCATTTATTATGTGAATAACATTATAGAACGCAGATCAGAAGAGATTCAAAAAAGTCAGTCGAGGTTAAGCACCTTTGTTCAGGAAGCCTTTTCAGGAATTCGCGTTTTAAAATCCTTTAACCGGGAACAAGAGTCTGTGGAAAAGTTCACGCTTGAAAACGATGAATATAAGCGTCAGTCGCTTCGGCTGACTCGGGTGCAGTCACTCTTTTTTCCAGTACTCTTTGGACTTATCGGCCTCAGCAGCATTCTTACTGTCTATGAAGGGAGTGTCGAGGTCATCAATGGTTCGCTTACGTTCGGCAATATTGCTGAGTTTATTATTTATGTGAACCTATTGACGTGGCCAGTGGCTTCCCTGGGTTGGACCAGCAGCCAGGTGCAACGTGCTGCAGCCTCTCAAAAGCGGATTAACGAATTCCTACAGACAAAATCAGACCTATTTTCTGAAAAGAATCTTACTCCCCCCATCTTAGGAAAAATTGAATTCCGTGACGTGTCCTTCACCTATCCGGACACAGGGATCAAAGCGTTGAGAAATGTTTCGTTTGAAATTCAGCCAGGGGAATCTCTTGCAATTATTGGAGGGACTGGCTCAGGGAAAAGTACCATTTCCAACCTTGTGTTGCGGCTATACGATGTGACTGGTGGAGAAATATTAATTGATGGGATTCCCATCAAGGACTATAACTTGACGAGCCTCCGAAGCCAGATAGGCTATGTGCCACAGGATGTATTTCTTTTCAGCGACACGATATTCAACAATATTGCTTTTGGCCTTTCTTCTGTTGTAGAGGAGAAGGTGCTCAAAGCGGCCAAAGACGCAGACGTATATCAAAATATTGTGGATTTTCCGCACGGTTTTAATACCCGGGTAGGGGAACGGGGTATTACTTTGTCAGGCGGTCAGAAGCAGCGAGTGTCCATTGCACGCGCCATTGTCCGTGAGCCACGGATCTTGATGCTGGATGATGCCCTTTCTGCAGTGGATACAAAGACCGAAAATACAATTCTGAATAGCATGAAATCCATTATGGAGGGGCGTACCACAATTATTATTTCTCATCGTGTTTCTTCCGCCAAACTTGCAAGCAAGATTATTGTATTGAATGATGGGGTGATCGCAGAAGTAGGAACCCATGAAGGTTTGCTCACCCACAATCAAATTTACCGCGAACTCTATGAAAAGCAGATGTCGACGGACGAAGTAGAAGGTTGATTATTTTGGATAGATCTTTATGTAGGTGAGTTTATAAGTGACGGTAGTGTTTCCTTCACTTTCTACCCGAATACCCTCCAGCATTTCTGCGTCTTTATCAAATGTAAAAGTAAAGGACGAGCCTTTGCTCTTACCACCCAGGTGTTTGTAGACAAGAATATTTCGACCAGCGGCAGTGTTAAATTCTCCGACGATGGAATAACTGGGTTGATATACTTTGTCGAGCGATAATTCAATGTAGTCTCTCCCTGTTTCTTCAGGATCCCTCAGGATGGCTACTTGAGCGTAGTTTTCCTGACGATCCGTTATTTTTTCCTTTTCGACATTGCTCATAAATCCCTTTCCCCTTTTTGTCACAAGCCCCGATACCGAGTAAATTCCTTCGATGGAATTGAGTTTATCTTTTTTGAGATATCGTTGCACCATATCATGAAGGTCGATCTGCTGATACGGCGAAGCATTGGATTGCTTTTTCTTATAGATCTTTTCAATGGAACACCCACTCAGAAGCAAAGACAGGATGCAAGTGCTAATCAATAATTTCCGTAGCATTTGGAGACCTTTCATCCCGTCAATCAAAACACGTACCGCAGGCCAACGCCGCCCTGAAAACGCTGGTAGCCCGGGTCAATCAGTGCATCTGTAAACATTTCTATTTCAATGAAAGCCGACAGCGGAAGGGAGAAATAGGAATATTCAAATCCCAGCACCGCTACAGGACCATAGGTAAATCGCGTCTCAGTAAATTTTCCAAATTTTCCTTGATCTTGATTGCTCGAGCGGTCATTAAAATTGTAGTCGTACTGAACTTGAGTATTGCGCCATTGCCAGCCAAGTCCTGCATAGAGCTGTAAACCCTTGGAAATCTTTTCAGCATCCCATTGGTAGAGAAATTTAGCTTCAAGAAACAAATCTTTAAGAACGGTGTGGGCAAGGTATTGAATGCTTTGGTCCTTGTTTAAAGTGTCTGGAAGGTACGTGACGAAAGCATCACGATAGTAACGATTGTATAATCCACTGGCTGCCTTGCCAGCGTCAGCGGCGAAGGAAAAATGCTTGTTGGCGTAGAACTTATAGGTAAGGGCAAAGGGATCACCAAGTTTAAATCCAATTCCCTGGTATGGATAACGGCTATTTTCAAATATTGGGCAAATAATCCGCGCCTTGCTGGCATTTACCTTTGGAACTCGAAACCCCGAGCTCCTATGGCTCTTGGTGACCTGTGCAAAAACAGTCCCCCCACCCAGCAGCACTAAAAAAATCCAAGTGTGTTTTGAGTAACGCATTAGAGCAAATATAGCCCTTTTGGGAATAGACTTGGGTGATATGACAAAAGAAACGGCCGAAGGTTATACTGCTTCTTTGTATTGCATTTTATGAAGTTGGGCGTAGAATCCCCCATGTTCCAAGAGCTCTTCATGACGCCCTTTCTCCTTGATTTCCCCTTTATCGAGCACAATTATTTTGTCAGCCTTTTGGATCGTGGAGAGCCGGTGAGCAATCACAATCGAAGTACGGTGGCTCATCATTTTACCAATAGCCTCTTGAATCATCTCTTCAGTCTCAGAGTCTACAGAGGAAGTGGCCTCATCCAGGATTAGAATTTTTGGATCGTATACCATGGCACGGATGAATGAAAGCAATTGTCGTTGGCCTACAGACAAAGTTGCCCCTCGCTCCATGACGTTATAGTCTAACTTACCAGGCAACCGATCAATAAACTTTTGGGCGCCCACCAAGTCAGCGGCATGCATGATCATTTCATCCGTCACTTCAGGATTGCCAAGAGTAATATTATTTCGAATCGTATCAGAGAAAAGAAAAACATCCTGCAAAACAAGGCCTATATTTTTCCTGAGGAAATTCAGATCGAAATCTTTTATGTCAACACCATCAATTTTAATGGAACCGCGATGTATGTCATAGAAGCGGTTAATCAGATTTACAATGGATGATTTGCCCGCACCGGTCGCGCCCACCATGGCTATCGTCTCTCCGGCCTTAATGTCGAGGTGAATATCTTTCAATACATAATCTGCGTCATCGTAAGCAAACCATACATGTTCAAAACTAACTTCACCACTCATGATCTCAGGCTGATGTGTACCATTTTCCATGAGGTCATCTTTACTATCCAACAGATTAATGATTCTTGAAGAGCTCACGATCCCCATTTGCAACGTATTGTAGCGATCTGCAATCATTCTTATCGGGCGGAAGAACATTTGAATGTACATGATGAACGCCGTCAACATCCCAATGGTTATGCCTGTTTGTTCAACATTAAGAACGCTTTTGGCGCCATACCACATGACAAGACCGATTCCCATAGCAGCGATTATTTCCGCAACTGGAAAATAGACAGAGTAGTATAATACAGATTTCAAATTCGAGTTCAGATGATCCTTGTTGATTTCTTTAAATTTCTCAAACTCCCGCTTCTCACTTCCGAAGATCTGAACAATGTTCATTCCTGTAATATGCTCCTGAACGAATGAATTGAGGTTCGATACTGCGTTGCGAACATCGTTGAAAGCAACTTTTATTTTTTCTTTAAAAACATAGGTCGCCAAAAACATTAATGGAATACAGGAAAGGCTGACCAACGACAATCGCCAATCTGTAAAGAACATGAACATTAGAATAAATACAATTTGGAGCAAATCGCCCATCATGGCAGCCAGGCCTTCGCTAAAAACGTCCGCCAGCGTCTCAACGTCCGAGATGGTGCGGGTCACCAACCGTCCAATTGGAGTCTTGTCAAAGAACCTTAACCGCAGACTTACAATGTGCTTATACAATTGGATCCTTATGTCCCTAATCACGTACTGGCCGATTCTACCGGAGATATAAGTATGAATGTATTGGAGCACCGACTGAAAAATCAATAATCCAATTAACAACACGGTGAAGGATAACATCATTTGATAGTCACCTTTCGCAACATAGTCATCCAGAATCAGCTGCGTCAGATAAACCCTGTAAGGCGATAAGAACCCGAGAAAAAAAGTGAGTACTATCACGAAATAGAACCGACTTTTGTACGGTTGAATGAACTGGAAAATCCGCCTCAACACTTTGAAGTCGATGATGTTACCGCTACTTACTTTTTCTTTTTCCATAAACTCCAACAAATGTATTTAGTGCCTTCATGCCAGCGCTAAGCCACTGGACTTTGTAAAGTATTACTTTATAAAGATTGATTTCGGGTACTTTACCCTCATTAAATACAACCCTTCAGGGGGGACGTTCATTCCTGCCTTCATTCTGTCTTTACTTTTTAAAACGTTTTTGAAGTCTTCCACTGAAATTTTTTCTGTCCCAACTTCCAGCAATGTCCCAACAATGGCCCGTACCATTCCCCGAAGAAAACGATTGGCCGTAATCTTGAAAACCAATAAGTCACCCTTTTGATTCCATTCCGCACGCCTTACATCGCAAATAAAGTGGTTCACATCGGTTTTTACTTTGCTGAAACACTCAAAGTCGTGGGACCCTCCCAATAACGCGGTTGCTTGCCGCAAGGTTGAGAGGTTTATTGGCTTAAAAAAATAGTATGCAAGGCCATTCCGAAGTGGGTCTTTTTGTTGCGTGATATGGTACTCATAGGTCCGTTCAAATGCATCATACCTTGCACTCACTTCCGACTTCACGCTTCGTATGGATCGGATCGCAATATCTTTAGGCAAAAATGAATTCATCCGGACGATGAGGTGATCCTTGTCAAATACTTTATCAATGTCTGCGTGAAAGAACTGCTGAACGCAATGTACTCCTGTATCTGTGCGGCCACTCCCAACAATTGAAATTGGTTTACGAAGTAATTTGCTCAGAGTTTCTTCCACTACCTGCTGAACGCTCATGGCATTTGCCTGGGACTGCCAACCATGGTAGTGGGTCCCTTTGTAGGTTATCTCAAAGAGGAAGCGCATATTAATAGAAGTAGGCAGTAGTAATAGTAGGCAGTTGGCAAAAGCAGTAGGCAAGGGGGCGCAGTGAGTTAATAAAATGAGGCTGGAAGGGTAGGAATACTATTAACACGGCCCAAGCCAAGAGCGCTCTTTGCCTGCTGCCTACTGCCGATTGCCTACTCGGTGTGGATTTCCTTAGGAAGGAAATGCGATGAATAAAAATTAACATCGTTCGAAGATTAAAGCTGCACCTTGACCTACGCCGATACACATGGTCGCAAGCCCGTACTTCACTTTTCGTTTTTGCATTTCATGAATAAGGGTTGCGCTGATGCGGACGCCGCTGCATCCGAGGGGATGGCCGATGGCGATTGAACCGCCGTTTACATTCACGAGGGCAGGATCGAGACCAAGGTCACGGATGCAGGCCAATGCCTGAGAAGCAAAGGCCTCGTTGAGTTCAATCAATCCAAGATCTGGAATGTTTATGCCAGCGCGTTTCAAAGCCTTTTGAGTAGCCGGTATCGGTCCGACTCCCATGTAAGCAGGATCCACGCCAGCGACTGCCATTGATACAACCCTTGCCAATGGTTTCAAGTTATTTTTCCTTACAACCTCTTCACTCACGATGATTGTGGCGGCTGCACCATCATTGATACCCGAAGAATTTCCCGCCGTTACTGTGCCGCTTTCACGGAAGGCAGGTTTGAGCGCACCAAGCTTTTCAAGAGAAGTTTCCCGAGGGTATTCGTCGCGACTGAATAATATACTTTCCTTCCCTTTATTGATTTCCACAGATACCCTTTCTTCCCTGAATTTTCCGGCGGCTTCCGCTTTGAAATATTTTTGCTGTGATGAGAATCCAAATTGATCTTGCTCTTCACGCGTAATTTTCCATTTCTCAGCCACATTTTCCGCAGTTTCACCCATGGTAAAAGGATGATGTAATTTCGAAAGGGCAGGGTTAATAAATCGCCAGCCCAAGGTTGTATCAAAAATCTCCGCTTTGCGAGAGAAAGGATCTTCGGATTTAGGCAAAACAAAAGGAGCACGGCTCATGCTCTCCACACCCCCTGCGATATAGGCATCCCCATTCTCTGTCATAATGCCTTGGGCCGCATTCATAATGGCTTGCAGCCCGGAAGCACAAAGACGATTGACGGTAACGCCAGCGATGGATGTTGGAAGGCCGGCCAGCAGCAAGGCCATCCTCGCAACATTGCGGTTGTCTTCTCCCGATTGGTTGGCGGCACCAAAGACAACGTCTTCAATTTGTGATAGTTCAACAGCTTGGTTCCTTTTCATCAAATCACGAATAATTCCTGCGGCCAGATCATCCGGACGGACAGATGAAAGGGCGCCACCATACCTGCCGATGGGGGTTCGAACAATATCAACGATATAGGCTGTTTTCATAGAATTCAATGAATAGCGAAGGCAAAAATTCCTACTTTTGGCCTCTCGAAAACCGACTCAAGTTACTTCAACCTCGTTATGTGGCAAAGAAAGCAAACAATATTCCTGGCGTTGACGGTCCTGTGCATGGTGCTCATGATTTTTTTCCCGGTGTGGATGGCGGTGGACAGCAATGTTGAAAAAATGCTTTTTCCACTTCATTATACGATTAAGAGCGGGGATGCCAGAAATACGATCTATTATCCATATGCGATTTGTGCGATTCTTGCCATCGCCGCATCAACAGTCGCGGTCATTGAGATCGGTAAGTTTGAGAACAGGTTGCTCCAATTGAAATTAGCAGCCCTCAATTCACTGCTTATGGCTGGTACCATTGGATCTTCCGTTTACTTTGCCACAAGACTCATCAAGGCAAACCAACTGGCCGGAGAGTATGGACTAGGTTTGTACCTGCCCGCCATCGCGATGGTGAGTAATATGATTGCAAACCGATTCATTCGCAAAGACGAAAAACTGGTGCGTGACTCGGATCGAATTCGATAATTCTTTAAACAATAATATATGGCACAAACTAAACTTGGCGAAAACATTGTGAATACATCTGGAAGCCTTCCATCAGTAGGGAGCACGGCTCCGGACTTTACGTTAATAGGGGTAGATCTTAAAGAGGTGAGTTCAAAGACGTTTTCTGGAAAAAACATAGTCCTCAGTATTTTTCCCGGCGTTGATACAGGCACATGTGCAGCCGCTGTCCGCGAATTCAACAAAAGAGCCACAGCGCTTAGCAATACCGTTGTGCTTTGCATTTCCAAGGATTTGCCTTTTGCCATGAAGCGTTTTTGTGGCGCAGAGGGAATTGATAAGGTGATCATGCTTTCTGACTTCAGGGCTAAGGGATTTTCAAAGACCTATGGAGTTGAAATGATTGACGGTGGCATGGCTGGCTTCTTTGCCAGGGCTGTTATCGTAGTAGGTCCCGATGGGAAAGTAAAGTACACCGAGCTTGTTCCAGCAGTAGGGCAGGAGCCTAATTATGATGCGGCGTTAAAGGCCTTGTAGGATTAGAAGACGCATTATTAATGAATCTTGAATGTCCAAGCCGAACACCCAATATTGAAGTCGTGCAACTTCAGAATTGAATATTCGGCTTTGGACATTTATGATGATGTCAACTGCTCTTCTTAAAATGTTGAGAGCCCGAGCGTAGTAAATGGACCAACTCATCGATGATAAGCCTGAAACTTAAATCATCGATTTGTCATGGCTTCAATACCACTTTTTCTTTCATTGATTTCTCCACCTTCTCACGACTGAAGTAAACCGGGAAATGTTGGTCATTCGCCCACAGGGCAAAGAGGTTTCCATAAAACTCGCTGGCGGGGTCACCACTCTGACCCGGGGTGTTGGTGAACATGGTCTTATCCCAATCTTGAACATCGGCCACCATCCTAAATGAGGCGCCCGCAGTTTGGTTGTTGTTGTTGGTAGTCATGCCGGGCGTCGATCCGGAACCTCCACGGGCGACCGGACCAAGTTCCAATCTCTTGCGTGTGGCTTCATTCACCGCATTGCTTAGGGGATGCTTGATCAGCACGTGATGATAGGAGGGCTGGCCATAAAGCCATTGCTTCATATCTGGTCCAAGTTTGGTTTCTAAATCTTTAACTGATTCTTGCAGACATGTTAAAAGAAATACATTGCGACCCGCAGTCGGATTTTTACCAAAAAGAGGATCCGCATTTTTCACCCAACCAATCACTTTGCTAAGAGGGATTGTTTTTATAAATTTTTTACCTTCCGAAGGGACAACCTTCGCTACCATCGATGAAGAAATCTTTTTCTCCCAGGCCATGTAAAGGGCGGCCTCAACGGAATTTTTATCAAGGACAAAATTCCACTGAAGTAACAAGTTGCGAGCCTCCTCTACTTTTGGGTCTGTTGACTTAATGTTTTTTAACAGTGGGACCAGTGAACGAGCGGGAAGGGAGAGATAATCAACCTGTAGCTTCATCATATCCTCCTGTGAATGTTTTTTTCCTGAGCCCAGCACTTCGTTAATACGGTCTACCCGAAAGCGGTCTGCCCAATTCCAACCTACTGCATCGCGGTGTTCATACCCTGAGGGAATCAAATTTTCATTGGCGGTAGCCAAAAATTCCATTGGAGGATTGAGTACAAACGGAAGCGACTTAATGGGTAAGTATCCATCCCACTCATAAGTTCCGTCGCCAGGTACAGGAACAAGGCCGTTCCAGTTCTTTCTGATGGGAGCAATGCCAACTGCCTGCCATCCGATGTTGCCAGTCTTGTCGGCCCAGATCATATTTTCGCCTGGAATATTGCTGTAGGAGCATCCATCACGGAACTCATCCCAGGTTTTAGCCTGATCAATTCGAAGGCTTGCCATGTAAGGTGCGCCTCCAGGCTCCAGCCATCCACACCGAATGGCATAGGCAACATTATTCTTGTTGTCGGTGAATGTGACTGGACCATGCCGTGTGTATTTGAGCTCCACCGTTATGTCCTGAGCGCCCTTGACTTTAATGGTGTCCAAGATTATCCGCATGTCTTCCCAAGCCCCCTGATATCGATATTGATTTTGATTTTCGGGATTGAGTTCATAGATGTAAAGGTCTTCACTGTCAATGGCAAATACGGTCAGCCCCCACGCGCCATCGTCGTTGTGACCGATTGAAATTCCTGGAATCGTCGGCTCTCCTCCTCCAACCACATTCCAGCCTGGAGCATTTAAATGAACCATGTATCGAAGCGATGGAGCTGCGATTGCCCGATGGGGATCATTCGCCAGCAAAGGGAAGCCACTTTGAGAAAGTGTTCCGCTCACAATCCAGTTATTACTTCCAATGGTTTGTCGTTCATGAGTCATGAGATCATCATGATCGGCCTCATCTGCCTTTGCCAATGATTGATAAGCTTCCTTGCTAGTATTGGCATACGCAACAAGATCTTCTGGTGTGAAACGCAACATTTTTCTGTAGGCATTGTAAAGGTCAATGACGCTGTCCATCAGAAGTTCCTTTTTGATTTTTGAATCAATGTTGATATTCGGATCGCCAGGCTCAAACACCTCTGTTTGTTTTACTTTCTCAACGCCTACGCTCGTTACTGCCCTTGCAAGGGCGACTTCCTTTGTGATATTTGCAAGCAACCCCTGGTGGCGGGAGATGACCATGTCGGGAGTCCACTTTCCGGGTTTGATTCCCAATAGTTTGAACTCTAGTGGAAGCAAGCTGGTATCGCTTTCTGTCTTGCTGATGTAGGCATTAATTCCTTCGGTGAACGCCATGATGATTTGTTCACCATTGGGATGGTAGTGATTGAATTCATTTTTTAAATCGCCCCTGAACTTAAAAAGGCGTGAACCCACATCTCGCTTGAGTTCACGAGGCCCTAAAATTTCAGCCACTGTGCCTGTTGCTTGTCTTCTCCAGATTTCAAATTGAAACAAACGGTCTTTTGCGGCGGCATATCCCTGGGCAAAGAATAGATCATGCTCATTCTTTGCATAGATATGATTAATGCCATAGGCATCGCGAATAATTTCTACAGATTCCTTGAGGCCGTTGACTTTGAGATCGTTGGAGGGTTGACAGGAAACAAGGAGAAAGAGCGTAAGGCTAAAGGCGAGGGTTCTAACCATGGTTGTTCAATTTATCATTGAAAATAGTCACGTACTTTCAAGTCGGGAAGGAAATGTGATGAAAGGGAAACTTACTTTCTCCCTTTCCTTAGGATGCAGCGATCTTTGCTACAGCATCAATAAACCGGTCCAAGTCCCTCGTCGTCGTGTAGATATGGGGCGTGACACGGACGGCGCTTACGTTTTCCCACACAATGGGTGTCACATGTATCTGGTAATCGCTGAATAGTTTTGAAACAATGTCGCCGGGAGCAAGTCCATCCACACTGAACGTGCCAAGGGCACAGGAGTATTCCGGCTTTAACGAGATATGAAGTTTTACGCGCGGATTTTTTGTAACAGCGGTGCACCAATATGTTTTCAGATAATGGAGGCGTTCTTGCTTGCGCTTACCCCCGATGGCATTGTGAAAATCAATTGCCTGACCAATGGCTTGCTCAGGCGCGAATGAACGAGTGCCAAGAGCTTCAAACTTACGGATGTCTCCGCTCTGAGGCTTGTCGTTGGGAAACAGTGGCCAGGTTTTTTCGATCAAGTCTTTTTTCACATACATCATCCCTGTACCAAAGGGTGCGCAGAGCCATTTGTGTAGGCTGGTGCCGAAGTAGTCACAATTGAAATCAGAAATTTTATAATCAAGATGTGCAAAGGAGTGAGCTGCGTCCACAATGCTGATGATCCCCCGTTTGCGTGCCTCGGCGCAAAGTTTCGCTGCCGGAAGAATCTGACCGGTCCATGTCATTAAGTGTGTGATGTGCCAGATCTTAGTTTTGGAAGTGGTGGCATCAATGTATGCCTTTAACACCACCTCATCGTTGTCGAAGGGTAACGCAAGATTTACCCAATTAATCTTCACCCCTTCACGCAACGCTCTTTGCTTCCACGCATGGATCATGTTGGGGTAATCCTGTTTCGTCATCACAATCTCATCGCCCCCCTTCATGTCGATTCCCCAGGTGAATGTACCCAGCGCTTCGGTTGTGTTTCGATTAATGGCAATTTCTTCCCCTGACACTCCGGCTAAGTCCGCCAGCTTTCTTCGCAATGGTTCCCTTCCTTTGTCAAGGATTTGCCACATGTAATAGGTTGGAGCCTCGTTGCTCAAATGGTAGTATCGGTCCACAGCATCTTGAACTACCTTAGGTTGAGGACTGACTCCGCCGTTGTTCAGATTCAGCAGGTTGGGGGAAACGGTATAAGCTTGTGCCATGCGAGCCCACAAGTCTTCGTCGTTGAAGGCTTGTCCGGGAGTTAATTTATTCAGCGATATTAAGGCATCAGAAATATCTGCCGCGATGGCCTGGCCTGACATGGATACCAATGAAGCTGCTGAGGCAAGGCCAATGGATTTACGGAAAAATGATCTGCGGGTTGACATGGGTGTGGATTTAAGCTAAGGAAGGTAAGAATTAGGGATGAAAAATCCGATGCTTCAATCCTCCATGTCTTTCAACTCAATCTCAAGCGCCCGTGTGCTGATGTAGATTTCATTTAAGGATAAGGCAAGGGATAGCAACAAAAAGATGAGGCTTAGAGCGAAGATGCTATAGGCCCCGATTTCATATTCAAAGTAGATGAAAAGCATTGAAAGCACACAAAGGAAAAAACTGAAAATGCCACTCGCCTGCATTTGTTTGATCAATGAAAGCCGCCTGCGTAGATTAATAATTTGCTCTTTGACCATTTCTTTATTCTTATTTGACTCTCTGTATTCAAAATGCAATTTTCGAATGAGCGAGGCAAGCGCAAGAAAGCGATTCGTGTAGGCAAGCATTAACAAGGTAATGGCAGGAAACAGTAAAGCAGGCGTGTTGATCGTAATTTGCATACCAATGAATCAATAAATTTTAAGTGACCTTTTCCAGTTTTCTTAGTGATGGTGCTCTCCATGCCGTAAGGGCAACCACGAGCAACGTCATCACCCCACCAAAGATAACGGAAGGTACTACCTTTAATACCCGTGCCGCTACTCCTGACTCAAAGGCCCCGATCTCATTGGATGAGCCGATGAAAATATTATTCACAGCAGAAACGCGGCCTTTCATGTTCTCCGGTGTGAGGGTTTGAAGGAGTGTGCCGCGCACAATCACACTTACGCAATCAAAGGCCCCGCTAACTGCCAACACGCCCATGGAGAGCCAGAAATCTCTGGAAACAGCAAATAAAATCATGCATAATCCGAAACCAGCTACACTGTATAACAGTATCTTCCCCATTCCTTTCTTAATAGGATTGTAGGTAAGGTAAAGCGCTGTAATGACGGCGCCTATTCCAGGGGCGGAGCGAAGAAATCCAAGACCGATTTTTCCAACATCCAAAATTTGGTCAGCAAAAATGGGAAGTAAAGCAATGGCGCCACCGAAAAGGACAGCAAAGAGATCTAAGGTAATGGCACCGAGGATGATCTTATTTTGGAATACAAACTGCAGGCCCGCTTTTATTTTGTCCGTCATCCCCTGCTCTTCTGTGGCCTGAGGAAGAGGTCGGCCGGCCACGGTGAGCAGAAACATCACGCCCATGAACATGAGTGCAGCATCTACTGAGTATGCAGCGGTTATGCCGAAGAAACCGTATATCAAGCCGCCGATTGGCGGGCCACAGATGGATGCCGCCTCCCACAGTGTGCTGTTCCAGGAGATCGCATTTTGATATAATTCTCGTGGGATCAATTGTGGCATGAACGAAAACGTGGCAGGAGTAATGAACCCTCTGGCAATTCCGCTAATGAAAATGACTATATAGATAGGAAGGACACCATTGTGCAATACAAAATCGCCTGCATTTGTCGTAAAGAAAAGAAGGGCTGCGGAGCAGATTAAGAGCGTGGTCATGCTGACAACTATAATTTGCCTTCTCTCAATAATGTCGGCAAGGTGCCCAGCGTAAAGTGATACGGCAATCGAAGGCAATGCTTCAGCCAGGCCAATCAAGCCCAGTGACAAAGGATCTTTGGTAATTTCATACACTTGCCAGCCAACAACTACTGCCTGGATTTGAATGGCAAGGGTAACACAAAATCTGGCACTGATAAACTGTCGATAGTCTCGGACTAAAAGGGCTGCATACGGGTTGCTCATGAATGATACGGCAGGCTGCTCTAAACGAGGAGCTTCTCAATTTCTACCACTGCCCTTTTTCTTCTCTCTTCCCGTGGTCCTGAAATTTCAACGAAAGGGATTTTTGAATTTAAGGCTTCCTGCTGGTAGACATTCCAAAAATATTCCCGTTTATCGGGATGCTCGCGCTGAGTATCGTCTTCCCATGGAACGTCAATGTTGGTAAGTAGCAGTAAATCGTAATGGCGCGTTGCGATTGAATTTAGTATCTCAGCCTCGCAGTCACCATACTTATGTTCGCTCCACACTTTTACTATGATGAGGTTGGTGTCACATATCAACACGCGGTTTGCACTTTGCATCCACTCATCTTCCATTCGCATTTGACCATGCGCTATTTTTGTCAGGTCAGATTTGTCGTAGGGGCGATTCAATTTATTGATAAAAGCCCGGGCATATTCTGGTACCCAATCCGTTTTGAAATGACTCGCGAGGTATTTGGATAAGTCAGTTTTACCGGTGCATTCTGGTCCGATAATGACCACTTTTTTTATGGAAGCAGAAGTTTGACTTGTTGCCTGCATGGCTCATGATTGAAAAGGCAAGATACCTGAATTTAGTGTCGATTTGACTGGATTAAACCCACCGCAAACGAATTGAATTTCATTAAGCCGTGATGGCTCCTTATCTTTCACATTCAATTGAATGAGATATTTCCAGTGAAACGACGGAAAGCATTAAAGCAAATCGGATGGGGCCTTTCAGGTGGTATTTTGATGCCTTCTCTGCTGAATGCATGTACCCCAAAAGATCCAGCTCCTGAGGTAGTATATGACGGCACCGTGGGGGTTATAGGCGCTGGCGCTGCTGGATTGTACCTCGCTGATATTCTTCGCACCAAAGGAATAAAAGTCATAGTATTTGAGGCGCGCGATGAGATTGGAGGGAGGATACGCTCACTCCGTAATCAATCGATTGATCAGTATCCTAACATTCAACAGATGAGTTCTGATTTTCCGATAGAGTTGGGAGCTCAAACCATTCTTGGTTCTGATTCCATCATCGGAAAAGTGTTCCAAGCTTATAATTTACCAACGACTGAGTTTTTGCCATCGGGTAATAATTTTGTGATTGACAGCAAAGCCAAATCAGAAGCAGAGTGGGGGGGTGACCCCGACTTTTTGGCGGCCAAGAATTTTAAAGCGAACCTAAAGAGTTATTCGGGAAGTGCCCTGTCTGTGAAGCAGGAGATCGTAGCGGCAGCCATTAACTCCAGAGCGCATGCAATGCTCAACGGACAAATTGGAAATGCTTATGGCACCACAAACGAAAAGATTGGGATAGGTGCTTTGGCAGAAGCAGAAAAATTGAGGGTCAGCGACGGAAAAATTTTAGGCCCCAAGGCCAACCCAATGCACGACGTCCTCATCTCCCGCTTCAACTCTGTGCAGCCGCTGGTTCAATTAAGTACACCCATTGCCTCCATTGATTATAACAGTGATCCCATCACGCTGACAGCGAAGGATGGTGCGACCCATACGGTGAACAAAGTAGTTGTGACGGTTCCGATCAGCATTCTAAAAAATGGCAGCCTTGTGTTTAACCCAACGCTACCAACTGCCATCACAAGTTCATTGGCAAAATTTTCAATGGGCCCGTCTCTACGAGTAGTATTGGAATTTAAAAGGAACTTCTGGGGTGACGCGGTAGGATTTATCTTTGGCACTGATAGCGTCCCCGAGTATTTCAGCGTGGGAGTTGGAAGAAGTCAATTCAACAGGACACTTTCAGTTACAGTAAACGGGGAAAAGGCGGCCCAATACTCAGCCTTGGGTGATGGCGTCGTGGATGTCATACTTGCCGACCTGGACTTACTTTATGACAAGCAAGCGACTAAGTTTATTCGTCAAGACCTGACGACGTTGAAGAATATTTTTGTTCGCCATGATTGGACAAAGACCGATTACATCCTCGGAGGATATGCGTATCCTTTGCCAGGAACAAAAACTGAAGACCGAAAAGCCATCGGCCAGTCAGTGAATAAAAAGTTGTTTTTTGCAGGGGAAGCCACAGACATCACCGGTCAGGCTGGGATGGTGAACGGCGCACTCGCTTCTGCAGAACGGGCGGCACAGGAGGTCGTTGAATCGATTAACAATCCTTAAGCGCGCAAGCGCACCTCGATCATAGTCTCAACCCTCGGCGTTCCAATTCATCTTTTAGGTGCTTTGCGCCCAAAAAATGTATCCCGTCAACCTTCAACCTTCGGGCCGCTTCAATATTCTTTAAATTATCGTCAATGAAAATCGCTTTCGATGGAAGGATGTCATATCGATTGAATAGGATTTCATAGAATTCCGGGTAGGGTTTACGGGTTTTTTCAATGCCACTCACCACGATGCCTTCAAACCAGTGTAAGAATTCAAAATTTTGAAGCGCCCATGGAAATGTTTCTGCAGACCAGTTGGTGAGAGCATATAGGCGGTAGCGCCTGGAGTCTTTAATAGTTTTTAATATCTCCACCGTTTCGTGGATCGGCCCCTCAATGGTCTCCTGCCAACGGTCATACCATGCACGAATGGCAAGTTCATGCTCAGGAAATTTATTTAACAGTTCTGTTGTAGCATCTTCAAAAGACCGGCCCGCGTCTTGTTGTTCGTTCCACTCGGGCGTGCAAATGTTTTCAAGGAACCAGGTAATCTCTTCTTCTGTCTTAAAAATCTTCTTATAAAGATAACGGGGATTCCAGTCGATCAGGACTCCGCCTAAATCGAAAATGATGGCGTCAACAGAATTCATGTATAACAATTTGTGCTAAATTAAGATTGCGGATACAGACAAGAAGTAGGCAGTAGGCAACACCAATGGGCAACGCTTGCATATTGTATTTTAGCTTTCTGCCTATCATTTAGATTCAAACGCCCATTTGAGGAACTGCGGCATAGCCAAAGCCCAAGTCTCCTGATCGTGCTTGCCATCCTTGATCTCGAGGTACTGAATATCATGAAATGGACGATAGCCCTTGCGGGTAAGCTCTGTGATAAGATCCATGGTATCGTCAATGGAGTCAATGACGCCATTCTTGTTGCGGTCGCCATATTCGTCTTGTGTTCCTGCCTCGAACCAGAACTTCATACCGGGCTTGAACTTGCCCCTGCGAACTTGCAGATGCATGAGACGGTCTCGATAATCTGAATAGAAAAAACTTCCGGAATCTCGCTTACGCCACCAGAAGGAGCCGCTGAATACGCCCACTTTCCCAAAAACGTCAAAGTGATTCCAAACGATATCAATGGCCGACAACCCACCCAACGAGTAGCCCGCCAGGACACGATCCATATGGGAAGAACTTATTGGAAATTTATACATCAGGTAAGGCACCAATTCTGTGATAATAAAATCTGAGTAAGCCTTAGCCAGTTTTCCGCGTCCAAAATAATCGGGACGAAATCCTACTCCATATTCCTGCATTCGGTCTGCCGCCATCACCCCCACGACAATTATTTCAGGGATTAATTTTTCAGCCACCAACCGCTCAACAGTCTCCTTTACTTTAACCGTCTCATTATCCTGACCGTCATTGAGTATTAAAAGGGGGTATTGTTTTGAGGCATCCAAACCTGGAGGTGTCAATATTTCAACTTCTACTATGCGTTGTAATAGTTTCGTATAAATGTCCTTCAGTTTTTGAGACTGATAAGCATATATGACTTCCTCCGAGGAAGCAGGCTCGTCTATTTTATTTGACTCTTCTATCATTTAGCTTGCAAAAATAGAATAACCAACGCTAACTTACCTGACCGGTTTTCATTTATTCTGAACCCCAATAATCATGTACGAACATTACCATCGGTGGTATTCCCCCAGTCTAAGCCGCGACATTGAGGTGCTCTCCTTTGGAACGCGTGGCTATCCTGTCATGCTGTTTCCTACTTCAATGGGCCACTTTAACGAAAATAAGGACTTCAAGCTAATCGATAGCGTCGCGTGGTTCATAGAGGAAGGCCTGGTAAAAATTTATTGCCCAGACGGCATTGATTCAGAAAGCTGGTATCACAAGGGCATCCATCCGGCGCAGCGGGTTATGAATCATATCTGGTACGATCAATTTCTACTCACGGAACTTGTGCCACTCATGCAACGAGAAACGGGGGTGGGAAGAATAGTTACTGCCGGCTGTAGTTTTGGAGGCTATCATGCGACAAACTTTGGCTTCAGACATCCAGAAGTAGTGAAGTATATTTTTAACATGGGTGCGGCATTCGACATCAAAGACCAACTTGATGGTTATTTCGATGACAATGTGTACTTCAACAATCCCCCTGATTTTATTCCCAACGCCCACAATCAATTCTTCAATGACATGTTTGTCGTGCTGGGCACGGGCACTCAGGACATGTGCTGGGATGCAAACGAGAGAATGGCTACCGTGCTACGAAACAAAGGAATCAACCACTGGCTGGATGTGCGGCAAGGTGCCAATCACGATTGGCCTGTCTGGCGGGGAATGTTTCCGCATTATTTGTCTTTGATTCGGTAGTGGCACCACTTTGGATTTTCCTGATCGTAGTTTCTTCGGGCAACCTGTTTGGTCTAGCCTCAATTGATACAGCCGAGGCGGTCGAGATTGGTGGGATCAAACAATGGATCAGCATGAAAGGAACCAACGATCATGATCCCGTCTTACTTTTTCTTCATGGTGGCCCCGGCAATTCAGCAATGAGTTATGGTGATCGATTTACAGGCACGTTACAAAAGCATTTCGTCGTGGTGCAATGGGACCAACGCGAGAGTGGCCAGACCGCGAAGTTAAACGCCTCTCCCAAACCGTTGACAGTTGATCTGATGATAAGCGATGCCACTGAGGTAATCAATTACTTGCGCACAAGATTTTCTTGCCAGAAGATCTATCTCATGGGGCATTCCTGGGGAGGGTTCTTAGGATTGCAGGTGGCCAATGTCCATCCCGAACTTCTAGAAGCCTATTTCGCAGTCAGCCCAATGGTAAATCAAATGAAAAGCGAACGGCTTTCATTGGAGTGGATGAGAAGCAACGCCAAAGAAGCAAACAACTCTGTGGAACTCTCTGAGCTTGCAAAAGTCAGCATCCCTTTTGAAAACGGCGAGCAATTGTACTATCACAGAAAGTGGTTGGCGAAAGAAATGGGAACTTCCACGCCCTCGCAAGCCTTTGTTGAGACCTGGGCCACGAAATGGCTTTTGTTGTTTAGTGAAGCTTCCATGGTGAACCTCTCGGAGGCAGTCGCTGAGATCAGGTGCCCCGTTTACTTTTTTGTTGGCAGTAGGGACTATCAGACCTCCTTCAAACTAACAGAAAACTACTTTAAGGAGGTGAAAGCGAAAAATAAAGACTTATTTTGGTTTACTGATTCAGCACATAATCTTAACCTTACAGAACCAAAGAAATTTCAGGACATTGTGATCTCCCTCCTGATGTCAAAAAACTAAAATATACCACATGAAAAAAATCGGAATCTTACACGGCATGGAGCGTTCCTTTCCTCAGGCATTTGTTGAGCGAATCAACAAAATGGGATTGAAAAATATTTCAGCCTCACCGGTGATGATTGACAAAGTGCAGCAAGCCGATCCAACAGAGTATTCTGTGATCATCGATCGAATTTCACAGGATGTTCCTTTTTACCGGGCTTACCTGAAAAATGCTGCCATTGGTGGCGCGGCTGTTCTTAACAATCCATTCTGGTGGAGTGCTGACGAAAAATTCTTTAATAATGCTTTGGCTGTGAAAATCGGTGTACCTGTTCCCAAGACAGTAATCCTGCCTTCTTACGAAAAGCCCACCGATACCCAGGATGGTTCCTTCAGCAACCTCAAATTCCCGTTGAGCTGGGATCATATTTTTGGACATATTGGTTGGCCGGCGTACATGAAGCCGCATTCGGGTGGAGGCTGGAAAAGCGTTTACAAACTTCATCGGCCTGATGATTTTTTTGAAGCCTACCGTCAGACAGGGCAGTTGGTCATGATGTTGCAGGAAGAAATAGTTTTCGATGATTATTTCCGGTGTTATTGTCTTGGACGCAAATACATCCGCATCATGCAGTACGAGCCACGCAATCCTCACCACCTCAGGTACGTTGTCGAAAAAGGCCCTGCCTCAGAAAAGTTATTAAAGAAGGTAAATGACTATGTGTTGTCTCTCAATCATTCTTTGGGATATGACTTCAATACAGTAGAAATGGCAGTCCGCAACGGAGTGCCATATGCAATCGACTTCTGTAACCCAGCACCTGACGCGGACGTGGCTTCCGTGGGCCAGGAAAACTTTGATTGGGTAGTGGAACACGCTTCCAAAATGGCTGTGGAGCGGGCACTGGCCCAAAATGATAACTCGGATAATCTTACCTGGGGTACTTTTGTGTCGAAAGGAGTGGCCTCATTCCTCAAGTCTGGCGCTGTTAAGGAAAAGCCTGCTGCAAAACCAACAAAAAGCAAAACAGCAGCTTCAAAATCAAAGAAGAAATAAAGACGCCAGGCATAGGAACGATCGAATAAAAACGAGCCTATGGCTCTGAGTATGGAAAAATTTACATTAGGGGTTGAGGAGGAGTACATGGTGATTGATCCTATCACCCGTGAACTCAAATCGCACGATCAGAAGATTGTTGAGATCGCCGGTGAGATACTCAAAGACAGCGTCAAAGCCGAAATGCACCAGGCCGTGGTGGAAGTAGGCACCGGCATTTGTAAGGATATTCAAGAGGCGCACGCAGATATCCGGAGGCTTCGCAGGACGGTCTCCGAAGTGGCAAATGGACTTGGATTGAAAATAGGGGCAGCTGGTACCCACCCGTTTTCGCATTGGAGCACACAAATGATCACGCCCAATCCCCGTTATGATGCAATCGTCAATGAAATGCAGGAAGCGGCGCGATCCAACCTTATTTTTGGCTTGCATGTTCATGTTGGAATCGCCGATAAGGATATGGCCATTCACATCATGAATACGGTGAGGTATTTTCTGCCCCACATTTATGCACTCTCTACCAATTCACCTTTTTGGGAAGGCCGCAATACTGGCTTTAAATCCTTTCGAACAAAAGTTTTTGACAAATTTCCGCGCACTGGCTTGCCGGACTACTTTAATGGCTGGGACGATTTTAAAAATTATGTGAACCTACTGATCCGGACCAACTGCATTGACAATGCGAAGAAAATCTGGTGGGATGTGCGTGTGCATCCTTTTTTTGACACCATAGAGTTTCGGGTATGTGATGTGCCCATGCTCATTGAAGAAACCATCGCCATCACTGCTGTATTTCAGGCATTGGTCGTTAAACTGTATAAGCTCAGGCTACAAAATATGAGTTTCATTGTCTATAACAGGGCGTTGCTCAATGAGAACAAATGGCGTGCCTCCCGGTATGGCATCGATGGCAAGCTTATTGACTTTGGCAAACAGTCGGAGGTCGACACGCGTTTGCTGATTCATGAGTTGCTCGAATTCATTGATGATGTAGTCGATGATCTTGGCAGTCGTAAGGCCGTCAGTTCGGTGTATAAGATATTGGAGCAAGGTACCGGAGCAGACCGCCAATTGGTGGTATATGAGAAGACCCAAAGTTTGCAGAAAGTGGTGGACTACATCACCGAGCAAACACTGGTCGGAGTTTAGAAAAATCTATTTAGCTCAGCATAATGGATCCAATCAGAATCGCAGTACTTGATCTTTATGATGGAGCGGCCAACGAGGGCATGCGGTGTATTCGTCAATTGTTGGAGCACTTTAAACACGATCATCAACTCGACCTCACGTATCAAATCTTCGATGTGAGACTAAAAAAAGAAATAGCAGACCTTGGGTTTGATGCATACATTTCTTCTGGCGGCCCCGGGAGCCCGCTGTCGAGCGAAGGATCGGATTGGGAGAAGAATTATTTTGGATTGATGGACGGCATCCGACATCACAATTCACAAGGTCACTCCGAGAAAAAGCATGTCTTTCTCATTTGCCATTCCTTTCAGATTTATTGCAGGCATTATCATTATGCGAGTGTAACAAAAAGAAAGAGCACCGCCTTTGGGGTCATGAAGGTGGACAAAACAAAAGACGGAAGAAGCGAACACCTTTTCAAACATCTGCCCGACCACTTTTACTCAGTCGATTCCCGCGACTATCAAATCCTGAATCCACGCGAAGAAAAAATCTGGTCCGGCGGCGGACATGTCATTTGTATTGAGAAGGACAGACCTCACATAGGGCTGGAGCGTGCGGTGATGGCAATTCGCTTTGATGAAGCATTTATCGGCACACAATTTCATCCTGAGGCCGATTCTGAAGGTATGTATCATTATCTAATGCAGGAACCCAGAAAGAAAGCAGTGATCGAGAGACATGGCGAAAAGAAATATTATGAAATGATGCTTTATCTCAACGAACCTGATAAGGTCAAACTTACCTATAAGACCATTATCCCAGGCTTTTTGCGAACAGCCCTGCAATCCAAAATGAATCCCGTACCACAATGATAGCCGCGGTGCGATCTGCTTATAATGGCGGCTATTCCGACAGGAAGTACGACGCTTTTCTTGCTGACCTGGACGGGCTTTATAACCATAAAATCACGTTTCGGGTAGCTGAAACGCCGGTTTTTGTAGGTCGGGATTTTAAAGAAAAACTGATAAAATCATCCGCAGAGATCATTGATTTTTTGGTAAGCGATGATGTTAAGAAGTTAACCGAAGCTGCCATTCCACCTCACCTAAGTGTCCCCAATGAGACGAAACATACCCTTTTTCTTGCCCTTGATTTTGCCGTAGTGGAAGAAGGTGGCGAACTGGAGCCGCGATTGATTGAGATGCAGGGCTTCCCTTCCCTCTTTGGCTGGCAGGATGTGCTTTCTCAAAAATATCGTCAGCACTTTACCATACCCAACGATTGGCAAAGTCACTTTGGACTTTCATCGGAATCCTATCGTAAGAAACTGAAAGGGATTTTATTGAATGGGCATGATCCCGAAGAAGTTATTTTGCTTGAGATTGATCCGCTCAAACAAAATACAGCGATTGATTTTTTAGTAACAAAAGAATTGACCGGCATTGAACCAGTGCACATAGGAGATGTAGAACGTGAAGGCAAAAAACTCTTCTATCGCAAAGAGGGGAGACGAATTAATATTGAGCGTATTTACAATCGCGTGATCTTTGATGAGCTTGAGAAGCGCAAGGATCTTCAGCTCGCATTTAACCTCACCGAAGATGTAGACGTGGAGTGGGCGGGTCATCCGAATTGGTTTTATCGCATCAGTAAGTACACCATGCCATTGATCAAGAGTAAATATATCCCTGAGTGTAAATATTTGTCGGAATATAGAACATTCCCATCTGACCTTGAGCATTATGTACTTAAACCACTTTTTTCGTTCTCAGGCAGCGGCGTCATTTATAATGTCACTCCGGATGACCTTAAAGCCATTCCTGAAGATCAACGTCATGAATTTATGTTGCAGCGCAAAGTGCAATACAAACCTGTGGTTCAGGCGCCTGATGGGTTGGTGAAATTGGAGATACGGTTGTTGTTTCTCTGGGAAGATGGCCAACTGCGCCCTCAGCTTGTCACCAACCTCGCACGACTCAGCCGTGGTGAGATGATCGGGGTAAAGTATAACAAGGACAAGACCTGGGTCGGAGGGTCTGTTTGCTTCTTTGAGAGGTAAGACGATTGTGTGTATCTGCAGAGGTCATAATTTCGCTTGCCTCGGATGCCTTGTGTACTTTTGCATTGAATGTCGGTACTAAGATCTCTTTTACTTGTCACGCGCTTCTGGAACCTTCTCATCATAGGATTGGCTCAGTATTGCACCGCCATTTTTCTTTTTTCGCCAGACAACTTTTATGATGCCAGACTCTTGTTGCTTGGGATGTCTACCGTATTGATTGCGGCGGCGGGATATATTATCAATGATTATTATGATGTGAAGATTGATTTGATTAACAAACCAGATCGTGTAGTCATCGGCAAAACTATTACCCGCCGATTTGCTTTACTTTTTCATACGTTACTTTCCCTCACGGGAGTGGGCATCGGTTTTTTACTAAGCTGGAAAATTGGTGTGGTTAATTTCGGCTGCGCCTTTCTTCTCTGGCTTTATTCCAACGCCCTCAAGCGACTTCCGTTTATTGGAAATTTTACGGTAGCCTTGCTCACCGGTCTTTCCATTCTTATTGTTAACATGTTATATCCTCCTTGGTCGACGCTGGCCTGCCTCTATGCACTCTTTGCATTTTTTATCACCCTGGTACGGGAGATCATTAAGGACATGGAGGACCTTAAGGGCGACAATACATTTGGCTGCAGGACCCTTCCTATTGTCTATGGCATTCGCAAAACGAAAGTGTTTGCCTATTTTCTACTCACGGTTTTTTCCTTGCTTGTGATGGCACTCAATCGATGGACCACTCCTCTTCCCATGACATTCTTTGCCTGGTCATTATTTCTACCCATGGCAGCCTTATTGGGATGGTTGGTTCGGGCCGATACGCGCAAGGACTTTTACCAACTCAGTCAGTTTTGCAAGTTTATAATGCTGGCAGGAATTCTAAGCATGGCATTTCTATAGCGATCTTGAGGTCTATCGATTTGTTCCATAATCCGGTGTTTTAACCTCTTTTTTAGCGTTTTTTGGACGATATTGCCAGCCTTTAACGATATTGAGTGGAGAGAACAGGTAAATTCCGGATAGCAGTTTTCGCCTCGGGTAGCGGCACCAATGCTGAGGCAATCATGAAGCATTTCAATAATGATTCCCGGATAGAAGTTGCATTGGTATTGAGTAATAATCCCGAAGCAGGAGCGCTGATCAGGGCCAGGAATTTCAATGTTCGATCAAAAGTTTTTGACAAATTTCAATTCCGCGAGACCACTGGAGTGTTAGATTGGTTGAAGGAAGAGAGCGTGACTCACATTGTATTGGCCGGGTTTCTTTGGCTTGTACCTGAAAATCTTTTACACGCATTTCCAGATAGAATCATCAACATCCACCCATCGTTGTTACCAAGGTTTGGGGGCAAAGGAATGTATGGTAATAAAGTTCACGAGGCAGTCATCGCCGCGGGGTTAAGAGAAACCGGAATCTCCATACATGAAGTTAATGAGCGGTTCGATGAGGGAAAGATTTTATTCCAGACATCTTGTTCGGTAGACAAAGCTGACTCCGCAGAGATGATTGCTCAGAAGGTACATGCACTGGAGCATGCCCATTATCCAAGAGTGATCGAGGATTGGATTTTGAAAGGCGGTTAGTGGTTATGTTTGCTTTGGCGGGCGATCGTCCCATTGGAAATCGCTGGACTTAGGAAAGTCATTAAATATTTTCTGCACAAAAGAATCTGGAGTGGTAAGTTTTCTCTTGCTCACATCAATCCATGCACCGTCCATGTTCAAGATGGTTGATAGTGTTCCATCTTCTTAATAAAACTGGTGACGAATGCTCCATCGTGCAAAATCGTGTGTTGACTTTGACCCGATCCTCAAATGGCGAAGATGTCGGTTTTGGTCAATATCTGACCATCGGACCTGGATCGGCCGGGGGAATTTTTGCATATTCTTTAAGTTAATTTCACTTATAATTGGTTTACCTGCGTAAAAATTCACCGTTTTTGACTAGAAAAGTAAGTATCTCGGCCCTGACCATTGAAGGGTAATTTATTCCCAAACTCTCTCATTAGGATAGAGGACGACCATTGAAAGCGAAAACTTGGAAAGAAACTGATCTAATTATGGAGTATTTACCTCATTAAAACCCCCAGCCTCGTCCGTCCAGCTCATTGGATAATTCTTATCAATAAACTCAGCTGCCTCCGTGGTGAGGAACAATGGATTGAAAGTGTCCAGCATAACAGCCAACTCCTTTGTTTCTTTTGCCCCAATGCTTTTCTCCACGGTGCCAGGGTGAGGGCCATGCGGTAATCCACCTGGATGAAGTGTGAAAGAGCCGCGCTCAATGCCTCTGCGGCTCATGAAATTTCCTTCTGCATAATAGAGCACTTCATCGCTGTCAATATTGCTGTGGTTATAAGGGGCCGGAATGGAAAGAGGATGATAATCAAACAGCCTCGGCACAAAAGAGCAGATCACGAAATTGTGCCCCTGGAAAGTTTGATGTACAGGAGGCGGCTGATGAATGCGGCCAGTGATAGGTTCAAATTCATGTATAGAGAAAGCGTAGGGGAATAGGAAGCCATCCCAGCCCACCACGTCCAAAGGGCTATAATCATAGTAATATTGATGCAAATAACCCTGCTTTTTGATCTTCATGAGAAACTCACCCTTCCTTGTATCGGGCATCAGTTCTTGGGGTGGGCGTATGTCCCGTTCGCAATACGGCGAATGCTCCAACAGCTGTCCTAATTGGTTCCGATATCTTTTTACGGTCTCAATGGGAGAGACGGATTCAATGATCAACAATCGCAATGGACCTTCATCGAATTCGAGTCTGTAAATGACAGTGCGGGGAATCACCACATAATCACCCTGGCGGAAATCGAGTCTGCCAAATTGTGTGAAGAGTCGCCCACCTCCTTCGTGGATAAACAGAACCTCATCTCCTTCGGCATTTTTATAGAAATAATCCATCGATCGTTTCGTGGGCGAACAAATGGCCATCGAGCAATCGTTGTTCATTAACAATACTTTGCGCGCATCCAGATAGTCGGCTCCCGTAGTAGCCACTTTTGACGTATTTAGATGGGTTTGGCGAAGGTCGTAGCCTGCTAATTTTAGAGGACCATATTTCACCGGATCCGCAATTTTCTTGATTCGGGTGGGTGGATTGATGTGATACAAGATGGAATAGATCCCTGAAAAGCCCTCTGAGCTAACGACTTCTTCATGATACAAACTTCCATCCGGCTGGCGGAACTGTGTGTGGCGCTTTGCGGGAATTTGCCCCAGGTGATGGTAATACATCTTAATCCGATTTATATCACAATTTATGCAAAAGCCCCATGCGGGGTGTCACGAGTTGCTTAAATTCCAGGAATGCCGCCAGAATCAAGTACGATTCTCTACATTTTAACCCTATTCAAATCGGGTATTCTGTCAAACAGTCTGATGGCCTGTTGCAGCACCTCATTGGTTTCGTTGTAGATAGGATAGAAGCCTTCGTTGTTCCAAACTCTGCGGGCGATTTGTGCTTTGATATTAAGTTGAAAGATTTTTTTGTGGGCCTCAAGGTTTTTGTAATCGGCTGGCACTTTGTTCCCTTCGCCTACTTTCACCAGACTTTTGAGCATGGCTTCAGTAATGTCAAAATTCCGAAAGTATTTTTCATATCCCATTTTCTTCAGTTCTTCCTTATGGTTGTTTGTATAGTTAAAGGTGTATTCCTGCATAGAATTGGAGATGTATAGCTCATTGAGGTAATGACTGTTTTGGGTCGTGTCCAGCGGCACGAAATAATCCGGCATGATCCCGCCACCACCATATACCGAACGACCATTGATCGTGTGATATTTAAGAGAGTCCTTAAACTTGATGCTGTCAGCATGAAAAAACTCACCACGACGGTAGCGCTTTACCATGTCTTTGGAATATTCCTCCATGTCACCATAAGGCTTTTGAATGGACCTGCCACTCGGAGTATAATACCGTGAAATGGTGAGCCGCAATTCAGAACCATCGTTTAAATCAAACGGTGACTGTACCAGACCTTTGCCAAAAGACCTTCTTCCTACTACCAGGGCACGGTCATTGTCTTGCAGGGCCCCTGCCACAATTTCGGAAGCGGAGGCGCTGCCCTCGTTCACCAAAACGATGAGATCGCCTTTTTCAAAGTCGCCCTTGCTGGTAGACTTGGCATCAGAATTATATTTTTTGTCTTTGCCTTTGGTGAAAACAATTTTTTTGTCTTCCGACAGAAATTCGTCGGCGAGATCGATGGCCTGGTTCATGTACCCGCCGGGATTGCCCTGCAAATCGAGAACAAGTTTCTTCATTCCCTGTTTCCTAAGGTCTTCCAGGGACTTATGAAATTCATCGAAGGTAGTTTGAGAAAACCGATTGATTTTGATATAGCCAATTTCTGAGTTGACCATGTAGGCGACATCTACGGAGTGTTGTGGGATCTTATCGCGGATGATTGTGAACTTAAGCGGATCATTGACACTCCTTCTAACGACTTCCAGTTTAGCCTCAGTGCCCTTAGGCCCCTTCAAAAGCTTCGTCACCTGAAGGTTGGTCAGCCCGATATTGGCAATGATCTTTTCCCCAACTTTGATAATCTTATCCCCTGGCCTAAGTCCCACCGCTTCTGATGGCCCGCCGCTGAGCGCTGCCACTACCACGAGGGTATCGTGGAAAATATTGAACTCAATTCCAATGCCCTCAAAATTGCCTTGTAAGTCTTCGTTGGCTTCTGTTCGCTGACTGATGGGGATGTAGGAAGAATGAGGATCCAGCTTGTCAAGCATATGATGGATGGCATCATCTACCAATACATCCATTTTAACAGTATCCACATATTCATGGTTGATAAGACCCAAGACTTCCCCGAATTTCTGAATGTCTTCGCCTGAACTTTTGGGCGCAGAGGTAGAATTGAGGCTTACCCCGATTAGGACTCCGGCCGCTAAACCAATGCACAAAACCAGTGGGAGGCCAATTTGCCGGGGGGTGTTGTTTATTTCGCTCATAACACTAGATAAAACGTCAAAGATCGGGCAAAGTTCACGTTCGACGAAACAGCCTCGAAGTAATATTGTGGAAAGACAGGCCTATAATTACCTTTATCCCCAATGGATAATACTAAGCTCCATAGCAGGCGTATTGGCGATCTTGTAGAGCAAGACAATGTTCGGGCGTATGTGCTCTATTATTTTGGCATCCAGTTTTATGAATACTCCGAGAAAACCCTCGCCGAAGCATGCTGCGACAAAGGTCTGGAGGTAGAAAAGGTTGTTCAGGAGCTGGAGTACCCGGCACATCCGTTAACAGAAGAAAGCATCCCGCTTGTTTCGTATCCGATCGATCTGATAATAGAATATCTCAAGCACGCTCACTTCATTTTTGTAAAACGCAAGCTTCCCTACATTTCAAAGCTTGTAGAGAGTTTCAGGACAGACCATGCTTTGTATGCGTCTATCGTAAAGGATCTAAAAATACTTTTTCCACTTTTTGTGGAGGATTTTGTTCGACACATTTATGAGGAGGAGCATACCCTTTTCCACTATATCAAAATGCTGGAGCGATCGGAACACAGAAAATATAATCCTTCGGAATTATTCTATTTGATGGAGCGCCATTCAGTGCAACGCTTTGCCATGCAGCATGAGGTTCATGATGATGAGATGGTCGGTATTCGAAAGATTACCCATGATTACAGAGTGGAGTCAACTACCCCTCTGCATATGAAGGTAATTTATTCAGAACTTATCAGCCTTGAAAAGAGCCTGCAAACTCATGCCCGTGTGGAGAATGAAATACTTTTTCCAAAAGCCATGACTCTTGAAAATAAAGTAAAGCAGGTGGTACTTGAACGCACAAAGTTCAACTGATCTAATGGCAAGAATCCTTGCAATTGATTATGGTACCAAGCGAACCGGCATTGCAGTTACGGATCCACTCTGCATCATCGCTACCGCACTTGAAACTGTAGAAAGTGATAAGCTGATGCATTTTCTGGCGGCCTATTTTCAAAAGGAGCCGGTCGACCAATTGGTGGTGGGTATGCCCAAGCGTCTCAACAATGAAGATACGGATATGACACCCCTTGTCAGGCAATTGATCGAGCAACTGAACAAGAGATTTCCGGATAAACCTGTCGCACTCATCGACGAGCGATTCACCAGTTCCATCGCATTCAAGACGATGATCGCAGGCGGCATGAAGAAGAAAGATCGTCGGGTGAAGGGGAATGTCGACAAAATAAGTGCTACGCTCATCTTACAATCTTACCTTGAATCAAGAAAATAGGGTCTGAAGCGCAGCTCTTTTTTGACCCAATCCAAAGCCGGAATACAGCATCATTTTTTTATCTTTGATGTCAAATTCACCAGGTAAGTAATGGTTTATCCCATCATCGTTTACGGCAACCCGATATTGCGCAAGCGGGCCAAGGAAATAGAAAAAGAAGGACTGGACATCAAGCCTTTTGTACGGGATATGTTTGATACGATGTATGCCGCCCATGGTATCGGCCTGGCCGCACCCCAGATCGGGAAGAGCATTCGTTTGTTTGTAGTCGATGGTACCACCCTCGATGATGAAGAGGAGGACATGACTGATTTCAAGAAGACATTTATTAATCCGGTGATTGTCCAGGAGGAAGGTGAGGAATGGGAATTTGAAGAGGGCTGCTTGAGCATTCCCCACATTCGGGAAAATGTAGCAAGACAGGAGACAGTAAAGATCCGATATGTCGATGAAGAATGGAACCCAAAGGAAGAAGTTTATGATGGGGTAAAGGCCCGCATCATTCAGCATGAATACGATCACCTCGATGGCAAAATGTTTATCGATTATCTTTCTCCTTTAAAAAAGAGGTTGCTGAAAAGGAGGCTTACCGATATTAGTAAGGGAGAGGTTGATACGGAATACAGGATTTTGGCCCCCTTGAAGAAGTGATCAGGTATATTTCAATGATTACCTTTACCATCGTCCAAAACCTCTCTTTTCAATACTTATCGCATGGATGAAAAAATCAGCATAAAGGCCCTGGAGGACTACAGTGATGACTATGCCTCAAAGGTAGCGGCCTCCTTTTTCTCATCGAAAGAAAGAATCACGGGTGCTGAAATCCTTAAGCTTTGCGACATTCAGCAGATAAACTTATTTGTTATCCGGGAATTATTGCACGCCTGGCGACATGAAAGTCAAAAGCTGCGAAGCCCTTTTTTTGACTATTCCGCACCTCCCGTGGCAGAAGCGCTGGCAAAGTTTCAAATCTTGCTGTCGAACCACATTTCGATTTCAAAAGAGAGTTTTCAGCCTTTGTTGAAGAAAGCGGTAACTCAAACGCTCTATTTGATACTGGACCCTTATGATTTTTATTCGGATACACTTGACAACGGCGCGGGAGGCCACATCAAAGTAGGAGAATTAAGAAATGACATTAAGTATGTGAAGATTAACAAGACTCCGCTTGAGAAACTATTGCAAACTCTGGAGGAGAAGAAGCTTAGCTCAATTTCAGGCAATGAAGCTTTTGCTTTGTTGGATCGCATTCTGGAGGAAGTGAATTTTACACCCGAAGAAATAGAGGAGTACATCGCACAGTTTTCTATGGTCATTCCATTAAGCCTGGATGCATTTTATGATCATAAAGTTTCGGATATAGCTCCGGTGAGGACTGTAAAGGAGGAGCCTGTAAAAAAAGAATCTTCAAAAGTCGAGGCAGTCAAAATCGCGTCTGAAAAGAAGGAGGAGGAAAAAAAGGCCCCAGTCACCCAAACTACTTTGTACGATCAATTTTCTAAAGGCCAGCAAACAACGCTCGCAGACGATTTTCAGAAAAGAAAGAAAATCAAGGATAGCCTCACCATTAACCAGAAGTTCATGTTCACCAAGATACTTTTTAGTGGTGATTTTGAATTATTTTCTACGGCCATTGATCAATTGGATGAACTCGAGGATCTGGTACAAGCGAAATCTTACCTCGCCAACAATTACAGTGGTTGGAGCACAGATAGCGAGGAATACCTGGAGTTCATGGAGATGGTAGAGAAGCGGTTCGCTTGAACGGGAATTTGAATCCTGAATGTCCAACGCCGAACGCCCAATTTCCAAAGTGGGACCCTACTTCGATATTTAGGATTCGGCGTTGGACATTCAAGATTTCCTCGTTTGAAAAACTCTCGATTTTTTCAATTATTCCAAAAAACTTTAAGTCTTAGTCTTGAGGGTTATTCAATAGTCTCCTACATCCTCTGCAGCACCTGTCCGCGATGTGCATCAAGTTTCAATAGGATAAATAGCAGAATCGTAAATCCCCAAAGGGAGGATCCGCCGTAGCTGAAGAAAGGTAACGGAATGCCGATGACGGGAAACAAACCTACTGTCATACCGATGTTGATGGTGAAGTGAAAAAAGAAAATACTCACTACACCATATGAATAGACTCTTGCAAACCGGCTCTTCTGTCGTTCTGCGATGAAGACAATGCGTAGCAGAAGGGCAACAAACAATGCCACTACTACGGAACTTCCTAACCATCCATGTTCTTCTCCAATGGTACAGAAAATGAAGTCAGTACTCTGTTCAGGCACAAAATCGAATTTGGTTTGCGTCCCTTTTAAAAAGCCCTTGCCAAAAAATCCGCCACTTCCAATGGCGATCTTTGACTGGGTTACGTTCCAGCCATAGCCAAGTGGATCGGCATCGGGATTGATAAGCGCCTTCACCCTGTTTTGCTGATGTGGCTTCAATACATCCGTAATCACATAGTCCACGCTTTCAATAACTCCCATGATCAGGATGGCTCCAATTGAAAGGATGATAATTCGTTTCAACTTTCTTTTTCCAAAACCAATCAACAGCGCAAGCAATATGAGAATTGCACCGTGCAGGTAAAGCTGGTTGGGAACCAGCAATGTCAGAATAAAAATGGCCGCGGCACAAATTCCAACAATCATCAGGAAGGGAGACATGCCTTCGCGAAAGAATACCAATATGAAAGCCGTGAAAACCAGGGCCGTACCAGTGTCTTTTTGTAAAAGGATGAGGGCCATGGGTACACCTATCACTGCAAAAAGGACCGCCTGGTTGCGGAGGTTATCCATCCTGAAGCCGACGGAACTAACATATTTGGCTACCGTCAGGGCCACTACAAATTTCGCAAATTCAGAAGGCTGCACACCAAATGAACCCACACCAATCCAGGCTTTATTTCCACCCACCTCTTTGCCAATGATGGGGACAAGGAAAAGGAGCATCAGGGTTAGCCCATACAACACATAGGCGAATGTCTCATAAAAGCGCATGTCCAGAATAACGATCCCCATGATGATGACGAGAGAAGCGATGATGAACAATAATTGCCTTCCTGAATTTAGAGTGAGACTGAAAATAGGCTGGTGCACTCCTTCATCATAAACGACTGCATAGATGTTTACCCAACCGAGTAGCACCATCGCGAGGTAAAGCCCAATGATGGGCCAATCAAGACTACCTGATATGTTGTCTTCTCTTTTCAATTCTTCTTTTCGTCCAGAAATTTCCCATTCAGTACGTACTGCTCTATGTTTGGGCGATTGGTATGACCAAGTAAATACTTTTCGATCATTAAGGAAGCGATGGAAGCGGCGGCGCGTCCCCCCTGGCCGGCATTTTCAACGTACACGGAGATGGCAATCTTTGGATTGTCTCGTGGAGCAAAGGCGATGAACACTGCATGGGCTGGCCTTGGATCATTTTGTACCGTGCCTGTCTTTCCGCACACAATAATATCTTTCAATTTGGCCCTGTACTGCGCTGTGCCGGCGTCAACTACCTGCTGCATGGCATCGATGGCTATGTAAAAGTTGGCAGAGTCAATCGTGGTATAATGTTTTTCCAAATAGCGGGGTAGGGGCTTCAAGTCTTCACCGATGCCTTTCACGATGTGGGGAGTAATGTAAAATCCCCGATTGGCAATGGTCGCTGCAAAGTTGGCCATCTGCAAAGGGACTACAAGATTTTCTCCTTCGCCGATCGCAATCGAGTAGATGTTGGAGAATTTCCAGGGACGGTTGTCGTATGCGCGGTCGTACAATTCAGGGGTTGGCACAAGTCCATTCTTTTCATTGGGCAGATCAATCCCAAGTGGTTTTCCAAATCCAAAGCTCATGATGTGTTTGTCCCACTCTTCCAACCCGATGCGGGTATCTTTGTAAGGGTCGTTGATGACTCCTTTGTTTAGCATTCTTCGGAGTACCGCCAAGAAATAGGGATTGCACGAATTGGCGATGGCACCGCGCAGATCCTGATTTGTGTGCCCATCATGACAATCAACAATGGTACGGTCGCACTGAAATCGGGTATCAGGGGTAATAACACCCTCCTGCAGGGCGGTCATGGCTTGCGCAATTTTGAAAATTGAACCAGGCCGGTACTGGGCCATCAAGGGTCGGTTGAACAGAGGCTTGTTTGTATCGTTACTAATCAACTTGAAGTTTGTGCTGTATTGTTTGCCGGTTAGTAAGTTTGGATCATAGGAGGGTCCGGACACCAACGAGAGAATTTCACCTGACGAAGGTTCAATGGCCGCGATGCTTCCCGATTTCCCTCTCATGAGCAACTCACCATAGCGTTGCAATTCCAAATCAATCCCCGTCATTAGATTCTGACCTGGAACAGATAGTGTGTCATACGCTCCATCTTTGAATGAGCCCTTCAAAATGCCTTTGACATTGCGAAGCTTGAAGCGCACCCCCCGAGTGCCACGCAATTGCTCTTCGTAAAAACCTTCAATGCCGCTTTGTCCTATATAATCACCTTGTCTATAGATTTTTGTTGCATCATCTTCCAGTTTCGATTTGCTGATTTCACTAACGTAGCCCAACGCATTCGCCAAGGCCGGGGAGGAGTAAGATCGGGTGGTTCTGGCCTGAACATAGAAACCTGGAAACTCATCGAGATAATCTTGAACCTTGGCAAAATCGGTGGTAGAAATCTGGTTGAGAAAGAGCGTGGGCTTATAAGGAGAGAATTCCTTCCGCAATCTCATCTCTTTGAATTTTCTCTTCAGCTCCTGATGCGAGATTTCAAACACTTCGCAAAATTTGGTCGAGTCAAAATTCTTAACCTCTTTTAATAACACTTCAAGTTTGAATTCGGGCGTGTTAAATACAATTAACTTTCCATGCCGATCACTGATTAAGCCACGCACAGGATAATCCACCTGACGTAAAATAGCATTGCTATCTGCCATATCCGCATAGCGATCGTCCAGTACCTGGATAAAAAATAATTTAACCAGGAAGACGATTCCGAGCAGCACAAATAGAAGTTGAAATATTTCTCTCCTGCCTTCGTTCATCACCTTCGTTCAAAAGATAAATACTGCAGAAACAAAATCACCGACATCGTAAAAGTCAGACTGGTCATCACTTTGGACATGGTAAACCAAAAGATTCCAAACCCGGCTGCCTCTGTAAAGAAAAGAACAAAATGGTGGATGAAAACGAGTGGTAATGAATAAACCATGAACCACTGCAGCCCATTGACAGCCAAAGTAGGTCCTTCTCCTGCATCATAACCCCCTTGAGGGGTAATCGTAGCAAGCCAATAATTTCTAAGGTAAGCCACAAGGACCAGGCTCAAGGCGTGGAGGCCCAGACTGTCATAAAATATATCGATGCAAAATCCAAGGAGAAACGCCACTCCGATCAGGATGAGTATATTGGTTTCTATGGGAAGCAGCAAAATGAAAGCTACGTAGAGAAAACAAAAGGCGGTATTAAACAACACAACCTGCTTGAACAACATGACCTGTAGAAGCAGGTATAGCACAAAATAGAAAACCGCAAAAATTCCTGAACGATTCATTTGGGTGATCCTATTGTTACAGTCTCAAGCGAATCGACTTCTGATTTCAATTTGCTCCTGACTATTTTCACGAACGACAATCTTCTGAAATCCTGAGCCAATTCCACCCGGATGTCATAAAACAATGCTTCCTTTTTCAGTTTTACATCCTTTACAATCCCAACCATAACACCTTGCGGAAATACGGCATTGAACCCTGATGTAACCACTGTGTCGCCTACCTGCGGCTCTACGTGTCGCGGTACATAGAGCAGGTTCACTTCGCGTGTGTCTGTTCCATCCCACTGGATCGTTCCAAAATTACTGGTTCGTTTCAGCACACTGGAAACCTGCTCGTCAATGTTCAGGATGGAAATAAGTACTGCGAAATGCTCTGACACGGATTTCACCTTCCCAACAGCTCCGAAAGTGCTGATGGCTGCCATGCCAGGTTTGAGGCCAGCATCTTTTCCCCGATTGATGGTGATGTAATTTTTGAATTGTGCTACCGAATTGTTGATCACTTTTGCGCTCACGAAATCATATCGAACGAGACTATCCTTTAGCACATGGGAAGTTTCCAAACTTTGATTTTGTAGCTCAATCTGCATGCGAAGCTGAGCGTTTTCGCGTGAAATCTCTTCGTTAATCTGCCGCAGTGAAAAATACTCTCTTGCATTTTGAGAGAAGCCAATGATGTTGGCGGCGAGATGATTGGAAGAGTTGAAGAACCTGGTGCTCTGGTATTGATTATTTTTTATGAGAAGCCAGGCGCAAAAGACTTCTAATAGCAGAAAAGTAAAGAATGCCCTGTACTCATAGAAAAAGTTAAAAAGACGCTGCATGCATCATGTCATCAATACTTTTCGATAATGGTTCAGATTTTTAAGCGCAGCGCCCGTGCCACGCACCACGGCCCTCAGGGGATCCTCAGCTACGTGTATTGGTAATTTTGTTTTGAGCCCCAGACGCTTATCCAGGCCTCGAAGCATTGCCCCGCCGCCGGTGAGGTAAATGCCGCGCTCATAGATGTCAGCAGAAATTTCAGGCGGAGAGAGTTCAAGGGCTTTTAGCACTGCTTCCTCGAGTTTCGAAATAGACTTATCCAACGCAAACGCTACTTCGCTGTAAGAAATTTTGATGGTTTTGGGAATGCCCGTCATCAAGTCACGGCCGCGGATTTCGTAATCATCCGGACCCTCGTCAAGTTCAGTCAGGGCTGACCCTACTTCGATCTTTACTCTTTCGGCGGTACGTTCGCCGATAAGCAGATTGTGCTGCCTCCGCATGTAGTCAAGAATGTCGCGATTGAAAGTGTCTCCGGCGATGCGGATGGATTGGTCGCATACGATGCCCGACAATGCAATCACTGCAATGTCGGTGGTACCTCCGCCAATATCCACAATCATGTTGCCGATGGGTTGCTCAATATCGATGCCGATGCCTATCGCTGCAGCGATAGGTTCATGAATCATATATACTTCTTTCGCGTTGGCGTGTTCGGCTGAGTCGCGCACAGCCCTTTTTTCGACTTCCGTGATGGCCGAAGGGATGCAAATAACCATGCGCAAGGACGGCGGAAACAAGCGCCTACCTGTGTCTATCATTTTGATCATTCCACGAATCATCATCTCCGCGGCATGGAAATCAGCAATGACGCCCTCTTTAAGGGGCCGAATCGTTTTAATGTTTTCATGTGTCTTTTCATGCATCTGCATGGCCTCACGCCCGATGGCAAGCACCTTACCGGTAAGTTTGTCCAACGCAATAATGGAAGGTTCATCCACCACCACCTTGTCTTTATGTATGATTAATGTGTTTGCCGTACCCAGATCAATAGCAATGTCACTGGTAAAAAAATCAAAAAGTCCCATTCGTTATAAACTCCTCCTTGGAATGCAGTTAAAAATTGGCTCGAAATTACTTAAATAATCAGGTGATTTAAAGGCGATTAAATCCTTTTTAGTTAATTAGTTTTTTCACTCGCCCGACGATCATATTTCTTCGGTCGGGTTCAATGTTTAAAATGCCTGAAGCCCGTGAACACCATGGCCATTTCATGCTGGTCACAAAATTCTATTGAATCCTTGTCCTTGATGGAGCCGCCGGGTTGAATGACAGCCCGGATGCCCTTTTCAAAGGCTATTTCTACGCAATCCGGAAAGGGAAAGAAGGCATCGGATGCCATGGCTGCACCTTCTAAATCGAATCCAAATGCCTTCGCTTTATCAATTGCTTGTTTCAACGCATCGACGCGGCTGGTTTGGCCAACGCCACTCGCCAGCAATTGACCTTCTACTGCCAGCACGATGGTGTTGGACTTAGTATGCTTGCAGATCTTGCTTGCAAATAAAAGCGCTTTGACTTCCGCGGGGGAGGGTGGCCGTTTGGTGACCACCTTGATATCTTCAGCCGAATCCGTTTTCCAGTCCGCGTCTTGTTCTATGACACCATTGAGCAGATTCTTGACCTGCTTCTGAGATGATAATGGTTGCTTCTGTGTGAGGATGATGCGGTTCTTTTTTGATTTCAATAGTGCCAATGCGTCATCTTCGTAGGCTGGAGCGATGAGGATTTCAAAGAAAAGTGGATTAATTGCTGTTGCAGCCGCCAAATCAATTTTTTGATTGGTTGCCAACACGCCCCCAAATGCGGAGAGGGTGTCTGCCTGGAATGCTTTGAGGTAAGCCTCCATGACCGTAGGGGCAGTCGCTGCTCCACAGGCGTTGGTATGCTTAACGATTACGAAGGCAGTTTCTCCTTCAAACTCCTGAATAAGATTTACGGCAGCATCTACGTCGACGAGGTTGTTGTATGAAAGTTCTTTGCCGTTGAGTTGGTCAAACATCGCGTCGAGGTCTCCATAAAAGACTCCTTTTTGATGCGGGTTCTCTCCATAACGCAATTCTTTTCCTTGCTGTACGCTCGCCTTAAAACTCGGTAGTCCTTGTTCCTGATTGAAATATCGAAAAATGGCACTGTCGTAATGCGAGGTGACATCGAATGACATGGCTGCAAAGCGCTTTCGGTCAGAGAGATCAGATGTACATTTCTTAGCTGTCAATAATTCCAAAACTGCTTTATATTGATTTCGCGATGATACGATCAGTACATCGTTAAAATTTTTAGCTGCACCACGAATAAGGGCAATGCCGCCTATGTCAATCTTCTCAATGATGTCGTCTTCCGATCCGCCTTTTAAAACTGTTTCCTCAAAAGGATAGAGGTCAACAATCACGAGGTCAATGGGTCCAATGTTATATTCGACTGCTTGCTTTACGTCCGTGGTGTCGTCTCTGCGATATAGAATACCACCGAAGATTGCTGGATGTAGTGTTTTTACTCGGCCCCCGAAAATTGATGGATAGCCAGTCAATTTTTCTACGGGTATCACAGGGTGACCAAGTTTTTCGATGAACTCTTGTGTGCCACCAGTGGAGACGAACTCCACACCTTGGTGCGCCAGTGCCTGGATGATGGGCTCGAGGTTGTCTTTATAATAAACCGAGATTAAGGCTCTTGAGATTTTTTTATTGGACATGGGAAAAAATTGAGCTGCAAAAGTAAGGGGATTTTGGTTGCTATTTATGGTCTACTGGATCGGGAGAATAACAATTGGTGTAGAATGTATAATCCCTGCTGGTCTTCGCGGTTTTTTGATGTCGCATCAAAAATACCGCGATCCACAGGTGTAATTCAGCATGGTAACAGTCGGCCTTGCTGAACTTAATTCAATGCGATATGTCGACTTGCATTTCATAGTTGAGTTCGAAGATCGCGGCACCCGAGGCGGGACCGCGAAGACACTCGAACGAGCTAACCAATCTTGAAATCATCCGAATCCAGATAGGCCGGAAACTTCTCCCGGTGGGTTTGCAGTAGGGTTGCATCCAGGTTGATCGTGTTAATTTTTTCAACGTCCTCCGCAGAGAAAATGGTTTCTCCCTTTGGGCCGATGACAGCCGAATGACCGCAGTGAGCAATGTTGTTTCCGTCATCGCCAACCCGATTTACGCCTATTGCATACGACAGGTTTTCTATGGCGCGCGACCGCAATAGTGTATCCCAGGCAGAAACACGGACTTGCGGCCAGTTGGCGACATAAATAAGGGCGTCATATGCCATCCGCTGTTGGTCAGCATTCCACGCATTGCGACTCCATACCGGGAACCGGAGATCATAGCATACCAGTGGGCAGATGTTCCATCCTTTCCAGTTCCCGATCAATCTCGATTCTCCAGCGGCATATGTTTTATGTTCGTTGGCCATCCGGAACAAGTGTCGTTTATCATAAGTTTTATAATTTCCATCGGGCTCCATCCAAAGCAAACGATTAAAGTACTTGCCGTTTTCTTTTGCGATAAAGCTTCCAAGCAGCAACGCCCCTGTTTGTCTGGCCATTTGCTTCATCCACTTAAAGGTGGTTAGGTTCATCATCTCTGCCAGAGCAGGAGCGTTCATCGAAAAGCCTGTGCTAAACATTTCAGGAAGTATGATCACGTCCGTTCGCTGGCCAATCTTCCAGATCTTTTCTTCAAACATGGCAAGGTTCGCGACGGAATTTTCCCAATGCAGGCTGGATTGGATGAGGGTGACTGCCAGGTCTTGCATTTTCTTTTAATTAAACTTTCTTAGAATCGCTCCTGCCTTTTGCAACGTGTCTTCATTCTTTGCGAAGCAGAACCGCAGTAAGCGGTTGTCGGTTTTATCTTTATAGAAGACAGAAACCGGAATCGATGCGACCTTGTGTTCCTTCGTCAACCATTCTGCCATTTCCGCTTCTGGTTTGTTGGAAATATTTTTATATGACAATAGTTGGAAATAGCTCCCACGGCAGGCCAGCGCTTCGAAAGCTGATCCCTTGATCTGATCGAGGAAGAAGTCGCGCTTTTGTTGGAAGAACTTGCCGAGTGTCTCGTAATGTTCAGGGTCTTTCAAATATTCAGCCAAGGCGAGTTGCACCGGCGTATTCACGCTGAACGTAACAAACTGATGTGCCTTGCGGATTTCTCTGGTGAGAAATTCCGGTGCTACGGCGTAGCCCACTTTCCAGCCGGTAGCATGAAATGTTTTTCCGAAAGAAAATACCGCCACACTTTGTGCGGCCAAACCCGGAAACTTAAGCACGCTTTGATGGACCAGGGAATCAAAGATGATGCGCTCATACACTTCATCGCTTAATACAATGAGGCCATATCTCACCGCGATCTCCTCCAATGTTTTTAAATCACTTTCCGTCAACACCGCCCCGCTGGGATTGTGGGGAGTATTGATCATAATCATTTTTGTGCGCGCGTTAATCCTGGATTTCACCTGGTCCCAGTCGATTGCAAAATCGGGAGGGTGGAGGTTGATCTGAATCGGGGTGCCACCATTGAGTCGGACGGATGGTGCGTATGAATCATAAGAGGGATCGAAAATAATTACTTCGTCATTCGTCTGTATGAGTGCGGCGATCGTCGAGAATATTCCTTCAGTCCCGCCCGCGGTAATGAGCACTTCTGTCTCGGGGTCGGTGGGACGATGAAATGTTCGCAACACAACCTCTGAGATGATCTTCTTCAAGGCCGGTGCGCCCGGCATTGGAGCGTATTGGTTGTGGCCCGCCAGCATGTTTTGATGGATGAGATCAATCAGCGTGGCCGACACCGGAAAATCCGGAAAGCCCTGCGACAGATTGATCGCACCATAATCCAGCGCCATCTTCGACATGATGGTGAAGATGGAGGTGCCGGTTTCGGGGAGACGGGAAATAATGTTCAAGGGGAGGTTTAAAGTTTAAGGTTCAAGGTTTAGGGTTTCGCGTTTCAAAGTTATGGAATCGAGGCAAACTGATCGCTAACTATTTCCTCCAGACGATTAACTTGCATGCATGTTCATCGAGCCACAACTTGGAAAAAAGGAACCAGAGGGGCGTGCGGGCTGGATTGAGGTGGTCTGTGGCTGCATGTTTTCGGGAAAAACCGAGGAACTTATCCGGCGGCTGAACCGGGCGCTGATTGCAAAACAGCGGGTAGAGATTTTCAAGCCGTCTGTCGATAAGCGTTACCATCATGAAAATATTGTGTCTCATGCCTCCCGCGAGATACGTTCAACACCCGTCAGTTTTGCCAACGATATTTTACTCCTCGCGGGCGACTGCGATGTGGTGGGCATTGATGAGGCCCAGTTTTTTGATCAGGACATTGTATCTGTATGCAACACCCTCGCCGATTCCGGCAAGCGCGTGATCGTCGCTGGCCTTGACATGGACTATGAGGGAAGACCTTTCGGTCCCATGCCCAACCTTCTCGCTGTCGCGGAATTTGTCACCAAGGTCCATGCCATCTGTGCACAGACAGGAGAGCTTGCATCATTTTCTTATCGTCTCAATGAAAACCGTGCTCAAGTCATGCTGGGTGAGAAATATGAATACGAGGCGAGGAGCAGGAAGGCGTTTGTGGAGGGGATGAAGGGGAGGAAGTAATGGCAAGAATAGGGGAGGGTAATGAATTTACAGGAATAGTATATATAGCTAATAGGTGACGGCAAGTTGTTAGCTAATCAGGCATTAATTATTTCGGCTGTAATCAATTTAAAATTAAATTATATGGACTGGACGATAATAAGTGCAATAAGCGAGTTTGTTGGTGCGATAGGAGTCATCATCTCTATCGCGTACTTATCTATGCAAGTCAGGGAGAATAATAAGAGCATAAAACAAGAAGCCAGAGATGCGATCTTTCGGGAAATGCATGAGTGGACTTGCACGATCGCAAGCAGCCAGTCACTATCAACCGCTTTTGTAAAAGGCAATGCTGATTTTCATTCGCTGGATGAACAGCAAAAGGGGCAATATGTTTTAATTATGTACAGTATGACAAAGATTTTTGAGAGTATATATATTCACTATTGCGAAGGACTTATTGAGGGAGAAGTATGGGAGAGGAATTATGCAATACTTGTTTCATACATCAGCCAAAAAGGAGGAAGATTCTATGTCGAACATAGATTGGATGCATTTGACCCCAGGTTTCAGGTTTTATTGAAGGACCCCAAAAGTAGATTTATTTTAGCACCCGCCAGCGTTATGGTTGAGAGTGTAGGAAAATAATTGAATTACAACCAGCCGGGCCACTTCGGCAAAGACGCAGTTCGAAAGCCACCTATCAAAATTGAGATCATGACAACAGAACAACTCAGTCAGATCGCAGATGAATTGGAAAGTGGATTTAAGTGTTACATCCACAAGGAAAATGGGACTTTAATTTCTTTCCCTGACGATCTCAAGCATCCTGGCATGGACATGGACGCATGGGAAGAGGATATGGAGAAAATTGACGCTGACCCTGGCGAATATATTATGATTGAAACCATGGACTCCCGGGAGTCATTCAGCATCATGGAAGACTTTGTTGAGACCGTAACAGAAATTGCAATCCATGATCGGCTGGCGGAGTCCCTTCAAAGACCTAAACCTTTTCAGAATTTCAAGTTTGACATCGATAGATCGGGGCCTTATCGACAACAATGGTTTGACTATAAGAAACAAAGAATAGTTGAATGGGTGAAAGAGCAAATTGAAACTAATGGCAGCTGAGACTAATTGAGCAACTTGTATTAGAGGTCAGGATGACCGATATTCATATAATAATTATTTTTGAATTATGTCAGCGACTGAACTAAAACTGCAGATCATCAACCGAGTAACGGCGATGACAGACGAGTCGACTCTTGAAGAGATTTATAAACTTGTAAACCTGGAATTCAAGATGGATTCAGTGTACAAATTGACCGAGAGTGAAAGGATCGCTATTGAAGTTGGTTTCAATGATGTTAAAGCTGGAAGAGTTTATAACTCAGAGGCAGCAGAAGGCCAGATGTGGAAATCTTTAACTGAAGAACAAAAAAGGGAAGTTCTCCAGTCCTACGAAGAATCAGAGAATGATGGAAATCTGGTTGAAGACAAGGACGTTTGGAAAAGCCTCGTTAGCTAGGCCCAGCATAAAGTGCTCTTCAAAACCCGTGGCATCGTATTCCGCTTCACCAAGTATGGTGAGTCCTCCATCATCGTCACGATTTTTACGGAGATGTTTGGCTTGCAGAGTTACATTGTCAATGGCGTGCGCGGCAAGACATCCAAAAATAAAATTGCCCTCTACCAGCCGTTAACGTTACTCGATCTGGTGGTGTATCACCGCGAAAATGCATCCATCCTTCGCATCAAAGAAGTGAAGTGTCTTCACCCTTACCAGACCATCCACCAGGATATTCGCAAGACGGCCATTGCAATGTTTCTAAATGAAATTTTAAATAAAGCTGTCAAGGATCAGAGTCATGCAGAAGAAATTAGCGGGTTCATCATTCCGTCTCTCATCGCCCTCGACCAGACCTTGGTAGTAGAAAACTTTCACTTGATATTTCTGTTGAAGCTAAGCCGTTACCTCGGCTTCGGTCCGCAGACCAATGATGAGGTGCTGGATGGATGGTCTGTGAATCGGGAAGATGAGGAGCTCCTCAAAAAGTTGTTGATCGCGGAATATGATACGCAGATTGAGATAAGCTATTCATCCCGTCGGAATTTATTGGAGACTTTGCTTCGATTTTATGCTACACACATCGAGAATTTTGGTCAGGTTCGATCGGTGGAGGTGTTGAAGGATGTGTTGACTTAGGAAAGCCAATCCTTGAGGCAAAGGGTTAACTTGCGAAATGGGAATTAGATTGACATCTTCGATAGCAATAGTTTGGACTAAAGTCCATATAGTTTTTTGCCCAATAACCCCATGCTTAAGCATGGAGTTATTTGTAGTTCGGTAACCACGGGCTTAAGCCCGTGGTTATTGTCACGGGGAGACACTGGGCTTTAGCCCTAATAATATGAGTAAGATATTTAATTGACTACAATTTGAAAAACTTCAATACCATCAGCAGAATCATCGTCACTTGTAAAAAACGCCTGTCCATCTACCTGAAACAAGAAGTGGAGACCCTCGGTTTTGTACCAGAGCGTGTATTTTCTACGGGAGTAGAGCTTAAAGGGACGATGCTGGATTGCATTCGCCTAAATTTGAATCTTCGCTGTGCCAGTCAGGTGTTGTTCTCTCTTAAAGAATTCAGAGCCAACACTCCCGATGAAGTGTATAACGTACTCATTATGTATCCATGGGAGGAGATTATCCCAGACGATGGATACATTTCCGTCACCAGCAATGTGGATCATTTCACCGTCAACAGTGATTTATTCATGAATGTGAAGGTAAAGGACGCGATCGCTGATCGTATTCGTAGAGAAACGGCCAAGCGACCGGACTCCGGACCGGAGTTAGACCACACCGTCCTCAATTTGTATTGGAAGGAAGAAATTGCAGAAGTATTTATCGATACTTCCGGGCACACACTGGCCAAGCATGGCTATAGAAAAATTCCAGGTAAGGCGCCCATGCTCGAAGCGTTGGCAGCAGGTACCGTGATGGCCAGCAAGTGGGACTACAAGACGCCTTTCATCAACCCGATGTGCGGATCTTCCACTGTCGCGATTGAAGCGGTGTTGATGGCCACCAATCGCAGTCCGGGACTTTATCGTTCGAACTATTCTTTCATGCACATCAAGGGATATGAAGAAGAAATGTATAGTACCGAATTCAAAAAGCTTTATGAACAGATTAAGGAGGTTCCAGACTTAAAGATCATTGCCACCGACATGAGTGAGGACGCCATTTATATTTCCAAAATCAATGCAGAGGTCGCGGGAGTGGAGAAGTTGATAGAATTTTCTGTCTGTGATTTTGAGCAAACAGAAATTCCAACGGATCCAGGGGTTGTTTATTTTAACCCCGAGTATGGAGATCGCCTCGGTGAAATAACCGAGCTGGAAGCCACCTACGCACGAATGGGTGATTTCATGAAAAAGAAATGTCAGGGTTATACAGGTTATATCTTCACCGGCAACATGGATTTGGCAAAAAAAATTGGACTTAAGGCCAGCAGACGTATTGAATTTTACAATGCGATGATTGACTGTCGGTTGCTGGAGTATGAGTTGTATTCAGGGACAAAGCGCGAATCTTAACCGCAGAGGCGCAGAGACGCGAAGAAAGGCCAAAGGTAGATTTTACAAAGAGGGTCTCTGCGCCTCCGCGTCTCTGCGGTGAAAATCATTTCGTCTCCAACCGGAATCCCACCCCATGGTAATTTACGATCTCGATGGAAGGGTCATGTTTCAAATACTTTCGCAACTTGGAAATAAATACATCCAGGCTTCTGCCGAGGAAATAGTCATCGTCGCCCCAGACAGATTTTAATATCTCTTCCCGTTTAAGGACGCGACCCTTATGTAGACAGAGCAACTTCAAGACGTCAGATTCTTTTTGCGTGAGCACTTTGGATCCAGTAGCATGCAACAAGGTTAGGTTGGAGCAGTCAAATGAATATTGACCGAGGTGAAAGGATTCTTCTGTAGAAGCCGATCCATTTGACCTTCTTAAAAAGACCTCTATTCGCAGGCAGAGTTCCTCCATGCTGAAGGGCTTCACGATATAATCATCGCCTCCTGCTTTGAACCCATTAATCTTATCTTCCAGCATCGACTTAGCAGTCACAAAAAGGATTGGCACCTGCTGATTTTTCTCCCGCACATCTTTTGCCAATGTAAAGCCATCTTTCTTCGGCATCATCACATCGAAAATGCAGAGATCGAATGTATGGTTGCGGAACGCGTTCTGCCCCTCATCTCCATCTGCACAGAGCGTAACCTCATAGCCCTTCATGGTCAGGTTGTCCTTGATAACAAACCCAAGCCCCGGATCATCTTCTACTAACAGTATCCTCGCACCCATCTTGCGTCTTATGTCTTGCGTCTTGCGACTTATGTCTAAGATCTAACGTCTCAAGTCTATCACAAAAGTACTCCCTTTCCCAACCTCGCTCTCGACAGAAATCTTTCCTTCATGTTTTTCCACGATCAACTTTACGTAGTTCAAACCCAAACCAAAACCCTTTACGTCATGAAGGTTACCGGTGGGAACACGGTAGAATTTATGAAAAACTTTTCTTTGCTCCTCCGGACGAATGCCAATGCCATTGTCCGCAATTGATATCCGCAGACCGTTGTTGAAGCCCTCGGTGCTAATGGTGATATCAGGGATGCGCTGATTGTATTTGATTGCGTTATCCAATAGGTTATAGATTACATTGGTAAAGTGGAGCCTGTCAACCGATAAAAAAACTTCTTTTGCATTGAGTTCCAGGTGTACTTTCCCTTGCTTTGACTCAATGGCTACCAAATTATTCTTTACAACTTCATGGATCAATTCGTGGATGTCAGTTGATTCTTTTTTCAAACCAATATCATTCTCATCGAGCCTGGCCATTTGCAGCACACGTTCAACCTGTTGCTTCAGTCTCTGATTTTCGTTTTGTATGATCGTTGCATAATTCAGCAATCGCTCAGGCATATGGACGATGGCAGGATCTTTCAAGACCTCCGTGGAGATGGCAATGGTAGAAATGGGAGTCTTGAACTCATGGGTCATGTTATTGATAAAATCCTTCTGAATTTCGGAAAGCCTTCGTTGTTTGAGAATAACAAAGAGCGTATAAACAAAAAAGAAAATGACCACCAACATGACGGCAGAAGAAAATCCCCAAATACCCATCTGACTGAGAATGTTTGCTTCCAGTCGGGGAAACTGAACAGCAAAGTAGTAGCCATCATTGTTCAGCTTGGGAGTTTCAGGAAAGTGGGAAATCATCTTTGCCTTGCTGGGTGAAATGTAATTTCCGCCCACCATGCACTTTTCAACGCAATCATAAATGCCATATTCGAAGTCATCGGTGATGTGATGCTTTTCAAACTCACTCACCAGAAGGAATTCTAAAATGCCCGCATCGATCGGCCCATTCACCAATATCACAAAGTAGTTTGTCGAAAGTTGTGATACCGGATTGTTGGCAGGGGAGGGTGTTTTGTTGATCTCAAAAATTTTCAGTGCCACATTGCTAAGGGACGTGTTGACATCACGGTAAAATTGATTTTCACGAATGTCAAAGGCTTTCCGTACCCAATACACCTGGGTGAAGGTGATCCCTGCGATGCTCAAGGCTGCAAGGACAATGACAATCCGTAGGGTGGTGCGGCTCACCTTGTAAAGGTAATTCGTATCCATACCCGCCCGGCCAGGTTTAACAAGTCATTAACATCTTTTAGGAGTTTGTTAACAGCCTGGCTGGGATTTTGATGCGACGTTTGTATCGTTCAGTTGAACAGAGTATTTTTAACCTTTAAATTTAAAAAGAAATGAAGAAATTAGTCCTTTTCGCAGCGTTGGCATTGATTGCCAACGCTGGCTACAGTCAGGTATCAGCTGCTGCTCCAGCAACTCCAAAGGCTGAGATGGCCGTTGCGGTTTTTGAAGCACAGAATTTTGATTTTGGAAAAATCAAGCAAGGCGTGCCTGCTACCCATGAGTTTACATTCACCAACAAAAGTAAGGTGACCATGGTGATCACTGGTGTACAGGCTTCTTGCGGCTGCACAACACCAGATTGGTCGAAGAACCCAATCCCTCCTGGTGGACAAGGTTTTGTCAAAGCCACTTACAATGCCGCTGGCGTTGGAGCCTTTGATAAGTCTGTCACTGTAACAGCCAATGTAGAAGCGGGTGCGATCCCCCTTCGCATTCACGGCGAAGTGGTGGCGCCTCAACAATAGATAGAAAACAGTTCAAAAGAAAAGTCAGGCAACCCGCCTGACTTTTCTTATTTTTCTAATTCAGCAAAAGGCTACAGCTCCCGAATCCAAATATTTCTGTAACTCACAGGGTTTCCATGATCTTGTAGTACGATCGAAGCTTTTCCATGAGGCTTATACACCGGGAAGCCTTTGTATTCCGTAGGACCGATGATCTGCACGTTGTTTAATGTCAGCACCCCGTTATGCAATACGGTCACGGCAGCTTGAGTGATGACACGACCATTGTCAGTAAAACGAGGGGCAGTATAAATCACATCGTAAGTCTGCCACTCACCAGGTTTTCGACAAGCATTCACCAGCGGGATTGCCTGTTTGTATATGGAACTCGCTTGCCCATTCGAGTACGTGGGACTTTCATAACTGTCGAGCACCTGCAGTTCATAGAGTTCTTGTAAAAAGATTCCACTATTCCCACGTCCTTGTCCCTCCCCCACGATCACACTTGGGGTGCGCCATTCAATGTGCAACTGCATGTCACCAAAGGTTTGTTTGGTCTTAATAACGCCTGTGCCCTTCACGACTGTAAAGGCACCATCTTTTACTTCCCATTTTGCGTCGGCTCCAGTCGATGTGCTCCATTTGCTTAAATCTTTTCCATCAAATAAAAGGATTGCATCGGATGGAGCTTCTCCAGCAACGGCACCCGCAGTGATCTTTTTGGGTTTGAGCTCCCACACTTCGGTTACTGTTGGATCTAACGATTCCCGTGGCACGAGCTGTGCATAGGCCCCACTGGTAACTATGCAAAAAGAGAAAATGAGGATCTTGTTCATGGTTTATTTTTTTTGATTGAAATTAAATGTAAGCAAATTTTCGAGAGAAGAGAATGTGAAATAGGATGGAATTCTCCGCTGCGATCCTTACACTCTTGATGATTTGAAGATAATATTAACCGCGGAGGCGCAAAGACGCGAAGAATTCTTTACTTCCCTTTTTCATTCTTGAGCACCTCTGCGTCTTGGTTGGAAACATTAGGCTGGATTATACCTGTTAATAATATCCTGACTGATGAGTTTGTAAATTTCTGCAACAGCTTCATCGGTTTGCAGAAATTCCAGGTGCCTATCGAGGATTTCAAGATCGCCTCGTTTGGCGGGGCCCGTCAGCGCATTCTCAGGACCGATGGCAAGGATCTTGGCAATGGTTTCGTTGATCAGGGGGCGGAGCAGCTCGAAACTCAGGCTATTCTTTTCCAGGATTTCCTTCGATAGGGTGAGCATATGATCAACAAAGTTGGAGGCAAACACCGCGGCTACATGCAAGGCCTTTCGTTCTTCGGAACCAATTTTTCTTACGTTGTTGCTGATGGCTTTTGCCAGGGTCATCATCAGGAATTCAGTCGATTCATTTTTGCTTTCGATAAATATGGGGAGGGTCTTAAAATCGATGCGCTTGTTTTTACTGAAGGTTTGTAGCGGATAGAATGATCCAATGTTATCAATGGCAGCAAAATCCAATAGACTCAAGGGCTGACTGCCGGAAGTATGGAGCAGAAAGGCTTCATCGGGTAGAATAATTTCTGTGGCAATCTCTTTGATCGCATCGTCACTTGCAGCAATGATAAAGACGGAAGAGACACTGGTAGAAAAATCGAGGGAGCCCTTCACCTCAGCCTGGTACAACCTTTCTGTCAATGCCTCGGCATGTCTTGGATTGCGGCTGAAAACTTCTTTCACCACAAACCCGGCGTTATCCAGTGCGGGAGCCAGGTGCCACGCGAGATTTCCCGAGCCGATGAAGGAGATTTTTATGGGGTCAGGCATTTCTAAGAAACAACGAACCTATACTGATAAAGATGCCTCGCAGTTCCTTTTTCTGCATGCTATCAAAAGTAGGCAGTAGGCAATATGCAGTAGGCAGAGCGCTCCCTATTGGCAATTGTCTGCCCACTTTCCGTTCCTTATGCATCATCGCTATTTTATATTATGAAATTGTGTAGCAACCCAACTAGACATTCACTTTAAAAAGCTCACCCAACTTTTCAGAAGCAAAATCAATTTCTTGTTCTGTGTTGTATTTGCTGAATGAAAACCGAACGGCGCCACGCTTTGAATTGGGATACAAAGCCCCCAGCACATGCGATCCTGTGCTGGCGCCGCTGCTGCATGCACTTCCGCCCGATGCAGAGATGCCTTGTAAATCCAGATTAAATAATAACATGTCGCTCTCGTCTGATTCCGGGAGGCTCACATTCAAGACGGTGTAAAGACTTCCGTCGAGATTGCCTGAATCACCGTTGAATGAAATACCAGGAATGTTTTCGGTTAAGTTCTTGATCATCCTCGCCTTGATTGCTTTGACATGTGCTTCGTGCTCATTCATTTCGCGGTAAGCGATTTCAAGTGCCTTGGCCATACCAATGATGCCATACACATTCTCAGTGCCTCCCCTCATGTTTCTCTCCTGAGAACCGCCGTGGATGAGCTGACCAATCTTGCGGTCTTTGCGGATGTACATGAAGCCAACTCCTTTCGGACCATGAAATTTATGAGCGCCAGCAGCCATTCCACACACATGAAGTTTCTTCAGATCGTGGCGGTAATGCCCCATGGTCTGCACCGTATCAGAATGAAAGAATGCCTTGTAATGTTCAGTGAGATCTCCCACACGCTGCAGGTCCAGCAGGTTTCCAATTTCATTGTTGGCATGCATGAGCGACACCAGGGCATTGGGATACTGTTGCAGAAGTTTTTCTAAATGGGATATGTCAATATCCCCTTTGTTATCAAGTTCGACGTGATGCAATTGAATTGCTCCTTGTTTTTCAAACACTTCCAGGGTGTGCGTTACTGCATGGTGCTCGATGGGAGAAGAGATGGCGTGTTTGATGCCGAAGGTTTGAATGCCACTGCTGATGAGGGTATTGTCGGCCTCTGTACCGCCTGATGTGAAAATGATTTCCCCAGGAGTACAGTTGAGCAGCTCAGCGATTTTCTTCCGCGCAGATTCGATGGCGGCGCGCACCTTTCTGCCATGGGCATGGGTGGAGGAAGGGTTCCCGAAATCCTCCAGCATGAAAGGTTTCATCGCTTCGAATGCTTCCGGATCCAGGGGCGTCGTGGCGGCGTTGTCCAGATAAACTCTCATGGAATTCAGATTACGATTTTCGAATTACAATTTACAATTTAATAATGGCTTGAATGTCATCGATGATTTTCTTCGCCAGGGCATCGGCTTTAGCCTCACTTTGCGCTTCCGCATAAATGCGAATAATGGGCTCCGTATTTGATTTGCGTAGATGGACCCACTCTTTATCTTTTTCAAAATCGATTTTCACGCCATCGATGGCGTTGACTTTTTCACTCTTATATTTCTCCTTCACCAACTCCAACACACGGTCGACATTGATTTGAGGCGTGAGCTCAATTTTATTTTTAGAGATGAAATAGGTAGGAAATGTTTTCCGCAGTCCTGAAGCTTTTAGTTTTGACTTGGCGAGGAGTGTCAGAAACAATGCAATTCCAATAAGCGCATCACGGCCATAATGAAAATCTGGAACAATAATACCGCCGTTGCCTTCTCCGCCAATCACCGCTTTTGTTTCTTTCATCGCCGCGACCACATTGACTTCTCCTACTGCAGCTGCCATGTATCTCCCATTGGCTTTTTCAGTAACATCCCTTAGTGCTCTGGTGGATGACAAATTTGAAACGGTATTTCCCCTTTTCCTGCTGAGCACATAATCAGCCACCGCAACCAAGGTGTACTCTTCGCCAAAGGGCTTACCATCTTCCTGGATGAGCGCAAGACGGTCCACATCCGGATCCACCACAATTCCCAGGTCACATTTTTCTTTTTTCACCAGCCTACTGATTTCTTTCAGGTGCTCGGGCAGAGGCTCGGGGTTATGTGGAAAATATCCGGTAGGATTGCAATAGAGTTTTTTTACTTTTTTCACACCCAAGGCTTCCAGCAATTGGGGAACGGCAATGCCCCCGGTCGAATTAACGGCATCGACGGCAATTTTGAAATTGGCTTTCCTGATCGCTTTCACATCGACCAACGGATGCTTTTTTATTAATTCAATATGCTTTTGGATGTAGCGGTTTTTCTTTTCATAGCGACCGAGTTTGAGAACTTCTGCAAAATTAAATTTTTCTTCTGCAGCGAGTTTCAATATTTCAGCACCGTCGGCAGCAGAGATGAACTCACCTTTTTCGTTGAGCAGCTTAAGAGCATTCCACTGAATGGGATTGTGGCTCGCAGTGAGGATGATGCCACCACCTGCTTTTTCAAGAGGCACAGCAATCTCCACCGTGGGGGTTGTTGATAGCCCAAGATCAATCACATCCAGACCAAGTCCCTGCAAGGTGGTGCTTACCAGCGTGCTCACCATTTCGCCCGAAAGGCGGGCGTCACGACCGATGACAATCCTTTTTCCTTTGCGGGATTGTACCCACGTACCAAATGCCGCAGCAAATTTTACGATATCAATAGGGGTGAGGGCATCTCCGGGAGCGCCACCGATGGTGCCCCGTATACCTGAAATAGATTTGATGAGTGTCACGGTATAAAATGTGACCGCAAAACTAAACAGGATTTTTTGGAATCTTAGTGATTTTTCACGTCAGGCATGGGTGCCAGCATCATATCCTGTTTGTCGGCATTGGGGCATGCCTCGCCTGCGCCAATGGTTTTGCCACAATAACCGCAGGCCATGCCTTCTTTTGCAAGGAAAGGACTTTGTGTCGCACAGGTGCCTCGAAACTCTCCATTTTTAATGAAGATTAGCCTCACAGACATCAGCGCGAAGAACAATCCAAAAACCCCTAACGTGACTAAGAAAACGGCCATTAGAATTTTGATTTGGCTTAACTTGCTTCAAAGTTATTGTGAAAACACGAAGATTCTGAAAAAAGTTTGTACGAAATGAAAAAGCCCCTCTCCGCACCGGATCTTAATCGGGACGCCAAGCTCAAGGCCTTTGACAGACTGCTCACCATCATGGATGAGTTGCGCGAAAATTGCCCGTGGGACAAGAAGCAGACCTTCGAAAGCCTGCGTCACCTTACCATCGAGGAAACATACGAGCTCTCTGATTCGATCATTGAAGGCAATGTGCAGGAGGTGAAAAAAGAACTGGGCGACCTGATGCTGCACAATGTCTTTTATGCCCGCATCGCTTCTGAACAAAAAGCTTTCGACGTCACGGATGTACTAAATTCAATTTGTGATAAGTTAATCGAACGGCATCCCCATGTTTATGGAGAAGTGATCGCCGAGGATGAAGAAACCGTGAAAGCGAATTGGGAAAAAATAAAATTAAAGTCGGGGAATAAGTCGGTGCTTGGCGGTGTGCCGAAAGGTTTGCCGGCGCTGGTGAAGTCCATCCGAATACAGGACAAGGCCAGAGGCATTGGTTTTGATTGGGAACGCAAAGAGCAAGTTTGGGAAAAAGTAGAGGAGGAGATGCAGGAATTTAAGAATGAATTCAATGTAGCAAAAGATCAGCCCATCGATCATGAAAAAGCATTGGGTGAATTTGGTGATCTGCTTTTCTCGCTGGTGAACTACGCCCGGTTTATCAACATCGACCCGGAAGAAGCGCTCGAGCGCACCAACATAAAATTCATCAAGCGTTTCCAATACCTGGAATCGGAATCGCTAAAAGACGGGAAGAAGATGGGGGAGATGACTTTGGCAGAGATGGATGAATATTGGGAGCGGGCGAAGTCGATTTAGATTATAAATACATTCACCACAGAGAACACAAAGCAAACAGATAGGCCACAGAAAATGCATTACATCTGTGACCTTCTCTGTGTTCTCAGTGTCCTCTGCTTGTGCCATGAAGTTCTTTTAAAGATGATGAAAAGTAGGCCCATCGGCAATACTGTGCAGGCAGGATTGTCAAACCACCCTGCGGTGCTGAGGTTGTAA
>JAYVQY010000069.1:0-7670 GCA_043776715.1 Cyclobacteriaceae bacterium | reverse complement strand
ATCTTGTTGGGGCCATCTATGCTCACATTTCAATCGGAGCACCAGCATCTGAATGGGCACCCATTATTGTGTTGGTGGCCATCATTGCCGGTTCTTATATTTTCCATCATAAGATTTTGGGAGGAGTTGGCAGTAGGCAAGGGCCGTAGGCAACGCATTGACTAGCTGATGAGTGTGTCCACACCTCAGTGGAGTGTAATTGAGTACCAACTGTTTGAGTCAAACTGCCAATACCCAATACCCAACGCCCCTTTGGTACATTTGGAATGTCGGCTAAATCGATGGCTTACCTAAAGAGTTTTTGTCCCCGCCCATTCTGAAATCTGGGCCCGAAACCAATCGTCAGCACCTTCGGTCCACTTGAAATTTGTGCGAATGTACTCCATCGTTTCTTTTTCAATGTCTGTATACTTGCCACCATCTGTCACCGCGCCAATAAGCTTTTCGGCGTCTTCTTTTGAAATACGACCGTCTCCCTGACCTTGCACCACCTTCTCAGCCATTTCTAACAAATGACCATCCATCTTTTTTCCATCAACGATCTTATAGTAGCTCATAGTTTGTATTTTTTTAGGTGAAGTATTGATGATGAATGGATTGAAATAACTATGCCATCAACAAGAATAGTTGATTGCCTGATTTACCCGGCCATGTGTGGAGGAATTTGCCCACTGTCTCAATCATAAAATGAGTCGACTTATTCAACTGCGCACTGCCAACGGCCAAAAGCCAACAGCTAACAGCCAATGGCCAGCATTCTTGATTCCTCCTCCCAAACTCCAAACTCGGGTGCCCACGTGACTACATCCCCTGAAATTCCTCAAGTGGCATCTTTATTGGCTGTTCTTTCCTGTTACCAATGGTTTGGGAGTTTGTGATTTTTATTACATTTGTCTATTAAATCGGTAGACGTAATAGAATATTAGAAATAGGATGGCTGAGCGTTACAAAACCAAAACACTGCAAGAATGACCAGCGAGGTATTCCAGGATCTAAAAGAGGCCTTACTTACTCTCACTCTTGAGGAGGGACTAAAGTGCATTGATAAGACCTTCATTGGCGGTAAAAAATTTTCTTCCTCTTTAGGATTTGAAGATCAGGTGCTCACACATTTCATTTCAAACCTTGACCTCGACATTGATATTTTTACCATCGACACAGGTCGGCTGTTTCAAGAAACGTATGATCTGCTCGATCTCACTCAAAAAGAGTATGGTGTTTCCATCAAAACATACTTTCCAAAGAGCTCCGGCGTGGAAGCAATGGTGTCGCAGAAAGGGCCCAATAGTTTTTACGATTCGGTAGCAAACAGAAAGGAATGCTGCCACATTAGAAAGGTTGAGCCGTTATCTCGAGCGCTTGCAGGAGCCACGGTTTGGATCTCTGGATTACGTGCCGGTCAGTCGACGAATCGAAATAAAATGGAAATGGTGGAGTGGGACCATCAATATCAGGTGGTAAAATATAATCCATTGTTGTATTGGACAAAGGATGAGATCCAGGCATTTATCGATTTGCATAACATCCCTGTTAATTGCCTTCACGAAAGTGGTTTTCCAAGCATAGGCTGTGCACCGTGCACCCGTGCCATACTCCCTGGCGAGGACGAGCGCGCTGGACGCTGGTGGTGGGAGGGATCGAGCAAAGAATGCGGCTTGCATGAGAAGGCTAATATTTATGGACGGTGAGCTTCGCTTAGACTCTTTTATATAAGTATAAACCCTGAGTTTCTGACAATTTTTCCAAGACTTGGGTTTCGTTTACCCGAATACCAACCAAAAATTTGTTGAAGGGGTCATTTAGGTAAATGACCCTTTTTGATTTCCGCTGGCACATATTTTTCATGTGGTATGTGCGACGTTGATCGTTGAGACGTGTCTGACGGTTCAAATGGAAACCCAATCGTAAATCATGAAAAAAATACTGGTTCCCTGCGATTTCTCCGACCCTGCGGTACAGGCGTTCAAATTGGCTTCTGAGATTGCTTCAGCAAATAATGGGGAAGTCTTTCTCCTCAATATTGTCGAAATGCCAGCCCTTCATAATTCAATGGCTCAGGCGTATGAGATGGATTTTCTAACGGAATATAGGCAAAGGGCAAGCAAGAATTTTGAAAAAATGAAGGCCCGGTGGGGTGGTCAAGCAACGGTTCATCTTCTTGTAGAGCATGGAACGGTCGCAGGGACGATCAACAAATTCACTAAAGCCAAAGGAATTGATTTGGTTGTAATGGGTACGCATGGCTCCAGTGGATTACGGGAATTTGCCATAGGATCAAATACTGAGAAAATCGTGCGGACATCAAAGGTCCCGGTAATGGCTGTGAAGAAAGCTCCTGAAATTGCTTCGATAAAAGACATTGTATTCCCCATCCATTTTGAACTGGTCCACAAGGATCTAGTTGCTTCCGTGAAGGCTTTGCAAACTTTCTTTAAAGCGAAGTTGCACATCCTACATGTAAATACTGTTGTGAATTTCACCCCGGACATTGATGCCGGGAAAAAACTGAGCGAATTTATCAAGCGAAATCAATTTCAGAATTGTACGCTTAATACCTTCAATGACATGGATACGGGAACCGGGATCATCAATTTCTCTTCTCGGTTCGCCAATGGGATGATTGCCATGTCTACTCATGGAAGGAGAGGATTAAAACATTTTATAAGCGGAAGTATTGCCGAGGATGTAGTGAATCATCTTGAATGTCCCATATGGACGTATGCGGTTTTATGAAAATTAGCGGTATTATTCGAGTATTTATGAAATTGATGAAAACCATTTGGGGCTTACAAACTTCGCTGCTCATGATCATGATTTTCTCTCTTCTCCATGACAGCAGGGCTCAGACTAAATCAAAGTCCATAAAGGATTATTGTACCATCCTGGATGGAAGAATGATTCAAACTACATCTGAGAAAATGGTGCCCTTGAATGTCATGAAGAATAGCATCAAATGCAACGATACAGGAGAGTGTGTGTTGTTGAATGGAATAAAAATGATTATGAAGAAGGGAGAATGCATTGATACAGATGGTAACATGGTCAAGCCGCATAAGGAATTACCTGTCCAGGCGAAATTGAATCCAAGGAAAAAGAGACCGCGGCGGCCGGTACCGAGCATACCATTCATGAGGTTACGGGTAACAAGTCTGGGGGAAAAGCATGGATTTGGTTATGAAAAGCTATTAATTTAAAATAATTAGGAGTGTAGAAACATGGAAAAATCAATCGTCCATACTTATCATGTTGGTGGTATGAGTTGCGCTGGATGCGCTACAACCATTAAAAATAGGTTGTCCGCTGTGGGGGGTGTTACATCGGTTAAGATGGACCTTGTAAGGAGACGTGTAGAGGTTACGTCTGGTAGAGAGATCAATGAAATGGATTTGAAGGAAGCTCTGCAAAACACCCATTATACTATTTCGGAACTTAAAGTTAGGTCCTATACGACATTTTAATTTCCGGTCCATCCTGAGTAATCTGGTTATCCAAGAAATGATGTTCGCCTGGCTTCGGGTGCCAGATCTACGCCATATCGCAATCGCTTAATACTCTTAGATGGATAGCACATTCCTATCAATTTTTCCACCCTTGATCACCATTGCGGTCGCAGCGTGGACAAAAAAAATAATCCCTTCACTTTTGATCGGTTTGCTGATCGGCAGTTATATGTTGAATTCTTCAACAGCTGGCTTTGAAACAGCCGTAGGCTACCTGATTAAAACCCTGGCCGACGAGGACAATCAACAGGTGCTTTTATTTCTATTTTTATTCAGTGGATTAATCAAACTTATAAAGCAGTCCGGAGGGATAGAGGCTTTTTCAGTTTATGCGGGAAGGAGGATCAACAGCGAAAAAAATGTGTTTCTGACCTTGTGGGCAATGATCCCCGTTACGTTCATAGACGATGCTTTTCATGTGATTGGTGTTGGGTCGATCCTTTATTCTCTAGCAGAAAAGAATAGGATCGCGAAAGAAAGACTGGCATTTATGCTTACCAATACCGCAAGTCCCATTATCGAACTCATACCCATTGCCACAACCTTTGTGGGATTTAATGTGGCTGTGATCGGCCAGAGTTTGAAGGCAGCTGGAGTTGCAGGCAAGCATTCGGCCTATGCCATTTGGCTGAGTGCCATTCCTTTAGAATTCTTCAGTCTTACCATTATTCCCATTACTTTTCTCTCCATCTTTTTTCACTTTGGAAGAAAGATGGACAAGACCATTAAGGCGAATGGAGAACTGGTCAGTCATAAAATGAATGACGAAGGGAGTGGGTTCCTGATCAAGCCGAGGATGGTCAATCTCGTGGGTCCCATATTCCTTGTTATTTCTTTAACCTTTTTCTTCTTCTGGTTTTTTAGGGTTGATAAATCCGATGACGTATCGTTCATCTCTGCCATCACGAATACGGCGCCAAACAAAGCGATGTTGGTGGCATTATTCATTTCTGTGATCGCATCTGGTACCTTTTACTATTTTCAAAAATATAGACTAAAAGAAATGACTGCGGATATAATTACAGGGGGCAATGAAATCATCGTGACCCTCGTGGTGCTGGTGCTTGCCTGGACTTTGGTCTCCATTTCTCAGGACCTTGGGTTAAATGAATTTATTCAGGAGCAGGTTGGAACCTCGCTGCCGGCCTGGGCTATTCCATTTTTACTTTTCATGATTTCGTCATCCATTTCTTACTTCACTGGCTCAGCATGGGGAACTGCCGCACTGATCATGCCCTTCGCGATTCTTTTGGCAGTTTCGGAAGGTCTGGGCATTCCCTTATGTGTGGCGGCTGTTATCACTGGAGGAACATTCGGCGATGTTACATCCCCATTAGCAGGATTAACAAATATGGCAGCCAACGTGACACACACTGATCTTGCAGCATATTTGAAATATGCCAATCCTTATAATTTTCTGGCAGGAGGAATTGCTGCCTTGTTGTTTCTGATTGCCGGGATGAGTTAGAAAGACAAATTACAAACCTGAGGGTGGGTTAATTTTCCCCGTCATCTTCTTTGGCAAATGCCTGAACCGCCGGAGTACCATGCTGTTCTCCTACCCACTGGATCGCCTCCTCGAATTCATCATGACCAAAGCCTCTAAACTTATCATTCGCCACGTTGCTAAATACATCTATGAATTTCTTGATGTCACCGGAATGGCTCGCAATCGCTGCTCGATTCCAATTTTCAACAATATTCAGAGCATGCTTCGGATACCCGGTAACCGCAATTTCAAATGGCGAGAGTCTGAAGGATACTTACGAAAGAGTAACAGCGTATTATGTGAATGAGATTGAGCCCGAACTGAGAAAGAACAATAGTATACTGGTGGTAGCCCATGGTAATAGTTTACGTGCTCTGATGATGTATCTGGAAAGCATCAGCGCTCAGGAAATTGAAGACATCAATATTCCCACGGGTGTTCCAAGGGTTTACGAATATGATGCAGTTTTTAGTTTAGTCAAGGTTTACTACATCAGGGATTAAGCATTTATCCTTCACTAAATTTAGAATCATGGTTTGAGATTTTAATTTTTTTCAAAACTGGTGGTTATGTTATATTGTTACTGGCGAAGATCACTTTGAATTTTGTCCCTTGATCAACTTCACTTTCGGCGGAAATGCTTCCTCCCATGGCCTCGATCTGTGTGCGGGTAATAAACAAGCCTATGCCTTTTGCATCCTTGCTTTCGTGAAATGTCTTGTAGAAACCAAACAACTTATCGCCATGCCTGGACATGTTTATCCCCTGACCGTTGTCCTCCACCTTCAGCATGGGTTCATTGTCAATCAAAGTAGTTGTCAGATTGATCCGTAATGGACGGTTTTGCGATCTATATTTGATTGCATTGGATATCAGATTCAGAAAAATACTTTCAAGATACACACCTGGATACGCAATGGATTCGATCTTGAAATCACTGACGATGGTGGCCTGAGACTCCAGAATCTGGCTTGACAGGATTTCCTGATGGATCCATCCGTAGAGGCGATCATCAACACTTCAGAAGATAGCGCAAAGAATTTTTTGAACTGCTCTTTCTCATCATCCAGGCGACTGATCATTTGGGCAGTAATGAGCACGACCACAGTGAACAATGCCAAAGTCGATACCATCATGAACACCGTGCCGCCTTCCGTATTATAAAGCCCTTCTTTTTCACCCAACACACTTAAAAAGGCCACGACAGGATATAGAATTGCCACCGGTATCATGATGCGTCGGATTAGGACGCCGGCCACCTGGTCATTGAATATCAATGAAGCCCAACCTTTGGTACTGTGTCTTGCGAAATAGGCAGCTGCAATCAGGAAGAAGCATACGGCCGACGGAATGGACATTGTCGTGTTTAGTGTTATTAAAAAATAGAACCAGAATATTTCCAGAGGCAAATTTATTGGAGGCTGCAGCGTGGTGCTAAAGTGATGATCGGTAAAAAAGTTATCTGGTTATTGGTGCCATCACAAACCATTATGCATTAACAGAAATATCGAATATATTTCACTTCTTAATTCCAAATCATGACCAAAATATTGACGTTATTAATCCTGATCGTTTCATTTATCTTTTCTTTACACGCTCAGCGAACCAAGAAAGATTCCGCCGCACCTGGCCCTGCTTTGGTATCGGCTGACCTTAACAATTATTTTAAGCCTGTGAAGTGGCGCAGTATTGGCCCCTTTCGAGGCGGGCGTTCGGTGACAGCAACGGGTGTGGTGGGTGATATCAATACTTATTATATGGGTACTACAGGAGGGGGACTCTGGAAAACAGACGACCTCGGTATTACCTGGAAAAATATTTCGGATGGTTTTTTTAAAACTGGTTCGGTTGGAGCCATCGCTGTAGCTGAGAGCGATCCCAATGTAGTCTATGTCGGAATGGGCGAACATGCCGTAAGAGGTGTGATGACGCATCATGGTGATGGTGTTTACAAGTCTACCGATGCCGGCAAAACGTGGAAGAAAATTGGTTTGGATCTAACACAACACATTGCACGCATTGCCATTCATCCCAACGACCCGAACATCGTGTATGTGGCCGCGCAGGGAACTCTGTACAGCAACTCGAAGGAGAGAGGTGTGTACAAATCAACCGATGGTGGCATTACCTGGATGAATGTGTTATTCGTAGATGACAAAACCGGTTGTGTGGAGCTTTCAATGGATATGAATAACCCACGCATCCTTTATGCGGCCATGAATGAATATGGACGCTTGCCCTGGAAAATCACAAGCGGTGGAGTTGGCAGCGGATTGTATAAATCAACTGACGGTGGTGTCACCTGGAATAAAATTCACAAGGGACTGCCAAAAGAATTGGGGAAGATGGCGATCGCAGTGTGTCGATCAAATTCAGACCGTGTGTATACTCTGATTGAAAGTGATTCAGACAAAGAGTTGGGTGGGCTGTTTGTTTCTACCAACGCAGGAGAAAGCTGGACGCGCATGACCAATGATCACCGCTTGCTACAGCGCGCATGGTATTATATTGAGTTATTCACTGACCCAAAGGATGAATTAACACTCTATGTGATGAGTGCCCCGGCTTTGCGTTCCATTGATGGCGGAAAAACATGGGAAAATATTTCCAATACGCATGGCGATTATCACAACCTGTGGATCAACCCGAATAATCCAAAGAACATGATCATCTCAGATGAT
>JAYVQY010000068.1:0-2014 GCA_043776715.1 Cyclobacteriaceae bacterium | reverse complement strand
TTTCTTACCATGCAGGAAAAAAGAAAATCGCAGTTGCCCCTCAGGACCCAAGCACCGATGCAGTCATTTTGAATTTTAATAATGCCACAGGAGTCTTTTCTTTTGATCGAACAATTTTTAACAGCGGCTTGCCCACGATCACCAGTCAATCCATTTATGATATTGAATGGTCATTGAAAGGAGACTTCCTGTATCTGTCGCGTTATGGAGAAACTGGAATCGCGGCGAACCTCCTTCAATACGATTATCAGAATCCAACCACCACGCTAACCTCGGTTTTGCCTGCGGCCGTTTTCAGAAGTTTTGGTGTTCAAATGGCACCCGACAGCAACATCTATCATTTATATCAGACGGCATCCGGCGGCTCTATATTGTTGGGAAAGATTTCAAAGACAGATACCGTTGCCGCTCAGGTAAAATATAAGACTGCTCAACTTACGGCTACGAGCCTGGCAGGTACTCAGTTTCCTGCGTTCGCACCCAAAGACAGTGTGATCATGGTCGTCGACTTTTCTTCCATCGGTACCTGTATGAATAACAACACCACCTTTTTCCCAGACGTACAGCCAGGTGCTGATAGCCTGAATTGGGATTTCGGAGATAGCGGTGGGTCGAACGACTGGAGTCCCATTCATAAATACACGAAAGCTCAAACCTATTCTGTCAAGCTTACCGCCTTCTATCAGGGTCAGAAACTAACCACCACGAAGCCGGTGACCATTACTAACTTTCAATTGAAATTAAATCTGGTGCAAGACACCACGGCCTGCCGCAGTGAGTTTCCACCACCTCGTGGCACTTCTTCTCCTAAAGCATTTTCTGTCACTGTGAAGGTGCAGGGGGGAACGCCTACAAGCTACACATGGTCTAATGGCGACACGGGCCCAATCCTTACTCCCGACTCGGCCGGATATTATTATGTCGTGGTTGCAGATGCCTCAGGTTGCTCGGCTTATGCCGGTGTGAATGTAAAAGAATATGGAAAGCAAGATCAGCGCGCCAACATCTGGTATTTCGGAAACAAGGCGGGCATCGACTTCAATACCCTGCCCAATCCTCCCAAGGCGCTAAGCAATAGTGCCATGAATGCCCCTGAGGGTTGCGCCATCATTTGCGATCGCAATGGAAAAACAATTTTCTATACCGATGGCGACCGCGTTTATAATAAGAAAGATCTCCTGATCGCCAGTGGAATTGGCGGCGACCCATTTGCATCCCAATCTTCAATCATTATCGCTGTTCCTGGCGATGAGACGTTGTTTTATATTTTTACGAATGAAGCCATCAATGGGACCTCCACCAACACGGTGAAGTATTCCCTTTTCGATTTAAAACAAAATAATGGACTGGGGGCCATCGTAAAACAAAATCAAACCCTCTTTAGCAAGGGTACAGAAAGAATCACTGCGAGTGGAAAATGGCTCATCATCCATGAGTATGGTAACAATACTTTTCGTGTGTACCCAATTTCCGCAGCAGGAATTGGTGATCCGATACTGACAGCCATCGGGTCTGATCACAGCTTCAGTTCACAACCGAATGGTGAAGGCTATATGAAGTTAGGTCCAAAAAATAATCTGGCTGTGGCACTTTCAAATCCTGGCGCCAGCAATTTGATCGAACTTTTTCACCTGAATGATTCGACTGGAAAACTCACGAACTACCGCAAGATTGATTTAAAACAACCGACTGGTCAGGTTTATGGAATTGAATTTTCTCAAGGAGGGAATAAACTATTCGCCACTGTAAAGGGCACCCCTTCGCCATCACAAGTGTTTGAATATTTTATTGACTCTATTGGCCACCCCTATTTCAAACAGAAAGTTCAAAACCCAACAGAACTAGGTGCACTCCAGGTTGGCCCAGATGGACAGATTTATATGGCGGTTAACGGAAGCTCCTCCCTGGGGACGATCCAGGCCAATGACGATACCACGAAATTATCATCCATTAACTTCAATGGCTTTACTTTGGCGGCGGGTACGAACAGTCGACTTGGGTTGCCTAACTTCAT
>JAYVQY010000067.1:0-28560 GCA_043776715.1 Cyclobacteriaceae bacterium | reverse complement strand
GAAAGGCCTAAATTATTTTAACACTCTCTTAGAAGGCTATATAATCCATGACTCTCCTTGAAATGTGGGTTATCCTAAGCCCAGACGGTAGACTCTGCAATCACGTTTGAATTGTAAAACCGAGTCCCACCAGATCATCCCAAAAGGTTGGATACGATTTCCTTACAGCCTCTGGTCCCTCTATGGAAATGTCCATAAGCGTTGACAACGGCGCCAACCCCATGGCCATGCGATGGTCGTGATAGGTTTGGAACACTGGCTTGCCTGGAGGAATTCGGCCGGGCTCAAGTTTCCAATGGCCGTTGTCTTCGGTGAGCTTTGCTCCCAGCTTTGTCAATTCGGTTTGAAGAGCAGCAATCCGGTCAGTCTCCTTGATGCGTAGGCTTTCCAACCCTGTGAATTCACCGTGGATATTTTTTGCAGCACACACTGGCAGTACGGTCTGGGCAAGGTCTGGGCAATTTGAAAAATCCCACACAAAAGAGTTTGAGTGTTTGGAGTCTTTCGTCAACCTAAGGCCCTCATTTTCAAAATTAGATTTTACACCCAGCTGGCTCATGATCTCCACAATCACCCTGTCCCCCTGGACGGCATGAGATGAAACCTTTGGTAATAAGATATCGGCAGTTTCCGCCAGCGCGGTGAAGGCAAACCAGTAGCTCGCCGCCGACCAGTCGGGCTCGACGACGTAGGTGGCGGGTTTGTATTGGGCCGAGGGGATTTCTATTTCCTGGCCGGACATCATCGGTTTCACACCGAAGTGATTCATCAGGTCTGCGGTCATCATGAGGTAGGGTAGACTTCCCACTTTACCCTCAAGCTCAATCACCAAACCCATCGGAAGATGGGGGCCTATCATCATGAGGGCAGAAATGAACTGGCTGCTCACATCGCCACGAATGGTGATCTGATTGGTTAATTGCTTTGGGAAACCCTTTGTTTCTATGGGCGGAAAGCCTTCTTTTTCAACGTAGTCGATGGTTACACCCAGCTTTCGCAAGGCATTTACGAGCAGGTGAAGGGGGCGTTCCTTCATCCTATCAGTGCCAGTCAGCAGTTTGGATTGGCCGGTGACGGCAAAGTAGGCAGTAAGAAAACGCATAGTCGTACCGGCATCCATCGCATCGATCACTCGATCGGGGGTAGCCAATAGTGATTGCATGAGTTGGGTGTCACGGGCGGTGGAAAGATTTTCTACGACTCCTTGATTTTGTGACAAGGCGTTGATGATCAGTGCCCGGTTGCTCAGACTTTTCGAAGACGGTAGCGACCGTACGTTTCCCTGGAGTGAAGACTTTTTAAGAATTGTGATCGAATGACTCAAGCGTATCTTTTTTTATAATCTATTGAGTAAAGGATAGAAATATTCGTGTGATTCTTTTATTTTGTGAAACCATTTGATTTCAAAAGTAGTTAAGTATGATATGAGTACAACACGCAAAGTAGTGATCGGCATCGGTATCGCGGGAGGCGCCCTCCTTGCGGCCTGGCTGCTCACGGGCGATCGGAAGAACAAGACGAAAGAATTCATGGCCAAGAAAAAGGATGACCTGAAACGCTCTTTCAAAAAACCTGAGAGTGTCGTTGAGGATCCTGATGCGCACTATGTCTGAGAAGACCTATAGTATTCCATTGCTCCCCTTATTTCTTTTTCGCTAACCGGCACATCCCAAACGGCCTTCCCAATGCCTTTAGGAAGCGCCATCAATATCTTATTTCCCTTATTTTTCTTGTCTTGCCTGAGCAGGGGTAGCCAGGCGTCGTCGGGCAGCTGAATTTGGCCGAATACAGAAATTAAATAATTGGTGATCGAACGCAGCTCCTCATTATTTAATAGCTTTTTGCCTACGGCCAGGTAGGACTCCATGATCATACCGATGGCAATGGCTTCACCATGGAACAGCCTGTTGCCGGAAGTAAGAAAATGCCCTTCTATTGCATGCCCGATGGTGTGTCCAAAATTCAGAATTTTACGAAGCCCCTTCTCGGTGGGGTCCTTTTTCACCACGTTACTTTTGATCTTAACAGAGTGTTTGACAAGGCTGAGCCAGTCTAGATCTGCCATTGATCTCTTTTCTATTGTTTTCCACATTTTCTTGTCGGCAATCAGGCAATGTTTGATCACCTCGGCAAAGCCGGACCTTAGCTCCCGAAAGGGGAGTGTCTCAAGAAAGTGGGTTGCAATCTGCGTGGAGGTAGGCTGTTGGAATACGCCAATGTGATTTTTGTATGGGCCAAAATCAACCCCGAGCTTTCCGCCGATGCTCGCATCCACTTGCGACAATAATGTAGTGGGCAGGATGATAAAATCAATTCCACGCTTGAAGGTGGCTGCGCAAAAACCGCCCATGTCGCCCAACACACCTCCTCCACAAATGATGATCAAGGCATGCCTGTCAAATCCTATCTCGGTGAAGCGTTGCCAAATAAGTTGACAGGTGGCCAGATTCTTATTCTCTTCTCCGCTCAGGACTTCAATAACCTGGTGCTGCGGCAATTGATCCTTTATCCTGGAGTAGCAAAAGCGCCTGGTGTTTTCATCTACAAGCACACCAATGTTTGAATATTTCCTGAGTGAGGCTTTGTTGAAGGAGGGCTCCGCCTGAATTTTGGTTTGTGTCATACCGTCGGGCAACAAAATAACTGAATTATTGTCTTATCCCCACCTTTTGTCAGGAGACGAAATTGGAATCGACTATTATATTTGAGCTAGCAAAACCTGATATTATGGAGATCGATCCCCCGGTGAAATTTGATGACACGGCGATCGCGTTCAGCTATAAATCTGATCGGGAATTGAGGAAGGCAAATTTCATTTTCACGGTAGTGAACCATCCTGCTGTTTCCATGCTGGCCACAAGGGCTGTCCGTCTAGGTATGTCCTTGCATTTGCCAATCAAAGGACTTGTGAGACGAACCGTGTTCGAACATTTTTGCGGTGGCGAGACGATCGAAAAAGCAGACCGCACCATCCAGCACCTCGGTGAGTTTAATGTCAAAACAATCCTTGACTATTCGGTCGAAGGGGAAAAGACAGAAGAGGGCTTTGATAAGACGATGGAGGAGATCCTTGAAACTTTTGATAAGGCCAAGCAGTCGACCCATGTTCCATTCTGTGTTTTCAAAGTGACAGGGATGGCCGATTCGGATTTGCTTGAAAAAGTCCAATCAAGACAGACCCTCACCTCAAAGGAATTGTCAGCATTCGCCAAGGTCAAGGAACGGGCAGATCGCATCTGTGCCAAAGCGTTTGCTATGGGAATTCCTGTGTTGATCGATTCTGAGCAGTCCTGGATTCAGGATCCAATTGATGCATTGGCATACGAGATGATGGCCAAATACAATCGGGAACGGGCGATTGTATTCAATACTTGTCAAATGTATCGTTCGGACATGCTAAAAAACCTGAAGGATGCTTTTCATAATGCAGCCATGCACCATTATTTTCTGGGAGTGAAGCTTGTACGTGGGGCTTATATGGAAAAAGAAAGGGAACGGGCCACACTCAAAGAATACCCCAATCCCATTCATACTTCCAAAGAAGCTACAGACGCGGCATTCAACAAAGCACTTGCATTTTGTATTGACAATAAGCAACGTGTCTCAATGGTATGCGGCTCACACAATGAATTCAGCAATCAATACTTAACGGTGCTGATGCAAAAACACAGCATGAGGCCAGGTGATCAGCGTGTTTGGTTTGCGCAATTGCTCGGGATGAGTGACAACATCTCATTTAATTTAGCGAAGGCGGGTTTCAATGTTGCCAAGTATGTGCCATATGGTCCGGTTGAGTCTGTGATGCCTTACCTACTTCGAAGGGCGTCTGAAAACACATCCGTGGCGGGCCAAAGTAGCAGGGAGCTGTCCCTGATCAGAAAAGAGCTTTCCAGGCGAAGGGAACAGAAAGGTTAACGCATTTTTTTTTGATCCAAGTATATTTCAATTAGCGCTTCATGGACTAAAGTCCAATTTGGCCATTTTTGATAACCACGGCCTTAATGCCGTGGTTATTCTCAGTTTTCTGAGTGGGCCTTAGCCCCGACTATGCAATCACCGCGATCATTTGAAATGCCCATTTTGATCATGCTTGCATAGGCAATTTCCTCTATTTTTGCCACACCCTGACTTCAACATACCAGGGTTAACTTGAAATAAAATCAACCCATGCAACTTAGTGAACAGGAAGTCATACGCAGACAGAGCCTTGACGAGCTTCTAAAACTTGGCATTAATCCGTACCCCGCCGACCTTTTTGAGATCAACGTAACCGCAAAAGAAATTCACGATAAATTTCAAGCCGGCAGCGAAGCTTTTAAAAATATCTCCTTTGCAGGACGCATCATGACGCGACGCATCATGGGCAATGCGTCTTTTGCTGAGTTACAGGATGAATCGGGCAAGATTCAGGTTTATTTTCGAAGAGACGACATAAGCCCGGGCGATGATAAAACTCTGTACAACATCGTTTTTAAAAAACTTCTTGACATTGGTGACATCATTGGAATAAAAGGATTTGTTTTTATCACCCAAACAGGGGAGACATCCATTCATGCTACGCACCTGACGGTCTTGTCGAAGTCACTACGGCCACTTCCTGTCGTGAAAGAAACAACCGATGAGCACGGCATCATCCATCGCCACGATGCTTTCACAGATCCCGAACAACGTTACCGCATGCGGTATGTTGATCTGGTTGTGAATCCCCAGGTAAGAGAGGCATTCATCAAGCGAACTAAGCTGGTGAACTCCATGAGGGACTATTTAAATCAGCAAGGCTATCTCGAGGTAGAGACGCCCGTGCTACAGCCGCTCTATGGTGGTGCGGCCGCCCGCCCTTTCAAGACGCACCACAATACGTTGGACATGACGCTCTACCTGCGCATCGCCAACGAACTATACCTCAAGAGACTGATTGTAGGAGGTTTCAATGGTGTGTATGAATTTTCAAAAGACTTTCGCAATGAGGGTATGTCGCGCTATCACAATCCTGAATTTACTCAGGTGGAATTGTACGTAGCTTACAAAGATTATCAGTGGATGATGAATCTGGTGGAGGAAATGATTGAGAAAGCAGCAGTGGATCTTCATGGCACCACAGAGGTGAAAGTGGGAGAGAACCTGATCAACTTTAAGAGACCCTGGAAAAGGTTCACGATGTTTGAAGCGATCCATCATTTTACCGGCATTGATATTTCCTCCATGGACGAAGTTGCGCTGAGGAACGCATGTCGGCAATTGCACGTGCCAATGGATGAAACCATGGGCAAAGGAAAATTGATCGACCAGATCTTTGGTGAAAAATGCGAACCGAATCTCGTACAGCCTACCTTCATTACGGATTATCCGGTAGAAATGTCGCCCCTTGCCAAAAAGCATCGTACCAAGCCTGGTCTTGTTGAGCGCTTTGAAGCGATCTGTAATTGCAAAGAAATTTGTAATGCTTTTTCAGAACTGAATGACCCCATTGACCAACGCCATCGCTTTGAAGAACAGCTTGAACTAGGAAAGCGGGGCGATGAAGAAGCCATGACCCTTGATGAGGATTTTTTGCGTGCACTTGAGTATGGAATGCCCCCCACGGCAGGATTGGGGATTGGCATCGATCGTCTGGCGATGGTGATGACCAATTCACCCTCTATTCAGGACGTTATTTTCTTTCCTCAGATGAAACCTGAGAAGCTGGCACTTCCAAGCCAGGACCAGGAGTTCAGGGAGATTGGAGTGAGGGAAGAGTTGCTCCCCATTCTTCAAAAGCTTGGCATCCTCAGCGTAGCCCAGCTCAGGGAGACAAAGGCATCAAAACTTCTCAATGACATGGGAGGAATGAGAAAGAAAATGAAACTGGACATGGTTGCTCCAATTACACTCTCCGAGATAGAAGCCTGGCAGAAGTAGAGATCTTTTTTTAGTGGGAATCAAAGAAGGACCGTGTTCTATTAAGCTTAAGATCTTTCAGCAGGCTGGATTTAATGCCGATAAAGAAGTTATAGGACTGGAATTTTCCAAAGGGAACCCAGCTGAGGTTTATCTGCCAGCAGTGAAGATCGCGTGCGATGGTGAAGCTGGTTTGGGTCAAGTCTTTCGCCTGAAAATCATAGCCGGAGTTGTAGGTGATTTTCCATTTTTCGCTCAAAGAAAAGTCACCGCTAAAACGCATGGATTGTGTGATGGTGGATTTTGCATTGACCGGATGGGCGTAGTCGACATTATAGCTTATGCGTAGGTTCCATGGAATCTTAAAATCGATATAAGCATCGGGGTTCTTGAGCAAAAATTCTTTGTCCGTTTGGGAAGCGTTGGACTTTGCCACTTTGTCTCTTGTTTCAGTATCTTTTTTCTGGCCTTTTGGACTGAGGTTGGTACTTAAGGCAAGGTTGGCGTTGGTGATGCGCCCGAGGCCGGAAGATACATTATCCACTTTCCATGCTTGTGAATTTGGGCCCAGCGGTGGAATGCTTTGTCCTGGCAAAGCATTTACCCGGATTTCTTTGGTTGAGTTCGGCACCTCCTCTTTAGATATTGTGAGATATCGGTATGGATCCAGCGTACCGGATAAGTTGATATTCAGTTTATCATTCAGCACGTTGGTGTTGGCAGCCAAACTAAAGTTGGCCAGTTTGAAAGAGTCTGCCACCAGATTATAACTGCTGTTGATGGATAATGTATTGAACAGGGATACTTTCTTTGAAACTGTATCCTTTTTTCCTTTGACTTTCATTTCAATATTGTTGTTGACCCCAAACCCAATCGAGGCGCTTTTTCCTACCCTGGATGAACCATACGCATAGCCTTCGTGGACTGATTTCAGCACGGGATAAGTTGCATTTTTCAGCTTGATCGATTGATAGTAACCATAGGAAGGATCGCCAAAGTCGGGTTGAAAACTAAGGCTAGCGCTTGGATTAATTACATGCCGGATCGCTTTGATACTCCCATTGCCCTTAAAGAAATAGGTGCCATAGATTCTGGTCGTCGCACTCACGCTCGTAGAATAATTGGTGACTCGATTAAATCCACGTACCGTATCTGTTACTACTGCAGTCAAACCATCACTGGAAGTTCCCCAATTGAGTTTTTGAAAATACCAAAGTTCATCAAAAGAGATGCTCGGACTTAAGGTGAGGAATTTTAATACTTTGAAAGAGGTTGCGATGGGGACGTTGTGGCGCAAGCCATTCTTTGCATTGTGAAAGAAAAGCGGAAGATTTTGAGTGTTGAACGCGGCAATACTATCATGCGTTATAGGCTTTCCTGATTTGTCAACGAAATTCCTGCCCAGGTTGTTTGTGATTTGGTTGGTCCCGGACATCGTATACCGTAAGGAGATGTTCTGAAGCAACATACCCTCGGAGGATTTTTTGAACGGATAAATGTTGTTGATGTTAAAGCTAACATCCGGCAGTGGAAGATCCAGTTGTTTGGTAGTCAGATCCTGATTGTGCCGGAGATTAATCCCCATGCTGATCAAACTTCCGAATGTCTTTGAGTAGGAAACATTTGAACTCATCTTACGTGTTGTATTGTCCAGGCGAGGTACCGAAGGATTCGTATTGACACCCAGAAAATTATTATTGTTGTAGGTGGAAGTAGCTATATTGACTGAAGCAGAGAATCGACCTGTTCCTAAAGTTTGTGGGGTATGGCTCCAGGTAAGACGAAAATCTTTGGTAGTATTTTTGTTTTCGATGTTGTTGCTGACGCGGTTGTTGGTGAAGCTGAAGTTAAAAGTTCCGCTATGACTGTAGCGCTTGCGATAACTGGAATTCAAATAAATAGCAGAAGAGCCTTTTGAATAAAGATCCCCGGTAAGTTGCATCTTGATATAATCGTTGATGTCAAAAAAGTAGCCTCCATTCCGAAGGAAGAATCCCCTGTTTCTTTCCTCTCCATAGCTGGGAACAATGATGCCTGAAGAGCTTTTGCGAGGTGATGGGAAAATCCCAAAGAAAAATCCAAGTGGCAATGGAACATCATTGAGGATCATATGAAAGGGGCCTACAACCATCTTGTCGCCAGGGATCATTTTGGCTTTGCTTGCCATGATCTGGTAATGAGGGTGTGCAAGGTTACAAGTGGTATATCCGTTGTGCAGGCTGAGGAGTTCATTCTTTTCGTTCTTGAATACAGCTCCCCCATGAATGAATCCTTCTCCTTGGGTAGTGACTACTTCGGAGATGCGCGCTTTCTTTGTTTTGAAATTATAGATGATGTCCCGTGTCTCGTATCTGGTGTTACCATTGATAAAGATGGGGTAGCCTACCCGCTTGCCCAGCGAGTCCATCTTGCCGTTGGCCGTAATGGTTGAGTTCTCGTAGTCTATGATGACATCTTCAGCCATCAATTCAATATCTCCGTATTTGATCTTAGCGTCTCCATAGAGGTGGACGATCTTTCGATCGACATAAGAGGTAATGGAATCTCGTGCTGAGTAGGTGATGGTTGTTTCGATATCACTCTTCCTTTTTTCCTTGAGGGAATCCAGCTTGCCTTTGAGGGTCGCTGATTTTGAGGCAACGGAATCCTTGGGGACTGCTTTTTTTTGAAGGGGCAGGTCACCCGCAGGCGCTTTAGCCTGCTTTTCTACCTGGGCATGGGATGCCAGGGTAGTCAAGAAAAATAGGCAAATGATGATTATCCGCACGATCACGCTGTCGAAGGGTGCATTCAAAAATTTATCTTTTAGCGAAAAATTCACGATTTTGTGCGAATTTATGTCAAATACCTTATATCGCTGCCTTCCGTGAATATTAGAACTAAGGTCTTTTTGTTAGCAATAACCTTGCTAAACTCCTCCGCAATGGTCGAGCGAGCCGATATTGTTGTGGATACGGTGGTAATTGATGCCGGTCACGGAGGCAAAGACCCAGGCACCAGAGGGGTATTTTTGAAGGAAAAAGATGTAGCACTCAAGATTGCCCTCAAAGTGGGGGCTCTCATCGAGAAAAATATACCCGGCGTTAAGGTTATCTACACGCGGAAGAATGACCGATATCTTGGCCTCGATGAACGTGCCGCACTGGCCAATAAAAACAAGGCTGACCTTTTCATTTGCATCCATGCCAATGCCATTTCAAAAGCCGAAGTGAATGGCACCGAAACTTACGTGATGGGTCTATACAAATCTGGTGGAAACTTAGATGTCGCAAAACGCGAAAACTCAGTGATTCTGTTAGACGACAATTATGAAGAGCGTTATGAGGGGTTTGACCCGAACAGCCCTGAATCAAATATTTTATTCTCGATTGCGCAGGGGGCATTTCAAGAGAGCAGCCTCAAGTTTGCAGAGAAGGTAGAAGCTGAATTTAAGGGTAGGGTCGGGAGGCGAAGCCATGGCGTGAAGCAAGCTGGATTCTGGGTGCTGTGGAGAACAGCCATGCCCAGCGTGCTTATTGAGGTAGGGTTCTTGACCAACCCTACTGAAGAACAATTTTTGAGTGAAGAAAAAGGCCAGAACCTTATATCTTCAGGAATTTATCGCGCTTTTAAAGATTATAAAACCCAGGTCGAAGCAATAAACTAAGATGTTGTGAGAAATAAGGAATTCATGGTCGGGATTTTCGCCACGGTAACAATCGTGTTGCTATACTTTGGATTTAATTTTATGAAGGGAATTGACTTCTTTTCTACTACTGCCAAATATTATGTCATATACGACAACGTAGATAACCTTGCTGTCTCTAATCCAGTGCGGGTGAGTGGCTTTGCCGTAGGTCGTGTAAGCAACATCAGCATCATGTCAAATAAAAGCCACAGCGTGCTTGTTGAGGTTGACATTGATTCTAAGATTAAGCTTAGCGATTCAACGAAGGCCATTCTGGACAGTGAGCTGTTGGGTGGAAAATTTATTGTCATCTCAATAGGGCAAGGTACTGCACTCATTCAACCAGGTGATACCCTTGCTTCTGAACTGGCAAAAGGAATGTTTGATCTGTTGACAGAGACAGCCACTCCTGTGGCGAGCAACCTGCAGATTACCCTGGCGAAGTTCAGCGTGGTGATCGATAACCTGGCACGAAATTCACAACGTCTCGATTCTATTTTTAAGAAGCTCCAGAAAACACCTGATATCCTCAACGGTACCCTGTTGAATGCCAACGATAAAATTGATTTGCTCACTGGGAACTTTGCCAATGTGGCCGCCAACATGAATGCTTCTCTGGCTGAGCTGAGGCCGACTCTTAAGAACTTTGCTATATTATCAGATTCATTAAAGCAAATGCAACTCAACAAGACCATCGTCAAGACACAACAAACCCTTACCAGCTTGAATGAAACTCTGACCAAATTGAAAAAAGGTGATAACACCGTAAGCAAATTGATGACAGAAGATTCCCTCTATGTTAATCTGAACAGACTCCTTCTTAGAATGGACAGTCTTGTGGAGCACCTCAATAAATATCCAAAGCATTTTACTGCTCCCCTTGGAAAGAGTCGTAAGAAGGTAGCGCGCGACCTCAGAAAGGAAGAAGAAAAGAAGGCCGCTGCCCAAAGGAAGAAGTAGTATTATCATCCAATCAAATGAATCTGGATTTCAACCGGAACGAAGACCTTTTCAAGCAGTTGTGTTTCCAGTTGGAAGCGAAAGAAAAGAAGCTCCGATTGGGGGGCGGTGAAAAGAAGATTGAAGAGCAGCATCAAAAAGGTAAGCTCACGGCACGCGAGCGAATTGCCTATCTAATTGATAAGGATTCTGAATTTTTGGAAATCGGCCTGATCGCGGGCGACGGGATGTACAAAGAACAAGGTGGCTGCCCTGGCGGAGGCGTAGTGATTGGCATGGGGAAAGTCAGTGGTAGACTTTGTATGATCGTGGCAAACGATGCCACGGTGAAAGCAGGGGCCTGGTTTCCCATCACTGCAAAAAAAAACCTGCGCGCCCAGGAAATCGCAATGGAGAATCATCTGCCAGTTATTTACCTGGTTGACAGCGCCGGCGTTTTCTTGCCCATGCAGGATGAAATTTTTCCAGACAAAGAGCATTTTGGAAGACAATTTCGTAACAACGCTAAAATGTCTTCCATGGGGATTGTCCAGATCGCTGCAATTATGGGAAGTTGTGTGGCAGGTGGAGCTTACCTCCCGATCATGTCAGATGAGGCAATGATTGTCGACAAAACCGGTTCTATATTTCTCGCTGGTTCTTACCTGGTGAAGGCTGCCATCGGTGAAGACATTGACAACGAAACCCTTGGAGGCGCCACGACGCATTGCGAAATTTCTGGTGTCACCGACAATAAATTTCCCAATGACCAGGCTTGCCTCGATTACATCCGAAGAGTCATGGATAAGGTCGGAAAGAAACGCGAGGCTGGATTCGACCGCAAGGAATCAAAAGCACCCAAAGAAAAACCGGAAGAGCTTTACGGACTATTTCCTGCAGATCGTTCCAAGCCCTACGAAACTCTCGATATAATCAAACGACTTGTAGACGATTCTGAATTTGATGAATACAAGGCGCTTTATGGCAAGACAATCATCTGCGGCTATGGGCGGATAGATGGGTGGGCAGTGGGCATTGTGGCGAACCAACGCAAAGTGGTTAAGACAAAGAAGGGTGAGATGCAAATGGGTGGAGTAATTTATTCAGATTCGGCAGACAAAGCGGCACGATTCATTATGAATTGCAACCAAAGAAAAATCCCGATCGTATTCTTACAAGATGTGAGCGGATTCATGGTAGGAAGCAAAGCAGAACAAGGAGGTATCATCAAAGACGGAGCGAAGATGGTCAATGCTGTGGCCAATTCGACGGTGCCAAAGTTTACAGTCATCCTTGGAAATTCATATGGCGCCGGCAATTATGCCATGTGTGGTAAGGCGTATGATCCGCGGTTGATCGTTGCGTGGCCAACGGCACAAATTGCGGTCATGAGTGGTGCTGCCGCCGCGAAGACGTTGTTGCAGATCAGGGTGAGCACATTGAAGGGCCAGGGCAAAACCATTGAGAAGGAAGAGGAGAACCAATTGTTGAAAGAAATTACAGATCGTTACAATGAGCAATTGAGCCCGTATTATGCAGCAGCCAGGTTGTGGGTCGATGCCGTCATAGATCCTTCGGAAACCCGAAAATATCTTTCGATTGGTATTGAAGCAGCGAACCATTCTCAAATAGAAAGGTTTAATCCAGGGGTGATCCAGACCTAAGTATGGAAGACAAAGAAATTAAGGCGCTCATTTCTCTTCTTGACGATGAAGACAAGCAAGTAGTGTCGCATGTTGAGGAGAGAATACTTTCAATTGGGAAGGACATCATTCCTTACCTGGAGAAAGAATGGGAGACCAGTTTTAACCCCACGTTGCAGTCCCGCATCGAGGAGATTATTCATACCCTCCAGTATGATTTGCTCAAAAGCCGCATGCTTGACTGGTACCGTACCCCGGACAGAGATTTGCTTACCGGCATGTGGATCGTGGCGACCTATCAATATCCCGACCTTGAACTGGAAAAACTTAAGCAGGAGCTCGAGCAGATTTACTATGAGACCTGGCTTGAGTTTCGTCCTGATTTATATCCGATCGACCAGATCAAGGTGGTGAACAGCGTGCTTTTTAATAAGCTTAAATTCGGTGCCAACACAAAAAATTTTCATTCTCCGGGGAACTCCATGATTAACGTGGTGCTGGAAATGCGCAAGGGGAACCCCATTACGCTTTGTGTGATCTATATGCTCGTGGCGCAGAAGCTTAAACTGCCTGTACAAGGAGTGAATTTACCCAACCTTTTCATCCTCACTTATAAAGACAATAACAACAATCAGTTTTACATCAACGCCTTCAATCGTGGTCTTATCTTCTCGCGACAGGATATTGAGAATTACATCAGCGAATTACACCTGGTGCCACAAAGCTCTTTCTTCGAGCCGTGCGACAGTCTGGAGATTATCAGAAGGGCGCTGCGCAACCTAATCATGTCATTTGAAAAAATGGGGGAGCATGCCAAAGCCGAAGAGGTTAAGCTTTTGCTGGTGGAGATTTCTGATGGTGGAGACCTTGGGGTCTAACCTTAATGAAATTTTAAATTCGAATCACGAATGTCCAACTCAGAACAATGAATCTTGAAGTTTAGAGCGCACTTCGATACCGGGCGTTCAGCGTTGGAAATTCAAGATTCATTTTTTTATTTTCTTCGTATGGAGCATCCAACGGCGTGCTCCGTCTGAATTTCCAGTTTATTTTTGGACAATAATTTTTCTATCGCGGTTTTAAGATAGGCCTGGTTCACGGCACTCTCAACCTGCGGATTATCATCAATGGCACCGCTGTAGACAATGGTATAATTCTTTCCATCGTGCTTAAGTAAAAAAACTTCCGGACTCTTTTTGGCCCCAAGGGAACTCATTGCGATCTGCTCCTTGTCAGACAAATACGGAATATTAAGATTCCACCTTGTGAATGCTTCTTTCATTTTTTCTTCAGACTCCCCTGGCTCCTGGTAGGAATTGATCAGCAGGAACTGAACTTTTCCCTGGTAAGTGTTCACCAGATTCTTTATCCTTTTGAGGTAGTATCGGTCATAAGGACAATCGTTGCTTGTAAAGACAACAGCAACACCGGCTGTGTTTGAATAGTTTTCGAGCGATGGGGTGGACCCATCTGCCACATTGGTAAGTGTAAAATTCTGTATCGGTGTTTGAGCACCGAGAGAAAGAGAAGTTACCATCAGTGAAAGTAAAATCATCTTCATATGGCGACCATTTGCGTGTCAGTATAAACGATGACAAAATCCTCCTTTATAATATATCGCAATCGACAAACCACTTCAATTTCGGGCAGGAGAATTTTTCCTGTCAGGCTTCCGGATGCTGAGAGCACAAAGGGCATGACCTGCAGATGATCGGTGAACAAGAGATTGCGTTTGCCGTAAATCTTATACAACGACTCCTTGGCGCACCAGTAAATGCATAGCTTGACGATATCATTTGCAGCGTCACTCACTTCTTCTTTGCTAAACACCCGATGTGCAATTGTTCTTAATTTTTCTTTAGGTTGTTCAAGATCGATGCCCACTTCTTGTTGTTTGTCAATTTGAGCAACCACATAAGGGAAGGAATGTGATAGAGAAATGTGGTGTGAATGTTCTTTGAGAAAGGGTTTGCCAAATTCATTCTTGCGGATGCCGTAGTACTGAAGTCCAACGTCATCAAGCATGGATCTAAGCAGAGCCCGAGCGGCCAGCCATTCAAGTCGTTTTTGGAGGCTCACGATTTCCTCCGGGCATGACTCCATGGCAGCGTAAGAAAGTTCAGGCTCTGTTTCTGTTACGTGCCAGATTGCCCAGCATTGTTCTTTGCCCAGGGAATTTGTTTGCAGCAGCGGCATTAGGTTAATCTCTTTGTGTGAACCAATTTTGTCGTGAATTCGTGCTAACAAAGATAACAGGACTTTGCCAGAGTCGCTGCTGGCAAAGTATTTTAGCTGCTAGCAGTTTGTATTTTTGGCCGAAGCCCTGGCATAATTTTTCTTAAATCGAAAAAATTAATCCACTCAATGGGAGAGGTTCGCATTCAAAAGCTTCATACCCTCACCGGTCATCGGGATTGTGTTTATGCATTGGAGCGCTCCGGCGAGCCATCCTTTTTTTTCTCCAGCGCCGGTGATGGAATGGTTGTAAAGTGGGACCTTGAGCATCCGGAAAACGGTGAGAAGATTGCGCAGGTTCCGAATTCGATTTATGCCATGCATTATTTGGCAAACTCAGATGTCTTGGTGGTGGGCCAAAATTATGAAGGAATCCATCTTTTGGATTGGAGGAACAAAAAGGAAATCGCATCACTGAATTTGGGCACATCGGCAATTTTTGATATCCAGACCTATCAGAATGACTGTTTCATAGCTTCAGGAGACGGCTCAGTTCATGTTATCGGGATTGATAACCTCACCATCAAGAGGCGCTTGCAGCATTCTGAAAAGAGTGCGAGGACCATTGCCATCAATTCATTAGTTGGAGAAATGGCTGTTGGCTACAGCGATCAATTCATCAGGATTTTTCGCTTGGATGACTTCTCACTGAAACGGGAGTGGGTCAGTCATTCGAGCTCTGTCTTTACCCTTGCCTATACACCTGATTTTAAGATTTTGCTGAGTGGGTCCCGGGATGCCCGCCTCAAAGCATGGAATGCGGAAGCAAATTACAGCCTTCGGCAGGAAGTGGCGGCCCACCTGTATGCCATCAATCACATCGAATTTAGTCCTGATGGCAAACATTTTGTAACTTGCAGCATGGATAAGTCGGTCAAGGTCTGGAACGCGGACGACTTGGCACTACTGAAGGTAATCGACAAGGCCCGGCATGCTGGTCATGGAACATCGGTAAATAAGCTGCTGTGGTCGTCTTTCAACAATCAGTTGGTCAGCGCCAGTGACGATCGGACAATATCCATTTGGGACGTAATTTTTTAAACTCAACACAAACACCCTACGTCATGAAGATCACACCTCTCGAAATTCGTCAAAAGTCTTTTGAACGTACCCTTCGCGGTTACGACAAAGACGAAGTGAATGCTTTCCTTCTATCACTCTCTCAGGAGTGGGAACGCATGAACGATGAGACGAAGGAACTTAGATTGAAATTGGAAACCAGCGAGCGGGAAGTCGCGAAGCTTAGAGAAGTAGAGACCTCTCTTTTCAAAACATTGAAGACAGCTGAAGATACCGGCGCCAATGTGGTCGACCAGGCAAGGAAGGCAGCTGAGCTTCACCTGCGGGAAGCACAAATCCGGGCAGAGGCCATGCTGAACGAAGCAAAGGACAAGGCAAAGAATACCCTGGAGGAAGCGGATGCAACGGCAAAACAGGTGCTGGCGGAAATGGAAGACAACCTCAAGGATTTGGTTCAGCAGTACAAGGCGGCGGAGTCGCATCGCAACAATCTGCTGGATGACCTGAAACGATTGGCGAATGAAGCATTGGACCGCGTTGAGCGCGCCAAACAGACCTCAAAGAATTTTAGTGCTGATGATCACATGACGTTTGCGAAGCGGGAAGTAAAAAAATCTGTTTCCCCCAACGAGTTGGAAAACAGGCGACTTCGTGTTCAAGTGGAAGCTGCCTCAAAATCTCCTGCCCCTGCACCAGAGCCGGTGCGATCTTTCTTTGATGAGGTTGCATGATCGGAAAAGTCATTCTTGAAGGCCTTGAGTTTCATGCTTATCACGGCGTGTATGCTCATGAAAGGTCTTCAGGAAATAAATTTGAACTTGATGTTGTGATTGAAACGGCATTTGGGGAATCTGCTTTTCAGGATGACCTTTCTGGGACAATCAACTACGAAGAAGTTTATGCCGTGGTAAAGGCTGAGATGGAGAAGCCGTCAAAACTATTGGAACGGGTAGGGCATTCCATCGCTGAAAAGATTCTTGCCACTTTTCGGGAAGCGATCTCTGTTCAGATCAGTATTTCGAAATTCAATCCGCCCATCGGCGGGGTTTGCCGCAAGGCTTCGGTGACCATTAACAAAAGCCGGTAGTCCTACTTTATCACCTTTGATAAATTTGAATTATTCGAATGCTATCTCACGGAGTTTCGCAGGGAGAATTCAGGAGTTTCACGGAGAAGTCAATAATTGAAATCAAATTACCATCATTTCTCCGAGTAACTCCTTTGCATTCTCCGAGAAACTCTGTGAAATAGCCTTGGTACCACGAACATAGAAGTAGAATTAAAAACTAGTGCCCAATTAAACTGCGAAATAAATCAGACGACTTGTTCCACAAACATAAATCCTCTTGCATCGGCGCCTTCATAGAAATCCACCTCTTTGCCGATCAAATACATCGTGTGCTTTTTATCAACATACATTTGAATTCCATCGATGACATAGGCCAGGTCGGATTGTTTCATTTTATCAAAACCAATGATCAGCTTGGTGCCACCGCATCCGCCACCACCGCGCACGCCTACGCGAAGACCGTAGTCTGCCGGTATGTTTTTTGTCAGCATAATTTTCTTAACCTCCACGGCGGCTTTCGATGATAGCGTTACCGGTTTCACCTGATCAAACATGAGTTTTGCGCTCTTCTTTTAGATAAGTTGCCATGAGAAGTATTTTATTGACGGTTTGCTCAACACAGGCAGGGATTTGATCTTTAGGAGGGCTATCAAAATTAGCTAATTTTTAAACACCTTTGCTGAACAAAAAATTATATGGATGCTCTGATTGAATATGGAAAAATACTGATTCCCGCCTCGGTAGTACTGTATGCTGTCTATTTGATGGTGCGATCATTTATTAACAAAGAAATTGAATTAAAAAAGCTCGAGGTGCGATCCCGTAGCATTGAAACCATTTTGCCCAACCGGTTGCAGGCCTATGAACGCATGTGCCTCTTTCTGGAAAGAATTTCGCCGCCCAACATGCTGCTCCGCTTGAATAATCCTGGCTACTCGGCACGGGAATTTCATAAGCTCCTGCTGGATGAGATTCGCAATGAATACAATCACAATGTTTCTCAGCAAATTTATATGAGCGAAGAGGTTTGGAACATGATCAAAAATTCCAAAGAAGACCTGACGATTCTCATCAACGAAGCATCCTCGCAGATGGAGCCGGAGGCCACCAGTCTTGATCTGGCACGAAAGATTTTTGAGCTCACACTGGAGAAGAAAGTTGAACCGCTTGGCCACGCGCTAACGGAATTAAAGAAAGAGATCCAACAAGTGTTTTAAGGTTCGATTTTCTTTCATTCAGATGAACTAAGAGGTCAGGAGGCAAAGAATCGTTTGGTATACCCTATTGACTGCGATGGTTGTTGTATCCTCCTGCTCTGGAAGAAAGGACAAGCCCGATCAGGAGGCCATGTATAACGAACCCATCGTCCGCAGTTTCACTTTACTCCGTCCCAGGGTTGGATGAATGACGGTCGCCGGAGAGAAAGTGGGTGCTTCTGGTAAGTGTTAATCCTGGTCAATGAGGCCAATTTGGTAGAGGTTGGGGAAGATGCTTTTTTCGGGAGGCAATCTCGCCCCTCCGTAGCGAATAGGTAGCTGGTAGACACCATTGATTTGTGTAAAAAATAGATAGATGATATCACTGATACAGCGGGTGAGTGAGGCTTGTGTACGAATTGATAATTCCATCAAATCAAAAATTGATAAGGGTCTCCTTGTATTTGTAGGAATAGAAGAAGCTGACAAGGATGAGGATATCGAATGGCTGTCTGCCAAGATTGTAAACCTTCGGATATTTAATGATGATCAGGGCGTGATGAACATCTCTGTGAGAGAAGCGGGTGGTGATATTTTGGTTGTAAGCCAATTTACGCTGCACGCCAGTACAAAGAAAGGCAATAGGCCTTCCTACATAAAAGCAGCAAAACCCGATTTGGCAATACCGCTTTATGAGAAATTTATATTGAAGCTTACCGAAACTTTAGGCAAAGCAATTCACACTGGAGAATTTGGCGCCGATATGAAAATTAGTTTGATCAACGATGGGCCGGTCACGATCATCATAGATACGAAGGATAAGAAATAGGGTGGGTCTAACGCAGAGTCCCCGAGGCGGTAGACTCTGAGCTAATAGGGGTGGGTGTAACGCAGAGTCCCCGAGGCGGTAGACTCTGCGATAACAGGAATAGGAGTGGGTGTAAGAATTTGGTGAGGATATGAAAATTAGTTTGATCAACGGTGGGCCGGTCACGATCATCATAGTGTAGCGCAGGGGCTCCGAGACGGTAGACTCTGAGCGAGAGGGTCAAACAAGTGCAAGCACAATGAAGAGAATGTTGAAAGCGATATAAAGAGATACCACAATCTTCGCTCCCAGAATGTTCGTGCGTTCTGCCAATTCTTTCTTGCCGCTATCATATTGCGTAAGAGCAATGGCAGACACCAACAGGGTAGCGAAAATACCGATGAAGGTGAGGGCATGTAAAGTGTCTACCAGAGTGAAAGTCGATGACTCTGGCAGCAAGGAGTCTATAATGTATTTGTTACCAACCGCTGCGAAAAGACCGCCCACCGGCAACCCAAAACGCGGCTCCATGGCTGAAGGGTGTGGAGTAAAACTGATGATGGCAATGAGAAATGCGATGTACATGCCTAGAAAAATCTTCATAAAAAGTCCCCAGGCATCCCTTTCAATGTCCATATCAATAGCGAATTGAGAAAATGTTTGTTGGCCACGTCCTTCCCTGGGGTCGCCAAAGCCGGTTTGATAGGTATTTTCATTAGTTGAAACCCTGAAGTTGTTTATCTTCCAACCGTCGATTGCTTCATCTTCAGAAAACATGCTTCCCTTCAAGTCTGGCTTGAAAACCAGAACCGAGTTATCCAGGATGCTGTTCTCAATTTCGACTTTCAGATGTTGTTTGTCAAACGGGAAATCGTGGACTTGCCAGGTCTCTTTCATTACACATTTCATCTTCATCATCACCCAATCTTTGCCAGCCACCGTATCTGCGATCGGTTCTGGCTCATCGATTGACTTGGCATTTGTGATGTCCAACTGATTTGGAAAGTCAAAAGATGGATTTTTGTTGTTGAGGAACCAGAGCCAAAACCGAATGGTATACTCCTTGTCATGGAAGTTGATGTCATGCACACTGATTACATAGGCACCCACCTTCACCGTATCGGGCCCCTTGGCATTGGATGAAAAGCCGAAAAAGGCAAAAAGAAACAAACAAATGATTTTCTTCATAGAAATTATTCAATCACAATAAACTTAAATTAGTTTAATAAGCTTCGTGTCTGGGTGTCTTTGTGCCGATTTTTTTTCTTGCCACGAAGGCACCAAGACACCAGGAATTCGCACGCCATGTAAATCCAAGCCCTTTTGCGCAGAAATCTTATTAGGTTTCGATTTTTAGCCTTCATAAACTGGCCCAGGTTATCTTGTGAAAACGAAACGCTGCAAGCAATCCCCAAAAGCATCAGTAAGACTTTGAGAAAAAGGTAAGCATACTACCTGGTCATCACCGTAGGGTTGGTATCTGGTGGATATTAAAAATCTATTTAAAAAACGATTATGTGGCCACAATGAATTAATTTTCCGGCATAATTAAGAAATATGTATAACATCCTGCTTCAGGCACATTCCCTTTTAAGATACCTGGTTTTGATCTTTTTGATTATTGTCATTGTTAATTCCTTTCTGAAGTTTTCAAATAAGAAAGCCTTCGGCAAAACAGATGATTTGCTGGGGATTACACTCTTTTCTCTTACCCATACACAGTTTTTAATTGCCATCATTCTCTATTTCGTAAGCCCCCTTGTTCAATTTAACGCGGCCACGATGAAAGACCCATCCCTGCGCTACTGGACAACAGAGCATAGCTTGGTGATGTTGACCGCCATTGTGTTGATCACCGTGGCAAGAGTAACTGCCAGAAAAATGAAGGATGATAGTGCCAAGCATAAGCGAATGCTCGTTTTTAATATGATGGCTTTTGTCATTATTCTTCTTGGAATTGCGATGTCGCAACGAGGTTTCTTTTCCATGTCTGGCGTTACGGAGTAAGAACTGCATATATTGTAGCCATCACTGGATCTTCGCGGTTTTTGATGTCGAAGCAAAATACCGTGATCTGCAAGTGTTATTCATGCGTTAACGGTCAAGCTTCGACGAATTTCGTTCATTGCGACTTGTCGATTTTTCATTTCATAGTTAAATTTCGAAGATCTCGACACCCGAGACAGGGCCGCGAAGACACCGCCCGATAAGGCTAATGAGAAGACTGAAAGACTGGTGAATTTACTGTTGAATCGCATTTCTGAAAACACCCTCGCTCCGCATCATTTATCTGTTTAACTTTACTCCAATCTATTTTCATGAAGTCGCTCCTTGCTGCCCTCTTACTAGCCATTAGTTGGCCTCTATTTTCGCAATTTGCCCCGCGTTATGAGTTGATCAAACTCAAGGAAGTGAACTCCATCAATCATGATGCTGCCCCGGTTATATCAGCGGACGGTAAGAAACTATATTTTTTTGTTACGGGTAAAGAGGGCAATGAGGACATCTGGATGAGCACCAAGGATGATAAGGGGGTGTGGGCTCCGGCCCAGCGGATGGGTGCGCCCTTCAATCAAAGCAAAGTCAACCAGGTTTTTCAGGTATTGCCAAACGCTTCATTGCTGGTACGTGGTGGAAAATCAAAGAATGAAAAGGGCTTTTCTGTTGTTGGTTCTGGTGGAGCCTGGACCGAGTTGAATGTAAAGGATTTTGAGACCATGGCGAAGGGTCGCTTTAGCGGGGCCGCAATTTCGGCCGACCTCAAACATATGGTGTTGTATTTTTCTGAGCAACAAAATGGAGTGCGAAGTGATCTTTACATCACCCACGAACAAAGCGGTGCTTGGTCGCGTCCTGAAAAATTGAAGATGAGTACCAGCTATGATGACTTTGCACCGTTCATGGGACCTGATAACAAAACACTCTATTTTGCCAGCGACAGATTGGGGCAAGGCCGGCAGGGAGGAACCGATATCTATAAATCGACACGACTGGATGATACCTGGAACAGTTGGTCGGATCCGGTCAATCTGGGAAAGCCAGTCAACACTGCTGCCGCCGACGATTATTTTTCTATTGATGCCGCGGGTCATGTTTATACTGCACGCTCCAACAGTCGGATGGATGGTGGCAACCTGGATATTTTTATTTTGATTCCAAAGACGATCAAAGTAATGCTCACGGGCATGGTATACGATGAGAAGACAAAGCAGGCTCTTTCCTCCGATGTGACTGTCTCGATCAAGGATGTAAAACCCATTGTCATTAAGACTCCGGCATCCGGAAAATTTGAAACAAAAATTCCTGAGACCAACGAGTATCAGTTGTCCGCTAGTGCTTCCGGTTATCTTCCACAGGATTTGACCATCGCCATACCGCGGCTGGGGAGTGATACAACACTTACCGTGGAAGTTTATCTCACACCCATTGAGAAGAAACTGATCATGACCGGCACAGTATTTAATAAAAAGACCACTCAGCCAATCAAAGCAAAAGTTGACTTCACGCTCAAGCCTGAGAAGAAGAGCAGCTATTCATCAGATGCTCCTGAAGGAAAGTTTGAATTGGAGATTGGTAAGCTGGGATGGTATTTGCTGGCCGCTTCCGCGGAAGGGTTCCTTTCTGCAACCGACAGCGTGGATTTCAATTCGGAAGGTCTTTCGCCGGTGACAAAAGACTTATACCTGCAGCCTATTGAGGTAGGGCTTACCGTGAGGTTAAAAAATATCTATTTTGATTTTAACAAGGCTACTCTAAAGGCTGAATCTTTTACGGAGTTGAACAAAGTGGTCAATTTCCTTGACCAGAATCCAACGGTAGAAATAGAAATTTCAGGCCACACGGACAACAAGGGTTCAGATGAGTACAATCTTACCCTTTCGCAAGGCAGATCGCAGTCGGTGGTGGACTACCTTGCAAGCCAGTCGATCCAGCCGAGCCGCCTCACCGCCAAAGGTTATGGTGAGAGCAAACCGATTGAGACCAACGAAACGGAAGAAGGAAGGGCCAACAACCGGCGGGTGGAGTTTACCGTGTTGAAGAAGTGATCGTGACTTTAATATGCTTTTAAATTTCTTTGTGCCCTCGTGCCCTCGTGGTAGAAATTCGTACTTTCATTTTCCACCAGGACACTGAGGCACAAAGAATGCACACAATAGATACTCCTCTTTAAGATATTCTATGAAAATCAAAATTATCCTTCCAGCCACCCTTGTCACCTTAACAATCGTGCTCAATGCCTTTGCTGCGGTCGACACAACTCGTTACACCATTCTTACAACAGAAAAAATTTCTGGCAAGCAACTCATCTGGTCAGATGGTCCCGGAAAAGTTTCATACTTATATGAGTATAATGACCGTGGCCGTGGTCCTAAGCTAAGAGTTGATCTCACCATTGAGAATGGAGAAGTGATGACGCGCAAGGCTGCTGGCGTTGATTATTATAAGGGCAATGTGCAGGAGACATTCGAAATCACGAATGGTGTTGCAAAGTGGAAGAACAACATTGAAGAGGGGCAAAAAAATATCTCAGGTCCGATTGTATACGATCCTTTGAACAGCGTGCCGGGTGAAATCGAGTGGGACTTGAGACTATTGCTGAGACAACATACGCATGAAATAGAAGCATTGCCGGGAGGCAGCGTGAGGGTGGAGCATGTTAAGAGTCACACCGCCAAAGTAAATGGCTTCCCAGAGGAGCTTGAATTATATTCTTTCACGGGGTCGGGTGGACCGCCTTCCTATTTCTGGGTCACGCCTAAAAAGGACTTCTTCGCTCAGGTGGGAGGGTGGATGTCAACCATCAAATTGGGATATGAGTTTCTGGTGCCGGAACTGAAGAGACTTCAGGAGGACGTTGAGCTGGAATATTTTACCGGTCAAGCCTATAAATTCACGCAAAAGCCTGCCGGTTCTGTTGCCATTGTGAATGTAAATATTTTTGATTCCAAAAAGGGTAAAATTTTACCGGACCACACGGTCGTCATCGAGCAGGGAAGAATCAAGCAGGTTGGAAAATCGCATAGCATTAAAGTTCCGGAAAACAGCAAGATCATTTCAGGAGCAGGTAAAATGTTGTTGCCTGGACTGTGGGACAATCATACCCACTATAACATGGAGCAGGGGTTATATCACCTAGCGGCAGGGGTGACCAACATCAAGGACATGGGGAACTCACTTGACTTACCAGAGACTAAACAAAAAGTAGATACTGACTTACTCCTGGGGCCAGAGATTTCTATTTGGTCAGGCTTCATTGACTTTGCAGGACCGTACGCCGGCCCTACCGGAAAAATTGTGAAGACACTCGATGAAGGTCTTGCTGCCGTGAACTACTACGCCGGTCGCGGTTATCAGCAAATCAAGTTATACAGTTCCATTCCCGTGGATTGGGTAAAGCCACTGGCAGAGGAAGCACATAAGCGCGGCCTCAAAGTATGCGGGCATATTCCTTCCTACATGAAGGCCGAGCGTGCCGTGAACGATGGATATGATCAGATCATTCACCTGAATATGATCATGCTTAACTTCCTCGGCGACACCATCGATACCCGGTCGATGGGCCGTTTTGTAAAGGTGGCTGAGCGCTCCAAGGACATTGATTTGAATAGCGCTGAAGTCAAGCGCTTTATAAAACTCTTGAAAGAGAAGAAGACGGTGGTGGATCCGACTGCCGCCATATTTGAAGGCATGTTTACCAACCAGCCCGGAAAACTTGCCGCCGGTTATGAGACAAACTTGTCCATGTTTCCGACAGAATTCCGAAGAGATCTTTACAGAGGAGGATTGCCTACCATGAAAGGCCACGAATCCCAGTATCAGCAGTCATACGCTAACATGTTGAAAATGCTTCAATTGCTGCATAAGAGCGGAGTGATGTTCCTGCCTGGCACAGATGATTTTCCGGGTTTTGCGCTTCAGCGCGAATTGGAATTATATGCGAAAGCAGGTGTTTCCAATGCGGAGGTTTTGCAGAAGGCAACCTTATTCTCAGCGCGGGTGGCGGGAGTTGAAAATGAACTTGGTTCGATCGAAGTAGGGAAGAAAGCCAATCTGATTTTGGTAGAGGGTGATCCAGTGAAAAATATTTCTGATATACGAAATGTAGAACTCACCATTAAGAATGGGAATTTGTATGACTCCAAGGCATTGTACAAGTCTTATGGGTTTGGGTTCTGGAAGTAGGATTTTGCCGCAGAGGCGCAGAGAATGAGCCTGGGTTTTTCTTGTGTACTTACCGTCTTTTATAGAACTCATTTATTAAAAAGAGCGTTCATCAACCCGCACGCTTTGATTCCCTAAAGGGCCAGCGCGCGCGGCCCCTTCAGATTTAGCGTGAGCCAGGCAAGGGCAGTTCTTATCTTCATAACATAAGCCCCTATAAAATACTTTGCGTGGCCTGTATTGAATTCTCCAGATACCGTATCAATTTTCTCACAAACGTCGTTAGCAGTTTATACTCCTGCAGTTCCTTCGGCACTGTCTTCAGAAAGGACAGCATGGCCGTGGCGCGATCCGTGTCCTGACATTCATCTTTTACTTTGCTGTTGTAGGTATGGATGGTGAAAAGGACAAACCCGGAAGCGGGAAGGCGTGACAGTGTTTGTCGCTCGCTGCGCACCAAAATTTTGTCGCCGGCATTTTCATGCGTGATGTTTTCAGCTTGATCCTCCAGGAGCTTCAGGTATTGTGCCGTATGGCGTGATGACAAATCCATTTGGTTGGTGATGCGAAAGCCCCAGTTTGTTCTTGCGATGGGTTTGTGGACAGGAATGCGTTCAATGAGTTTATCAGCAGCGCGAAGGGTGGGACCCATCAGTGATGGCACGGGAGCATGCAGATCCAGGAAATGCTTTTGGAACTTAGCCTGCATGTCCCATCCGCTGGGGAAACAAAGTTGACCAGCCTGAAGTATCGAGGCAGCATCCAGGAGTAGCAAGTCTTCCTGGACTTGTTGTCCCACCCAGTCGAGCGGCTCCAGGGGTAGAGAGGTTGCGTCACCAAAGACAAAGTCAATTTTTTCATCCAGCAACTTGTTCATCCAGGAACCCTGCGAATTGACTTTGGTGAAATAGAAAATTTCGGGATGGGCGAGGCTCAGACCTGTCAGCACTTTTTCGACTACTTCCCATTGAGCAGTTGCCGTTGCCGGCGAGGCTGCGTAGTAGTAGCGATGATTCTCTTGCAGGAGCTTACGCTTGAGTAAGACCTCATCGCGATAATGTTCATCTATTTCCACGACGGGGTATTCCGGGGCCAAAGGGGAAGTGCCCATTCTCAAATCGAAAGAAGCAGGAAAGGGAAAGTATTTAAGCATCGCCAGGTTTTTCTTCTGCGAGAATTTCTTTGGCTTGCGCAGCATCTCTTTCAAAAATATGAAGACGGACACCGGGAAAGATGTCGTTTCGGAAAGGATAGAGGCTGGTGAAATTTTCCTCGGTCAGAAAGCACGGAATTCCGTATGCATCAAGCTTTGTTTTGGCCAGATTGGCTTGCATGACCGTGTCAAAAGCCTGGTAGATGACGATTTTTTCGGCGGGATCTTCCATCGGATTAAAGTACGGATTTTTCTTGTTTTTGGCCACGCATGGAAATGCGGCAATCCCAAACAGCCAGACAAGAACTTATTCATTCTATATGCCAGATGAACAATGTGTTGCATATCAAAGGGGGCTAAGACAATGGACGAATCCCCGATAAATTCTTGTATGAACCAAATGCGAGTTAACTCTATTAATAATCGAGTAGACCACGGTTATTTTCAGGGATAATAGGAATGCGTATATTCGGTTGTTGGCAGCCATGCATTGGACCACTTGGACAAATTTACTGAATACTTAACGCGTGAATTAAGAACTAATATAAACAACTTTAAACATTTCAAGAATGACAAGATACTTATCATCTTTTCTACTTTCCTTATTTGTATTCAATTCCAGTCTTGGACAGGAGCCAAGAGCAATTAAGCCAAGGCATGAGATTAGAAACTCACTTGCCGCTATTGTAAAAGAAAAGCCAGAATACTCAAGTAAATCCGACTGGGCAATTTACTCGGACGTTGCGATGGGAAACATAATAGGTCGGATAAAAACTGGCGACTCCGTTTTAATTATAGGTTGGGCAAGTTGGCTCTATTTTGTTAAGGCCAACAGCACTAGTGGTTATATTTCATGGAAAGCCCTTGTAGTAAATAAAGAACTCGACAGCCTTTCTAATGTTATTCAAGAGCAATCCCCAATTGAAGTTCAGGAGGATAAGCTAAATGATGAAAGATTGGCAAAAGAAGAAGCAGAGAAAATAGGGAAACAAAAGCTTGTTAATAAATACGGAGAGTATTGGGGCAATCTTGTTTATTCAAGTGAATATACTTTAGGCATGAGCAAGTCAATGGTTTTAGATATTCTTGAGCAAAAGCGAACCACTTATTTCCTTAATGGTATGTTGAATCCCGCTAATGTTACTTATAAAGATTGTTATACAGCAACAAATAGCGGAAAATCTGAAACATTGACATTTAGTAAAAATAAATTCTTTGCATTCATGGAGAAAGTAGTAGGCAAGACAACTAACCAAACGGAACAAATTATGCTTAGAGAATCAATTAATATGATAAAACAACCTTTACTAGGACAGGACATGCTTAAATCCAATTTTCCAACGTTCATATTTACTGATGGCAAGTTGACGGAAATGTATTATTAAAAGTTTAAGCAAACTTCATATCAAAACCATTCCTGAAAAAGTAAGTGAAAACATGAAAAAAGTTACCAGTAACAGTGGAAAGGATTTTGAACTCAGATTTGGGCAGCCTAATTCTTACGATTTTGATACAATTCTTGACCAATTTTCAGGAACTAAAATTAATTCTCTGAGAACATCGAGTATTCCATTAATTCAATTCTGGAAAGACACGGATAAAAGATTAGATGAGTTATTCAAAAAACTTGAAGTAGAAGGTCTTAAACCTACTTTATGCTTTGAGTACCCCACTAAACCAAAAGAAGGAAAAGGCAAATCATCAATGACAGATTTAATGATTTTATGCAATGACTTCAAAATTGCAATTGAAGCTAAATTCACAGAGTATAAAAAGAGTAAAGCGAATTTAATTAATATATGGAAGCGTAACGGAAAAAATGAGGAGAACAGAAAAAAAATCCTTAATTATTGGGCAAGTTTAATTGAGCCATTTTCAGAGGGACATGATGAAGTTTCTTTAAATCAAATTGAATATCAATTTTACCATCGTGTCGCATCGGCATGTTACAACACCAAGGAAACTGCAATTGTTGTCTATCAAATATTTTATGATGATGAAACTGTTGAGCTTGTAGAAGAATATAGAGATAAACTAAAGGGCTATATTAAAGCCATAAATCCTAATAAGAGATTAAAATTTTACACTTGGGAAATAGAGGTGATTCAAAAAATCAAAAAAACTAAAGACCCATTTTTTGAAATGAAAAGTCGGAATGTTTATGAATTTATGAAATCTGAAATTATAAAACTTCACTAAAACTTTTTCAGCAAGTGGACTAATTTTCGGCTTCGCGGACAAGACAAATTAAAACAGAAATGCACGGCTGCCAACAAAATGTTTCTGCAATGGCGGGGTTCAATGTCCTCATTAAGTCTTGGCTTCATTACTTACATTTGTCACGTGGGACAGCATGCAACTGGTCGGCCTTAACATTTCGCTTCGCTCCATTGTTAAGACCTCCTATGCCCGCCACTGCAGAAACACAAACGTGTGTGTCTTGAACTTCATTCAGTTGTAAGAGTGAAGGTGCTGTACAAAAGATGGAAGACTCTGAATCATTGTTACCCTCATGTGGAGGTCGAGCGAACTGAACCGGCCAATGAACAATAATGAGAAAGAGACTAAGGCCATCCGCAGACGCCTGTCAGGAGGAGTTTGCAAACCCCCTTATGCTGCATTGAGAGGAAACTATCAGTGTGGTGAACGATAAGGAAAAACGGGAACGAAGATTCCTGTAGGTGCGTGTTGATGAGCTGAATAGATTGAATCAGCGACTGAAGCCTCGTAATGTTAACGAGACGATGTTGAAAGCAGGTAGTTACGTTTATATCTGTTAGAAGTGCAAAGG
>JAYVQY010000066.1:0-7745 GCA_043776715.1 Cyclobacteriaceae bacterium | reverse complement strand
GCCTTTGCCCTGATATTTCCTGCATTGACAAGATTCTGCGCAATGTCAACACCCAGCACTTCAGCGCCAAGTTTGGCTTCGGGGATTGCTGTGGTTCCATCACCGCAACCAAGGTCAAGAATTTTCATTCCGTTGGCAATGCCAAGTTTCGCTACCAGTTCTTCACCGCTCTGACGCATGGTTTCAGCAATGCGTGTGAAGTCGCCTTTCTCCCATAGTGCTTTGTTTGCATTCATTTTAATTTTGTCAGTGATTATAGTGCTGACTCCGCACTTTTTTTTCTTTGCCTACTTTTAATCGGATTTTCGGCTTGCTCCGTTTTCTATTTTTAAGTTGTCAAATGTAATTTTCTTTTCACACTATCAAGTTGCGATACACTTTGCTACGAAGCGCAAAGCATGACGCACAGCAACCGAATATACGCATTCCTATTATCCCTCAAAATAACCGTGGTCTACTCGATTATTGATAGAGTTAACTCGCATTCCGTTTATTCAAGAATTTATGTAGGACTCGTCTACCAGCTCCACCTCGCCGGAAACAACAGCGTTAGTTTACCACTGGTCAACATCAAATATAACAAAACCCCGGAAGGCATGCAGATGCTTCCGGGGTTTTTTAAAGGGGGTTTCGTCTATGTGACTAAATGTTGGCAGCTGGCCGTCTAACCCAATACTTTCTTTAACTAGCCATTCGTCAATTTCCTTGTTAGCCTCGGTATCTGTTAAAAATTGGCCGTCTTTGATTTGCTGTCTGCCTTGATTTATTGCGCTCTTTTGATCTGCATTAAGTTTATAAATTTCAATGTCCTCCATTTCTAGCTGAAGTAGTCTATAAGCCTCTTCAAGTAAGCTTTCATTTTCCGTCTTTTGAATCTTATCAATAAGCCGCTTTCTCAATTCAACAGTTGACATATCCTTTGTTATTTTCTACAATTTACAAAGTATTTCTCTTAATTCGGAGCTGTGTTTTATCCCGAAACAGCTTGCTGCCAACGTTTAGCTATAAAACGTATGCGTTTAAGTACGCACGTCTTTGTCCCACGTTGTGAACGAAATTTGACAGCACGCACTTTAAGAACCTAAGATACAGCATAAGTTTTATAGCTTATGTTAGCGTTTCGTGCCGGTTAGTCTAAGTCCAAAACTATTTTTAAATTCTCTCTCACTTTGTCAACGGTGTCGTTGTCCACTTCTCCAATTTTTTTCACAAGTCTTTTGTTATCAATTTCTGACCTGGTCAATCATTATGTCACCGTCCTCTTTGAGTCCGAACTTTGATTTTTTAAGATGAACTCGCAATATCTCTGAGTCCAGTTTTACATTTGTCGTTATCGGGCAAACGATAGTCGATGGATGTTCTCTATTTAGCAAGTCAGTTTGAACAATAATGACGGGTCGTATTTTCCCGGCTTCTGTCCCCATTCTTGGATTTAGATCCGCAATCCAGATTTCGAATTGTTTAATCTTCATCGTTCAGTTTTTCAAACTCAGCCAAAACCTCTAAGGAGTCCTTGGCAACGATTTTTGATTCCTTACTCAACTGTTTTGAAAGCAGTCTACGTCTATGAAGTCGATTGTAGAATTCGATAGCTTCATTGATATACCTGTTCCGGTTCTTTTTTACTTTGGTCACGATTTTCTCAGTCTCCTGAAAAATGTCGTCCTCAAGTTTTAATGATAGATTTTTCATAGTATTACCTTTGTCCAAAGGTATATACTTTTTAGATATACTCCAATTTGTCGGAGTTGTCCACCGGCATTATGGGAGCATCCTGAATTCATGACGGCTACTTGTTTGGAATGGAAGCCATTGATAGAATCAGATGCACACAAGAATGTGATTATTGATTGTCTACGATATATGACAACTAAAGAATGGGTCCGAGTCATGGGATTTGTATTGATGAGCAATCATTTTCATTTGATTTGGCAAATGATTGGAGACCACAGGAGGATGAATGTTCAACGGAATTTTATGAAATACACTTTCCGTTGTTGGTGTTCCGATGCTTAAAAATGCAAAATGATTTTACCATTCTTGAATTACGATTCCAACTTGATTGTCTTTTAATGCAAATTCTTTCGCAGTCCATGGTCGAAGAGTAATTTCCTTAAGGTTTGGATGAAGAAATTCAGGATGAGATTTAGAAACCTCTTCATAAACTTCTTGAATATTTTTAGTCACTAACCTAAACTCAGGATAATGCTCTTTTGCAAGCTCTGCATTTTCAAAAAGATTTATACGTAATCCGTCTTTTTCTAATACGCAAAATGGGTTAGCAGATTTTATTTCGTTGTGTCCAATTGTGAAATTTAAACAGTCAACAAAGAATTTCAACCCATCGTTAATGTCAACATAAAAAACGTTTGGAACTAATTTTTCAAAAGTCATAACTTATTTTATTTACGTTTATGAGAATCGTCCGTCTTTATAATTACCGCAAACGTCAGTGTTTATGTAGTTGCGAAACTTTGAAAAACTAAACTGTCCCACGTGACAAAACGTGGAACGAAGATAAAAACTTATAACTTACACTTCACCCCACCATTGCAGAAACATTTTGTGCTTTCCATTGTCGGTGTTCCGATGCTTCCAGGCTTCTAATAATAAAATAAACAACTTTATTTTCATATTCGTCTATTTTGAAAAATGGAATCGGGTCACCAACAACGGATACGGTTTTATATTTGTAATGAAAAGAATTGGGATTTTCTGGTTCATTATAATGGGTAAGTGTGGCCAGGCATTCGGATTTGTTGTTGGTGCCTGCCTGCGGTAGGCAGGACCCAATGCAGGTTTTAAAAATTAGAATTATCACAATGAGGTATTTAGCTTTTAATTAATTGATGGAAGCATTGGAACACCAACAACGGATAGAGTCATTCATTATCGTGTAAGTGGACAGTAGCGGTGTTTCCGATACTCAATTCACAAAAAAAGGAATTCAGCCGTAAAGTCAAAGTAACAGACAAAATGCATTTAAACACAGAGGTACGGAGAAATTACATCGAGAAGCACAGAGAGTAGCATGGTTTTGATTGGATTTGTCCTTCTGTGTCTCTCGGAGTTGTGCTTGCCCGTCCGGTCAGGCGGGCATTCCTCAGTGGTTCTCTGTGGTAAAAAATCCTGGTCTCCATCCGGCAGCCAAATGCGTTTAACTGCTGAGGTCACTGAAGTTCTTCGCCATGGTTGGTAGGAACACCATCAAGGTCGTGTCTATTCGTTTTTTAACGACTCCGTCGGATTAATACTGGCCGCCCTCAGGCCTTGTAAACTAACCGTGCAAAATGCGATAACCAGCGACGCGGCTCCGGAAAGAAGCGCCACCTCCCAACCCACCTCAATCCGGTATGCAAAATGATGAAGCCAGGAGTTCATCACATACCAGGCGACCGGAGTAGAAAGAAGAAAAGCAATAAAAACAAGAATCATGAAATCCCTTGACAGCAAAACCAGGATGCTGCTTACCGACGCTCCCAATACCTTGCGGACGCCGATTTCTTTTGTCCGTTGTTCAGCGGTGAACATGATCAATCCCAGCAACCCAAGACAGGAAATAAAAATAGCCAGCGAGGAAAAATAGTAAGCCAACACCCCCACGATCATTTCACTTTTATACTGCTGCTCAAAGGTTTCATCGACAAAATGATATTCAAAAGGATAGGCGGGATTCAGGCGTGCCGTCAGTTCCCCCAGCCCCTTCAGCGCCTCCGGAGTCCTGCCCGGTTCGATGCGGGTTATCATCACGTTGGCCCATTCCGGATGAAGATGTAAAATCACCGGTTCAATCGGATTGTGCAGCGAATTGAGATGGTAGTCCTTTAATAGACCAACGATCGTACCCGGGCGATTCCAGAAGGTGATTTTCTGCCCAACCGGATTTGTTAACCGCATTCGCTTTGCCGCTTCTTCATTGACAAGATACGCCGCACTGTCGGACGCAAATTCGTGCGAAAAATCCCGGCCCTCGATCAATTCAACCTTCATCGTATTCAAATAGTCGTATCCAACCGCCATCTGTGTAAAAAGGATTTTCTCTTCCGGCTGCTTTCCGGGCCACTCGACGGCGATGGTGGAGTTGCCTCCCACAAGGGGACTCGACGTGGATACCGTTGCGGAAATGATGCCGTTGAGTCTGGAGGTTTCCCGGGTGAGTGTCTCCGTATTCTTTTTCAGTTCGCCTTCGAGATTGGTAATGATCAGGTTCTCCTTATCAAACCCTAGGTTTTTGTTTTTGATGTACTCGACCTGCCGGTAAACGACAATGGAACAGAAAATAAGGACGATGGTCAGGCAAAACTGAAATACAACAAGCCCTTTGCGAAACGACACAGAGCCCGAGCTAACCCTGGACATCCCTTTGAGAACGCTCACCACCTGGAATGAAGAAAGAAAAAACGCAGGATAGCTTCCGGAAATAATACCGGTGAAAAGGCTTATGCCCAATAGCGAGGTGATTAATGCCGGGTCGGAATAATTCAGAAAGACCTCTTTGCCGGTAATTTGCCTGAAGATGGGGATAAACAATTCAACCAACAGCAATGCGGCTCCGAGACCGATGATGGAAAGAATGATCGCCTCACTCAGAAACTGACCCATCAACAATTTTCGGGAGGCCCCGTTCACTTTCCTTATCCCGATTTCTTTTGCGCGTTTCAGGGATCGCGCCGTAGTCAGGTTCATGAAATTGATACAGGCAATTAGCAGCACGACAACGGCGACAATCGAAAAGGACCGGATATACTCGATCCGGCCCCCATCATTTTTGCCGTTTTTGAAATTGGAAAACAGGTACATCTCAGGGTAAGGCTGCATGATCAAATCGACATCTACGGAGGCCGATTTGGGAAGATTTTGCGACACCAGGGTTCGAATCTTGGCTCCTGTTTCAATTCTTGAGGCACCCTGCTGAAGAAGAATGAAGGTTCGGGGACCTGTATTCTCCCATGACTTTGCCCACTCATTGCGCATTAGCCACTGTTCATAGGGCAGGAGGAATTCAAACTGCAGCGAGGAGTTGCGGGGAACATCCTTCATTACCCCCGTGACTTCGTATTCCTCATCGTTGTTGATTGCCACGAGCTTGCCAAGGGGATCAATATTTCCAAAGTAGCGAAGTGCAATTTTTTCGGAGATGACGATGGAACCAGGTTTGGACAGGGCAGTCCTGGGGTCGCCTTTCAGCAGGGGAAATGTGAAGATGTTCAGAAAATCGGGTTCAACGTAACGGCCGCCTTCCTTGTGCGACTCCTTGCCCACGGTGACCAGTTCATCTATTTCCCACGTCGCCGAGGAAGCGAGAATAATTTCGGGCACATCGGTTTTCAATTTCTCGGCAAGAAGTCCGGGGGTAGCCGGCGTCGTTCCAAGCACCCCTTCGGCATAGTGTTGATTCTCCATCACCCGAAAAATCCGCTCACCGTTTTGATGAAAGGCATCATAGTTCAATTCGTCTGTCACCCACAGCAGGATGAAGATGCTGCACGAGAGTCCCAGCGCAAGCCCGGCCAAATTGATAAAGGTAAAATTCTTGTAGCGCCAGAAACTGCGCAAGGTGGTGAGCAGGAAATTCCGGACCATGGGTAGGGGATTAGGTTGCCAGAACCGGGTACTAATGTCGTGCCATGAATTTTACCGAATGCAACGCAAAAATGTCAATCCCGGTAAGCCGGTTTGTTCTAACCCGGACAAAACCGGTCGGATCTGGACACCTTCGCTAAAATATTCGTGGGCAAATGCACCGACGATTGCTTTGATTATGGTTTGACAAATTTGATCTGGCACACGCCGGTAGCGCCCTTTATCTTCAGGATGTATATGCCGCTCGCCAGATTCCGGACGTTACCCACCAGAACGTTGTCTTGCTGATCCAGTTTTAGCGGACTTGGTTTCCCGAGCATATCGACAACGGCCGAGGAGGCCACGGGCTCCCGGATGCCGGTGACAAAAATGAAATCATCCGATGGATTTGGATACAACCTGACCGTTTGTGGTTTGTTGATTTCCCCGATACCGTCAACGATAAAAACAAAATCCCCAAGGGGTCTCGACCACATGCCATTAAAGTTGGTCCCCAGGTAAACCGTGGAGCCTCGCACCGGCATAGCGGAAAACTGATAACTGTTGGGCAAGCCGTTGTTGTCAAAGTTAATCCACGTGGTCCCCAGATCTGGCGACGCCAGGATTTCAAAGTCAGACAAGGACAAGATCACCGGGCCGGCATTGACCAGTTTTGAAAACGTGGGAAATAAGCTGGCTGCGGTCCAGGTCACTCCATTATCAGCGGATACAAATACGCTTTGAGCTGTGGAGGCATAGAGGTTTGTTCCGATTACACCCAGAGCATAAACATAAAGGTCCGTCAAGCCGCTGTTTACCGGCGCCCAGCTTGTGCCCAGGTTGATGGAATTAAATACGCCCGCCCGCGTAGCCGCGAAGAGGTTGTTTCCTATGACGAAAAGCGAATTGATATACAGGTTGGTCAGCCCATTATTTACCGCCGTCCAGTTTGTGCCATTATTGGTGGAAAGAAATACACCGCCATCCCACGTACCGGCAAAGAGACTCAGATTTGTTGTTGGTAACCCAATGCAGGTTTCAAAAATTAGAATTATCACAATGAGGTATTTTGCTTTTAATTAATTGATGGAAGCATTGGAACACCAACAACGGATAATGCTCGTAAATTTCTTAGGCATGAGGAGAGTGAATGTTCGTGGCATCCGGCATGCAAATAAATGTATGATCATGGCAGCCATAGCCTACAACCTGAAGAAGCTACTCAGATTCAAGAGACAAGCACCGATGGCATCGATGATAGGTCTGCAAAAAGAGGTTCATAAATTTTTCTCCTCATTTTTTCGCAACCAACTTTACGAAACACTAAAAATCAGCGAACGACTCGACTTATCAATGAGTTGTCCACATTGATCATTGGAGAAAAGTAAAAATCAAGATTGAAAATCGGGTTATCAACAATGGTTATTCTCCAGGAGTCGTGCAACAGCTACCTTTGTTGGCGGTCGTATTTAGTTCATACTCACGTATGAAATGGTCAATGTAATTAATCCTAAAAGGAAATAAGTCAATGAGTTGGAATAGATCGTGTATTTGATAATATTTTTGATTTTGTAAAACCTTTTCAGGATTAAAATATTTATCGCGCCCTCAATGGGCAGAGTTAGCAGGAAAGCAATGATGATGAATGCAAGGGCAAAATACATCGACATAAAATCCTTAGGTAATCCAAATAACTGTTTAATCCAGGCAGTAATGATATCCCATGCCCAGGAAAGAAATCCCATTAGGCCTAACAAAGTGCTAGCAATGTTTGAGGTAAGGGTTGAGTTGAATATTCTTGAGTCTAGTGTCCTTATTGCAAGCCCCTTACTTAAAACGATTGCTTCAATTACAACAACAATGGATAGGATCAGTACTCCCGCAGAGATTTCCATTGTTCCAATAATCATGTTCCCAAATACCATCGTTTATCTGAAAATGAATCTTCACCTAAATATGACCGCCAACGTTTATGTTTATGACGGCTTGGGTTTTCGAAGCACGTCTCAGTCCCACGTTGCAGAACGAAATTAAGAAAACTAAACTTCAAATTTACACTGAACCCCAAGCTGGCATAAACATTTTTGTGTGTGCCCAGCATGGCACGACTAAGTTCCAGACGGGAATTTAGCTTGATTATCCAGTGGGTGCAAGTCCCATGTGTGCACAGCATCGATGCGCAC
>JAYVQY010000065.1:0-28847 GCA_043776715.1 Cyclobacteriaceae bacterium | reverse complement strand
GATTATTTTTGGATAACCACGGCCTTAAGGCCGTGGTTACAGTCAGTGTTGTTAATGGGCTTTAGCCCTTACTCAACCATGACGGGATAATTTGAAATGCATCCTTTCTAATCAGGAAAGGAAATTTTTCCCATAGATACGGAAGGAATCTTTGTTCTGCTACCAAAATGTATAGCTCCCCCAACAATTGTTTCGTTGGCAAGAATCACAAATAGCATCGCTTCCTTTGCATCCCCATGAATGCCCAATTCATCGGACAGTCGCATTCTTTCAATGTTGAGGATTTCCTGTATCCATTTTACCAGCAGCGGATTATGAGCGCCACCGCCACTTAAATAGACTTCAAATCTCCTTTTCTTTACGGTCATTTTCTGAATTGCCTCAGCGATTGTTTCGGCGCTGAAGCGGGCTAACGTGGCGACGGTGTCCTCCAGCGAAATCTGATTAGAGCCCGACCGCTCCTTTGCAAGATTCAGGAAGTCAAGGTTAAATAGTTCAGGGCCGGTGGTTTTAGGAAATGGCATCTCAAAGAAAGCATGTGATTTTAATTCCTGAAGAAGCTCTTGATCGATTTTCCCTTGCTTGCCTAAGGCAGCATCCCGATCAAAATATTGATTTGGAACATTTGTTCTCACGACTTGATCCATCAATGTATTGCCAGGGCCTGTATCCGTCACAAAAACTTTCCGTGGATCTTGCCCCGCAGGCAGGTAAGTGAAGTTTCCAATTCCCCCAATGTTCAACAGGATTCGGTTCTCCGCTTTATGCGACAACAAAAGAAAATCACCGTACACCGCCATCGGCGCTCCCTCCCCTCCCTTCGCAACGTGCTTTTGACGAAAGTCGCTCACCGTGATGATTCCGGTTGACACGGCCACATGATCTCCATCGCCTACCTGCAGCGTTGCATTTATATTTTGGTGCGGATTCGAAATTGCAGGAGCGTGGAAAACCGTTTGACCATGGGAGGCAATGATATCAACACTTTCGGCCTTGATCTTCCATTTCCTTAAACATCCAAGCACCATCTTTCCATGAAGCTTTCCGAGCCATGGATTCAGGATGCACAGTTTCTGAAAATCTACCTGAGGCCGCGCAAAAACTTCGATTATTTTTGTCTTTACCTCATTCGAATAGGCAGCCGTATCAAACTCCAACAACTCCATTCTGGTCTTGAGTCCATGCCCTGACACTTTGCATAGCGCCACATCCAAACCATCCATGGAGGTGCCAGACATGAGGCCGATGATAAGCCTCTCCTTCTTCGAGGCTATTTTGAATAAACGAGAGAGGTTTTTATTCATGGGTAAATGTAAAAATAAACCTTGATTGGATGGGCCGTGGACTCCAGTAACTTTGGCGTATGGATGTATTTCGCACGGAACTAATACCCACCCCTTCGGATGTCAAAATCACCCTTAATACTCCGCTCTTAACCATTGGTTCATGCTTCTCAGAATTCATTGGAAATAAGCTAAATGAAAATAAATTTCAGGTTCTCGCAAACCCTTTTGGTACGGTCTATAATCCAATTTCCATTCATGGTTTGCTTGACATGACAATCAAGAAACGGTACCCTGATTCACATTCCTATCTCCAACATAAAGAAACGCACTTCAATTATCATTTTCACTCCAAGTTCTTTTCAGCAAGGCAGGATCCTTTGGCCAGGCAAATCGAGGAGTCAATCAATGTCAGTCATGGTTTCATCAGAAAGACAAAAGTATTGATCCTTACCTATGGAACTTCTTTTGTCTTCGAAAGAAGCGATACAAAGGAAATTGTTTCGAATTGTCACAAGATGCCTTCCTCAAAATTTAATAAGAGGCTGCTTTCAGTAGAGGAAATCGTCTCTAGTTATCAAGAGCTGCACGAACAAATCAAGAAAAATCTGGCAGTGGAGAAAATAGTACTTACGGTAAGTCCGGTACGACATATCAAAGATTCACTGGAACTAAATAACGTGAGTAAATCAGTGCTTAGAATAGCTTGTCAAAAACTAGTTACCCTATTCTCAGATGTTGAGTATTTTCCTTCATTTGAAATCATGATGGATGACTTGCGCGATTATCGATTCTATAAAGCCGACATGATCCATCCCACAGATTCAGCGGAAGATTATATATGGGAGAAATTCTCCAATGCCTATTTTGATGTACCGGCCCTTCTGTTTTTGAAAAGTTGGGGTGAAATCAGGAAAGCCCTGTCGCATAAGGCATTCTATCCGGAAGGCCATTCGCATCAGGCGTTCCTGCACCAAACTTTGTCCAAATTGGAAGAAATAAGATCTCTTGTATCGGTTGAAGAAGAAATCAAACAAATCAGATCCAGGATCTCACCCTTATCTTGAACCTATTTAACGAAGACCTAACTGGCATTTGCCTCATTTCGAATGAATGACCTCACCCCTGGAGTTAAAACCAACCGCTTAATCCATTCAACAAGTCCGTACCTTCTACAACATGCCCATAACCCTGTCAACTGGTTTGAGTGGGGCCCGGAGGCTTTGGCAAAGGCTAAAAAAGAAGACAAGCCAATATTGGTCAGCATTGGATATTCGTCCTGCCACTGGTGCCATGTGATGGAAAGAGAGTCATTTGAAAATCATGACATCGCTGAGATCATGAATCAGCATTTTGTGTGCGTGAAGATTGACCGTGAAGAACGGCCAGACATCGATCAAATATACATGGAAGCTGTGCAGGCGATGCAGCAACAAGGTGGCTGGCCGCTGAACGTTTTCCTCACGCCAGAGCAAAAACCCTTTTACGGAGGCACCTACTTTCCACCAAAAAACTGGGCTCAGCTACTGCTTCAAATTCACAAGGCCTTCGAACAGAAAAGAAATGAAATAAATCAGTCCGCAGAAGATTTGCGAACACACTTACAAACCAACGATCTTGGCAGGTTTGCAAAAGAGCCCGCCGTAGACTGCTTTACTAGAGGATCACTCGATAAGATGTTTCAAATTCTTTCTTCAAGGTTCGACTCAAGGTGGGGTGGAATTGAAAAAGCGCCGAAGTTTGTGATGCCTACCATCTGGCAATTCCTGCTGCGCTACCATTCAATCACAAACAACAAAGAAGCCATTGATATGGTCGATCTTACGCTGAAGAAAATGAGTTTGGCGGGATTGTACGATCAGGTTGGAGGCGGCTTCTCACGCTACTCTGTGGACGGTGAATGGTTTGCACCCCATTTTGAAAAAATGCTTTACGACAACGCTCAGCTGATGAGCTTGTACTCAGAAGCTTACTCGGTAAACAAGGACGACCTCTTCAAGTCCATTGTTTATGAATCCATTGATTGGCTGGAGCGAGAGATGATGCACCCTGAAGGTAGTTTTTATTCTGCTTTAGATGCCGACAGCGAGGGCGAGGAAGGAAAGTTTTATACCTGGACATGGGATGAGCTGATGACCGTACTCGCTCATAATGATATAACGCCTGAATACTTTCAAGCTACGCATCAAGGCAACTGGGAACATGGCAGAAACATTCTTGTGCGCACAGAAAATGTCCTGAAGTTCATGTCTGATCACCACATCAACAAAAACGACTTCAACATTCATATTAACAATGGAAAGAAAAAACTACTTGAAGCGAGGAGTCATCGCATTCGGCCAGGCCTCGATGATAAAGTACTGACGGGCTGGAATGCTATGATGGTGCTGGGCCTTATTGATGCCTACAAGGCTTTTGGAGACGAAAAGTTTCTAAGTCTTGCTCAAAAGAATATCTCTTTTTTGGAAAAACACTTGATGGATGAAGGGAGAGTTTTTCGCGTGTTTAAAAACAAACGCTCCTCCACGGAGGGCTTTCTGGAAGATTATGCATTTCTTATTCAGGCGTATAGTGCGCTTTATCAGGTGACATTCCAAGAAGGCTGGCTTAATAAAGCCGCAGAATGGACTGTTTATGTACGGGAACATTTCTATGATGAAGATGACGGATATTTTCACTTCTCTTCAAAAGATGCAGAGAAATTGATTGCAAGACGGAAGGAGATCTTTGACAACGTAATCCCGGCTTCCAACTCAGTGATGGCAAAAAACCTATATCATCTCGGAATCTTACTTGATAAGGATGACTGGAAAGCGCTTGCCATGGACATGACTTCTAGACTTGCCTCCTTAATTGAATCAGAGCCTGGCTACGCTTCCAACTGGGGAATTTTATTTTCAGAAATCACGAACGGAATGTCTGAGGTTGTGATCGTCGGTAAAGATGCTCAGAAACTGAGAATGGAATTCCACCTGCATCATCAGCCCTTTGCTTTGACCTTAGGCACAGCAACCAAAAGCGAACTTCCACTTCTAAAGGACAGAGGTCAGAAAGAAGGTAAAACAATGATCTACGTTTGCATGAACAAGACTTGTAAATTGCCCGTGGAGACCGTAGAAGCTGCCATCAAACAACTCGACCATGAAATGCTCTCATCTTAAAAAAACCATTTCTCTTACTCTTGGCGGGTGTTGCGTTCTCCTTTCATGCTCTACAAAAGAAGTAGCACCGCCGGCTGCCCAATTACCAATTCCATCTGAAAGTCAGCTCGCCTGGGCCGAAATGGAGCTGAATGCATTTATTCACTTCACCACCAACACTTTCACCGACAAAGAATGGGGATACGGTGATGAACTTCCAGCCATTTTCAATCCCTCAACACTCAATGCAGAACAATGGGTGAGCACAATTAAAGATGTAGGCTTCAAGGGAATTATCTTGACTTGTAAACATCATGATGGATTTTGCCTTTGGCCCAGTGAGTATACTGACCATTCAGTGAAGAGCAGTCCTTGGAAAAATGGTAAAGGCGATGTGGTTGGCGAGGTCTCACAAGCTTGTAAGAAATATGGCCTGAAGTTCGGAGTTTATCTATCACCCTGGGACCGCAATCACAAAGATTACGGGACGCCAACCTACCTTTCGTATTACCGAAACCAATTAAATGAGCTCTTCACACGATATGGTCCCATTTTTGAAATGTGGTTTGATGGTGCGAATGGAGGTGATGGATATTACGGAGGTAAGCGTGATAAACGCAAGATCGACGGTTCAACTTACTATGATTGGCCCACCACGCTTGACCTTGTCAGAAAATTAGAACCCAATGTTATTTTTTTTAGCGACGCAGGACCCGGTGTGTGTTGGGTGGGAAATGAAAAGGGAATAGCCGGCGAAACGAATTGGAACACCATCACTCCGGACACGCTCTTTGCAGGAAAAGCTGGAATTGAAAAACTCTTAAACACTGGCTCAGAAAATGGAACAGCCTGGATTCCATCTGAAGTGGATGTCTCGATCAGGCCTGGATGGTTCTATCACGAAAAGGAAGATTCGCTCGTAAAGACACCTGAAAAGTTGTTTGAAATATATTTGACTTCTGTTGGACGGGGCTCTACGCTGCTCCTCAACATCCCCCCAGACCGCCGAGGTCTCATTCATGAAAATGATGTAAAGGCTTTAAAGGGTTTTAAGGAATTATTGAATCAGGAGTTTAAGACCAATCTTGCCCTTCATGCCGAGGTTGTGGCAAGTTCCTATCGGGGTAAGGCTCAACAATTTTCTGCTGGTAATCTGACGGATGGGGATCATACTACCTATTGGGCTACAGACGACGCTGTAGAGAATGGCAGCGTTGAGATATCCCTGAGTGAAAAGCAAGTCATTAAGTATATCCTGCTCCAGGAATATATCAGGCTGGGTCAGCGTGTGAAAACATTTTCGATAGAAACATGGCAAGACGGTCAATGGAAGCCCGCCGTGAGTGGCACTACCATTGGACATAAGAGAATATTAAAGATCGGACCTCTGGAGACCAGTAAGATCAGAATCAATTTAACTTCTGCTTCCTCCTCCCTCCTGCTCTCGAACATAGAAGTTTATTGAACCTTTTAGTTACTTTTAAAAACGGTGGAACTCTTTGAACAAGCGGACGGAAATAAGACATTTTTTGCGGAGCTGGTCTTGCCAGTGCCAATCCCAAAACTATTTACGTACCGGGTACCTGCTGCCTGGAATGAGCTTGTAAAAGCAGGTCAGCGAGCCATTGTCCCATTCGGGCAGCGGAAAATATTAACGGGCGTGATTGCCAAACTACATCACCAGCCGCCCACCGAGTACGAAGCTAAGTACCTCCTTGAATTGCTGGATGAGTCGGAAATTATTACCCCGTTGCAATTCAAACTATATGAATGGATGGCGGGCTATTACATGTGCACCATTGGGGAAGTCATGAATGCTGCGCTTCCCGCCGGGCTAAAACTTTCCAGCGAGTCCATGGTTCAATTGCATCCCGCGTTTCAATTGGAGGAGAGTGCTTTCGATTTTTCCGAAAAGGAAAGGCTGGTCATTAATCACTTAAACTCCCAATCCCTCTCCTACTCTGAAGTAGCAAAGCTTTTGGATGTGAAGTCGATCTACAGCATCTTAAAATCACTGAGTTCCAAGGAAGCTATTATCCTGTTTGAGAAGGTGAAGGAAAAGTACAAGCCAAAAACAGAAAAGAGGTTAAGGCTGCACCAGAATTATCTTGAAAAAGAAAAACTTGAAGCCCTCTTCCAAATGCTCGCTACCAAACCCAAACAGGAAGCGGTGGTGCTGAAGTATCTGCAGGAAGTTCCGGTCTTTCAGGACCTGCAGCTCAATGAAAAAGGAGTCGGGCGATCAGGTCTTTTGACAGATGATATTTCAGAATCATCGTTGACCACGTTGATAAAAAATAAAGTACTGGAAGAATTTGAGATTATTGTTCCCAGATTTGGTTTTGATGATCCCATCATGGAACACCCTCTGCTTTTGAGTGAAAAACAGGAGGAGGCTAGAAATAAAATTCTGGAAAGTTTTGAACAATCTGGCATAGGATTACTGCATGGAATTACCAGCAGTGGGAAAACGGAGATCTACATCGATCTAATCCGCAAAGCCCTTGGAGGAGGATCACAAGTGTTGTACCTCCTGCCTGAGATTGCCCTCACCACTCAGATCGTGCAGCGACTTAAAAAAATATTCGGTTCCTCCATGGGCGTCTATCACTCCAAGTTTTCAGACAATGAGCGCGTAGAAGTGTGGAATGGTGTGCTCAGTGGGAAATTTAGGTTTGTCGTGGGAGTCCGTTCATCCGTTTTTCTACCATTCGACAATCTGGCGCTTGTGATTGTGGATGAAGAGCATGATCCCTCTTATAAACAACAAGATCCTGCCCCACGCTATCAAGCCCGCGATGTGGCACTGGTAATGGCCCAACACCATCACGCAAAGGTGTTGCTTGGCACGGCAACACCTTCCTGTGAAAGTTTTTATCAAGCCACAACGGGAAAGATCGGGTTCGTTTCTCTCACCGAAAGATTTGGCGACGCCAGGCTGCCGGAAATTGTCTTTGCCGACCTATCGAAGGAAAGAAAGCAGAAAACAATTAAAGGTGAGTTCTCCTCGCTATTGCTCAGAGAGATCAAGCAAACAATATCTCAAAAAGAGCAAGTGATACTCTTTCAAAATCGCAGGGGCCATTCACCTACCGTGCGTTGTGAAGACTGTGGTTGGGTGCCGACGTGCATTAACTGTGCTGTAAGTCTTACCTACCATCAATATCGGCATGCCCTGATCTGCCATTACTGCGGCTATCGGGAAGATCTTCCTTCACAATGCCCAACGTGCTCTTCGAAACGCATACTAACCCTCGGCTATGGCACAGAGAAGATGGAAGAGGAGTTGAAACTGTACTTTCCGGAAGCATCCATAGGCAGGATGGATCTGGACACTACTCGCACGAAGAGCGGCTATGAATCCATACTAAGTGATTTTGAAAAGGGTGATACCGACATTCTCGTAGGAACCCAAATGGTCACCAAAGGCCTCGATTTTGATCGTGTGAACCTTGTAGGTGTCTTCGATGCAGACCGGTTGATGCACTTCCCTGACTTCCGTTCACTTGAGCGGGCCTTCCAACTCATTGTACAGGTGAGTGGAAGAGCCGGGCGAAGAGAAAAGCAAGGAACTGTAATTATTCAGACCTCCAACCCCAGGCATCCGCTTTTCAATTTCGTGGTGGAGCATGATATCACCGGATTTCTGAAAGAACAGCTTAGTGACCGGGAACTATTTACTTACCCGCCCTTTGCCAGACTTATCGAGATCACACTCAAACATGCTGACAAGAACTTGTGCCGGAAGGCTTCGGAATGGTTTGTTGGTCAAGCACGACATCAACTTCATGGCATTAAAATCATGGGCCCAGGCGAACCGATGATTTCAAAAATCAGGAATGAATTCTTACATACCGTCTTGCTAAAAATTCCCCGCAACCAGGGGAAACTTAATCTCATCAAGAATTCCCTCCTCCTGTTGGCGGAGGCCGCGGGCGAAGATAAAATCTTCAGAAATGTAAAAATCATTTTTGATGTAGACCCCATGTAAGCTTGAAGGCCAATTCAAGACAATCCGCTTTCTTACTTCACATCCACAAATGAAACGTTTCTGAATGGAATGCCATTATCGGTGATCCCTTCTAATATGATCCTGTATCGTCCTTCAATATCTGCTCCATAAAATGTGACTGAGGCCTTCCCATCAGGGCCGGTGACTAAATCGGGTTTCCAGAAAATGGTAGTACGAAAATCAGGAGTCTTGTCTTGTGTTTCGTTGGCGTATACAGGTGAAAAAAACTTTCGTGGCGTGTTATAGCCCGGGATTTTATGACTGAGGAAATTCTTTTCTGAGACTTGGTTTGTAACATACGCTCCTCCCTTGGTATAAATGGCAATCACACCATTGGTGCCCCGGCTTCCAAATTGGGCCACTGCCCTCGTAATCACTTCGACATGGTCTATCATATCACGGCTTAGGCCGATCAAGGCGTTGGGGTCCTCGAATGGAACGCCATCTACTAAGATCAGTGGACTGGTTCCTTGCGAGATGCTGGAAGATCCTCCCCGAACTCTGACGACCACGGATCGCACACCATTTGTATAAACCTCCACCACTGACAATCCCGGTACCCTTCCCTGCAATCCTACAAGGACATTCGAGCCCACCACCGTAGCCCCGATCTTATCGCCCGAGATAGAATAATCCGGTTCTCCGTAAACTTTAATCGCTCCTTTCTTCGCCGACTGATCGTCTATTCTCTTTCCCTTCACCTCTACCTCGCTCAGGAGAATCGTATTGTCATCCACCGTGATCGTATTTTGGATTCTTTGCAAAGCGTTCTCCTGCCGAAAATTGAGCTTCAGAGGTTCCGATTCCCTCATAAACTCCGGGACCTTCTTTTGTAGGATGTCTACCCTTGGAAGAGGCCTCCCTTTCTTGTTAACCGGCTTAAATGCAAACGTCACAGAATCCTGAAATTCCATCCCGGTCACCATGAACTCTCCTTTATCATCTGTCTCCATGGAAATGAGGTTCTCCATATTACCTTGAATGATGTCTAGTTTGGCGGGCACTGGATTTTGTTTCTCGTCTTTCACAACGCCCTGAAAGCTTAAACCCCGCTCCATAAAATATTTTATCTCATCAAAATATCGGGTGGTGTCTCCCACTTTATTTAAGGTCCGGAATCCATCTGAAAGAATGTTTTTTCCTTCCGTCAATGGTACAGAAGAAAACGCATCGGTCACACTGACCGACATTTGGCTCATCAGTGCCCTTCCAGTTGCGCTTTTTACTTCGATATCCAATTTTATTTCCGCCCGTGGGGAGTATTGATTTTTTTCGGTCTTTACGGACAAGGCTACCTCGCTACTCAACGGGTCTGTTTTCGGATGCGGCCCTTCCATCAGATTTTGGTTAACCGACAAAATTGGAATGTGTTTCATGAAAAAATTATTTTCATCATAATTCTTCATCCAATTTGTATAAGCTCTCAGATAATATTCTCCATTCGCCAAAGAATCGGGCAACTTAAAATCTCCCCAGGAAACACCTTCCTTGATTCTGTAAACTTTTGACCGGAAGACCTTATGATCAGGGTTGATCAATTCTACATACAAAGTCTTACTAAGAGTATCGCGAAGCATGGGCATGCTATAACCCATATAAACTTTAAACCAGATGTTTTCGCGCGGATAATAATAATCCCGATCGGTCTGGACGTAAATTTTTTCCTGCAGCAACGCAAAATTTTTCCAGTCCATCTTTTCTTCCTCTAATGAGGAAGCAGGGAAGTAGTTATAAGGCAAATCATCCGACAACTTTGATAGTGCCATGTGCCCTGAAACCGCCAGCGTTTGCGGATTAAACAAGACCCCAATATCATTTACTTCTACCATGCCATTGGGTGTAAGCCAGGAAATCTGACCTGCCTGATCAGTTTGCTGTATGCCAGAGGTCCCTTTTTCCATCTGATAAGTGACTTTCGTTTTCCCTTTTAATTGGATTACATAGTAGCCTGACAATTTCGCTGGAGACACCAACGTATCCTTGTTCAATTTCTTCCCCGTAGCATTCAATAACTCAAAACCCTGTGCTCTCACCTCTCCATCCAAAAGCGCCCTGAATAAATGGCGCTCTGAACCCCAATAGGTTCTCAATCTTGCTTTCTCCCAACTGCTCCTCACCATTGGATCCAGCGTGCGAAGCGAATCGAAAAGAAGGAAGCCTTCTGACTTCACTTGTTCAATACCCGCTTCAAAATTGAGGAGATGATAGATGATGCGATAACCGGTGCTCATGTTTTCAATGATCAAAGGCCTTAGAGCAACGGCTTTTAGACTCTCTCCCTCTTTGGAGAAAAGCAAATCTTTGGAATTTTTTATAACACTATTTGCTGCATTCGATCCTGTACCCAACAAGGCGAGTTGAAACCATTCAAGGTTATTATTCCACTCTTCATTAGGCTTGAATTTTGTTTTTGGCGCAGGCTGTTTTTTTACAAGTTCGAGAGAAAGCCTATACCGCTTGTCTTCCACCACACGCACGGAAGACTTAAATAACTCATGCCCTTCATTGTACACAACGATATCCCAAAAGCCGGGAGGTATATTATTAATTGAGAATACCCCTTTCGAATCACATTTTGAACTCAAGGTGGTACGGTTGATGAAAACAGTTGCTCCAGGCAAAGGCTTTTTACTCTCCAAATCAGATACTAACCCGTTGATTTGGGCAACACTGACTTGTGCACCAAGCAATAAAAAACATAAAAGATTCCTCATAAAATAATCTGATCGAATGAGCTATTCCGTTGGACGATTGACCCTCACTAATTCGGGGACTTAATTTCGATAAACTCTTCTCCAAATACCGGCTTACCTTCCAAAGTGACTCCCACCACCACTACCCGATAGCGACCCGGCAGGTCAGCAGAGAAAAAACTCAACTCTGCTTTGCCATCATCATTCACGGAAATGTATGGGGCCCAGAAAATGGTGGAGCGATAGTCTGCTTTAGTGGCATCTTCTGTTTTGCTTTCATAATCCGGACTTGGGAATACGGAAGGTCGCTGATAACCATTTACCGTATAGAATGAAAACGTACTCAAGTCTGTTGATGTTGCATTATTCACCCCAGCACCGCTGGCTTTAGTCCAAATTGCGAGGACGCCGTTCGTTCCCCGTACTCCAAAAACAGGACTGGCATGGGTGATCACTTCGATGCGGGATACCGCCGTAGGGCTAATCTGAGCCACTGCCTGACCAGCATCCTCTCCTGCAAAAGGTACCCCATCCAATAATACGAGCGGATCCGATGAGCCGATGAACGTTGAGGTGCCTCCTCGAATCCTAATCCTATATCGTTGAACACCATTTTCATCCCAATAAGGCGAGACTCTGAGACCCGGAATTTTTCCCTGAAGTCCGGCCAGCAAATTAGTGTTCGCACCTATTTCCGCCAGCCTCTCGCCATCCAAAGTATAATCTGCTTTCCCATAAATTCTTATAGGCGCTCTCCCCACCGACAACTTCTGACCTTTAATAACAACCTCCTGAAGCATTTTGCTGCCTTTGGACAATTGATAGTCCGCCAGAATCCGTTGTGGATTCTCTGTGCGCTTACGCTTCATGCTTACACCGGCTCTGTGGTAAGAGAAGTAAGGAGACTCATAAGGATGAAGCTTTATGGCACCAAAGGGTCTGCCTTTTACATCTTTTGCCTGGAAAGAAAGGCGCGCCGTATCATAGAATTGAAATCCATTCAACATGAAGTTGCCGTCTTTATCAGTTTTGACGATCGTAAAATCATCAAACTGTCCTTGCACCACGGTGATGTCAGTCTCTTGAGTAACCTTCTTGCCACTGATGAATTTTCCCCGGATGGTAATCCCATATTCTGCAAAATGCTTGAGGGCAAGTCCTTTCACGGAAAGCTTTTCTTCCTCCAAAGAAAAATCATTTATTATAGAATAATCTGTCGTTAATGGTACCACTTGTAAATTATCCGTCACTGCGGCGGAGAGGTTGGCCGCAATCGGTTGACCTACTTCGTCAACGATATTTATTGTCATCTTAATTTTTTCCCTTGTCTGATAAGTATTCTTTGAAAAAGTGAGTGAGATATTTTTTGAAGGCATACTCCTGGGCACGGAGGGCTCTACCTCGTCAAGAATATTTAGAATCGGTATTTCTGATATGAAAACGGACTCCTCTTTATAGTTCCTCATCCATTCTGTATAAGCTCTCAGGTAGTACTTTCCAGGGGAAAGGGTATCCGGCAATAACATATCCCCCATCACAAGGCCGCTATCGATTCGAAGAAGGCGAGTATCGACGATCTTGTTGGAGGCCCGCACCAATTCGACATGCAATACACGGCTCAATGAGTCCCTCATCTCAGGAAATAGGTAATTCATATATCCCTTAAACCAAATGATCTCACCAGGATAATAATAAGGTTTATCGGTATGGAGATAGGCGCGTTCGTACCAGCGTTTCCATCTCAGTTCATCAATCGTGAGGGAAGGCAATTCTCCCCGAAAAATTCTCGCTACCTGTCCAGGCTGATAGTCAGCTGGAAGCATATTGGCTACTCGGGCTGCGCTCATGGCTCCGGAAGTAACCAAATCGACCGAGTTGAGTGCTACGCCGTTTGAATTGACAGTAAGAATTCCCCCCGTTACTTCGATCCAGGATACCGGGTAAGGAATATCGCGATAAATCCGCTTGGTGGCATTCGCATTCGAGTAATGCGCTTCAATTCTTCCATTCATCGCGATTTTATATTCACCTGGCCTTGTCCCCGGTGTCATCATATTGTCCAACGGGAAACGAATGACAGATTTATTCAATTCGTTAGAAAATACTGGAGAACGAAAAGAACTGTTGGCATTTCCTGGTTTGTCAGTGTAGAGCAAGAAGCCTTCTTCTTTCACTCTTCCCTCCACGATGCTTCTGAATAAGTGCCGGCTCGAGCCGTTATATGTCTCAAGTCTGCTATTGGTCCATCGAAGGGCAAGTTTGGCGTCAGGTGTCTGCATCTCTTCAAAACGGTAGTTGCCAAGGATGCTATAATATTTCGTATTGGCCATGAAGCTTTGCAGATAGAAATAGACTTTGAAGCCAAGACTAAGATTTTCTATTTCAATCGGCAGACTGGCCGAGGCTGCAAAGGAGCCATCCTTCAACTCATCACCCTCGGTAAACTCAATTGCCCAGGGGTTCATGATTTTACAGCCTTCAGCAAACTTGTCTGCGCCAACAAAAATCTTCTTAAATCGCTCCAATTGTTTTTCCCACTTCTTGTCCCTAGTGCCAGCCACTTCCACATTGTCCAATTGCTTTTCATCCTGCGACAGCTTAATTACATTTCTTAGTTGCTCGCCATCTTGAATCGTGATTTTAGTTTGAAAAGATTGATACCCTACATAGGAATAGACAATCTCATGAGCACCTAAAGGAATATTTTTGAGGACATAATTGCCCTGCGGGTCGGCCGCAACGCCGATGGTTGTGTTGTTTATGAAGACATTGGCAAAGGGAAGTGGTTCGAGGGTCCTGGCATCAAGGATTCTACCAATGACCTGGCCTGTTTGCGCTCGCAGTATGCAAGACAGGCTTAACAAAAAGCAAAGAATGGTTAGCTTTCTCATGAAAGAATTTCACTGAAAAGATTCCAAAATACTACTGAGGATAGAATCAATGACTTTCAACTTAATATGTCCCAATCATCGTTCAGCACTGGAATGGCGTGGTGTGCGGTAAGATCAAACTGGCATGGTACCACCGAGACGTAGTTATTAGCAATCGCCCACTCGTCATTGTCTTCACCTTTGTCGAAGTTCACAAAGTTACCCGTCATCCAGAAGTAGTTACGCCCATTGGGATCCTTGCGCTTATCAAATTCCTCCACCCATTTTGCATTGGCCTGCCGGCAAATTCGAATGCCCTTCAAATTCTCATTTCTTCGTGGAGGAAAATTCACATTCAATGCCACACCCTTGGGTAATTCCTTTTGCAAGACTTGTTTCGTAATTTTTTTGATGTATTCCAGGGTATGTGAAAAATCCGCCTCGCTGCCATAATCACAAAGTGAAAATCCAATCGCTGGTGTACCCTCAATGGCAGCTTCAATGGCCGCAGACATCGTACCGGAGTATAACACGCTGATCGATGTGTTGCTCCCATGATTAACACCACTGACCACCACATCGGGCTGACGCTTTCCTTTCAATATGTAATGTCTGGCAATCTTTACACAATCAGCAGGTGTGCCAGAACATTCGTATGCCTTTACACCTTCGAAGATGGTAGACTCTTTCAGCCTAAGGGTGTCTCCTACTGTGATCGCGTGGCCCATACCCGATTGCGGGCGATTGGGTGCTACGACGAGCACTTCACCCAATTCCTTCATCACCGTAACGAGGTGCCGGATTCCTAATGAGGTAATACCATCATCGTTCGAAACTAATATCAAAGGTTTCTGCATGTCTATTTAAAAAGCGAATTGTAATAATCTACTATCTGGGAAAACTCATACTTCTGATCGATGTTCAGCTTATTCGTCTTCATGTATTTCTCCACAGGGTCACCCATATTGCCCATGAGATAAATGAGGTCACTCTTTTTTCCATTGAAAGGCTCAATCACTCCTTTCTCATTCAAAAAAAAGAATTTATTAACCAAAACAAGACGATTCGTTGAGCCATAGTAATAAAATGAACTTGGATAACTTCTGTACTCTAAGGACTCCCTGCAAAGCAATGACATTTTTCCTTCCGACACCAATTCAAAGAAAACTGGAGCTTTGTATTGACCGGAGGTTGTGTAAGGCAAGGAGTAAAATTGACGATACCGCTTAACCGTCTTGTCAAATATTTCAAAAAATAGAACCTTTCGTGCCGTAAATGATTCCAAGCTGCCGCCCTTTTCGTATTGAAGCAGGTCACTTTGAAGATCATACTTGACATTCCCCTTCAGCGTATCTCCATCTTCCAGTACAATTTTACCTTCGTGCCAAAGGTCTGATGGAAACTGTTGTGCATTGGCTGCAACGGTATATAGTATGAAGAATAGGATACTACCAACCTTCATAAGTGTTTTAGAATGTTATGACCTAACTTATCACGCTTCGTTCTTAGATATTTTTCGTTGTGCTTATTGGGTACTGTTTCAATCGACACATTGTCGACGATTTCCAGTCCGTAACCCATCAGACCGACACGCTTTTTCGGGTTGTTTGTGATCAGCCTGAGTTTTCTGATCCCCAGGTCATGGAGGATCTGGGCACCGATGCCGTAATCACGATTGTCCATATCAAAACCCAACTGAAGGTTTGCCTCCACGGTATCAAGTCCTTCCTCCTGGAGTTTATAAGCTTTCAACTTATTCAGTAACCCGATGCCACGCCCTTCTTGTTTCATGTAAAGGACAACACCCTTACCTTCATCCTCCACCATTTTCATGGCCACATGAAGCTGAGTACCACAATCACATCGACATGATCCAAAAATATCGCCCGTAACGCAAGAGGAATGTACTCGCACCAACACGGGTTCGTCTTTTTCCCATTTTCCCTTCATGAGTGCCAGGTGTAGTTCGCCTGTGTTGATTTGCTCATACGCCGCCAACTCAAAATCCCCATATTCGGTTGGTAAATTTACATCTACCCTTCTGCGTATTTGGCATTCCGCCTTCATGCGGTAGGCAATAAGGTCTTTGATAGAAACTAACTTCAGGTCAAAACGCTCTGCCACTTTCCTCAGATCTTTCAACCGCGCCATCGAGCCATCTTCATTCATAATTTCAACCAGCACACCCGCCGGACGGAATCCTGCCAACCGCGCAAAGTCGATCGCCGCCTCGGTGTGTCCTGCCCTTCGCAGTACTCCTTCCTTTTTTGCTTTCAAGGGAAAAATATGACCGGGCTTGCCGAACTCCTCAGGCTTTGTACCCGGGTCAGCCAATGCTTTTATGGTCTTAAATCGGTCATGCGCTGAAATGCCAGTCGTACATCCATGACCAATTAAGTCAACGGAAACGGTAAATGGAGTTTCATGAACAGCCGTGTTTATTCCCACCATTAACTCAAGCCCCAGCGCTTCGCAGCGATCTTCTGCCAACGGCACGCAAATCAATCCCCGACCTTCTCTCGCCATGAAATTGACAATCTCTGGTGTAATGGACTCGGCCGCACAGACGAAGTCGCCTTCATTTTCACGATCCTCATCATCCACGACGATGATCAACTTTCCGTTTTTGATTGCCTCCAGGGCCTCGTCAATGCTGTCTAATCTTATCTTATCGTTCATCTTCTATTTTTCTCAGGATTGTAACCAATAATAATTCAATTTGCTATTTACCAATGACCGTACCAAAAAATGCAGCCAACTCCATTTCTGCTTTCTTTAAATCATTAAGTCGCTCCAGGTGCTTCCCCACTTGCTCTACATCGCCTCGCTCTTCACTTTCACGGATCAAGACCTTATTCTCTTCCACCAGTTTCTGCACCACCCGGTACTTAAAACGCATTACGTTGGACAACGCCATATCCGGAAGCATTTCAGTTTCATGAGGGATATGGATGTGTTTCTCTTTCCATCGCGGACTGGTTTGGTATTTGGCTGTGACCAGGCCGGTAACAAGATTCTTCACTTCAGTGCTCCCACGCTCAATCAGATACTGACTGTTGGGAACCTTCCCCTTTTCTAGTTGCTCATGGTAATGTTTGTAAACCTCTCGGAACACAGGGTTGGTAAACTCTACGTCTTCCAACTCATGCAAGAGAAAATCAACAAGGTTTTGCTCGTCCAATGGACTGTTGGAATAATTAAGGAGAAGTCTTACGGTTTCACGCTCCTGGTAGTACACCATGTCCTTCACATCCACTATCGGCGTGGCATGATCCTCGACTTGTTCCGCCAAGCCATCATATGCTTCGCCCCTGACAGGAGCCTGAGATTGTTCCCGTTCCTTCTTCTTTCTTTCCTGAACCAGCAACTTATTCAACTCTGAAAGCAAAACAGGCTCGCCAATTTTCAATTGGTGACTGGTTTCCTGTAAGTAGACAGAACGTTTTACAGGATCAGGTATCAACGCAATGCTTCCGACAATTTCCTTAATGGATTCAGCTTTGCGAATGGGGTCATTGCCGGCCTCCAATGCATACATGCTCGATTTGAAAGAGATAAAGTCCTGTGACTTTTGGGCGAGAAATTTTTGAAACTCCGATGTACCAACCTTTCTTGAATAGCTATCGGGATCTTCCCCATCCGGGAGCAACACCACACGGACATTCAATCCGCCTTTGAGAATCAAATCAATGCCTCTCAGCGCAGCTTTGATACCCGCATTGTCGCCATCAAAAAGTACGGTCACATTCTCTGTGAATCGCTTGATCAATTTGATCTGTTCTTCTGTGAGGGCAGTGCCTGAAGATGCCACGACGTTCTCTACATCAGATTGATGCATCGAAATGACATCGGTGTATCCTTCTACGAGGTAACAATTATCTTTCTGCCTGACTAAGTTTTTTGCCTGCGACAGGCCGTAGAGCACATTACTCTTGTGATAGATTTCGGTCTCAGGTGAGTTGATGTACTTTGGCTGATTCCCATGCCTACCGGCAGGCAGGTTATCCTTGCCCATCATGCGGGCGCCAAAAGCAATCACTTTTCCTGACAGATTGAAAACCGGAAAAATTACTCTGCCCCGAAACCGGTCGTAGGTTCGTCCTTCATCATTTTTAACAACCAGGCCAGTCTTCTCGAGCAGATCTTTGTTATAATTTTTCTTGATCGCCTCATCCATTAAGTGGTTCCAACCTTCCAGTGCGAATCCCAATTCAAATTTCTGGATGGTTCTGTCGTTAAACCCGCGTTCACGGAAATAACTTAATCCGATCGCCTTGCCTTCATCTGTATTAAAAAGATTTTCCTTGTAATAGTCTTTCGCAAAGTTCATGAGGATGTATAGTCCCTCGCGCTCACTCTGCTGCTCCTGCAATTCATCGGACAAGACATCTTCCTTGATGTCGACTCCATATTTTTTGGCCAGAAAGCGAATGGCCTCCATATAGCTCATGCCCTCATGCTCCATCACGAAAGTGATCGCATCGCCCCCTTTTCCGCTGCTGAAGTCTTTAAAAATACCCTTGCCTGGAACTACAAAAAAGGACGCCGTTTTTTCATTGTTGAAAGGACTCAATGCCTTATAATTCTGACCCGATCGCTTGAGCGAAACAAAATCGCTGATGACATCGACAATGTCGAGGCGATTTTTGACTTCATCTATGGTTTCGCGACTAATCAAGGTTCAACAAAAGAAAATAGATCATCTAAACAATTGGGGCTCAAAGATAGTTATTCGTCACGCATTGAGAATCAGGTATTGAACGGTCAATAAAATCCCTATCCGATGCCCAATGCCTGATCGCTTATTACTAAATTCGCACTTTTACAACAATTATGGGCATTACAAAGGAAGACATTATTAAGGCTTTATCTACCGTGAATGACCCGGATATAAAGCGTGATCTGGTGAGTCTTAACATGGTGAAGGATGTAGTGGTTCAAAAGGAGCATGTAAACTTTACCATTGTGCTGACAACCCCCGCATGCCCATTGAAAGAAATGATCCGTAAGGATTGTGAAAAGGCAGTGAGGAAGGTGGCGGGAGAAGATATTGCCATTCATATCAACATTACCTCATCAGTTACAACGCTGCGAGACAACACGCCGTTGCTACCTGGCGTGAAAAACATCATTGCCATTGCTTCGGGTAAGGGGGGCGTAGGCAAATCCACTGTCACGAGTAATCTCGCTGTAGCACTCGCCAAGGCAGGTGCCAAAGTTGGCCTGATCGATGCAGATATTTCCGGGCCCTCCATTCCGGTCATGTTCAATTGTGAGCGCGAACAACCAGAGGTAAAAGTTGTAAATGGAAAAAGCTGCATTCTTCCGTTGGAACAATACGGGGTGAAGCTGATGTCAATAGGATTTCTTGCTCCACCAGATAGCGCCGTGGTTTGGCGAGGCCCGATGGCGAGCTCTGCTTTGAAGCAATTCATCAGCGATACGATCTGGGGCGACCTCGACTATTTATTTATTGACCTTCCGCCCGGAACCAGTGATATTCATCTTACCCTGGTCCAGACCGTGCCGGTGACAGGAGCCGTGATCGTGACTACACCTCAAAAGGTAGCGCTGGCAGATGCAACAAAAGGGTTGGCCATGTTCAGGCAGCCTCAAATCAATGTGCCCATACTTGGCATTGTTGAAAACATGGCATACTTCACTCCTGCAGAATTGCCAGATAACAAATATTATATCTTCGGTAAAGACGGAGGCAAGAACTTATCAGAAAAGTTTGATGTTCCGCTGTTGGGTCAGATTCCTTTGGTGCAAAGCATTCGGGAAAGTGGCGACAGTGGACTTCCTGCTGTGATTAAGGATGGATTAACTGCCACTGCCTTCACTGACCTGGCCCAGGCATTGGCACAACAGATTGCGATCAGAAATGCTAACTTTGGACTCACAAAAAAAGTGGAGATGACTGTATGAATGCAACTGCCCATTTAAAATACGAAGACCTTACCAGGCGCGTTGAATCTTCACTGGACAGCATTCGCCCTTATCTTGAGGCAGATGGTGGCAATGTGAGGGTGCTGGAGGTTACCAAAGACAATGTGGTAAGGCTTGAATTTGTTGGTAACTGCGAGCATTGCCCAATGTCAACCATGACTTTTAAGGCAGGAGTCGAAGAAGCCATCAGGAGGTTAGTTCCCGAAATCAAGTCGATCGAAGTTGTCAATTTAACATCATTGTAAGGTTACCGCTCTACTTTCTTGATGTATTTATCATAGAATGCCGGTTCTTTCGTTAAACGAATGTTGGAACTTGAAATCTAACAGGACAGACTTATTTATAGCCCGATGGTTCGTTTGCAAGGTCTCATTTTTTCATTCGTCAGTATTACCCTTCTTTTCTCACCCATATTTGGCTACACTCAGGAACGATGCGGCTTGGTCGAGTATGAGAAATTAAGACATTCAAAAATCTCCGGGCTTGAAACACAAGATGAGTTCGAGCAGTGGATGCAAAAAAGAATAATCGAAAATAAGCTGCAAACGTTCAAGATTGGACGCACTAAGGCAAACACCTATACCATCCCGGTGGTGGTGCACGTGATCCACAATGGAGAAGCAGTCGGGGCGGGCACAAACATACCGGATGCCCAGATCATCTCACAGATTCAAGTAATCAATGATGACTATAAACGTCTCAATGGTGACCGCACAAACACACCCGCAGAATTTCAACCTGTAGCCGGCAACATTGATATCCAGTTTGTATTGGCTAAACAAGATCCAGAAGGTCTGGCTACGAATGGCATCACGCGCACGCTTGGCACCAAGACTTCCTGGACCATTAACGAGAATGCTGAATTCAAAGCCTTGAGTTACTGGCCAGCGGAGAACTATTTGAATATTTGGGTGATTAATCTTAGCGGAACTTTCATTGGCTATGCCCAACTGCCGGTATCATCCCAACTGCAAGGCCTCGCGGATTCATCGAATGACCGGCTCACGGATGGCGTCGCTATTGATTATCAGGCTTTCGGTTCCTCCGCGGATGGAAACTTTAATCTTCAGGCTGCCTTCAACAAGGGACGTACTGCTACTCATGAAATCGGCCATTTTCTTGGGCTGCGTCATATCTGGGGAGATGGAAGCAATTGTGATACCGATTACGTTGCCGATACGCCACCTCAGTCGGCGAGCACTACGTCATCAGTCGTGTGCCCTACCCATCCTCAGACTTCTTGTTCAGGAACTAAGATGTTTCAAAACTATATGGACTACACCGCGGATGCCTGCATGAATATTTTTACTCAAGGGCAGGTGGGGCGAATGGTGGTCGTATTGCAAAGCAGTCCTCGAAGGACGAGTCTTCTTACTTCTCCCGGATCGACCAACCCGGTGATTGTTTCCGTTGATTTGGGCATTCTTAAGATCATCACTCCACAGGCCTCGTTGTGCAGTGATGCGGTCGCTCCACAGATTGAAGTGAAGAACTATGGAAGCACTTTCGTCACATCAGCTCAAATTCAATTACTACTCAACGGCAGCATCGTCGAAACTAAAACCTTTTCCTCATTGGCATTGAGTACACTGCAATCAGCAAATGTTTCATTTAACTCTTTAAATTTTGCTTCCTCGAGCACACAGCAGGTGGCATTTCAAATTCTTCAAACCAATGGTACCTCCGATGGCAAGTTATCCAACAACAATGCGTCTGTTCAAGTAACCGTACCATCCAAAGTCACGCTGCCTATCAATGAGCCTTTTAATTCAGTTCCCGTGGGGTGGCAAATAAAAAATCCGGATGGTGAGATTACATGGGCAAATGTCGTCGCTGCGGATGCAAATATTTCGAACCGCGCGATGTACCTGAACTTCTTCAACTATCAAAATGCAGGTTCGTTGGACTGGCTGGTAACGCCATCATTCTCTTTGTCGATCCCGCTCAACGCGCAATTTAAGTTTGACCTCGCTTACGCGCAATTTCCTGGAGAGGCTGGAGATAAACTACAGGTTTATGCACTTCCAGGATGCAACCCAGATCTTGCGGCAGGCATACTTTTATACGAAAAATCCGGGGCAGCCTTGGGCACAACCACCAGCACTTCAAACAATTTTGTCCCTACCGCAGAGGCGCAATGGAGAAAGTCAGAGGTTATTTCACTTGCGAACTTATCCTCCTCATTCACCTGGCAACTGGCGTTTGTTTCTACAAATGGTTATGGCAATAATCTCTATGTCGATAACGCGATCGTCAGCGACGGCGCCATCAACGACATAGCCTTATCTTCCATCGCTAGTCCGGGATTGGTTCATTGCCAATCTAATCCTGTGATACAATTCAAGGTGAAAAATTTCAGTACAGCCCCGATTACAAGTTTCCAGGCCCAACGAGCGTTGAATGGAGGAAGTGTAGTATCGCAAAGTTTTTCAAATATTCTACTTAACGTCGGCGAGGAAAAAACTTTTATTCTGAACACGGTCGCATTAAACAAGGGCTTAAACCAAGTCACACTTACCGTCATCAATCCCAATGGATTTAGTGATTCGACACCTGCCAACAATACAATTACTTTCAACACCTACGTCGATCAGTCAGCCGATCGGTCTCCCCTTCGAATGACGTTCAATAAGGCAGAAGAAATCCCCTGGTTATTGGCAACACCATACAACGCTCAGGATTGGCTGCCCGTCACCACGAACAAGAATCAATCCGTCACATACAAAGCATATACCAATACGAACCTTGGAGAAGAATCATGGATTGCCAGTCCTGTTTTAGACTTAACTAATTATAAGAGCCATAGCCTATTGTTTGATGTGAGCTATGCTCAAAATATTCCTGCAGATGACCGATTGAAAATTCTAGCTTCCAGTGACTGCGGGGTCACGTATGAAACAGTACTTTACGACCGCGCAGGAAGTGAGTTTAGTGTTAGGACTTCAACCTCTTCATGGGCGCCAACGACCGACAATGATTGGAAAAGGGAGTATGTTAATTTGACACCTGTTTCAGGGAAAAAAAATGTACGCCTTGCATTTGTCGTCACTAATCAGCATGGCAACAACATCTTTCTGGATAACCTTGAAATATTTGCAGGTCAAGATTCGCAACCACCCATCACCCCAATTTCCTATCAATTGTACTATTCTTCCCGTGTCCCCTCTTCAGACCTGGCGCTCACCTTTAATCTGCCCAAAAAGACAGACGTGCGTCTCCAGATTTATTCAATGATGGGCCAAATTGTTGCTGATAACCTTCTGCCTGAAACACTCAATCAAACTTATTACTTTGACCTGAGTGGGCAGTCTGTAGGCCTTTACATCTTCCGGTTGCAGATCGACGATCAGCTCAGTTCAACGAAAGTATACATCGGGCATTAGCAGGAATTTCTATCTTTGGATTGATTTAAATCGATGAGCAATATTAAAGTAGCAATTCTTTACGGCGGGCGTTCTGTAGAGCATGGGGTGTCAGTCAATTCTGCCAGGAATATCTTTGAATTTATCGACCGAAAGAAATTTACCCCCATCCCCATTGGCATCTCCCAAAGTGGAAAATGGTACATAACCAAGACTGTCAACAAGACTATTCATAAAGGCAAACCTCTTTCCATTCAACTTGATCCAAAACAGCCCATGCTAAAAAGTGGAGCGACAAAGATTTTGGCAGACGTTGTATTTCCAGTCCTTCACGGAACAGACGGCGAAGATGGAAGCATTCAAGGCCTCCTAAAAGCATTGGATTTGCCCGTGGTCGGAACCGGCGTATTAGGATCAGCTGTTTCCATGAACAAGATTGTGGCCAAGCACCTAATGAAAGAGGCAGGTCTGCCGGTTGCCGATTTTATACCCGTCGGCTTTTATGAAAATAATAGGCCAACCTTCGAAGAAATTAAAACGAAACTTGGTGTACCCTTTATGGTAAAGTCGGCCAGCCTGGGCTCTTCAGTAGGTGTCACAAAAGTGAAATCGAAAGCGGAGTTTGCCCCTGCGGTCGAGGAAGCGTTTCGCTATGACCATGAACTGTTATTTGAACGATATGTAAAAGGACGGGAGATTGAATGTGCGATCCTTGGTAACATTCCAACGCTGGCGTCTCTGCCGGGAGAAATCATCATCAGCAAGAATTATGAATTCTATTCTTTTGATGCCAAATATGTAGATGGTAATGCAGTCACAATCGCTGTCCCCGCCATATTGCCAGGTGACGTCGCAGAAAAGATCAGAACACTTTCCATCAAGGCGTTCAAAGCTTTGAACTGTGAAGACTACGCCCGGGTCGATCTCTTTTATGCCGAAAACGGAGAGGTTTATGTAAATGAAATCAATACAATCCCTGGCTTTACCAATTCGAGCATGTACCCTATGATGTGGAAGGAAAGAGGAATTTCATTTACCGAACTCATCTCAAAATTGATTTTACTTTCCATGGAAAGAAGTAAAATGAAGGACAGGCTTCAGCATAACTTCGTTTCATCATTAAAATTTTAGCTAAGATGAAATTGAAGTTTCCATTTGAAGGAAATACCCTGGGTTCGATGCTATCCAGTGTATCACTAGCCCTTGGAATTTTATTACTGGTCGGAGTCTCCTACTTCTATGTTTATCTCCCCTACTCCACTCAGCATGGAGACGAAATCAGAGTACCTGACCTGACCGGATTTAGCATTTATGAAATCGACAGCCTCCTGGCACCCTTGCACCTTCGATATGAAGTTGGGGACTCATCTTATTCTCCTAACCATCCGCCGCTCACTGTATTGCAGCAGTTCCCTAAACCAAAGCACTATGTAAAACAAAATAGAAGGATCTATGTCTCCATTAACCGAAGCTCTCCTCCTACACTACCGATCCCAAATTTGTTGGAAAGCGGGAGTGGCTCATTGGCAAATGCTGAAGCAGTTTTGAAAAGCAATGAGTTGAAGCGAGGCCGGGTGATCCACAGACACAGTCCATTTCGGGACCTGATCATTGAAATGAGAATGAATGGTGCCGTCATCGCCCCGGGCAGTCGTGTGCCAAAAGGCTCTGTAATCGATTTGGTTGTGGGAGATGGTAGTGGACCAAAAGACTTTATCATGAGCAACTATGTCGGCCTACCCTACGAAAATGTGTTGCTTCGACTCGGGAATCTAAGCCTCCACCTTGGTTCCGTGCAAATTCCTGAGGACGTGGATACTATGGGCATTGTGAGTTACGTTATCAAGCAACTACCCATGGCAGGCGACTCAGTGAGCATTGGTGATCCTATTGACCTATGGATCGGACCTAAAGGCTACGAACTCAAGGAAGAAAAAAATGAAAATGGTGGCAACTTCCAGTAGCGTGAAAATCACCTTTTGCTTTTTTCTCAACTTCTTCTTCTACACTGCTGCCTTCTCCCAACTGGTGGAATACCCAATCGCCTCTCAAGCGGCAGCACAACATAAACCATCCTCTTTTTCAAGAACCCAAAGTACCATTACTTTGAACCTGCCTTTTTGGGACGACTTTTCATATTCTGATTCCCTCACCTATCCGCAAGAAAGCCTCTGGCAATACGGCAAATCCGTGTTCATGAATAATGGCCTGGGCATCAAGCAGCCCACAAAGAACATCGTGACTTTCGATGGAGTTGATTCACTGGGCAAGCCCTACAATGTGAATGATGTTCTGGCAAAAGGTTTTGCTGATAAGTTGGTGTCCCATCCCATTCAAATGAATCTGGTAGACCCTGCCCTTCGCGGCACAGTATACCTCAGCTTCTTTTACCAAGTAAAAGGCCGTGGAGAAAACCCAGACCTCGGCGACCAACTCATCTTATCTTGTAAGAATTCTGATAATAAATGGGAAAGCATCTATGTCATTGAAAATAATGATGCCCTTCAACCCGATGTCTTTTACCAGGCGGTGATACCCGTGACCGGCGATCGTTTCTTTCACAAAGCATTTCAATTCCGCCTGCAGAATTTTGCCCGACTTTCAGGCCCCTACGACACATGGAACGTTGACTATATCTACCTAAACACAGGGAGGTCGGTAAGCGATACATCCTATCCTGACAGAACAGTCTCCTCCGCCCTCAATTCTTTGTTTGTAGACTACTATGCCATGCCGGTCAAGCACTTCTTAAAAAACATATCTGGCAATCTTAAAAAACCGTCTCTTGATCTATTCAACTTGAAGTCAGGCAACCTTCAGCCGTTTGACTATTCAACAGAGGCGAAAATCACCACAAAAATTGGTAACAAAATAACCTCGAAAAAAATTATTCTTGATGTAGCTCAGGACCCAGGCACCATTTTAGTAGGACTTCAGTTCCAAAAACTAACCTTAAACAAAACTCCTCCTGAATCCTCTTTCGATCCGACTGCAGACTCCATTGGAATCAGACTGAAATATGGTATGTCAACAAAGGACAACGTGCCTCCGGAACTAAATGGAGATTACAATGCGGCCAAATACAGCCCAATAGATTTTCGGACCAATGATTCCATTCGGGCCAATTATACACTGGCTTCTTACTATGCTTATGACGATGGATCTGCAGAATATGGCGCGGGTCTTAATCAAGCCGGTTCCTACCTTGCCTTCAAATTCAACTTAAAGTCAAGCCAATCTGAAACATTGACCTATGTGGATATCTATTTTCCGGAGTTTGGAGATAACACAAATCAGTCGCTCAAACTTCAAATTCGCAGAGACCTGAACGATGATGCTTCTTCGATCTTATATGAACAAAACATCAGCGTCAAACGAACTACACAAAGCAAGTTTGCCCGCTATACCTTAAGTCCATCGTTGGTTGTGACCGGGGCATTCTATATTGGATGGAAACAACTCTCGAGCGCCTCGATACCCGTCGGTCTTGATAAGAATACCGACAACGGGGATAAGATTTATTATAATACGATCGGTACATGGGTGCAAAATGTAAAGGTGAAAGGCAGCATCATGGTAAGGGCTGGCTTTGGTAAAGAAGCTGTTATAGACCCCATCACTGATGTTGAAAGAAAGTCAATTCATGTTCCTATCTATCCAAACCCAACTTCAGGGACCTGTTATTTACCCGCTGAGGCAGAAAATATTTTTGCATTTGACTTCACGGGCCGCAAGCTTGACATCGATATGCACCCATTAAATGATAAGATATCCCTTCGATTCCTCTCGCCGGTTTCAGGTCTAGTCATTGTCCGTTACGCTCTTAACGGGAAACCCCAGGCAGAGAAAATTATGGTGCTGGCGGAGTTGAGATAATCATTTCAATAGGAGCTGGCGTGAAGCATAATATAAACACTGCAAGCGCGATCCAACCAAGAATTTTTCTATCTGGAGTAAGTGGGTCCTCAATTTCAGAAGGAGGATGTTGTATCCCTACCAGCCGGCCAATGAGAAAGACAAACAAAAGCCATCCTGAATAACCGCGAATCGTCGGAAAATAGATCGCAAGAAAATACTGAACCGCAAAAATGATGACGGCGATCATCAATTGATTTTGCCATCCCCATTGCAATCCCATAAGACAGACATAAAGAAATCCTATGAATAAAAGAATTGTCATCATGTGCGGGAATTCGATTCCAAACATTTCAAAGGTGGAGCCTGGCAACACTGAACCAAGGCCTGCGTAAAACAGAAAGATGATGTATACAATCGAGGAGACGATGCGGTGACCTCCAAACCCAAGCAATCCATAAACCACATGACCTCCATCCAATTGGCCGATGGGCAGTAAATTAATGCTCGTGAAAACAAGGGCAAGAAATCCTGCAAACAAAAATGGGTAGTGCATGATCTCGTGGACATTCGGAATGCGCGCCGGGTCGCCCACAAATTTTTCAAAAAAAAGGAAGATCAAGTTTTTTCCCAAAACAACATCGATGGTATTCTCCGGAAGGTTTTGCGGAGTATAGACATGATTGGCGTAGTCCAACCCAAATTGTTCATACTCCGGGTGGAACTGAAACACATACTCCGGAGGGGGTAATGTGGCAAAGCCATACCATAAGACAACGATTGCCGCTATAAATCCAGCAAGAGGCCCGGCGATGCCAATGTCAAAATTCTGCTGCTTCGTTGGTACACTGCTTTTCAGTCGAATCAAGGCACCGAGGGTTCCAAACATGAATGGAAACGGTGGCAGTGGAATATAATAGGGTAAGGTGGTCCTTACCTTGTAGTGAATGGCTGTAAAATAATGGCCGAATTCATGGACGGTGAGAATCAGCAGAAACGGCACCGAGTATCCCATGCCGCTTACAAAGTCCTGCCAGGAATATCCCTCCATGAGTATAGATTTGCCATACACCCATTCTGATCCGGCAAAAGTGGTGGTCACAAACGTGACCAGCAAGAGGCCCAGGTGAAGAAGGATTTTTTTAGGAGATAGTTCCATGATAAAAAGTCGTGCCACCCGCTTTTGGGGTGGCACCGGGCAAAATTAACTTTTTTCCGGACACGTGGTTAGCTGGTGGGAACGCTGGTCGGCATTTGCAAAGTCGACCGGATCGAAGGATGATCTATTTCGGAGTCTGGACTTGTAATCCAATAGTTGCCATCGAACCTAAACAGTCTACTTTGGTGGAATAAAAATGATTATAGTTTCATTTTGATTTCTTTCGAAACTTATATTGAACACCAATCCTGACCGAAAGCTTTTCCGGAAATGCATCTTTCAATTTCTTATCAAAATTGTAAAGGAGTTGCACATTGGCGTCGATTGACTTGCTGATCTTGAAATTATTCTGGATACCAGCAAAAAACTGCCAATGCCACTCGCGTCCGACATGGCCTTCAATGTTACTTTTTGCCAAAGGGTTACTGGTCGTATTCAGTTCGGCGCGGAAACGGGTTGATTTGAACAACCGCACTGTTGAAAAAGAAGCCAGTCCCCACACTGGGTTATGCTGATCAAAGCTT
>JAYVQY010000064.1:0-2049 GCA_043776715.1 Cyclobacteriaceae bacterium | reverse complement strand
TTAGGGGGAGGTCAGTTTTGTAATTCCGCAATAATCTACTTATATAAACAGCAGAAGGAACATTTTATTGATCTTCTGCTTTTTGTCGTTTAGTAGTGTAAAAAAATGTACATTTAAAGTCAAACTCAAGAAATTGGAACAAATTAATCTCATTTAAATGATCTCACACCAAACCTTAAACTCAGAAAACATTCCTCACAAGCTCTGGGTGAAAGGCACCCACTGGATTATCGCCTTGAGTTTTTTTGCATTAGTTTTTACGGGCGTGGAGATGATCATGGTTCACCCCCGATTCTATTGGGGCGAAGTAGGAAACGATCTGACACCAGCATTATTCGAACTTCCACTGAGCCGTAACTATCAGCATGGTGGTTGGGAAAAACCTGTACCCTTTTCAGAAGCTGCCAATGCTCCGGTGAGTGCCATCCGCACCTTTGATATTTTTAATCAGAATGGTTGGGGACGGAGTCTTCATTTTCTCGCTGGTTGGTTTCTTCTCATACCGGGGTTGATTTATTTCACTGCAGGAATTCTCACCGGACATTTTCGTAAGCATCTCTGGCCACGGTCAAAAGAATTTTCGTGGCGCCTGTTTTGGAATGATGTCATCAACCATGTGCGCATGCAGATTCCGTCTGCGATGAGTGGTCCGCATTACGGCCTCTTGCAAAAATGTAGTTATGTTGTGGTGATCTTTTTTCTGATGCCTGTGATTGTGATGACAGGCATGACAATGTCACCGGCTATCACAGCGGCTTATCCTTTTCTCTTGAAACTATTTTTTGGGGCTCAGTCGGCTCGCACCATTCATCTCTTTGCTTCCATTGCGCTCGTGCTCTTTCTGATCGTGCACGTGGTGATGGTGATCAAGTCAGGATTCAAACAACAGATGCGTGCTATGACCATAGAAAAATAAATATGGAAAAGAAAAAAATCATTACCAGGCGCAAGGCTATTATCGCAGGACTGACTTCCATCGGTGGATTACTCCTTGCGGGATGCTCCAAACCATTACCACCTACGTATGGTAACATCCTGCGCATGGGAGACAATCTTACCTATGTTGCTCACCGCGCACTATTGCCAGGGCAATCACTCGCTAAACAATATAACTTTCGAGACATCTCTTCATTTCCCGCCACAGGAACAACTAATCCAGCTGACTCATCAAAGTCTTTTTACAACGAGACCTACGCACGCTTTCACAAAAAGGCATTTGTGGATTGGGCATTGCCGATTGAAGGAAGTGTAGCACGACCAGGATCATATTCATTAGCAGATCTTCAAAAGTTTCCTTCACACACACACATCACACGACATACCTGCGAAGAAGGATGGACTGCCATTGCTCAATGGACCGGTGTTCCCTTATACACGATTCTTCAAAGCGTAGGCATACTACCCAGCGCACGCTTTGTAAATTTTTATTCCTATGATGGTTGGATAGACAGCATTGATTTACTCGATGCGTTTCATCCGCAAACCATTCTTGCTTATGGTATGAATGGTCGCGACCTCCCCGTTCCTCACGGTGCCCCTGTGCGCCTGCGCGTAGAAACTCAAATAGGTTATAAAAGCATGAAGTATTTGCAGCGCATCGTTGTCACGGATGAATTTGTGGACATGGATAGCACTGGTTGGGCGTGGTATACAGGGATTTGAGGATAGTGAAATGTGATGTAAGTAAGTGTAAATGTCTTTTTGCTTTTTCTTATCTGCGGAAACGAGTCATTAAACATTACCAACGTACAGGACAAAGTCACAGTATATTTGTCCTGCTATGCCTTTAATTCGCATACTCGCTTAAAAACTTAATTCGCATCAACTTCAGATTTTCTTAGCCCAAGTTGGTGTTCTTCACCAACTTTTGTTATCAGTGATTTGCAATTTATTTTACTGCTTGTTGGTGAACCTTCGCTACTGCACACACGCAACACCAACAAGAGCAGGGAAGTGGGCAACCTTGACATGAAGAAAATGTTGACAAAGGCCATCCAAAAAACATTGGCAGCGCTGGATGCGGACATAACAAAAGTGGAATCCCAAATA
>JAYVQY010000063.1:0-2063 GCA_043776715.1 Cyclobacteriaceae bacterium | reverse complement strand
GTTTGATACCTTCAATATTATCAGGCACGAGGTGAGATCGGATGGCGGTCATCGAAACATGGACTTCATTTCCTTTACGGACAACTTTGGTTTCTTTTTCTCCTCGGGCCGCGTAGGGATGCTTATTGTCCTCAATTTTGAAAATCTTAATGGAGTTGGGCATCACAAGACTTGCTGGGATTGATTCTGCATAATGAGGTTCTCCCGTAGTTGGAAAATCAAGGAGCAACTGCATCTTATCACCAGAAATATCATAAAGCTGTGCAGATTGAGTAAGCTCCGGGCCTGTGGGTAGGTACCGGTCTTTTGTTATCTTATTGTAAGCAATTACATACTTGCCATGGGGTTTCCGGGTAGGACCACCGGGAACGCTAAGGTGACCCACTGAATAATAAGTTGGTACCCGATCCAGCACTTCCAGTGATTTCACATTCCACTTCACTATTTCTGAAGTAACAAAGAAGGATGTATAGGCGTTGCCCTTCTCATCGAACTCAGTATGCAATGGGCCGAGGCCAGGTTTCTTTACCTCACCGTGCAAAGCCGATTCGTATTTAATCACTGGTATTCCTGCAAACTCTCCTTCAAAGTCTTTGTCTGCAATGGCCTTCTGGATCTTGGTGAATGAAAATACGGGGATCAATGCTGCCAGCTTTCCAGACGCCACAATGTATTCGCCAGTAGGGTCAGTGTCGCAACCATGGGGCGATTTGGGGCAGGGAATAAAATAGATGATGTCTTTCAAGATGGCTGGATCAAGTTGCAATACCTCTGTCATCATTTCCGATGAAGCCGTGTGCGTGCTCTCATCCAATAAATTGTGAGCATATTTTGCTTTCACCTTGACACCTTTGCCCTGAGCAATGTACTCTTCCGCCTTCTTCCAATTCACAGCCATAATAAAGTCTTTGTCTTTTTGAGTGGCATTTACCTCCAGCAACGTATAAGCCTGCTCTGTGTTATAACACGAGAAAAAGAACCATCCATGTGAAGGGCCTTTGCCTGCCCTTGACAAATCGAAGTTTACACCCGGTGTTTTCAATTGAAATCCAATGCTCATGTGACCCGATTGAGGATCAACCTTAATGAAACTGATCGTGCCTTTAAAATTTTCTTTATAGGTACTGATTGGTACATCCCGATTATCACCCACCGGAATGCTAAACCGTGTACCTGCCACGATGTACTCACTGTTTTCTGTGATAAAAGGAGATGAGTGATTACCGCCACTGTTGGGCAATTCAAGAATCTCTTCGGTCTTGAAAGTCTTTAAACTTACTCTCGCCACGCGTGGGGTGTTATTTCCATTTCCAAAAGCCCATCGGCCATCATGCTCGCCGTTCGTCACGGAAAGGGCGATGTGGTGGAGATCATCCCAGGGCACGTACCCATGTGACGTGTTGAGCATTGGCTTTGTTTCTTCGCTATAGCCATATCCATTTTCAGGGAATTGCGAGAAGACTGGAATGATCCTAAACAACCTGCCGGATGGAATACCATAAATCGCCATTTGCCCGTTGAAGCCCCCGGAGACAACATTGTAAAACTCATCGTACTTGCCAGGGGCAACATAAACTTTGGACGCTGCATTGCCGATAATAGCTTCCTTTGGACCCGTCGGTTTGCAACCGATAAAGATCATGACGGGACTTATCAAAAGAAGAAGTCCCATGAGGTTAATAAATTTTTTCATACTATATCTATTTAAGCATTTAAGAGTAAGACTATTTTTCTCCATCATTTTTTCTCATGAATTCCAAAATGTCACGCGCATCACCAATAGAAACATTTTGGTTGGGCATTCGCATCAGGCACAACTCAAATAATTTCTGTGCTTCAGGATCCTTGTCTAACATGACGTCAACATTAGTGACCATGTTCATCACCCACTCTGGTTTTCTCCGCTTTGTGATTTCTTTCCAGCCCGGCCCGACAAGGCGCTCGTCGGTCAGTTTATGACAGGCAGAACACTTCATCTCATAAATCGCAAGCCCACGCCCCACTCTTTCTTGCTCGATGGGCACTTTGAGTGTCACCGTCTTAACCGCTCCAATGCCTTTTGT